>DBEZMF010000060.1:0-14794 GCA_048250755.1 Collinsella sp.
CCCGTGACCGCCACCAAGGAGTTCACGGCGAACAACACGAACGGGTCGGTGGACATCGAGTTCACCTTCGACGCGAGCCTGCTCGCGGGCGAGGACGTCGTGGCCTTCGAGAGCCTCGTGAAGGATAGCATCGAGGTAGCAGTCCACGCAGATATCGAGGACGAGGGCCAGACGGTCCATTTCGTCGACATCGGCACCACGGCGGCCGACGCCGCCGACGGCGACAAGCTCGTGACGGGCTCCGAGGTCATCATCGCTGACGAGGTGGCCTTCGAGGGTCTGACCCCTGGAGGCTCTTATACGCTCGAGGCGACGCTGATGGATGCCGAGACGGGCGAGCCGCTGAAAAGCGGCGAGGGGCTTCTCGCGACTGACGTGGCCGCGACCGTCGAGTTCACGCCCGAAGCTGCCGAGGGTACCCAGACGGTAGAGCTCTCATTCGATTCCTCCGGCCTCGGCGGTCACCGCCTGGTGGTGTTCGAGAAGCTGCTCGACGCCGAAGGCACCGTCCTCGCGGTGCACGAGGATATCGAGGACGAGGGCCAGTCCGTCACGGTCGTCGAGATCGGCACCACGCTCGTCGACGCCGCCGACGGCGACCACATGGTCGAGAACGGGACGGTCACCGTCGTGGATACCGTCGAGTACAAGGGGCTCGTCGCAGGAGAAACCTATACTGCCCACGGCACCATCATGGACAAGGCGACTGGCATGCCCCTTGAGGACTCGGAAGGCAATCCGGTGACCTCAACCGCGGAGTTCGTGGCGGAAAGTTCTGAGGGAACCGTAGAGATCACCTTCGAGTTCGATGCTTCCCAGCTCGAGGAGGGCGCCTCCCTCGTGGCGTTCGAGGAGGTGCTCGACGTGAACGGGAACGTCATCGCGGTACATCAGGACCTCGAGGACGAGGGGCAGACCGTGGTCGTCGACAACCCCGAGACTCTCGGCACCCCCTACGACAAGACGGGAGGCGACCTGCTTCCCGTATGGGTTCTGATCAGCGCCTTGATCCTCTGCGGCGGCGCTGCGGGCGCATACGCGCTTCGCGGCCGCATCCGTCGAAACGCATCAGTTGGCGAGGGATCCACTGACGAGGGTCCCGAGAAGTAGCCGGGTCCCGGTCGATCGAAGAGGGCGGGGCGGCGATGAGCCTCCCCGCCCGTCTTCCTGGAGGTTCAAGTGAGCACAAATATCAAGCAGCGATTTGCAATCATGGTGGCGGTGACAGCGCTGGTCGGTGCTGCGGCGTTGGGGTTGTGGCTCTTCAGCATCCATGACAGGGCGGCAGATGTAGACCCCTCTCCTATCTCGGCAGATGCTTCGGGAAGCGATGCGGCATCCGATGGCGCCCCGACGGTCGACTGGGAATTCTGGCTGTCGGTGAACCCCGACATCGTGGCGTGGGTGAGCGTCCCGGGGACTGATATTGACTATCCGGTGGTACAGGCGAGCGCCGACGATCCGACCTTCTACCTCGACCACGACGTCTACCGCTGCTGGAACCCCTACGGATGCCCCTACCTCGACGCCGGCTGCGCGGGGCGGGGAATCGACAGCCCGCTCGCTCTCATGTTCGGCCACCACATGAACGACGGCAGCATGTTCTCGGCATTCGCGAACTACTCGGACAGGGGGTTCGCGCAGGAGCATCAGGAGATTCTCCTGCAGACACCCGAGAGGGACATTCGCCTGAACGTCATCGCGGCGGACGTCGTGGATTCGAACGCTGAGCACAAGCGCCTGGAGTTCGCCGACGACGGAGAGCTCGGCTTTTGGCTCGAGAGGCTGCTGGCCGAAGCGGACGTCGTGCTCGACGTCGACGTTGAGGCGGATAGCGTCAAGGCGTTCTGCACCTGCAGCTACGGCAGGTGGAACGGGCACGAGAGGACGATAGTGTATGCGCGGGAGGAGGTGGTGTGATGCAATCGACCATATGCTTCTTCATCGGCATGGCGATGATGGCGTGCGCGATCGTGGGGTACGCCTGCATTCGGGTGGGCGCCATGAGCGAACGTGAGGAAATGCTCGCCGAGGGCAAGCGGGAACCCTAGGCTGCTTTCGGCAAAAAAAGGGTATGTAAAACAAGTGGTTGGAAATTGGTAAATCTCTGGTTGGTTGCTGTTGAGTCTAAATCAACTCATCCAACCATCTTTCTAACAGCTGGAGCTGCAATAATCCAACCACTTATTTAACGTCTCTATGTATCATGTCGAAGTCAATCAGCTCTAGTTGCTCTACGAACTTCTCTAGATATGAGGCGACTTCCTCGTCATTCACGAAGAGCGGCCTATCCTGCGTGAGCCTTCCTGAACTGTCCTGCGGATAGCGAAGACTGATGCCGTTGTCGTCGATGTCGGCTACGGCCTCTACGAATGCGCCCATATTTTTGATGGCCCTGTTGTCCTCACGGCACCTCTGCCCTGGGAACCTCGAGAGCAGTGAGCTCCACAGCTTCGTGAGGCTGTGCTCTCTCTTGGGCTCGACTCCGCACTTCCTAATCACCCTCTTGATAGCTAGTTCCATGCAGTGTCTCGTGAGGAACAGGACCGGGATCGCATAGGAGTGCTTCAGCATCACGTACATCCCAGGTCGGTCGATGGCCCTTCTTCCGGCGGCCGCCAGTTCCTTCGCGGCGTTGAGGAACGAGCGGATGAACTCCTCCTCGAACATCTCGCCCTTGAGTTTTTCCTTCATCAAGACGGATGAGTCGAGCAGGGAGAAATCCCTCAGGGTGGGGTCGTTAAAGCCGTTCATCTGGGGCTTCATCACTTGACGCCCCACGTATCTAGGAAATACATGCTCGGTGAATATGCTCCCCATTAATGGACCTCCCCAGTCGTTGCGTCGACCTTCACTCCCGACCTCGGGTCTATGAACTCGTCCACGGCCTCGTCCTCGCGGTCGGGCTCGGTCACGAAGAGCGGGCCGGGAGCATCGATGCGAGGGCCGATCGTGAGCCCGTTGCTCGCGATGATGCGGTCGAGGTTCTGCCTGCGGTAGAGGGTCCTTGCCCGAAGCGTCTCGAACGAGTATCCGCGCCCTCTCATGTCCGTTTCGTTGATGAGCCGGTTCGCGCACTCGGTGTAGCCGTTCGAGATGCGGCTGGGGCATTCCCAGTAGTTGAAGATGAACTCGCGGTGGTTCTGGACGGTCCGAGCAAGGGCTCTGAACGGATCGAACTCCCTGCCATCGGGAATTTCCCGAATCCAGGCGTCGAACGCCGCCTCAGCCTCCTCGCGTGAGGACGGATGGTCGTCGTAAATGCCGAAGAAGTCCTCCTTGAGGTCGTACGCGGTCATCAGCGTCGAGTAGGAGGGGTCTTCCCGTAGCGCCCTTAGGGCCGACGCCTCGTAGGGGCTGAGGTCGCGTGTCCGCTTCCTGAGGGCGTAGGCGAGGCCCTTCTTTAGCTCAAGGCGGCCCTTCCTGTCGAGGGCTCCCTGGAGGCCCTTGCGGACCGCGTCTAAGGCCTCGTTGGCTCCCCTCACGACATGGAAGTGGTCGATGACCCATGTCGCGTTCGGGGTGTACTTGGCTATGCTCCTCCAGAACGGCCGGTACATGTCGCTCGAGACCCATCGTACGCGCTCGAGGCCCTCCAACGAGGAGAAATAGGCGTCGAGGTCGGACTGCGTCCTGCCGGGCACCATGTCGAAGACCGTCCTGTGCTCGAGGTCGGTGATCACGGTCACCATGCCGACCCTCTTGAGGTTCTTCTCGTCTATGCCCAGGAACGCCGGCACCTTGAAGCGAAGCCTCGAGGCGTTCTCGCGGACGTAGTCCTCGAAGACGTTCTTCACGGTGACGTGCGAGAGCGGGTACTCCTCGGCGACCTCGCGGAAGGTGAGCCTGAGTGAGCGCTGGGCGATGTCGGCGTATGCCGCCTCCGTCATTCGGTGACCCGCGTCGACCCCGCCTATCGCCGGGCGCCACACGTAGCCGCACTCCGGGCATCGCATCCGCGGGAACCCTATCTCGAGCCTCGTCGGGATGCCCAAGTGTGGCGTCGACACAACGCCGACGGTCCTCGCGCCGTGGCTGTGCAGCGTCCCGCCGCACTCGGGGCACGATGCGGGGACGGGCCCGCGGTATCTCAGGTCGAACTGCTGGAGCCTCCTGCCGCAATCGACCTTGGTCGCACTGCCGATGAGCTCGCAGCCCCGGACGCCGAGCAGCTCCTCGACGTAGCCCGCCGCGCCCATCTATTCCCCCTTCGAGAGGTAGGAGGCGAGCTCGGCGATGTCGTAGCGCTTCCCCTGCGAGATGAGGTCGTACACCTGGTCGGCCAGGGGCTCGATCGCCTGCGGGTCGTCGAGCGCCTGCTCGGCGAGGTCTCCCAGCTCGTTGCTCATCATCGACATGAGGGCCCTGATGACGATGTTGCGCAGGCGCCCGTCCGCGAGGACAGCCTCCTTCGTGTTGCTCGTGTTCGTGATCTGCGTGTTGGTCACGGGGTCTGCCGCCACGGCGTCGGAGACCGCATTGACGGCTCGGGCCTTCACGAGGGGGTCGCCCTCGTCGCCCCACGTGCGGTTCAGCCTCTCCACGATCCTCGCCATGGTGTCGCGCTTGGGAGCGGCGCCTGAGCCGCCCGCGCCCATCGGCATGAGCTCGCCGCCCTCGACCCCCTCGGGGACCTTCTGGGCCGATATGCGGAAGTCCCGGAGCACGAGGCCGCGCACGTCGACGTCGTCGAGCGAGGTGCCCGCGATCCTGTGGCCGAGCAGCTTTGCGAAGCTGTAGAACACCTCGAGGTCGGGGTCGCCGAAGTCGAGCGCCTGGGACAGGAACGTGTAGGCGGAGCAGTACTTGGAGAGCTTCTTCCTGAAGGTCATCAGCTCCGCGACGCGTCCCGCCGCCTCGTCCGCGCTCCTCTTGGCCCTCTCCGCCTCCTCGGCCTCGCCGGCCGCCTCCGCCCGGTTGGCGCACTCCAGCCAAGTCTCGTAGGAGTCCCTGGCCGCCGCGAACCTCTCGCGGAAGATCTCGGCGGGCCCGGAGACGGCGGAGTAGAGGGCGGTCCTGTAGGCATCGCTCTCCCCGCCGGCTGCGAGGCCCTTGGACCTGTAGAGCGCCTCCTTGAACCCCTCGACGTCTCGCGTCGCGAACACGTCGGCCGCGTCGAGGGCGTCCTTCAGGTCGTAGACGACGTTCGGGTCCTGGGCCGCGCTCATCGTCGCGCCCTTGTCGTAGGTCTTGAAGGCGGCGAGAACCGTCTCGGGGTCGTTCACGAAGTCGACGACGAAGACCCTGTCCTTGCCGGAGCACGTCCTGTTGACGCGCGAGTAGGTCTGCACGATCTCGATGGCGTTGCCGAGCGGCTTGTCGACGTAGAGGGCGACTAGCTTCTTCTGGTCGAACCCGGTCTGGAACTTGTTGGCCACGATGAGCAGCCTGCTCTCGGGGCGGTCGAACGCCCTCTCGACCGGGCCCTGCCCGGTCGGGTTCATGTTGGCCTCGGTGTACTCGTATCCGCGCTCGATGAGGGCGAACGGGTTGTCCTCGAGGTACTCGTCCTCGGGCAGGACGCACCTGTCGCCCAGGACCTTCTGGGAGAAGGCGACGAGCGGCTCGCCGGGCACCTTGAAGCGCAGCCTCGGCTCGACCTTGGCGGGGTCGAGGTCCGGGCGGGCGCGGAGGTACGCCTCTATCGCGTACTTGTAGCGCACGACCTCGGGACGCCCGGAGGTGACGATCATGGCCTTGGCCTCGCCGTTCAGGAGCGGCGCCACGTTGTCGACGAAGTGGTCGATGATCCACTTGGCCTTCTCCATGACGTTCGTCGGGTGGAGCGAGCGCCACTTGGCGATCTTCCTCCTGGCGCGGCGCTCGTCGACGAGTCTCCCGTCGGCGTCCTCGGACTCGTCCTCGATTCTCGTGAGGGTCTTCAAGGGCACGTATCCCGAGAGCGGGTCGATGATGTAGCCCTCCTCGATCGCCTGCCGCATCGGGTAGAGGTGGAAGCTGCCCATGACCGGGTTGCCGTCCTCGTCCTCCTCGCCCGTCGGCGTGCCGAAGAGGGTCTTGGTCTCGGCCTTGGGGGTCGCGGTGAACGCGAGGAAGGAGACGTTCGGCGGCATGAGGTTGCTCGCCTGCATCTGGGCGAAGTAGGCGTCCATGACCGACCCGTCGTCGCCCGAGTCGTCGTCGAAGTCGAGCATCCTCTCGAACTTCAGCTTGTCCGCCGCCGCGTTGAAGGCGGTCTTGAGGGACGCCGCCGAGCTGCCCTCCTGGGAGCTGTGCGCCTCGTCGACGATCACCGCGAAGCCGGCGCCGTCGAGCTCGGGCAGCACCGCGATGTCCGGCCAGGCGTAGAGGAACGTCTGGATGGTGACCACGACGATCTCCCTCTTCTGGCGCAGGGCCTCGACGAGCTGGGAGCTCTTTGAGCCGTCCGAGACGGCGTTGCCCCTCTCGTCGCGGCCGATCATGACGACCTGTCCCGTCACCTTGGAGAGCTGGGAGATGGTCTTCTTTGTGTTCTGGTCGAGCGACAGCCTGTCGGTGACCACCACGACGCTCGAGAACATCTTCTCGCCGTCCGCGCGGCGGAGCCTCGCGAGGTCGTGCGCAGCCCATGAGATGGTCTCGGTCTTGCCGGAGCCGGCCGAGTGCTCGATGAGGTAGCGGCGCCCCGCCCCGTGCTCGCGCGCGTCGGCCAGGACCTTCCTCTCGGCGTCGAACTGGTGGTAGCGGGGGAAGATCTGGGTCGCCTGTCTGCGCCACCGGCCGCTCGCGTCCTGCCTGTCCTCGACCTCCTCGAAGACGAAGCGGTCGAAGATGGACAGCCAGTTGTCGCGCTGGAGGATGGTGTCCCAGAGGTAGTGGGTCCTGTACTCGCCCTCCGGCGCGTCCGGGTTGCCCGCCCCGCCGTCGCGTCCCAGGTTGAACGGGAGGAAGCGGGGCCTCGCCGACTTGCTCGGGAAGGGGCCGAGGTTCGTGCACATCCAGACCTCGTCCTCGGAGACGGCGAAGTGGACCACGGCGCCCCTCTTGTACATGAGCAGCGGGTTCTTCCTGCCGCCGTCGGGCTCCACCGGCTTACGCTCGTCGGCGTACTCGTCGATGGCGTCACGCACGGTCTGGGTGAGCTCGGTCTTGACCTCGCCGGTGGCGACGGGGATGCCGTTGACGAACAGGACGAAGTCGAGAGACTTGCTCCCGGCGGTCTGGTAGTGGACCTGGTGCATGAAGCGCAGGATGTTGGCGTCGTAGCGCTCCCTCGCCCCGGGCACGCGCTCGTCGTCCGGGTAGCCCGCCATGCACTCGATGGTCTGATAGCCCGCCATCTGGAAGCCCTTGCGCAGCGTGAGGACGGTGCCGTTCCTCTCGAGACTCTTCACCAGGGCGCGCTTCAGCTGGTCGGCCCAGCGGGCGCCCTTCTCTCGGCGCATCTTGTCGAGCTTCTCCGGCGCGGTGGCCTCGAGCCAGGCGACGAAGTCGTCGAACACGAGTGCGTCGTTCGGGTCGAACCCCGTATCGTCAGGTGAGAGGGCCCAGCCCGAATGCTCCAGCCCTGCGACCTTGCGAGATATGTAGCGCTCGAACGGCGCCTCCTGATGGATCTTCCGGCTGCCGTCGAAACTGACGTCGAGATCGGATTTGCCTGGGATATGCATATCGACCTTTGTCATGGTTAGGCCTCCATACAGTCGATTTTGCCGGTCACGGCGTGGTGGATGACGGACTTGCGGTACTCGCCGAGCTTCTCGATGAGCTGCTCCTGGCGGGCGATTGCCTCGTCGATGGCCGCGCAGCGCTCGTCGAGGTAGTTCGCGACGGTTATTTGCGTTTCAAATGGGGGTTCAACTATGGTGATGCCCTTCATCTCTGCCCATTTTGTGGTCCAAAGGTCGTCTACTATTCCGTGACCGTTCTTATAAAACTCATCAGCAAATAGGGTCGTGTGAAACAACCAGTCATAGAAGCGTGGCTCCATATGTTCTCGGGGGATAAGTACCGTATTGATAAGGGATACGGAGCCATCTTGTCTTGCTATTCCGCATGATCCACGTCTATCTGACCTGCTGTTGATTACGAAGTCTCCCTCCATAACCAACTTCCTATCGTCATGCGCATCGGTCTTGGCAGCGCTATCAAGTTGAGGAACGATGCCTTGCATGGTTACGGACAATGGCTCGTAATCGCAATCGCTGACTTTCGTGTTGCGCAGGTCATAGACCTGTCCGATTTTCGTTAGACGCCAATTCGCCGGCACCTCGCCGATCCAGTCGACTCCGCTGTCCTTCATCTCTGTGTTCGGGTCGAGGCCCTTCGTCACGGCATGCGCAATGAGTGACTTCTTGTATTCCTTGAGCTTCCCGATGACATCGCGACGCTTCGCGACATCCTCGTCGATGGCCGCGCAGCGCTCATCGAGGTATGAGATGATTCGTCGCTGCTCCGCAAGTGGAGGGCGGGGGATTCTCGAATTGTCCCAGTCAAATTGAGTCATACTCGGCTTAGCCGTGTTGGTCATATATGGCTTAATGTCAACACAGGTTGCAGCATAGTAGAAGAACTTCAGTGAGAGCTTTTTACTTGTGATTTTCGCATCAAAAGCTGTATCGACGTTCCAGTAGAGCCCGGTAACAAGTTGGGGGCAATCTAATGTTCCCTTTCGTCCAAGAAGCACCGCTGGCCCATTCTTATGCTCGCCACAGGTTTTAAAGGGTTCGCCCCCGCTGCCCCAAACCGGAATATCACCAGGCGTTGTGGGGTCGGAGCCATGTCCAATTGAAACATCCGCCTTTATCGGAACGATTTCCCAGTTGACCGGCACCTCGCCGATCCAGTCAACGCCACTGTCCTTCGTCTCCCTCATGCCAGGAACCCCCTCATGAGCTCGCCGAGGCCGTCCTCGAGCTCGAGGATCTCCTTAGCGATGACTTGCGGGTCGCGAGGCTTCTCGTACTTGTAGAAATACCTGTTGAACGAGATGGTCGTTCCGACGACGCCAACCCCGCCGTCGCCGAGCGGGTTGGCCGTGAGCCCGCTCTTGGCGTCGTACTTCGGCTCGTCCTTTACGGACTCGTCCACCACGGCGTCGGGAGCGTAGGGCAGCACCTCGGTCGCCATGTAGTCGTTGATTTCCATGCCGATTGGAACGTTCTCCGTGTCCTTGAGCTCGGGGTCGAACACCGGATTGCCCTTCGCATCGATTGCGGGAGTCGCGGACGGGTCTCGACGTCCGAAGACCTTGACGAGGGCGTCGGCGAGGGCGGCCTTCTGTGGCTTGGGCTTTTCGATCGCTTTGTGAAGCTTCTCGGTCGCAGCCAGGACCTCGCTGTATGTGAGCGAGGCGCCCTCGTTCTTCTCAACCCAGGAGCGAATGGCGGCGCGGCTCGCGTCCGACAGCTTCTCCATGGGCTTGCTGAGGGTAAAGAGGGCATCCAGCCCATCGACCGAGGGCTCAATGACAACGCGCAGCGGGCGCTGCGTGGTCACCTTGCGGTACATGAAGTTCTCGACCGGGACGATGACCGACCTGCCGTGGTCGTGCCCGTCTACGTAGGTGCGCACGATCCACGCGGCCTGGTCCTCGCCGATCTCGTAGCGCTTGTTCCCTTGGCTCTTGCGCAGGGCGGTCTTCTCCTCCGAGGCGTCGATGAGCTGCACGTACCCCTTGCGGTTCTCCGGCTTGTGGTTGTTGAGCACCCAGATGTAGGTTGCGATGCCCGTGCGGTAGAAGATCTCGGTCGGCAGCTTCACGATGCAGTCGACGAGGTCCTCGCTGAACAGCCAGCGGCGGATGCCCGATGGCCCGCTGCCGGCATCCCCGTTGAACAGCGGGGAGCCCGAGAGCACGATGGCGGCCTTCCCGCCGCCCTCCTTGGGAGGGGCCATCTTCGCCGCGACGTTCTGCATGAAGAGCATGCTGCCGTCGTCGATGTCGGGCTTGCCGGCGCCGAACCTGCCATCGAACCCACGGCCCATCTCCTCGAGGACGGCGTCCTTCTCCTTCTTCCACTCCTTGCCGTAGGGCGGTTCGTGAGCTGGTAGTTGAAGGTGCGTCCCTCGAACCTGTCGTCGTCGAGGGTGTCGCCGAGCATGATGCCGGCCGACAGGTCGGTCATCTGGTCGAGCACGTCTCCCGAGCCCCCGGCGATATTGCGCAGCATGAGCGCGGCCTTGCCCATGGCCCAGGTCGCGTCCTCGAGCTCCTGGCCGTAGGGGACAATCTTGGTTGGGCTCTTGAAGTGCCCCTTGTCGTGCCACTCGTCGAGCTGGTCGAGCGCGTCGCAGATGAAGCCGCAGGTGCCGCAGCTGCCGTCGTAGAGCGTGCGGATGTCGCCGTTGTCGGCGTTGAGGAGCGTGTCCTCGTTCGCGAACAGGAGCGCCGTGGCGAGCCTCGCCACGTCCTTCGGCGTCATGAAGTCCTCGGCGTCCTGCGAGATCTCCTCGCCGTATCGCTGGATGAGGTGCTCGTAGATGTCGGTCATCATGCGGTCGGAGACCGTCTCGGGCCCGAGGTCGAAGCCCGAGAAGCGTGTGCACACCTCGTAGAGCATGCCCTTCTCATCAAGCTTCTCGCAGGTCTGGCGCATCTCGAAGCGCTGCAGGACCTCGCGGGCGTTCACGGAGAAGCCGTTGATGTAGGCCATGAGGGCGTCACAGGTCTTCGTCGCCCCGAGGTTGGAGAGCGTGAAGCTCGTGACGTTGTAGAAGCAGTGGCCGGAGAGGGCGCAGTACTTCGGGTCGTCGTCGTCCCAGACTCCCTTGGCGGCCTGTCTGCTCACGGCCGCCCGCGTAGGCTCGAGGGCGCACTCGAAGCGCCTCAGCACAGCGAAGGGAAGGATGAGCTTGTTGTAGTCGGCGGGGCGGATGACGTCGCGCACGTAGTTCGCGATGCTCCATATCTCATTAACGTAGTCGAACGCGGTCTTATCGGCCATGGTCGGACCTCTCTGCGTAAAATACATTCCCAACCATGTATTTTACAACCTAGGTCCCTCATTTGGGTTAATGGCCAACCAATTGTTCAACAAATCTGGTAAGTGATATCACCAACCACTGATTTAACGAACTCAACCAGTATATTTACATACCCCAAAAAAATAGGGCAGAAACGCTTTCGCGATCCCGCCCCGCAAACCCGAAGGTTTCTGTCTGGCTATAATTATCGTGATTGCGGCCCGTTTGTCAAATCGAGCATATAGGATTTACCAGTATCACCGTTGGCTCAGCCATGCCTGGAAGACCTTTGACAGAAAGTCGTATGCCGAGATGATAGTCGTGTTCCCCCTGTACCAATCCGAGTTCTCCTCTGCACGTTGCCTAAATGCCAGGAATCCGTCGTATGCTCTCGCCTGCCTTTCTCGGGTGACGAAACGGTTGCAGGCATAGGCGAGCACCGTCGTCTGGAGCACTCGCGGATTGCGCATCTTGGATCGTCTCAGGCGCTTCGAGACACCTGCGTCGCCGAGCGCTTTCGCGACCGATGCGGGGTATCTCGTCGACGTGGCCGAGGAGATACCCAAGCCGTTGATGACGGCGCTCGAATGGGCAGCGGCGTTCCTGAGCGAATTCGCTCGCCTGAGAAGGTAATGGTCATCTCTCATTTCCGTATCGCCCCATCGGTTTGCGCAGAAGAGGTAGAAGCTGGCAAACGCGCCGAACGACGACAGCTCCAGGAACACCCATGCCGGCATCTCGTCTAGCGGATAGCGCTCGACGAGCGGTCCGAGGTAGGCGTCGTTCTCCAAGCGCGAGATCTCGCCTTCGCGCCTGTTGCGCTCGGCGTGGTTGAGGTGCGTGAGGTAGTCGGCGAGGACGGAGTAGCCGTCCTCGTTGCGATTGTCGGTTATTTTCTCGACGAGTTTTGTCTTGGCGGCGTTCTCCACGTCGAGTGTGAGCGGCAGCAGGAACCTGCGCAGTTCCTGGTCTATCCCCGCGAGGTCGACCAGTTGCCCGAAGTCGAGCCCGGCATACTCGCCGTCGTGCTTGCCGCCCACCCGTTTGGGAAAGAGCACGCGGTACGCCGCGAGGCGGAAGTAGTGGTCCTGCTCGGAGAGGATGCGAGAGGCCTCTCCCTCGTCGCACAGCTCGAAGGTCACGCCCTTGGACTTCAGGTGCTCTATCTGCTCCTCGACGGTGAGCTTGGGCTTTCTTTTATTATCTTCTGCGATTTCGTTCATAGCTTCGATCTTTCGTGCTTGGATAGGGATCGGTCTCGAGGGACGGAATGCGCGCCGTTTCTCAATTATCCTTCTTTTCGCATGCAATTGCGCGTGAAACGGCGATTGGAAGGTGCGCCTTGCCTACATGAACCGGAACACCGCCTTGAACATCCAGCGGACGAACGCCCCGATTCCCCTGAACACCGCTTTAATCATTTCCGAATCCTTCCATCCAATCGTCTTCCATGTCGTCTGCTGGCACCTCCTGTGCCGCTTCGGCCTCGACCGCCCTTTCGAGTGTAAGCGGAGTGACGCCGACCGCCTCCGCCATGAGCGCCTGGCTTGCCGCCAGCCTCTCGTCGTCGTTCGCCAGGTAGCCGCTCAGCCTCACGATGCGGCTGGCGAGCGACCCTCCGGGCCCAACGAAGAGGGCGCAAGCGCGATCTACCCTGGCGACGTCCACGAGCTCGCCGAAGAGCCTCGCGAGCACCGTCGAGCCGTCCAGGGTGACGCTCTCGATTCCGGCGGCCTCTCTCGGGGTGGCGAGCTGGAACCTCCAGCCCTTCTCGCGCCTCGCCTCGGGGGCCTCTCCGCCGTCTGTCCGGTAGGCCTCGTTCGCGGCGTAGCAGTGCGCCGTGAGCCAGAGGCCCTTCTTCTCGACGTCTGCGTAGTCGAGCGTAAGATCGGCGAGCATGCTCTTGCCCGAGAACGGCTGCGCCTCGGTGAAACGGTCGGTGTCGAACGCCTCGATGCGCCCGCGGTAGGCGACCTCCACCCTCATCGGAGCTCCCTCCTTTCTCGCCGCCGTTCCTGCTGTGCCTGCGTCTCGCGGCTACGCGGTTTCGCGTCGCCGCGCCTGACGGGCGCTTCCTCGCCCTGCGGCTGCCTTTGCCGCCTTGTCTGCGCGGTTTCGGGCAGGAGCCTGTTCGCCGCCGCGTATGCGCGCACCTCGCGCAGCGCTTCCGCCCGTTCGGCGGAATCGCCGTCGGCGCGGCCTTCGAGCCTTTCGATCCTCCTGTCGAGGTCTGCCAGGCTGTGCGCGTTCGCGGACATGAACGCCTCTATCGCGCCGGCGAGACGTTCCAGCTCCGACAGGTCGTTCAGCTCGATGGCGCTTTCGGCTTCGGAGAGTATCCGTCGGGATGCCGCCGGGGCTGGGTGCCAGGCGGCGATCCTGTCGAAGCGCCGCCTGAGCGCCTCCTGGCCGAAGGAGAGCCCCAGCTTCTCGCCTCCGATGCGCCAGGTGGGGTGGTCTGAAAGCGAGTAGATCCAGTCACGTCGCCACGACTTCTCCGAGTTCTGCGAAACATCCACTTCGAGCGCCTCGAGCACGGCCATGAACTCGTCCTCGTTGCGGGCGAGCGCCTTGGCCACCGTGACCCGGTTGCGGATGTCTGCGACCCACGAGTAGCCACCCTCTTTCTGGATCTCCCGCTCGGCGCGCCGCATGTATACGCTCTGCAGCGTCGCGGGCGTCGCCTTGCGCGTCTGCCCCTCGTCCTCCTCCCTCACGGTGTCGTTGCGCATGAAGCGATATCCGCGTTCCTCTGCGAGATCCTGAAGGCTGCGGTTGAGCTCCAGCGGGTCGGGGGTCTGCAGCCTGCGTTCGGTGGCGAGGTTGGTGTTGTTGACGACGATGTGGGCGTGGGGGATCCTGCGCTCGTTGTCGTCGTGCAGGACAATCGCCGCCTCGAAGTCGGCGAAGTGCCTGAGCGCCCAGGCGCTCGCGAGCTCCGCCACCTGGTCTGCGGTCAAGCCGTCTTGAGGATCGGGCGACATGACGAAATGCTTGAAGGTCCTCGCCGGCTTGCCCCGATACGGGGTGTCGTTGCCGCAGGCGCGCCTCGTCGCGTCCATCGAGTCCGCCCAGTCGAACCCGGCCGGGGCGGCCGAGACGTCCTCGAAGGCGCGCTCCTCCTGCCATGCGAAGTTCATGACCATGATCCCGAGGGCGCGCCCTCCCTTCTCGAGGTAGTGCTTTATGCCGGCGCATCCCGTGTGGCCGGCTATGGGCTTCAGCAGCGGCATGCTAGTCTCCGCCCACTATGGCACGGCCTTCGAGCGAGGCGAGCTCGCCCGCCATCTCGCAGCGACCCTCGTCGACCTGCGCGAGCAGAAGCGCGCACTCGTCGAGCTTGCTGGACACCCACTCCAGGTCGCCCCTTCCGTGGTCCAGCGCGAACTTGATGGAGTTGAGGGCGTGCACGCCCTGGTTGTAGTGGTGCCCCCACCTGACGAGCTCGCGGGAGAGCCTGCGCATTGAGAGTCCGTCGAGCAGCACGCCTCCGCGCTTCGCGTTCTCGGCATCGTCCGCGACCATGCGGGCGACGTAGCGCAGGTACTCGGAGCGGGTGAGCCCCTCCTCGTCGGCGCGCTCACAGACCGCGCGGAAGTCCGCGTCGCTCACGCGGGCGGTCAGCACGTTGTCGTATCTCAAGACCTTCGTCATCTTCTCCATCCTTCGCATCCTCCGCCGCCCCGATGCGGTGGAGGCTCGGGCGGCGCTCTTTCCAGGGGCGCGGGGCATCCCCCGCATGGCGCGGGCCGGGGAGCTTGCGGCAGCTTCGCGCGCCCGGCGGCGTCGCCTCCGCTTCGGGCTCTGGGCTCCGGGGCGGGGTGCGCCGTGCGCCCAGGCCGCCATCTATCTCGTGTATACGAGATAGGCTACTTGCTGGAAACGG
>DBEZMF010000061.1:0-16944 GCA_048250755.1 Collinsella sp.
CGCGGCAGATTTATACCCGTGCCCGAGCTCGAAGAGCCCTATGGCCGCCTTCCTGGCCTCGACATCATGCTTCACCCTCAAATCAACGCGCATAAAGAAAGCCTCCCATTTCTCATGTCCAAGAAATGGGAGGCAGTTCAGAGGGTAACGGGCTCTTAAATTCAAATGGTGCCCCCAGCGGGATGTCCGCGTGCGGCTGGCGCCGCCCGCTTCCGCTGCGTCGCTTCGCTCCTTGCGTGCTGCGCTGGAAAACGCTTGCGCGTTTCCTCAGCTCCGCACCCTGTCGGGTTCGAATCCCGACATATCGGTAGCAAAAAGCCCGCTACCGAATTGGTAACGGGCTTCACATCTCAAATGGTGCCCCCAGCGGGATTCGAACCCGCGATATCCACCTTGAAAGGGTGGCGTCCTTGGCCGCTAGACGATGGGGACAGCGGGAAAGAGTATAGCAGACTTTTTTGTCGGCGCGTATATCGTTGGCAAACTGGAAAACCACCACATAGGAGCTGGCTCTCCATCCCGATCTTCAAACATCTCAATCTGTAACATCTGGGCGGGCAAATCGGCTCTATGTGTTACAGATCGAGACAAAAGGCAGGCGTCGGGACGAACATCTCATTCTGTAACAGTAAGACGACTTTTAACGGTCTAGATGTTACAGATTGAGACAAACAGCTGGGATGGGGCAAAACCACCACAAAGGTGCCTGTCCCCTTTGTGGTGGTGAGGTGCTAGGGGAGGAGCTTCATGGCGGCGTCGTGGGCGGCGTGCTCGTAGGTGTCGTCGAGGGGCTTGAGCGGCAGCAGGGCGGCGGCCTGTGCATCGCCACGGCGCTCGAGGGCATGGGCGATCAACCAGTCGGCGAGCTCGGGGTTCATGGGCAGCGCCGGGCCATGCAGGTACGTGCCGATGACGCCCTTGTAGATCAGGCCCTCAAAGCCATCGTCGCCGTTGTTGCCGGTGCCCGTGACGACGGACGTTCCGAGCGGCGTGGCATCGGCGTCCAAAAGCGTGCGGCCGCCATGGTTCTCGAATCCCACAAAGGGCTCAGGTGCCAGGTCGGTTTTGACGGCTACGTTGCCGATCAGGCGGTCGGAGCCGCGTACGGTTTCGGCGGCAATGACCCCCAGACCCTCAATGCGATCCTCGCCCATATAGTACGAACGGCCGAGCAGCTGATAGCTGCCACAGATGGCGAGCAGCGAGCCGCCATCCTCAACATAGGATGCGACCTTGTCTTTTTGGGCGAGCAGCTCGTGTGCCACGGCTAGCTGGTCGCGGTCGGAGCCGCCACCCATCATGACGATATCGGCATCGGTGAGATCGAGTGACTCGCCCATACGGACCTCGTCCACGCGAACGGGGATGCCGCGCCAGGCGCAGCGACGCTCGAGGGCGAAAACGTTGCCGCCGTCGCCGTAGAGGTTGAGGGCATCGGGGTACAGGTAGACGATGCGCAGCGGGCGCGAAAGCTCGACTGGCGCGATGCCGACGGGGACGGCACTGCCATCGGCACACGTTGCAGCGCGGGCAGCAACCGTGGCTGCATCGGCACCCTTCAGCCCATCGAGTTCTTTGACCAGCGGCGGGAAGGCCGTGTAGTTGGCGACGGCATAGAAAGTGTCGCCTGCGGCTTCATCCGCAACGGCGCCAATTGCCTGCGCGACGTCCGAGATAATCGCGGCATCGATGCCGGCGTACTTGAGGCGTACCTGCATGTCGTGCGCACGCGTGCCTCCGGCAAAGGCGACAAGACCCGGTGTGTCGGCGATGCGCTCGAAGTCGACGTCGTAGATCCACGAGACATCGTGGCCGTCGGCGTCGTTGTCGTTCAGGAAGAAGGCGCAGAGCCTGCCGCCTGCCGTTTTAATGGACTGGATCTGGCGATCGAAGCCCACGGGATTTTTGGCCAGGTTTGCCTCGACGGTACGGCCGGCGATCTCCCAGCGGCCCATACGTCCGCCGGCGGGGACGTAGGCATCGAGCGTAGGCTGTAGAAACGCCGTGTCCACGCCCAACTCGCGTGCGGCAAAGAAGGCGGCGGCAACGTTATAGACCATGTACAGACCGTTGTAGCGTGTGGCGATGTGTACGGCAGCCGCGTCGGGCGCAGATCCAAAGACCAGGTCAAAGTCGTAGCCGTCGCAGCCGAGCTCCACGCCCGTCACGCGGCGGACCAGTGCGGGGCGTGCCCAACCGCACGAGGGGCAATGGTAGGCGCCGAGTTGACCATACTGCACATAGTCGTACTCCAACGGGGCGTTGCACTGCGAGCAAAAGCGCGAGTCGCTAATACGGTCGGACTCGGTGTTGGTGGCGCCGTCGATGCCAAAGGCAATACTCGCGTTGGGAACGCGCGCGGCAATCGAGGCGCACAGCGGGTCGTCGGCGTTGTAGATGAGCGTCGTTGCCGGCGAAAGCTCCAACGCGTGGGCGATGACCTCCTGGGTGTGATCGATCTCGCCATAGCGATCCAGCTGGTCGCGGAACAGGTTGAGCAGCACAAAGTACGTCGGCTTGAGCTTGGGCAGAACGCGTACGGTGTAGAGTTCATCACATTCAAAAACGCCCACGCGCTTGCCGCCGGCTCGCTTGAGGCCGCTGCGCGCCTCGAGCAGTGCGCCCACCACGCCCGGCTCCATGTTGTTGCCGGCGCGGTTGCATACCACGGTGGCGCCGCTGGCGGCAACGGCGTCGGCGATGAGGTTGGAGGTGGTGGTCTTGCCGTTGGTGCCGGTGATCACCACGCTGCGGTCGACAAGGCCCGCGAGGTCGTTCAGCAACTCGGGGTCGATCTTCATGGCGATGCGGCCGGGGAGTACGCCGCCCTGGCGCTTAAGGACGGAGCGCAGCCCCCAGCGAGCGATATCGCTCGAGGTGCAGGCAAGAGATGAGCGGAGGTTCATGAAACCGTTCCTAACATAGATGACATGGTCGGGTCGAGTGCGTCACTAAAAACCGTAGCGGCGCGCAAATTCCTGGGCAAGCTGTGACACGTCTTCACAGGCATTGGCCCAGGGGGCAAAGTCGGGAGTGTCCGAGATAATACCGTCCGCTTCCCAAACGGCCTGGTGCGAAAGATCCCAGGGATCGCGCGGCTCGGGCCGGCAGGGAAGGTACGGCGTCTGGTACATGGGGTTCAGCAAGAAGAACGCGCCGCCCTCGCA
This sequence comes from Collinsella sp., assembly GCA_048250755.1. Taxonomy (GTDB): domain Bacteria; phylum Actinomycetota; class Coriobacteriia; order Coriobacteriales; family Coriobacteriaceae; genus Collinsella. Next base: position 3,168 of record DBEZMF010000061.1, read on the forward strand.
ACGGTTGGCAAACTCACGCAGCGCGCGTGTCGCCGGGCGCATCTTGTTTGTTTTGAACAAGAGGATGGTGCGGGCGAGCAGGTACCAGGGGGAGTTCTCGAGTGCATCAGCCCCGATCTCTTCCTCGAGCTGGTGAGCCAGGGTAAAAAAGCCGTCCTGGTCTTCCAGGCGAGCGAGGGCGAGCAACACGGTGCCTGCGGCTCGGGTGGGGTAGCCTTCCGCCTTAAGGACGCGGCGGGCGTAGTTGGCGGCAGCACGGTAGCGGGCGCTCGCCATGCACAGCTGCGAGATGGCCTCAAGCGTGTGGAGCCACCCGATAAGTGCCGGCTCGTTCACGGTGAGATCTGCCGCCGTCACGCCGTCCGTCAAAACTTTGTTGGCCCAGTAGTGTGGGGCCTCCATATCGAACCCGGGCACACTTTGCTGCAGGTAATCGGTCGTGGTCGCCTCGAGCTTCATCAGGTCGCCCAGGCAGGCGTCAACGGGCGTGTCCGCCAAAATGATGGCGAGCAGCTGGGCATCGACGGCCAGCGCATCGACGCGGACAATCTTGAGCAGCTCATCGCGCATGTCGTCGAACAGACGATTGCGCGTCTGCTCGAACTCCTCGTCGCTGCCCATATCCTCGATGCGATGGAGCTCGTCGAGCAGGTGGCGATGAACACCGGCGTAGGACAGCAGTGCCTGAGCATGCTCGGTCTGCGCATACTTATGAGGGTTGACGCTCACGTCGTTATGGACAAGCTCGCGTGCTGCATCGGTGAGTTCGGGGTGCGACGCCAGATAGGTGCGCTCCAGGTAGGCGGGGATGTAGACGCTCGGATCCATTAGAGGTCTCCTCCCTTAAACGGCAAACCCTGCTCGGCCGCCCGCAGTATGCGCTCATCGATTTGGGAACGCACGATATCGTTGGTAGCGACCCAGGCAGCAAAGCTGGCGTTGTCGGGGGCGCCCAGGCCCTCCTGCAGTACCGGCGTCGCTTCGGACAATGCAAGGACAAGCTCGTCGGTGGAGCCTGCGCCCACGTTGACGCGGGCATAAACGCCATCGGGAAACTCGGTTTGGAAGTAGAGCGCCTCGGCCGCGTGCGGACACGAGCGCGCAAGGATATGCAGGTAGTGCTCGGCGCCCTCGTAGTCCAGCTCGCGCCAGGCAGCGCTCATCAGCGCGATGAGCGTCCATGGGTCCAAGTCGCGCTCCGCATCCTTGGGACGACGGCGCAGTGGGGTATTCGCGAGGTACGGCACGGAGTGAGCGGAGCGAAAGCGCTTGAGCTCCTCGGCGGGGTATTCGAGCTTTGCCATGGCGAGCATCGCGGTGTGGCGGACACCAGCGGGGTCGTTGGGCGCAAAGTCCAAGCTGCGATTTGCGGCTTCGAGCGACATGCGGTAGCGGCCGCTAATGAGGGCGCGCGATGCCAAGGCGGCAAGCCAGCGCAGGTAGGGACGGCGGGTCAGGTCGCCTGCGGCCTCACGCTCGTAGGGGTCTTGCGCCGAGGCGATCTTGAGCGCCAAGTCGTGCTCGACCTCATCGCACTTGGACACCAAGTACTGTACGTATTCCTCGTTGGAGTTGGCGGTGAGGGCCGTCAGCATGCGCTGAGCGTCCCAGTTGGCCGGATCGAGTGCGGCCGCCTCGCGGAGCATGTTCTCGGCAGCTGCCTCTTCTTGCTCGGCCTGGGTATCGTCAGGGATAAAGGGAATGCGGTAGTCGACAGCCTCGACCACCTTGGCAATCAGATGCCCGGCGCGGTCGCGGTCGTGCACGATGAGCGGTGCGGGGTTGCGGGTGAATTGTTCCATCAGACGCTCTACGGCGGCACCGTCGGTGAGCGGAATATTGTCGCGGCGCAAGGCCTCAAGAACGAGGCGATGGCAATCCTCTTGAATGGGATCGAATGCCATGGGGCCTCCTTTGCTGCGGTTAGGGTTCAAATGTCTCTATATAAGGTTCTAGTTTACCCGCATGTGGCACACCGGGGGTGCCGCACTTGGACATGCACCTTTGCACCACGAAGACGGATGTCGCACAAATGTCGGCACCTTGGACGACTGAGTGGTATCACGGTGCCGCAAACGGTCGATTTTTGGCGGCGAACGGGGCGCATTTTGGAGGGGCACCGTCCTGCCCGGGATATGTGGTCAACCTTGATAAAACGTTTGCCCAGCTTGGGAGTATGAATGCCCCACAAGGGTCTTCAGGGATAGAAAAAACGTTTCATCATTGTCGGCTTTAGGTGAATAACTGACCAACTAGAACGGTAGAATAATGTTTGTCTGAGCGTTGAGACGTTTAGACATCGCGCATTGTCATCGCCGGCAACGCGCAAAACGGTCCTAACGGAGCCAATTGGGTGCTCCGTTATATACGCAAGTCTAAGAGGGGCTTGTTTAGGAGGCACAGTATGGGACGTTTTACCAATCCTCGTGATCTGTACTTTGGTGAGGGCGCTCGCCACGAGGTGAAGAACCTCAAGGGCAAGAAGGCCATCATCGTTTCTGGCGGCAGCTCTATGCGCCGCGGCGGGTTCCTGCAGGACGTTGAGGCCGACCTCAAAGAGGCCGGCATGGAGGTCAAGCTGTTCGAGGGCGTCGAGTCCGATCCGTCCATCGAGACGGTCATGAAGGGCGCCGAGGCCATGCGCGAGTTCGAGCCCGACTGGATTATCGCCATCGGCGGCGGCTCGCCCATCGATGCCGCTAAGGCCATGTGGGTCTTCTACGAGTATCCCGAGGAGTCCTTCGATAACATCATCCAGCCGTTCAGCTTCCCCGAGCTGCGTCAGAAGGCGCACTTCTGCGCCATCTCCTCTACCTCCGGTACCGCTACCGAGGTCACTGCCTTCTCCGTCATTACCGACTATGCCAAGGGCATCAAGTACCCGCTGGCCGACTTCAACATCACCCCTGATGTCGCCATCGTCGACCCCGAGCTCACCTACACCATGCCCGCCAAGCTGTGCGCTCACACCGGCATGGACGCTCTGACCCACTGCATGGAGGCCTACGTTTCCACCTGCGCTTCCATGTTCACCGACGCCAACGCTCTGCACGGCATCCGCGAGATCGTCGAGTGGCTGCCCAAGTCCTATGCTGGCGACCATGAGGCCCGTCAGCACATGCACGAGGCTCAGTGCATCGCCGGTATCGCCTTCTCCTCGGGCCTGCTCGGCATCGTTCACTCCATGGCTCACAAGACCGGTGCTGCCTTCGAGAACGGCCACATCATCCACGGTGCCGCTAACGCCATGTACCTGGGCAAGGTCATCCAGTGGAACTCCAAGGATCCCCGTGCTGCCGAGCGTTACGCTTACGTGGCCAAGGAGATCCTGCACCTTCCCGGCGAGACCAACGAGGAGCTCATCGCTGCGCTCGTCCAGAAGATCCGCGACCTCAACGACCAGCTCAACATTCCGCAGTCCATCAAGGATTACGCGAATGGTGGCGTGAAGGTCGACGCCGAGAACCCGCAGATGGTTTCCGAGGAGGAGTTCCTCGCCAAGCTGCCCGAGATCGCCGCGAACGCCGAGCAGGACGCCTGCACGCCCGAGAACCCGCGTGAGACCAAGGCTGCCGACTTCGAGAAGATCCTCAAGGCCTGCTACTACGACACCGACATCGATTTCTAATCGACTCTTGTTATCGTAACGAGGGGCTCCGCACGTATCCGTACGGAGCCCCTTTCTTTTTTAGAGAATGGGATAGTTATGGCTGCAATTTTCAATAGCCCCAGCAAGTACATCCAGGGTCCGGACGAGCTCGCCAAGCTCGGCTCCTATGTCGAGCCGCTCGGCGCTAAGGCCCTCGTCATCGTGACGCCTTCGGGCAAGAAGCGCGTCGGTGCCAAGATCGAGGGCGGCTTTGCCGAGGCCAAGGCCGAGCTGCTGTTTGAGGACTTTAACGGTGAGTGCTCCAAGGGCGAGGTCGATCGCCTGGTTGCGCTCGCTCGCGACAACGGTTGCGACATCATCGTCGGCGTCGGTGGCGGCAAGATCCTCGACACCGCGAAGGCCGTCGCCTATTACCTGGAGTCCCCGGTTATCATTTGCCCCACCATTGCTTCGACCGATGCCCCGTGTTCGGCGCTTTCGGTGCTCTATACCGATGACGGCCAGTTCGACAAATACCTCTTCCTTAAGGCAAACCCCAATATCGTCCTTATGGATACGACGGTTATCGCGGCGAGCCCGGTGCGCCTGACGGTTTCCGGTATGGGCGATGCGCTCGCAACCTATTTCGAGGCTCAGGCGACGCACGATGCCGACGGCGGCACCTGCGCCGGCGGCAAGGGCGGAATGGCCGGTCTGGCGCTCGCCAAGCTCTGCTACGAGACGCTTATGGCCGATGGCGTCAAGGCCAAGGTCGCGCTGGAGAAGGGCGCGCTCACGCCTGCCGTCGAGCACATCATCGAGGCCAATACGCTGCTTTCGGGCATTGGCTTTGAGAGCTCGGGCCTTGCCGCTGCTCATGCCATCCACAATGGTCTGACGATGCTGCCCGAGTGCCACGGCATGTATCACGGCGAGAAGGTCGCCTTCGGCACTATCGTCCAGCTGGTACTCGAGGATGCCCCGACCGAGAAGCTCGAGGAAGTCTTGGGCTTCTGCATTGAGCTTGGCCTGCCGGTCACGATGAAGGAACTTGGCGTTGCCGAGCTTACGCGCGAGCAGGCCATGATTGTTGCCGATGCCGCCTGCGCACCCGATGACACCATGTGCAACATGCCCTTTGAGGTGACGCCCGAGATGGTCGCAAACGCCATCCTGGGTGCCGACGCGCTGGGCCACTACTATCTCATGGATGAGTAAATCAAGCTAAGGAAGGGGCAAAGCCAACAGATGGCTTTGCCCCTTTTTGCTATGGTGCAAAGGGGTAAGGTTTCTTTGCACCAATTGTTGTTTGATGAAGGGCGGATTCTCGTATGGCGCTTCCTATGGTTTACGGCGGTCCCGGCCGGTATGTTCAGGGGCCGGGCGAACTGTCGCGTCAAGGCAGGTATTTGTCATGGTTGGGCTGCGCTGCCTATGTCTTGTTTGACCAGGGCACCGAGGATCGGCTGTGCAGGCAGATCGTCGATGGATTTCTGGACGAAGATCTAAGCGAGCCGTTCTTTAAGATTTATGACGGTCCGTGTACGGAAGGGGCCGTTGTCGAAATGGCTAAGGAAGCCCAGGCCGAGTATTGCGACATGGTAGTGGGTATTGTGGCGGCAAAATGCTCGATATCGCCAAGGCCGTTGCGTTTTATGCCGAGTTGCCGTTGTGCGTATGTCCCACGGCGGCGTCGATGGACGGTCCGTGCAGTGCGATTTCCGATGCCGACCTGCAGGGTGTTGCAAATGCGGTCTTTAGAAACGAGCGTAATATGGCCAACGAGCAGGCCAAGGTGACCAAACAAAAGCTCGTGCAGCTCATGTGCGAGGCATAGCTTGGCGCTTGATTGATCTTGTGCAATCGAGGCAGCGATAGGCCATGGACTATTTGCCGCAAAGATGCTCCGCGTGTAATTTGCCCGAGGCGTGGGCCGATAGCGTATCATTATCTCTTGCTTATTTGCACTGCTCAGGGAGGGGCCGCGCATGGCGCAGGAACACGATCTGTTTGATGACATTATCGAGATCAGCAAAGGTTTCGATTTTCTTAAAAACCCGCTTGGCGGCGTGACCGATGCACTCGATCCGTCGGCGCCGCAGTGGAATCCTGCTGACTACAAGGAGCGTCCGCGCGGCAACACCATTCCGTGCCTGACCTGCAAAAACGAAAAGAGCGGCTGCACCGCGTGCATGGACGTGTGCCCGGTCAACGCTATTGAGGTCGAGGAAGACGCCATCGAGATCCTCGACTCCTGCCGCAAGTGCGGTCTGTGCGCCGCTGCCTGTCCGACCGAGGCGATCATCTCTCCGCGCCTTGCACCCAAAAACGTCTACGACGACATTGTCTCGGTGGCTACGAGCCACGAGACCGCCTACGTTACCTGCACGCGTGCCCTTAAGCGCATGCCGCGTGAAAACGAAGTCGTCGTTGCCTGCGTGGGCGATATTACGGCAGAGACCTGGTTCTCGGTACTGGCCGACTATCCCAACGTGAGTGTGTACCTGCCGTTGGGCGTGTGCGATAAATGCCGCAACACCGGCGGTGAGGACATTCTGGGCGAGGCGATTGCGAAGGCCGAAGAGTGGTCTGGCACGGGTATGGGCCTGGAGGTCGACCCCAAGAGCCTCAAGTGCCATAAGCGCCGCGAGTACGAGCGCAAGGAGTACATGGAAAAGATTGCCCGCACCACGGGCCTGACGGTGACCAAGCTCAACCCGGCGACGGCGGCGCTGGCCTCGGTGACGCAAAAGCTCAAGGCCCATCGCCATCAGATTACCCAGCTGGAGCGCACGCTCAACACCATGTGCGGCACCACGACGACTAAGCGTCGCCGTTCGCTCACGCACGGGCGGCAGCTGGTGCTCTCGACGTTGCAAAACCACCCCGAGCTTGCCCAGAACATGCAGGTGAGCACGCCGGAGTGCGATTTTGACAAGTGCACGTCGTGCGGCGAGTGCGTCAACGTGTGCCCCACGTTCGCCTGCGATCTGGTGGGAAGCGGCCGCTTTGCGTTGGAGTCCACGTATTGCCTAGGTTGCGGAGCCTGCGTCAAGGTGTGCCCCGAGCATGCGCTCAAGCTGGTCGAGCACGATGCGTCCAATCTGGTCGTTGTCGACCCCGAGGCCGAGGAAAAGGCCGCTCAGAAGGCCAAGGCCCACGAAGAGGCCCAGAAGGCCAAGGCCGAGGCAAAGGCCAAGCTTGACAAGATGCTCGATCAGGTGGAGAAGCTCGCGGACTAGTCAGCGAGCTCTATCTCTGCTTCATTTGCGCCGCCGCGGTGTCCGGATTCGCCCGGATGCTGCGGCGGCGCTATACTTATACGGTTTGAAGTACCTGTACCAAAAGGAGCTGTCGTGTCCCTTTCCATCGGTATCGTGGGCCTGCCCAACGTGGGCAAGTCGACGCTGTTCACCGCGCTTACCAAAAAGACCGGCCTTGCCGCCAACTACCCGTTTGCCACGATCGACCCCAACGTGGGTATCGTCGACGTGCCCGATAGCCGCTTGCAAAAGCTTGCCGACATCGTTAACCCGGGCCGCATTGTGCCGGCGACGGTCGAGTTCGTCGACATCGCAGGTCTGGTGAAGGGCGCTAACGAGGGCGAGGGCCTGGGCAACCAGTTCCTGGCCAACATTCGCGAGACCGACGCCATCTGCGAGGTCGTGCGCTACTTTAAGGACCCCAACGTCATGCGTGAGGTGGGCCGCACGGGCGAGTTCGTCGATCCCGCCGGCGATGCCGACACCATCATGACCGAGCTCATCCTGGCCGACATGGGCACGCTCGAGAAGCAGCTGCCTAAGCTCGAGAAGGAGGCCAAGCGCGACAAGGAGCTCATGCCCAAGTTCGAGGTTGCCAAGCGCCTGCTTGCCTGGCTCAACGAGGGCAAGCGCGCCGCATCCATGGAGATGACCGACGAGGAGCGTGCCGCCGCCAAGGGGCTGTTCCTGCTCACCATGAAGCCCATCCTGTATGTGGCCAACGTGGACGAGGATATGCTCAACGACGATCTGGCGCCCATCGATGGTGTCAAGCCGCTGCCCATCTGCGCCAAGATCGAGGCAGAGCTTTCCGAGCTCGATCCCGAGGACGCCGCCGACTACCTGGAGAGCCTGGGCCTGGAGCAGCCCGGCCTGGACGTGCTCGCTCAGGCTGCCTACAAGCTGCTCGGCCTGCAGTCGTTCTTTACGGCCGGCGAGATGGAGGTCAAGGCCTGGACGGTTCGTCAGGGCGCGACCGCCCCGCAGGCCGCCGGCGTCATCCACACCGATTTTGAGCGCGGCTTTATTAAGGCCGAGGTCATTGGCTACGACGACTACATCGAGCTCGGCGGCGAGCAGGGCGCCAAGGCCGCCGGCAAGTTGCGTATTGAGGGCAAGGACTATGTCATGGCCGATGGCGACGTCGTGCACTTCCGCTTTAACGTGTAAGGACGACGCATATGTTCAAATATGGCAAAAAAGCTGGCTACATGGGTATTGCGCTGCTCGTACTTGCGGTGATTCCGCTGGTGGTCGCAGCGTGTGTTATCCCCAACATTGGCCCCGAGGTGGCAACGAAGTTTAACGCCGCCGGCGAGGTGACGCGCTGGGGTAAGAGCTACGAGCTGCTGGCACTGCCGGTACTCAATCTGCTGCTGAGCGTGGCGACGTACTTTACGGCGGGACGCCAAGCCAAGAACAATGACGACTCCGCCGCCATGGCGCGCATCGTGTGCGAGCGCTACCTGCGCAACGGTTGCATTACGGGTGTGTTCCTCAACGTGATCAACGTTTACTTTATGTACTCGGCGATTACCGGAACGGGCTTTGGCTTTGGTTTCTAGCTTGTCCTTTTAAGCAACGAGCCTGCACGCATATTCAATGGCTGCTGCGAGGCCGCCGCTCGATCGTGGTCGAAAGACTACATCGGCGGCGGCCTCGTTTTCGTATCCGGCGCCGCGAAGGGCGAGTGCGATACCGGCTTCTAAAAGGAGCGGCAGGCCTCGTTGGCTGGTTGCGATTACGGCAGCCTGATTGAGCGAGCAGCCGTGCGTTTGGCATCGGATGGCAAGTTCACCTCGCGCCGGGCAAGGGACCAGAACGGCGGCGACGCGACTTGATAGCAATGCAAATGCTGTGCGCTCATCGGGCGAAAGGCATTCAGCTTCAACGACGACGAGCTTGGGCGGCGCGCTGTTTGTGCGAAGCGTGGCTCGGTACATGCGGACCGAAGAACCCGACATAGAAAACTCCTGTGTATTCGGGAAAACGTAAACTATAGTTTACGTTTATGTTCGGCTCCATTTCAAACTCGGCTGCATGGACGAACGTGCGAAACAGATTCTTGGCAGGCGGGTCGAAGAGACACGCAGGGACCTTGGTATCTCCAAGGTTGATTTTTGTGTGGCGACAGGAATCAGCCGACCCTACCTCGACCGAATCGAAGATGGGACGGCAAATTTCACGCTCAAGGTTCTATTTAAGATCGCGCCCGCACTCGGCATGACGGTGTCAGAACTTCTCGAGGGTATTGAATAGGGCGTTCCTCGCTGCTAATTGACGCTCTTTGGGCGGGTCCCCCTGGTTTCGATGTGCAAAATCGCGAGTATTCAGCACTTGTTCAGCCGTAGATGGTAGCTCGAGCGGCTGGCTTTGCCTTTTTGACAGTAGTTAATCCACACGCTTAATAAAAATGTGGAATAAATATTTACTAGACGGCCTCTTCGCCCTAAAAGTTCGTCTAACAATCGGCTGATTCTATGCCTCCGGCGGAGAAACTGCAGAATACTCCGTTTTTTGCACGGCCCGAGGGGGACCACCTGTCGTTTGGGGCTGCGATAAGCGGAACTGCCTTAGGGATTACGCCATCGGGATACGGTCGTGGTTGACTTGGCTGTAGAACAGGCGCTGAATCTCGTCCGCATCACGTGACTGGCCGAGTGCCCACATGGTCTTGGCCACGAGCGTCTCGGTGGTCATGTCGTCGCCGCGCAAAATACCCGGATGATCGGCGTAAGCTCGGCCGACCTCATAAACGCCCAGATCGAGGCCCTCTTCGGGGACCTGCGTGGTCATAACGACGGTGCGGCCCGAATCGACCCAGCGGAAAATTGCCTCTTGGAATGACTCGCCGGACTCGCCAAATTCGGGGATACCGCCAATGCCAAAGGTCTCCAGAATCACGGCGTCGTAGCTATCGGCAAGGGCGTCCAGGATACCCGGGTTCACGCCGGGCGTAAGCTTGAGTACAAATACGCGCGGGTCGATGCTGTCGTAGAAACGCACCGGGTTTTCGCCCTGATGCGTGCCGTGGAGCCCGTTGCGCACGATGCGGTCGTTGCGGATATAGGCGATGGGCGGATAGTTGACGCTAATGAACGCGTTAAAGCTCATGGTGCGCTGCTTGCGGGCTCGTGTGCCGGCAATGGCGACGCCGCCAAACACGATCGACACATCGTGCGAGTGCTCGTCGAGCGCATAGAGCAGGCTTTGGTACAGATTGAGCTTGGCATCGGTAAAGGGGTTGCCCATGGGCTTTTGCGAGCCGGTGAGCACGATGGGCTTGGGGCTGTCCTGAATCAGGTAGGAAAGTGCTGCCGCGGTGTAGCTCATGGTGTCGGTGCCGTGTAGAATCACGAAGCCGTCGTGGTCGGCATAGCCCTTGACGATGACGTCGCGGATACGCATCCAGTCGCTCGGGCGCATATTGGTGCTGTCGATGTTCATGGGCTGCACGACGTCGAGCTCGCAGAGGCCCGAGATCTCGGGGACGCTCTGGGCGAGCTCCTCACCGGTCAGGGCGGGGGAGAGGCCGTTGCCGTCCTCGGTCGATGCGATGGTGCCGCCCGTGGCGATGAGAAGGATGCGCTTCATGCTGGTATTCCTATCGTATTTGCCGCCGCAGAGGCGGAGTCGTTCGGCAGTATTGTGGCACAGGGCGTCCAATGTTCAAGCGTATTACATCATCTGTAACGTCTGGTAACACTTCAATTGCCGTCAAATAGGGGCCCAGGTCGTGCGTTTGCCGTGCGCTGATGGCTGCGAGGGACGAGAAACCCCATATAACGTGTACACTATGAAAGTTATTCTCGTTTATTCGCGCGGGTGGGCACCGGCTCCCCGCCAACAAGAGGGGGAACCATGGATCAAAAGGCTTCCGCAAAGGTCCTCGTACTCGACTTTGGTGCGCAGTACGGTCAGCTCATTGCCCGTCGCGTCCGCGACCTCAACGTGTATTCCGAGATCGTCCCCTGCGACATCTCGGCCGACGAGATTCGCGAGATGAACGCCTCTGCGCTCATCCTTTCCGGCGGTCCGGCTTCCGTGTACGCCGAGGACGCTCCGTCCATCGATCCTGCCATCTTTGACCTGGGCCTTCCCGTCCTGGGCTTTTGCTACGGCCATCAGATCACGGCCGTGACGCTCGGCGGCAAGGTCGGCCACTCCGAGGTGGGCGAGTACGGCCGCGCCACCATCACGCGCACGGCCGGCGCCAAGCTCTTTAACTCCACGCCCATGGAGCAGGCCGTGTGGATGAGCCACCGCGACGCCGTTTCCGAGGTGCCCGAGGGCTTTACCGTTACCGCCAGCACCGACGTGTGCCCGGTTGCCGCCATGGAGTGCGTCGAGCGCAAGATTTTCACCACGCAGTTCCACCCTGAGGTCAAGCACTCCGAGTACGGTCAGCAGCTGCTGAGCAACTTCCTGTTTGAGATCTGCGGCCTGGAGCCCAATTGGAGCATGGACAACCTGGTCGAGACCATGACGGCAGACTTCCGCGAGAAGGTCGGCGACGACCGCGTGATTCTGGCCCTGTCCGGTGGCGTCGACTCTTCCGTCGTGGCTGCGCTGGGCGCCCGCGCCGTGGGCAAGCAGATGACCTGCGTGTTCATCAACCACGGTCTGCTTCGCAAGGGCGAGCCCGAGCAGGTGGAGGAGGTCTTCACCAAGCAGTTTGACGTCGACTTTATTCATGTCCACGCCGAGGACCGTTATGCCGAGCTTCTGGCCGGCGTGACCGAGCCCGAGGAGAAGCGCCGCATCATCGGTACGCAGTTCTGGAAAGAGTTCTTCGCCGTGGCGCAGCAGCTCGAGACCGATGGCAAGCCGGTCAAGTACCTGGCTCAGGGCACCATCTACCCCGACATCATCGAGTCCGGCGCTCGCAAGACGGGCGGCAAGACGGCCACCATCAAGAGCCATCACAATCTGATCCCGTTCCCCGAGGGCGTGCACTTCGACCTCATCGAGCCGCTCGATCACTTCTTTAAGGACGAGGTCCGCGCGCTTGGTCTGGCACTGGGCCTGCCGGGTCACATCGTGTTCCGTCAGCCTTTCCCGGGCCCGGGTCTGGCCATCCGCATCATCGGCGCGGTCGACAAGGAGAAACTCGAGATCCTCAAGAACGCCGACGCCATCGTGCGTGAGGAGCTCGATGCCTACAACCAGCGTCTGTTTGAGCAGACCGGCGAGCGCAACTCCGAGCACAGCTGCTGGCAGTACTTTGCGGTTTTGCCCGACATTAAGTCCGTCGGCGTTATGGGCGACGAGCGCACCTATCAGCGCCCGATCATCCTGCGTGCCGTCGAGTCCAGCGATGCCATGACCGCCGACTGGGCCAAACTGCCCTACGACGTGCTGGCCCGCATCTCCGGCCGCATCGTTGCCGAGGTTCCCGGCGCCAACCGCGTGTGCTACGACATCACGTCCAAGCCGCCCGCGACCATCGAGTGGGAGTAGTCTGACAGGGTTCTGACCTGTATTTTTGAGTGCCGCACTGTGCTGCTGAGTTTCGTTTTGTACGAGAGTCACGGCAAAGCCGCCAGCGACATTGGTGAGTAAATCCGATTATCGAGCCTCTGTTCCCGCGTCGGAACGGAGGCTTTTTCTTTGGCTATTTACTCCCTTTCACCTGCAATTTCGCGATTTACTCCCCGTGTTTCGAGACGGCAAGGCACGGGGCGGTATTCGGAGGAATGGGAGTAAGGATTTATCCCGAGTGAGTAGACGCGCGATTTTTGTCCCCGAGAACGAAAAGGGGCCGTTTTAGGTCCTTTGAAACTCAAATCGAACTCAATAGGCCTTTTGACGGTCTCTGTGCGGCGTTTTCCCAGGTCGTTAATGGGGAGTAAAGAATCTCACCGTCTCAAGGAAAGCGGGAGTAATCAGGGGAAATGCCGCGGGGTACCGCCGTGTGCCGCCATGTAAGCCACCGCGTCATTTACTCCCCAGGTGCGCCGAAAATGCCTTTGCATGCAATGGGGAGTAAAAACTCAACATACGCAGGCGTGAGCGGCGCTCACCGCCTAGCTTGGCGTCCTGATTCGGTTGCGCTGGTTGCGAAATGCGGGGAGCCGCTACAGCGAGGCTTTCCAGTCCTCGTATTCGTCGGCGTCGATCTCGCCGTTCTCGAGCTGCGCGCGCTTCTCTGCCCACAGCTCGATCGCCGTCGCGGCTTTGGGCGCGTGCGGAGCCTTGGGGTTCAGGGAGAGGCCCGTGCCGTCGGCGGAGGGAACGATGCCGAACGAGTCCTCGAGCCGCACGAGCAGCGACATGAGGTCGCCCGCGGTCTCGACGCCATAGTCCTTGAGGGCGTTGACGGACACGCCGAGCGCCGCGGAGATGGACTCGAGCAGCTCGGGCTTGACGGCGCGGATGCCGCTCTCGTAGTGGCGCACGGCCCCCTCGGTCAGGCCGACGGCCTCGGCGAGTTGAGCCTGCGTCATGCCGCGCGACTTGCGGTACCGCCTTATGTTTTTGCCTACGGACATGCGCCCTCCTCCTGGAATTACGTATCAGCACATCTTATCAGCGTACGTAAATGTACGCAATTCTATTGACAGTACAGATACGTACGTTTACTCTGAATCTGTAAACCGTACGTATTCGTACGCCATTGATTGGAGGAGCCATGGACGAGAAGGTGGCGAAGACGCCGAGGCCGCACATGCTGGACGCCGACGAGGTCGCGGAGCTGCTGAGGATCAAGAAAGGCAGCGCCTACGAGGTGATCAGGAAGATAAACGCCGAGCAGGAGGCGCGCGGGCGCGTGGTTATCCGCGGACGCGTCCGGAGCGACGTCTTCGACGCCCTGTACTTCCCGGAGGTGGACTGACATGCCCGTGTACAAGGATGGCAACAACGGCACGTTCTACGTGCAGTGCTACTACCGCGACGCCCGCGGCTCGAAGCGCCACAAGACGAA
>DBEZMF010000062.1:0-1083 GCA_048250755.1 Collinsella sp.
GATTGCGAAAGTCTGGAACCGATATACAAGTACATTCACGGAACGGGAGCAGGTTCAGTATCAGGGGATTTTTCAGGGATTCCGTATGGTTGGAACGCAGTCAAAACTGGGAAAGAGATACCCGGTAAAGGCTTTTGAAACAGGCGAAAGAGTGACAATTGAGTATTTGAACGGTTATCTCATGGATAAGAGCAAGGCGGTCACAGATTTTCACTACAAGAGCGATTTAAGCCTTGCAGAAGCACGCAAAAAGTACCCGGAATGGTATGAAAAGCGAATTGTGCAAGGGGAGCGCCGTGAGCGTTGGCATATCAAAAGGGACTTATATGATTGGTGGCTGCGGAAAATAAAAGAGGGAGCTTCTGTAGGGCATAGATACAGCTGCCTTTGCGTTTTGGCGTCCTATGCCGTTAAGTGCGATATTCCGGAAGATGAGCTTTTTACGGACGCTTTTTCCCTATTGCAGTTTCTTGATGATATGTCAGATGATGAGCATAACCGTTTTACTAAGCGTGATATAATGGACGCTATGCAGTTTTATCAAGAAAATTATGTCACATATAGTCGAAGTGAAGCGGAAAGAGTATCGGCTATTCCTATGCCAGCGAATAAAAGGAATTACCAAAAACAGGCTGATCACTTAGAAGAAGCAAGGGCAATTCGTGATATTCGTATGAAAAGACAGGATAGGGATTGGAGAGAGGGAAATGGTAGACCAAAAGGCAGCGGAGAAAAGTCGAAGATTGTCGAAGAATGGCAGCGTCAGCACCCGGACGGAAAGAAAGCAGACTGCATACGGGAGACAGGATTGAGCAAGCCCACAGTTTACAAGTGGTGGAAGTAGGGCATACTTGAAATGCCGAAAGGCATATGGTATAATGCCAGTAGGCGAAAATGACAGAAGTGCTCATGTGGCACAGCAAAAAGCCCCGGAGGTTGCGACTCCGGGGCTTTTCTATTCCGTTCTGGGTGGGTGGCTTAATCCCAAGGCTGGCTACCAGTTATTCTTCTCCGTCCAACCATTTGCAGATGTAGTAGGCAACTACACTTGCCAAAACAGAGAGAAAAAATGACAGAAGTTCA
>DBEZMF010000063.1:0-1201 GCA_048250755.1 Collinsella sp.
CACCGACACGTTCATGAACCCCTTCGACCTCTCCGACGTCGCCGACAAGGCCAACCAGGCGCAGCTCGCCTTCAAGATCGACGCGATACTGGCACTCTCGAGCGCGACCATGGCAGAGGGGCGCGAGGGGCTGCCCGAGGCAGACAAGTCGATCATCAGCCGCTGCGTGGAGCTTGCCTACATGCGCTGCGAGGACAAGGGCCGCCTGCCCGTGCTGGGCGATTTCTACGAGCTGCTGCTCGACCAGGAAGAGCCCGAGGCGCGCGACATCGCGCTGCGCTACGAGCGCTACGTGAAGGGCGCGCTGTCGTTCTTCAACCACCAGAGCAACGTCGGCTTCGAGAACCGCATCACCAACGTCGACTTCAAGGACCTCTCGCAGAACATGAGGGTCTTCGGCATGCTCACGGCGCTGGAGGCGGTGCGTAACCGCATGTACGCGAACTTCGAGCGCGGCGTGACCACCTGGCTCTACATCGACGAGGTGCAGAGCCTCTTCGGGCACCCTGCGATCATCAGCTACTTCTCTAAGTTCTGGGCGGAGGGCCGCAAGTTCAACCTCATCTGCACGGGCATCACGCAGAACTCGACCTACATGCTCGAGCACGAGGACGCCCGCAACATGGTGCTCAACTCGGACTTCGTGCTGCTCCACAAGCAAAGCCATCTGGATCGGAAAAGCTGGGTGGACCTGCTGGCCCTCTCGGCGCAGGAGGAGGGATACATCGACGACTCCATCAAGGCAGGCGAGGGGCTTCTGGTGGCGGGAGGCGTGCGCGTGCCCCTCAAGGACGACTTCCCGAAGGGCGCGCTCTACGACCTGTTCAACACCAAGCCCGAGGAGATCGCCCAGATAAAGCGCGCCCAGGCGTTCGCGCGGGCCCGGGAGGGCGGCGATGCCTGAGAGCGTTGCGAAATACTCGACCGACTCCGAACGCCTCGAGGCGACAAGCCGCGAGCAGGCGCGTGCGCTCGGGATGGACGACCGGCCAGACGCCATCTCGGCAGGGATCGTGAAAGGATCGACTGAGCGCGCGGGCGAGGCGCTCTCATCGAGGGGCAAATCTCCGGGGCGGGGCAGGGCGGACTTCGCCGAACCCTCCCCTGTCGGTGCGGGCAGGCCGAAGGTGAAATCCCGCCTCGCCGCCCAGGCCAAGGGGAACCTCAAGCGCGCGATCGCCGATGCCGCCGCGTCCGAGGC
>DBEZMF010000064.1:0-78990 GCA_048250755.1 Collinsella sp.
CTACCTGCGGCAACGATAGGCAACCGGACACACATTCTGTCCGAGCGGTTAAAAGCGGCCACGGAATTTAAACGGCTGAAAAAGGGGCATCGACCTGCGCCGATGCCCCTAAAGTAGACACACATTTTGTCCTATAAGCCGCAAACGCTTACGCGTTTACTCAGCTCCGCGCCCTCACGGGGTTCGATTCCATGTGGGGGCTGCATAAAAGAAAAGGACCCCTTTGCAGAGGTCCTAGTCAATTCAAGGTGGCGGGGAAGGGAATCGAACCCCTGACACGAGGATTTTCAGTCCTCTGCTCTACCAACTGAGCTACCCAGCCATTTGAGGTGTGCCTTGTTTCAAGGCTTGATTAGTATAACCAAGGACGCGTTCCGGTCAACCGAGAATTTTAAAAAAGTTTTTGAGCACAGCCTCGGTTCTATAAATCGGCACGTCAGAGGCATCAGCCGGCAGCAAGAAGTTTTTCACTCAGAGCCGCACGGGCAAACTCACTTGGCGTCATCCCCTCGGCAGCCGCCCGTCGACGAATGGCCTCCTTCATTCCCAGAGGAATCTTGACCGACAGCGTTGCCGTCCCCTCACCTGAGAGCGGGGGCCGTCCATGCACGATCCCACCAACGGTGTGTTCGCCATCCGGAAACTCTCCGCGCTCGTACGACTCGCACCACGCGTCAATCATTTCATCCGTTACAACCTGACCATTAGCGGCCGTATACGTCTTGCCCATCATCGACCCCTTTGCCGAGCCTGTTCAATCTCCTGCCAAAATTTCTTCTGGACTGGAGACAAGGCATGAATGATAAGCCACCCACGGACAAGCTCGACCGCGACAAGCTCCACGCTTCGTCCGTCTGAGAGCCATCCAATTGCAAGCCATCTCGGCGGCTCGTCCTTCGGCTCGCGACGAATGCACTCAGTAACCGCAAGCCAAGCGCTAAGCACCTGCTTTTCCGTCAGGTGCTTTTTAGCGTTGGGATGGATCTCAACATCCATGCATCTTCTCCTCCATCTTACCCAATTTCGTATGACGAAAGTCCACTGTCGCCAATCTTAAGCCGGCACGCGTTGGAGAGCAGGAGTCGAAACAATGATTGAAGGACGCTCTAGTACGGCCCAGGCGCCGAGGCAGGAGCACATGCGCCAAGGACGAACGTTTTCGTAGCACGCGAGGATATTGCCGTCGCGATCGATGAAGGCGATGTCGATGGGATAGGCCATAAAACACGTATGGACCGAAGAGCAGCGTGGAAACGCCATGACGAGCGGCAGGCCGTTGGCGGCAACCGGACGCCGTCCCAGCATGCCGCGCAGGCGCACGACAAACGACTCCGCCGCCACAAACTCGGCCGGCGTCCAACCCAGCCTATTGAGTGCCCGCGCGTAGGCGATGTAGGACGAGACCGCGGTCACATGACCACCCCCGGACGCCATGGATCGACCGTCACCGCACGCTCGTGCGACAACGTTGTCGGCGCCCCCAGCGGAACGCCAGCGATGCTGAGAGAAGTCGGCCACGGCTCATAGTGCATGGTGCAGGTGTAGGTCCTAAACGTACCGGATAGGGAGAGCAGGCCACCATCCGATGCCTTCGCGCCTTGCTCGCTCGACACTTCGATCTGTAAGTCATAGCCTTCCATGGCATTCAGAATTTGAGTCTGAACCGTCGCCGAGGCATCGGCAGAGCTTTCGTCGCCCTCCCCCTCCGACGCCACGGCATGCGCTAGCACGATGTCGGGCACCACGCGGTCGAAGCGCGCGACAGCGCTGGCAAAGATCATGACGTTGTACACGATGAGTGCCAGCACCAGCAAAACGGGCGTAACCACTGCCATCTCCACCGTCGCTTGGGCGCGCTCCTCGCGCAGACGCATGCGGATACTCATTACGACCCACCGCCCAGAGCGCCAACCAGCGTGGCGACATCGACGGTGAGCGGGATGGAGCCGCCGCCGGGCAGAGGAATCTCCGCAAGTGTGAACACCGTACCGCTAATGGTGCGTTCGACTTGATATTCCAACGCCTCGCAAAGCGCCTTGGGATCGGTCACGCCCAACGGAATACTTCGCAGTTTGTCTTGCGCTTGAGAGAGACCCGCAATGTCAGACCCCGGACTCTTAATGATATTGGCGGAATCGGTCAGCACCGGCTTTCGCAGGCGCAAGTCGCACGGTTCCAAACCCAGCGCCGCCACGGACGCCGAAACGGTATCGCCGAGCCACGATGCGATGGAGCCCAACGCGCCGCTGCCCCCTCCTAGGCCTTTAATCATCTCGTCCATAAGTTCGTCGGCTGAGCCTTGGATATCACCGTATCCCACGAGTAGCCGTCCCCAAACATCCATGACGCCGTCGAGCACGCCGGCAACGCCGCCCGAGCGTTCCTTCAATGTCGAGAAAAATCGCGAAAGCACGTTGTTTTGCGCCGTCGCCTCATCGGGCGCCAGCACCGCGGCAGAGATAGCACCGCGATCGCCAAGCCTGACTGCCGCGTTAAACGAGGAGTTAAGTTGATCGGGGCTGGTAATGTCGCCCGAAACTGCAAAGGCGACCACGCCGTTGCGGCCAGGTGGGGCGATACGCGGGCGCTCGCCGGAAAGCGCTTTAATGGCCTGGTCAAACGCATTGCCCGCACGGTCGGCCTCATCCTCGGTCTGACGCTCAAGTTCGAGTTCTTTGTTGCGGCATTCGACGTAGTCTTCCAGAGCCTCTTTGAACTTATCGAAGTGGTACTCGAAGCCCCTTTCGACAGAAGTCGTTGCAATCGCAACGTACCCTAAAGACGACACACCGAAATGGCATTCGCTACACGTTTCGTGACCGTCAAAATCTGCGACGGATGCCAGCCCACCCGGCTTTCCTTTTTTGTAATTTGGACAGTCAGTCCCATAATGCAAATAAGTAACTTTATCTACTTCACTCGTGGGCCAACGCGCATCGGTATAGAGTTCAGTCGTCCGCGCCTCATCTGGATTTCGCGGAAGGAAAGGGATGCGGGCGGAAACTTTGCCGTCCTTTTCAGTTATATATGCCCGCTCGACTTCTTCGCCCGCATAAGCGAAGAACACCTTTCGTGCAGCAGAATCTGCCTGTTTTTCCGAACCCTCGCCAAGCGGTTTCTCATTTGCCAGGCGCTGGCGATAATAGGCCTTCGCGCGATCGAGCGCCACTTGCGGTTCCCACGTAACGCTCGAAGCGTAATGCGGATTTTGAGCACCAGAGAGATCCGTTAGACTTTTCACACGCTCCCACATGCAAGAACAGCTGCTGACCGAGCCCTTGTCAGACCCGCCACAATCCGCCAGCCAAGCGCGCTCTTTAGCCTTCGCCGTGTCCTCAGAAGCCTTCCGCAGCTCCTCGGCCGCACGCTCTAAATCATCTGATGTGTCTTTAATGGTATCGGTCGAGATCTCTGACCCTTTGAGCGCAGCGAAGTCCGACTCGGATGTCCTGGGCACGACAAGCGCCGTACCGGTATAGGCCACACTATCGGTATCCTGCGCCGACACCGCCTGCGTGGCACGCGCGGCAATCAGATACGGCAGAGCCGTCTCGATTTTCTGCAAGCCTTCCGATGCGCTTTTGGCAAACTTGTTGCGCGTTTTAATGATCTCAATCCCGGTGTCGACCATATTGCCGGCAACTGGTTCGGCACCTGGGATGAGAATGGCAACCAGGCCCGTCCCGATTGTGGCAAACCCCGCTAGCCCCAGACTCAAGATGCTCGCATCAACCACCGTGGCAGCCGTGTGATAGGACGACACCACGTTGGCACCCGCCAGCGCGCCGCTATCGGCCGCCACCTGGGTATCCCCGGCACGCGACATGCTCCATATCGCCGCGGTCGACGAAAACAACAACGTGAGCACCACTAGGATGACCACGGTAGAAGAAAGCGTGGTGTAGGCACCGTCTTCGATAAACAGGTCGATACCGGCTCGACCCATAAAGCCGCCTCGCTTGCGATGGCAGCTCGGACGGCGCGTCAAAACGCGTCTAGACCAGAAACGCTTAATCCCATGCAGCAATCCACGAATCATAATCTCCCTCCAGCCATTCGGGACGTGATTGATACGAGACATCGACCTTGAGCTCAACGTAGCCGCCCTCGGCGGTACCACCCATAGCCTGCGCAAACGCACCGATCACAGGCAACGGCTTGACCTCGCCGGAAACGGACACGGACGAGACGCCGCCCGCATCGGCCCGGCTAAGCTCGACATCCCACGACAACGGCCCGCCGGCATGAAAGATCGAAACGTTGGGCACTGCGGCAAGCCGGCGGCGGGTGAACTCCTTAAGATCGTCGTCCTCCGCCGTCGTCGTGGTCATGAGCCGCGCGGTCTCGGCGGCGGCAGACTCCATGACCGCGCGCGTATAAAGCAGGCACACCGGTTGCAGTGCGAGAAGGATGAGCGTCAGAAACGTCGGCAGCAAAAAAGCGGCCTCGACCGTAGACTGCGCCCGGTCCTCGCGCGCGATATCAATACAACGCGATGTCCTTAGCGCCCGCAGCGGCGTCGATAACCGACGTCGAGGTAACGCCATGGGATGCCGCCCGCTCAACCAGCGCCGCCAAGCGTCCATCGGTGCCAGCACGCCAAAGTCCCACAATCGCCAGCACGATCGATAGCAGCGCCACCGTGACGATGGCATATTCCACAGTCGCTTGGGCAACCTCTTCACGCAGAACGCCATGCATTTCACGATCCCTCCTTTGAGCTTATTGTTTGCGGGACCAGACGCACGGCGCGCAGACGACACGAAGCATCGCCAGCATCCGCGGCAACCGTCACCATATCGACCCAGCCGCGCCCATCGCGCACGATGGCGCCCCATACGTTGCCCTTAATATCGAGATAGCCGCTCAGGGCGAGCTGGGCCGTTGGCACCTCGCGGTAAGCGCGTAACATATCCGCCGCTGCCTCGGTCATCGGTCGGTCCTCGGACCATGCAAGCCGGACCGCAATCGCGTTGTCCTCAGGCGAATCCGTCGCAGTGCCAGACCGCTTGTCGAGCGTCCGCAGAAAGGTTTGCGCCGTGACAGCGACATCCGAATCGTCCGCATCTCGCATCTCATCTTTTTGAGACGCCACCGCCGAATCTGAGCCCGAATCGAAGGCGGCCCCAGGACGCTGCTGCCGCGCGGCGTTAAGCCCCCAAAGCACCGCCGCTATCGCCACGGTCAGGCAAGCAAACACCAGCAGCACCCCGATGGGGCGCTCGCCCTCTACAGGCTGTTGATGCCCTCGCTGATAGCGTTCCATAGATCTTGGACCTTGCCCTTAAATGCGACGATGGCGATAATCGCGATCACCACGAGCACGCCGACCAAGATGGCATACTCGGTGGTACCCTGTGCACTCTCCTCCTGCAGTAGCTCCCCGGCATGCTGGCGAGCGCGAATTGACTGGCAAACAGCCCAGCTCCAGACCTTGCCAGCAGCGTCAGTCATCGTGTTCATGTATTCCTCCCTACATCATCCCGCCTGCTCCCAGCAGCGGGCCCAATATGGACAGAAGCAACGCCGGCAAGATGAGCGTGCCGGTGGGAATCAGCAGCTTGACGGGCGCACGCTCGATCTCGCGCTCGACCGCGGCGCGATGAGCCGCACGGATCTCGCGACTTTGAGCGGCCAGCGTCTCGGCAAGTGGGGCACCCAGGGCGAGTGCCTGCCCCACCGTAATGGCAAAGGTCTCGAGCGCTCGCACGTCCAGGTCGCGCGCGGCGACCAACAACTCGTCCTCACGCGTGCCCACGCCCACCTGCCACGCCATGCAGGCCCGCTCAAGGCGAAGAGCCAGCACTGACCGGCGGTTGGCGCAGAAAATCTCAAGCGCTGCATCAAACGAAAGACCGGCCGAAAGACCCAAGCGCACAACATCGATCATCTCGGACACTTCGCCGAGCGAAACTCGCGCCGGGCCGCCCGCTCCAACCGCGCCCTTCACTCGCGCGGTCAGGGCATCGACCACCGAGCGACCCGCGGCAGCGACCAGCACCGCCTCGCGCTTGCAGGCCCCTGCGATCTTGCGCGCATCCGCCCGATCCAAACCCGTCGCGACAAATACACTCAGGGCGCACAGGCAAGCCGCAACTGCAACTGGGGCGCTCATAGCTCCACCCTCATAATGCGCCGGATAACCACCAGGGCAACGGCGTTGAGGGCAAGACCCAGCACCACAGCGCCCGCGCCGGCAGGCGTCGCAAGACCGCGACGAAAATCTGCCGAAAGCAGCGCCAACACCGCGCACATGCCCGCCGGCATCGCCGCGACCATATGCGCAGACATGCGAGCCTGCGACGTCTTAACATCCAGGCGGCGCTTGAGCTCAATGCGCTCCCCCACCATGCTCGACGCCTCGGACAGTAAGTCGGCAAGCGGAGCGCCAGTGCGCTGTGACACCTTAAGCGCCAAGGTCACAAGCGAAAGACCGGGGGCGTCGATGCGCACGAGCAAGTCATCGAGCGCGTCGGTCGCCGAGATGCCGCAATCGATCGCCGCCGCTACCCGCAAAAACTCGGTATGTACCGGCTCTTGCGCATGAGCGCCCACAAAGCGCATGCCCTGGGCCAGCGAATGTCCCGAGGCAAGCGACATGGAAAGTGCGGTAAACGCCTCGGGCATGGCCTCTTCTGCATCGTGTTGCTCGCGCCGGCTCTCAAAGCCATCCCGAGCGGCGCCAACGGCAATCGGAGCAACAAGTCCCAAGGCAAATCCGAGGGGCGATAACGACACCATCGTTAGTAAAACGCAGCAGACACCGCTCGATAGCAGCAGAAACGCCAAACGCCCCGAAGCATCCTCGATCACGAGGCCAAGGCGATGCGCCGGAGCCAGCGATGCCCACGAACGGGCGATCTTTTTCAGCAGATCGTTTTCCACCAGCTCACGCGGCAGCTTCTCTGCCACCGTCTCGAGCGCCTGACGCGCCAGCTCCGCCGGCGGCACCTGCGGCACACGAGGTTCCGCCCCGCACGCCGTCGCAACAGAAAACCCTGCCAAACCCCCTACGACGAGGGGCACAGCGACCTCCATTCGTCCACCTCCTCTTGTGTGAGCGTCCCCGACCGCAGGCCTTCTGCGATAAACGGCGGCTCGCGGTCAAGCGTCCAGGTTCGCTCGGCGGCATCGAAAGTCACATAGCGCTCGAGTTCTACGCCGCCCGACGCGGCGCGACGCACCCCCGAATACGAGGAGACGAAACGCCTGCCATCGGCGTGGCGCTCGGACATCACGATGCCGTCGAGCGCCATGGCAATCTGCTCCTCGATGAGCTCGCTCGGCAGATCGATGCCATAACGTGCAAGCAACGTCAGACGCACCACGGTCTCCTGTTCTGAACCCGCATGAAGTGTGGTGAGCGACCCATCGTGGCCCGTGTTCATGGCCTGCAACATGTCGCAGCACTCGGCACCGCGCACCTCGCCCACCACGATGCGGTCGGGGCGCATGCGCAGGGCATTGGTCACCAGGTCGCGGATCGTCACCGCGCCCTCGCCCTCAATTGAAGCCTCGCGCGCCTCTAGGCGCACCACGTGCGGATGATGCGCAAACTTGAGCTCGGCAGAGTCCTCGATCGTCACGATGCGCTCGCCGGTGGAAATCTCGCATGACAACGCGTTGAGCAGGGTGGTCTTACCAGATCCCGTGCCTCCCGCAACCGCCAGGTCCTGTCGCAGCGACACCGCGCACGACAGCAGCTGCGCATACCAAAGCGGCAGCGACCCCAGCCCCACAAGCTCGTCCAGCGAGCAGATACGGTCCGAGAACTTTCGGATGGTGAGAATCGGTCCGTCAATCGCCACAGGCGGAATCACCGCGTTGACGCGATAGCCCGTTTTGAGGCGGGCGTTGACGATGGGGCTGCGCTCGTCGATACGGCGGCCAAGTGGCGAGATGATGCGGTCGATAAGCACACGGATCTGCTCATCATCCTCAAACGCACGCTCGATGGGGTACAAGACGCCGCCGCGTTCAAAGAAAGCCGAGCGGCAGCCGTTGATCATGATCTCGGTAACGGTGTCGTCCTCGATAAGCGGCTGCAACGGCCCCAAGCCCACCACGTCATCCAAAATCTCGTCGATGATGGTCTCGCGCTCGGGCGCCGCGAGATCGGTCGGCTCCTCAACATTGAGCGCCGCCTCCACCGCGGGACGCAATTCCGAGCGGGCAAGTACCGGGTCGGCATAGGCGCTGATACGCGCCACTTCGTCGTAACCTATGCGGTCCATCACGGCGCGCTTAGTGCGTCGTTTCACCGCGCGGCGACGCCCCGCATCTACAGGCGCTGCCGCCGCTGCAGCGCCGGCAGCCTTAATCCTCGTTTGCAGGCTCATCGCTGATCATCCTCGCGCGACCAGGGAAGGCGGATACGCGGGCGTTCGGTACGCGTTGCACGGTCGGCGACCATATCGCTCCAAGGGCCGACGGCGCACCCCAGTTCCACGAGCATCTCGCGCGTGGCCTCGCGCACGCTGGTCGCGAAAGCGCTCGTCTGACCCACTGCCTCGTCAGCGCGCCCAAACGCCATGAGCGCGGCGAGATCCTGCCCGCCATCGGCGATACGAATCTTGGAGCTCAACGCACAGGCAATCTCAAAGCGCATGGCGACGTCCTCGTCTGCTCCGCGCGCACCGAACCGGTTGAACACGGCGCTCATGCGCGTGCGCGGCACACCTACTCGACTCGCCAGTTGAATGACGCGCGACGCCGATGTCGCGGACGACACCGCAGCATCGCCAACGACCAGGCAACGGTCGCTCGCCGCCACCGCAGCCGCCACGGCGTCGCCCCAAAAGACCGAGGTATCGATAAAGACCACGTCGGATTCGCGACGCAGAACATCAAGTAGTAGCTCCACCGGACGTGCCATGAGCTCGGCTTGCTCGGGCGCCGCGACGGGGCCCCAGAGCGTAACGCCTGGCGCCACGCGCATCGATGTGGCTACGATATCCGGCTCGGTGAGCGCGCCCGCCGCCGACGGCTCGATAAGTGCCGCCATATCGCGCGGAGCATCGACGCCTAACAAGTCGTAAAGGTTTCCAAACATCAGGTCCAGGTCGAGCACGGCGGCACGCAAGCCCAACAGCGACGATGTGTGTGCCATGGTGGCAATGATCGTCGACTTGCCGCAACCGCCCGAACCCGAAATGGCGCAGATGACCGGAGCTCGATGCTGCGGAGCGGCAGCGTCTGCCGGCGGCATCGGAGGCGGCGGGGCGGGCGTCGGTGACAGCGTCCCCGTCTCCCCCGCCGCAACCACACGCTGCGTCCAAGCCGGCATGGCAGCTTGTTCGGTCTGCGAGGCAGGCTCGTTCTGTGCAATCTGCCCATGCTGCATCAGCGACAACTCGCCGCACCCGGCAAAGCCCTCAACTTCGTCGAGTTCATCCGCCAGATTCACGCCGTGCACGTATCCCATATCTACAGCCGGGGAGTCGCCAGCATGCTGCGCCGGCTCTCCAGCGTCATCGTATACAAGGGGGTTCCGGGGGCGCCGACCATGCTCGGCTTCCGCTTTTCCATAATCATCAACACGCGGGCCTCTTGTAGCGCGAGGCGCCCCGGGTTCCCTATCAACAAAAGCATCGGGCTCAATCGTCATGCACCGATCGGAATCAACCGCTCCCTCGCCCGCGCGCCCGTTGCCGCATATACTGTGCGCAGCGATGACCTCGGTCGCCCCTGCGCGAAACAGCCCCTCGATATCCGATGGATCGAGTGCCTCTATCAACACGACCACGCGACTCACGCGGCCTTCGGCCGTCAGGCGCGCAACAGTCTTGCGCACATCTTCGGTATCAAACAGAGACGCCGCGATGATGGCAGCCCCGCGGCGCGACGGAAACGCCCGCGCCATGGAAACCAGCCCGTCCAGGTCACCCACGCGAAGCACCTGTGCACCCGTATCACGGCCCTCGACTTCCCGCTGCAACAGCCCGTAATCGCCGCACGCGCAGCACGCAAGCCAGATCGCCTTCATCACTCGTCGCCTCCGCTCTTTTTGCCGCGCGCCGTGGCGGGAATCGTCAAGCTGACCGTTCCCTTGCCCGATGCCCCCAGCAGTTCCTTGACGTCTTCGGGGTCAGCCGCCAGCGTCACCCATTCGATCTTGCCCTCGCGCGTGGCACCGGAATCTTCACTGGTATCGATCACGTACGCGCCGCACAACCGATCGGTTACGCCGTCTTTTTGCACATACACATCCACGTAGCTGCCCACGCCCGTAGCACCGCCGACCGAGTGCTCGGCATCGACCGCCACCGAAACGGCGACCTTGCCCTTAGGCACCTCGAGCTTGTGACTCTCGGCCTTGGTGTAGACATTGCAGATCACGGCGTTTTTGGGAATACGCGAAGTCGTCACGTCGCCGCGCACCTGGCGCAGCTCGGTCGCCGCGTCACGCGGCAACAGGCTCGTCAGCCATTCCTGGGTTATGACATTGGTCTCATCGAGGGTCTCGCCCACATCGATATCGCGCGCCGCGACGCATACCTCGACGCGATCGCCACCGTACTTGGCCAAGGTCTCAGCCTGGACCTGTTCGGCTTGCGAGCGGATCGACGAGCCGTAAACCATGCAGAGCAGAGCAGCGAGCACGCCCGCGACCAGACTGATGGCGATGCGTTTGCTCTTGTTCACGGCCGCTCCTCTCATGGCAGTGCCGGGCGAATGCCCGTACCACCATTGTCTGGGCGGTCAGAGTGCAAAGCGGCGCAATTGCGATTTTGGTTTTCGATGTCAAACCAATCGCTGACCAAAAGCTGACCAGCCCGTCAAGCTCGTAGCAAGGTTTTGGTCAGTACGTCAGCAAACTGCATGTTTCGAGGCTTTTCCGCAGCAAAAAAGCCGTCTCCCGAACAGTTGGGAGACAGCTGTCATAGGAAAAATCAATTACAGATGGACATCGGGATCGAGCATTTGAGCACTCACACGCATGGATGACGCCAGGTTTTGGAACGTTTCCAAACGCAGGCTGTCGATCTGCCCGGCGTCCTCGGCCTCGCGAACGGCACAACCCGGCTCATGGGTATGCGTGCAATCGCCAAACCGGCACGCACGCGATGCCTCGACAATCTCGGGGAAGGCGCGCGCCAGACCCCGCTCGTGACCCACGAGCGGTAGGCTGCGTAGGCCCGGGGCATCGGCGATCACGCCGGCGTCGCCCGGTAGCGCCACCATCACGCGCGCGACGGTAGTGTGACGGCCCTGGTCGTCGCGTTCGCGCACACCGCCGGTCGCCAACGCATCGTGGCCCAGCAGCGCATTGAGCAGCGTCGACTTGCCGGCACCCGATTCGCCCAAAATCATGGCACAGCTCCCGGCGGGCACGCAGGCGCGTACCTCGTCCAGGCCGCGGCCCTCGGCAGAGGACGTCACGATTACGCACACGTCCGGACTCACCAGGCGGCGCACGCGGTCCAGATCGCGCTCGAGCTCCTCGGCATCGCAGCGATCAGCTTTGGTGAGCACCACCACCGGTTCGGCATCGCAGTCGAGCGCCAACACCAGCGAGCGCGCCACGCGGTCGAGCAGCACCTCACCGGCACCGAGCGCCTGCACGATTAGCACGCAATCCACGTTGGAGCAGAGCACCTGACGCTCTCCGCGGGCACGGCCGCGCCAACGCTCAAAGCTCGTACGGCGCGGCAGCACGCACTCAATCACGCCCATATCGTGCCCGGGAGCGCGGCGCACCGCCACACGGTCGCCCACGGCAGGCAGCAGGACCTCGTCCTCGCCGCGCGACTTGGCAAACCCCACGGCATGCTCGGCGCGGAAGGTGTCGTCGGCAGTCGCCACCAGCGGAAACCCGCGATCCAAGCGCACCACGGCGCCAAGCTGCATCTGCTCGGGCTCCTCGGTATGTGCGCAAAAGTCGTCAAATGCCGCCTGCTGAGCTTCATCGACCGGCAGGTCATCGAACGCCGGAACATCCTGCAGCGCGTCAAGTCCCGGCACGTTTGCCAGCAGCTCCTCGGCAGACGCGGGGGCTTCGGTCGCGAGCTTCCGACGACGATCGCGCTTAGCTCGCGCCCCCGTCGTCTTTTTCTTCGCCTTAGCCTTCGCCTTGCCCACAAGCGCCTCCCAGCACCATAAATCACAACTGAGCAGGTATTTTAAATCAAATAGAGCTGGCCGGGCAAAGCCCGACCAGCTCACAAACTTTCCCTCAGCCCTTTATCATCCGCGCGGGAGAAAAGCCAGCAAGGATACCGCAGGACCCGCCCCGGAAGCCCTTTCTCCCGAACGATTCCACAGCGCGAAGCGCGAGGACCAGTGAGGGAGAAAGGGCGTGGGGCGGGCCCGGACGAGTGCGCTACTCTTTCTCCACTGCGCGCATGATCGCCTTGTAGATCTCCATCAGCGGGATGATCAGGAAGGCCAAGCCCAGCGCGGCGATAACGCCCTTAAGCTCAAGCGTCACGGGGCCAAAGAACATCTCGGCAAGCGTCGGCTGCACGGTTACGATCACCGTCAGCACCAGCGCCAGCGCGGCCGAAGCCCACAGCCACTTGTTCTGCTTCTTCATGCTAAACAGCGACGCACGACGGCTGCGCATATTAAAGCAGTGGAAGATCTCGACCATGTTGAGCGTGATGAATGCCATCATCACGCCTTCCTCGTCGGCATTACCGGCGATCATATCGGCGATGTGGATGTAGCCCATGTCAAAGTACACGCCCACAAAGAAGCTCGCCAGCACCAGCACGGTGATGATTAGGCCCTGGACCACGCAGTCCAGACCCATATGTCCGGCAAAGACACCGTCCTTGGCGTTGCGCGGCTTGCGCTTCATGATGTCGCCCTCGGCATCCTCCATGCCCAGCGCGAGCGCGGGGAAGCAGTCGGTGACCAGGTTCACCCACAGCAACTGCACCGGCTGGAAGATGGTAAAGCCGATGAGCGTGGCAATGAACACCGAGAAGACCTCGGCAAGGTTGGCCGAAAGCAAGAACTGGATGACCTTGCGGATGTTGTCGTAGATGCGACGGCCCTCTTCGCAGGCACCGATGATGGTGGCGAAGTTGTCGTCGGCAAGCACCATGTCGGCAACGTTCTTGGTAACGTCGGTGCCGGTGATGCCCATGCCCACGCCGATGTCGGCGCGCTTGATGGACGGGGCATCGTTGACGCCGTCGCCCGTCATGGCCACAATCTGGTCGCGCGACTTCCAGGCCTCGACGATGCGCGTCTTGTGCTCGGGCTGGACGCGGGCGTACACGCCGTAATCCTCGATGTGCGCGTCGAGCTCCTCGTCGCTCATGCGGTCGAGGTCGGCACCGGTGATAGCCTGGCTGCGATCGGCGACGATGCCCAGCTGCTTGGCGATGGCCACGGCGGTGTCGATGTGGTCGCCCGTAATCATGACGGTGCGGATACCGGCGTCGTGCGCCTCGCGGATAGCGTCGGCCACCTCGGGACGGACCGGGTCAATCATGCCGGACAGGCCACAGAAGACCAGGTCATGCTCAAGCGCAGCGGGGCTGCAGTCGGCGGGAACCTCGGTGTAGGTGCGGCTCGCCAGCGCCAGCACGCGCAGGGCCTCGTCTGCCATGGCCTTGTTGGCTGCCACGAGCTCGGCGCGACGCTCCTCGGTCAGCGGGACGACCTTTTCGCCCTCGTAGATATGGGTGCACAGGCCGATCACCACGTCTGGCGCGCCCTTGGTGTACTGCTCGTACTCGCCGTCCAGGGTCTCGACGACCACGGACATCATCTTGCGGCCCGAGTCGAACGGGGCCTCGCCCACGCGCGGGTGCTCGGCAGTCAAACCAGTAAGACCAGCCTTGCCGGCATCGTTGACAAGTGCGCACTCGGTCGGCTCGCCCACGGCCTCGCCCAGCTCCTCGTCCCACTGGGCATCGGAGCACAGCGCCATGCCGGCCAAGAACTTCTCCTTGGGCGCAGCGAGCTCGTGCTTGACGACGGTCATCTTGTTCTGGGTAAGCGTGCCGGTCTTGTCCGAGCAGATGGTCTGCGTGCAGCCGAGTGTCTCGACAGCAGAAAGCTTGCGGATGATTGCCTGACGCTTGGCCATCTTGGTCACGCCGAGCGAAAGGACGATGGTCACGACGGCGACCAGGCCCTCGGGGATGGCGGCGACGGCGAGCGAGACGGCAACCATAAAGGTGTCGAGCAGGGCAGTCGGGTCGGTGAGGACGTTGCCCACGCCGTGTCGGAGGATGTCAACGCCAAAGATCACGACGCAGATGACGATAACCATAATGGTAAGGATGCGGCTGAGCTCGGCGAGCTTCACCTGCAACGGTGTGAGCTCTTCCTTGGCCTCGGCAAGAGCGCCGGCAATCTTGCCCATCTCGGTGTTCATGCCGGTGCCGACCACGACGGCGCGACCGCGACCGTACACCACGGTAGAGCCCATGTAGCACATGTTCTTGCGGTCGCCGAGCGGCACGTCGTCAGTGCCCGCGGCAAGCTCAATCACGTTGGTGTGCTTCTCGACCGGCACGGACTCGCCGGTCAGTGCGGCCTCTTCGATCTTCATCGTGGCGCTCTCGAGCACGCGGCAGTCGGCCGGGACGGAGTCGCCCGCCTCGAGCATGATCACGTCGCCGGGCACGAGCTCGGCGCTCGGCAGGTGCACGAGCTTGCCGTCGCGCAGCACCTTGGACTGCGCCGCGCTCATCTCCTGCAGGGCCTCGAGGGCCTCCTCGCTCTTGGCTTCCTGGACCACGCCCAGCACCGAGTTGACGATAACGACGAACATGATAATGGCGACGTCGGCAAAATCGGGCTCGCCCTTGACCATGCCCGTAAGTGCGCTGATAACGGCGGCAACGATCAGCATGATGACCATGGGGTCGGCCATCTGCTCAAAGAAACGCTTCCATAGCGGCGTCTTCTCGGCTTCCTCGAGCTTGTTAGGGCCTGTCTTGGCAAGGCGCGACGACGCCTCGTCGTTGCTCAGGCCGAGGTTCTCATCGACACCTTGGTCGCTGAGCACCTCCGTCGCGGCGGACAGGTATTCCTTTTGCATATAGAGTCCCCTCCTGGGATTCGGGCCACTCAGCAGATTGATGCCCGATCATAATTCCCAGGAGAAGGGCAAGGGCTCATCAAGGCTGCCGTGCTGAGCGGCAGTTGATAGTGGAGCTATGGTACCCCAAAGCGACGCGTCTAGCCAAAACATTCCATCTGGAAACACGGCACGGGCGCAACGGTGCAGACAGTGTGATGCTCAAGATTGATAAAACGTTTTTTCTTCGGCGCATCATCAAACTGAAATATCGCCCAGATAGCAGCGGTTAGAACGGTTGGTAAAGTTTTTGCATATACCGTTTTTCCGCAAAAAATGAACTTCTAATTCGGCATACGGTCGATTTTTTGGGGTATTCGGTCGGCATTTCGTTATAATCATCTCAGTTTTATTTCTTATGGTTTATCTATCAGCGCAAGACGATGTCAGATGGAGGTCTGAATGTACAAGCGCACCAAGATTGTATGCACCATGGGTCCCGCCTGCGATAGCGACGAGACCATCCGCGAGATGATCAAGGCGGGCATGAACGTCGCCCGTTTTAACTTCTCGCACGGCTCCTACGACGAGCACCACGGTCGCATCGAGCGCGTCCGCCGTATTTCCAAGGAGCTCGGCATGCCCGTCGGCATCCTGCTCGACACCAAGGGCCCCGAGGTCCGCACCGGCCTTTTGGTCGATGGCAAGAAGGTTGCCGTCAAGACCGGCGACAAGATCGTCGTCACCGCTCAGCCCACGTCCGAGGATTTCCACGGCACCGCTGAGCACATCTCCCTCGACTACCTGGCTCTGCCCTCCGAGGTCGAGAAGGGCTCCCTCATCCTGATCGATGACGGCCTGGTTGCCCTCGAGGTCGAGTCCGTCGACGGCCAGGACATGACCTGCGTCGTTAAGAACGACGGCCTGATCGGCGAGCGCAAGGGCGTCAACATGCCCAACGTCAACATCTCGCTGCCCGCCATCACCGAGCGCGATCGTCAGGACATCCTCTTTGGCCTGACCGAGAACATCGACTACATCGCCGCTTCCTTCATCCGTGACGGCGAGTCCGTCCGCGGCATCCGCGAGCTTTGCCGCGAGAACGGCGGCGAGCACGTGACGATCTTCCCGAAGATCGAGTGCGCCCTGGGCGTCGAGAACTTCGACGAGATCCTCGAGGCTTCCGACGGCATCATGGTCGCCCGTGGCGACCTGGGCATCGAGATCAAGCCCGAGCTCGTTCCGCACATCCAGAAGGAGATCATCGCTAAGTGCAACGCGGCCTACAAGCCCGTTATCACCGCTACGCAGATGCTCGACTCCATGCAGCAGAACCCGCGCCCGACGCGCGCCGAGGTTGCCGACGTTGCTAACGCCATTTACGACGGCACCGACGCCGTTATGCTTTCCGGCGAGTCCGCTGCCGGCAAGTACCCGGTCGAGGCCGTCAAGATGCAGGCCAGCATCGCTCTCGAGACCGAGAAGTACCTCCCGGCCCACGCTCCGCTCGAGGTTCCGGCCGATGCTCACGGCACCCGCGTCGTCAACAACGTTGTGGGTATGTCCGCTGTGAACATGGCCACCACCGTTGGCGCCAAGTGCATCACCGTGCCGACGACCACCGGTCGTACCGCTCGCCTGATCTCGCACTTCCGTCCCAACATGCCGATCTGCGCGTTCTCCCGCCACGAGTGGGCCGTCCAGCAGATGATCATGTACTGGGGCGTTATCCCGCACCAGGCCGAGATTACCCAGGGCACCGTCAACGGCACGATCGTCAAGGCGATCGAGACCGCTAAGGAGCTCGGCTACGTCAAGACTGGCGATTTGACCGTCGCTACCGCCGGCGATCCCCGTATGAGCGTCCAGCTCGAGGACAAGGTTTCCTCGACCAACGTCGCTTACGTCGCTCAGGTGCGCTAAATCGCACTTGCAAGCAGATTTGCATTGCAAAGGGCCCGGAAGGCATTGCCTTCCGGGCCCTTTTTAAGACCTTCTTCATATGCCGCTTCATCGATTTGCGTTCAGTCGCAAGCCTCTCCGATGCCGAGCGCACCACCGAAGACGCCCTGCGACGGGAGCCGTTGGTCAATTGGGATGAACTGTTCACCGTCAAGCCGGCCAGCTAGCAGCTAGCAATCAGGGGCAGCGCAGGCACATCGGGCGATTCGACACGGGCGGCAAAACCCGCCTCGGTCAGCTCGATCACCTCGGTAAACGTTGCGTCGAAGAACTCCTCGGTCAGCAGGCGGTATGGCGGATGGTCGGGATCGCCGGGGTTTTCGCGTACAATCTCGTGCATGACGCCGATGGTCTTGAGCACATACTCTTTATGGATGGGATACTGCCCAAAACGCGTCGCAGCGGTATACAGGCGATCGGTCGCACGCGGAATCGAAACAATGCCGAGCGTCTTGCCAAACCAGTCAAAGTCGCCTTGCTTTTTAATGCGGAACTCCTCGCACGGCTTGCCGCCGTGCGCCTCCAGGTACTGATTCACGCGCGTATTCCATACGGTATCGGCCACCAGATGCGACCAGACACCCAATGTCAAATCGAGCAACGACTGCGCCACGTCCTCGGACGCAAGCGAGAACTCACGAGCGCCGGGACCGACAACCGGCTCGGCATCCCTGTAGCGCTGGGGATAGTGCACGCGATTCAGTCGCTCGCGCTCCTCGACAATCGAGGTAGCCTCGGCGGGTTCGCCCGCGGGTGCGCCGTTAAGCAGCGGCGCCACATAGGTATCCCAGAACTCATGCTCACGAGGCTTAGGGATGGGTTCAGGCTTGGCAAAGTGCGTAATGCGGTACGGGATGGGATCGGCGATGCCAGGGACCATATAGCCCACGAAGATATCCGGAACCACGCAGCCAAACAAAAAGGCATTGCGGTCGCGCACGCTATTGGCAAGCGCACCGGTGCGCTCCAGCAAACGCTCCGTCTGAGCGATATGAATGTTCCAGCTTGGCATAGCCACCCCCATAAAAAACCTGGATAACTATACCATCACGGCAAAGCCGCGCGGGCGGCTACGCACGCTCTACGCAGCAACTAGTCCGTAGCACCGCTTTCGGTTCCATACGACGGCGAAGGCGCCTCGACCACATGGTGATATCGATCGATATAGATTGCACGGGCACCCAGGCGTCGCACCAAATCCTGGTGATGTGTGCTCATCAAGACCGTCTTACCCGCCGCGACGTAGGCCAGCAAGAAGTTGACCACGATGTCGCATGAATCCTCGTCGAGCCCATTAGTAGGTTCGTCGAGAACCAAGATATCGGGGTTCATCGATACGACTGCCGCCAGCGCCACACGCTTCTTTTGCCCACCCGAAAGCTGATAGGGCGAGGCATCGACCAGGTCGGCAACTTGAAACAGTTCCATGGCATCGTGCACGCGACGGTCGAGCTCGTCTGCCGGCAGCCCCATCTGCGCGGGACCAAAAGCAACTTCCTCACCCACCGTAGCGCAGAACAACTGGGCGTCGGCATTCTGGAACACAAAGCCCACGCGCTGATGGAACCGCTGGGCCGTCGCGGAATCCTTGAGATATGCCGCATCGACCATACACCCGTCAAACAGGTATGCGCCGGCATCCGCGAGCTCAAGGCCGTTGATAAGACGCATGATTGTCGTCTTGCCGCAGCCGTTGGGACCGAGCAGAGCAACGAGCTCCCCACGGTCCACCTGCAGTGAAACGCCATCGACGACTGTATGGCCCGCATAGGAGAACACCACGTCGCGCAGCTCGATGAGCGGCGCGACCTCGGCGCCGCACGCACCGTTCGTGCCCGCCGCACTATTCATATCGATCGTCAAAACGTCGCCCTTCCCCATTTACATCCCCAGTCGGAACCAGCAGCGCCTACAGCACGGCGCACAACACTGTCAGCAGCGCCACGCCGGCCGCATAGGCCGCATCGCGCCAGCCAAACCTGGCGCGCGCGGGAGCCGGATACGCACCGGCAAAGCCGCAGCAAAGCATAGCCTCGTCCATCGCGCGGCTGCATTTCATCGCCTTGATAAAGGTCATGCCCATGATACCCGCGATCGAATCGGTACGCGAAAATCCCTCGGGCGCACGGCCAACGCTGCGCAGCATGACCGATTCGCACAGATCGTGCGCCGTACGACCCAGCACCTCGATGTGCTTGAGCGCCATATCAAACGTAAAGATAACTTCGTCGGGTAGATGCAGCATCTTGAGCGCCGCCGACATGCGGCTCCACGTGAGGGTCCACGAAACGCCCAGCACCAGCGACACATTAATGAAGGTCTTGAGCGCAATCTTGAGCATGGCGCCCGTAGCGGAAGCACCCAGCAGCAGGGCAGGCAGCGCCAAAACCACTGCGAGCCCCGCGGCGCCAAGCGCCGGCACAAAGGTCGCGCGCAGCCCGCGTACGGGGCGCACGGCAACGAGCACCAGCGCAATAGCCGCCATCAACATGAGGTACAGCGGGCTCTGTGTCAGACACACGCACAGGACGCAGACGAACATCCCCACCAGGCGCACCGGAGCCGAAACGCAAGAAAGTGCGCGGTCGACCATCGACCCGCCCTCGTGCGCGCCCCCACCCAGGCGAACCCGCTCAAGCAGGCTCGCCAGGTGCAGGACATTCTTTTGCATCACGCGATGCCGAGCCCCCACGGGCTCGTAACGCTGCTCGGCCGCAAGCCAGCTAGGCAGCTCGGCTATTGCCATGAGCACCGCTTTCCTTAACCGTCAGCGAGATCAGGCGGAATGCGATGGTGAGCACCGCCACGCCAATCACGCCGGACAGGATATACATGGCAGCCTGACCGGCAAAGCCAAGGCCCTGCTCCTCGGAATAGGCCTGCAGATAATCGCCCGTGGGCAGGGCATCGGCAAAGGTCGGAGTATCGAGGCCAACCGAAGTCTGCAGACTGTCGTCACCAGCCTCCTGAACGGCGGTCGCGGCGCCCTCGGCGTCCCACTCGCCCCATGCGTCACCCGTGGCCAGCAGGCCCAGCGGCGTGGCCACGACAAGCACGGCGACCAGGATGAGCGTGGGGACCAGCGAGGTCTTCTTGGCGGCTGCGCCCTCGGCAGTAAGCTGTCCATCGGCGGCTTCGGGGCCGACGATAACGCCCGGCGCCGTCTTCTTGATAAAGCCGTAGATCGCGGCAGTCGCCACGCCCTCGACCACACCGGCTACCAGCATGTGCGGAATCAACATGGCCGGAATGGAAACAGACAGCGGGAAGGGGCAGTATAGCGGGGCACCCGAGGCGTTGGTGAAGAGCATCGGCTGAATGCCGAACTCGATGGCAGCGCACAGGGCAGCCACGCACAAGCCGATCCAGCCGCTCACGATGGCAGAAACCGAAGTGCCCCAGCTCTTGTCGTGCAGGCGGCCGTTGAGCGCACGGAACACGATGGCTGCCACAAACGGCAGCACAAATGCCATGTTAAAGCAGTTGGCTCCAAAGGACAGGATGCCGCCGTCGCCAAACAGCAGCGCCTGCAGTGCCAGTGCGACCGAAACCGCAATGGCCGCGGCCTCGGGGCCCAGCAGCAGCGCGATGAGTGCACCGCCGACGGCGTGACCCGTGGTGCCGCCGGGCAGCGGCACGTTAAACATCATGAGCAAGAAGGAGAACGCAGCGCAGATGCCCAGGAAAGCCATGTGCTCGCGATCGAGCGTGGCGCGTACCTTTTTGATGCAATGGACCCAAACGGGCACCATCGCCACCGCCATGACGGCATCGGTCTGCGGGGACAGATAATTATCTGGAATGTGCATATACGCCTCCCGGTTATCGGCGCACGGAATTGCAACGCCGCTTGAATCGCCTTGTCAGTGTTACGTATTGTCAGATTCGTAACACGCCGCGGGCTATCATAGCAAAACGGCGCACTGCCGACAAAGCAGCACGCCGTTATGTAATGCGCGTGTCATATATGCAGGCTCAGCAGCGCCTTATACCGGCCATAGCAGTCACGTAGGATTCGGCAGCAGCCACCGCTGACCCATACCCCAGCGCAAGACCTAGCCGCGGACCTCGCCGTTTACGCCCTTGCACACCTTGGTGACGATCTTCTGGTGCGCCTTTTCGACCTCTTCGCTGGTGAGCGTGTGGTCGTCGGAGCGATACGTAAGCGCAAAGGCCATGGATTTCTTGCCCTTGCCGATGCGGACCGGATCGCGGTAGACATCGAACAGACGCACGCCCTCGAGCAGCTTGCCGCCGGCACTCGTAATACGACGCTCAAGATCCTCGCAGGTCACAGTGTTGTCGACCACGATAGCAAGGTCGTGCTCAACAGCCGGGTACTGCGAGAACTCGCGGTAGTTCTCCTGATTGCGGGCGCCCTTAATCAGCTTGTCCAGATCGAGCTCAAAGGCAACGACGACCTCGTCGATGCCCATCGCCTCGCGCGCCTCGGGGTGAATCTCGCCGACCCAGCCCAGCACAGTGCCGCCGGACAGAACCTCAGCAGCACGACCCGGCTGCAGGAAGGCATAGCCCTCGCCCTCGACGGGACGGAAGCGAACCTTCTCGATGCGCAGCTGGGCAAGCAGCTCCTCGACAATGCCCTTGCCAAAGAAGAAGCGCAGCTTGCGGTACTTCATGTTCCAGGACCGCTCGCTCCACTGGCCCGAGAGCACACCCGCCACGGACTTGGTCTCCTTGGGCAGGCTGGCGTTCTCGCGACCGTGGAACAGGCTGCCGACCTCGTACAGGTGCACGTTGGGCGTACCGTGCGCCTCGTTGTAGGCCACGGACTGCAGCAGGCCCGGCAGCAGCGAACGACGCATCTCGGTCTGCTCGGCCACCAGCGGGTTCATGAGCACCACGGGGCAACCGCGGCCCTCGGTGGACATACCGATCTTCTCCAGGTCACCCGGGGCGGCAAAGCCGAAAGTCGTGGTCTCGTTGAGGCCGCAGGCGCGCAGGATCTCGCCGACCTTACGGGTGAGCTTCTGCTCGCGGGTCAGGCCGCCAATGTGGTTCTTGGCAGCCGGAATGGTCGCCGTCACGCGGCCCATGCCCCACAGGCGCAGGACCTCCTCGATCAGGTCAATCTCGCGCGGCAGGTCGGGGCGGAAGCTCGGCGGGGTAACCATAAAGTCTTCGCCGTCGCGCTCGACGGTGCAGCCCAGGCGGGTGAGCGAGCGCTCGATAAAGTCGGACTCGATGTCGGCACCGCAGATGGCGTGCACGCGGGCCAGGCGCAGCTTGATGCTGTCGATGGTCTTGGGCGCGGGGAACACGTCCACATAGCCGGGGGCGACCTCGCCGCCGGCGATCTCCTCAATCAGCGCGCAGGCAATGTTGGCAACATCCACGCAGCCGGTCTCGTCAACCTGGCGCTCAAAGCGAATGGAGGCGTCGGAGATCAGCGACAGATCGCGGCTGGTGTGCGAGGTGCGACCGGCGTTGAAGCAGGCGCTCTCGACCATCACATCGACGGTATCGTCCTCGATCTCGGAATCCATGCCGCCCATGACACCGGCCAGCGCCACGGGACGCTCGCCGTCGGTGATGAGGCCCATGCCGGCATCGAGCACACGCTCCTCGCCGTCGAGCGTCGTGAACTTCTCGTCCTGCTGGGCGGCGCGAACCACCACGCGGCGCCTGCCATCGCGCTCGGCAAAGGTGTCCAGGTCAAAGGCGTGCAGCGGCTGACCGGTGAGCATCATCACATAGTTGGTGATGTCGACGATATTGTTGTGCGGGCGCACGCCCAGGGCGTTAAGGCGCTTGACCATCCAGTCGGGCGACGGGCCGACCTTCACGTTGCGCACGATGCGGGCGACGTAGCGGTCGCACAGGCCCTCGTCGGCAATCTCGACGGAAAGCTCGTCGTCGGTCGCGCGGCCGGTCTCCGCCTTGATAGCGGGCAGCTCAACGTGGAAATCGCGGTCGAAGATGGCACCGGTCTCGCGGGCCATGCCGATCATGGACAGGCAGTCGGGGCGGTTGGGCGTGATCTCGCAGTCGAGCACGGTGTCGCTCGAGCCCACGTACTCGGCAAACGGCATGCCGCAGGGCGTATCCTCGGGCAGGATCATGATGCCGGAGTGGTCGCCGCCCAGGCCGAGCTCGCGCGCAGAGCAGTTCATGCCCATGGACACGACGCCGCGAAGCTTGCTCTTCTTGATCTTGACGTCGCCGGGAAGCACAGCGCCGATCATTGCCGTGACGATGTGGTCGCCAGCCTCGAA
Organism: Collinsella sp.; assembly: GCA_048250755.1. Taxonomy (GTDB): domain Bacteria; phylum Actinomycetota; class Coriobacteriia; order Coriobacteriales; family Coriobacteriaceae; genus Collinsella. The sequence goes on from DBEZMF010000064.1 coordinate 23,182, forward strand.
GTTCTGCGCGCCGCAAACGATCTGCAGCGGGGCGGGGTTGCCGTCGGCGTCGAGATTCTTGTCGCCCACGTCGACCGAGCACACATACATGTGGTCGCTATCGGGGTGCGGGGTCTTGGTGAGCACCTTGGCAGTCACCACGTGGTCGAAGGACTCGCCCACGGTGTCGATTGCCTCGACCTCGGTGCCGGTACGGATATATTCGTCCGAAAGGGTCTTGGGATCCTCCGGAATATCGATCATGGTCTTGAGCCAGTCGTAAGAAACACGCATCTAGCTCTCCTTTCATACTGAAAGCCTGCGAAGAGATGCAGGTGGAAACTTCAACTTTGTGAACATTCCTTACAAAGCGAGGGTTGTCCAAGTGCGGCAGATCGGCCCGAAAGAGGAGCGCCGCGTACTTTGGTACGCAAGCGACGAATGAGCGCCGAGGTGCCGTGCTTGGGCAAGCCGCAGCCTAGAACTGATTCAGGAAACGCATATCGCCCGTCATGAGCGTTCGCAGGTCCGGCAGGTCGTAGCGCAGGGCAGCGACGCGCTCGGCACCAATGCCAAAGGCGAAGCCGGTGTACTTCTCGGGGTCGATGCCGCAGTTGATTAGGACGTTGGGGTCGACCATGCCGCAGCCCAGGATCTCGATCCAGCCGCTGTGCTTGCAGAAGTTGCAGCCCTTGCCGCCGCAGACGTGGCAGCTCACGTCCACCTCGCAGCTAGGCTCGGTGAAGGGGAAGAAGTGCGGACGGTAGCGCGTCTTGCGGTCCTCGCCAAACATGCACTTAACAAAGTAGTCGAGCGTGCCCTTAAGATCGCCAAAGGTGATGCCCTCGTCGACGACTAGGCCCTCGATCTGGTTGAACTGCGGCAGGTGGCAGGCGTCGGCCGTGTCGGGACGGTAGACGGTGCCCGGGCAGATCATGTAGATGGGCGGCTTCTGCGACTCCATGGTGTGGATCTGCACGCCCGAGGTCTGGGTGCGCAGCAGCACGTCGGACTCGCCGTGAGCGTGAGCCTCGGGATGCGCGACGCTGCCGGGGTTGTTGTCGACCACATAGAACGTGTCGCGAGCCGAGCGGCTCGGGTGATCCATGGGCGCGTTGAGCGCGGTGAAGTTGTAGTAGGAGGTATCAACCATGGGGCCGGACTCGACGGTGTAGCCGATGCCGCAGAAGATGTCCTCGGCCTCCTCGATGATCTGCTTGATCAGGTGCTGGTGACCGATCTGCGGACGGATGCCCGGCAGCGTGATGTCGACGGCCTCGTGCTCGAGTGCGTGCTTGAGGGCGGCGGCCTTCATCTCGGTGGTGCGCTCGTCGAGCATGCCCTCGATCAGCTGGCGCATCTCGTTGGCGCGTTTGCCCATCATGGGACGATCCTCGGGGGCGAGCTTGCCCATCATGCGCATCAGGCCGGTGATACGGCCCTTGCGGCCGAGCAGCTCAACGCGCGCGGCCTCGAGCTTGGCAGCGTCGTCGGCGCCTGCGACGAGCTCCTTGGCCTCTTCCTCGAGTTTGACCAGATCATCAATCAGACTCATGTCTTCCCTTTCGTCTCTCGCGCATCCGCACTCCGGGACGGCTGACGCTGCCCGATGCTGCGGATGCGCGGCCCGGTTCGGTAACAAAAAACCGTCCTCGGGCATGTGCATTGCCCAAGGACGGTTAAATTCCGCGGTACCACCTTGTTTGACCCGGCGGATGTCTGGCCCGCCGCGCCCACTCTGCGCCTCTTGTCGCGAGGCTCACGGCTTCCCTACTGGGACTTTGCTGCCACTGGCCGCGTGCCCGTTGAGGTCGCTGCTCGGGAGTGAACGCTTGGCCCTTGCCACCGCAGGAAGGCTTGCAGCCCATGACCTTCCCTCTCTTGCCGGCGACGCGGCGGGCAAAACCCTCTCCGTCAACGCATTGGGCTATAGGATAACACATTTCGCGAGCGCATCGCCGCGTTCCGTTTTGTTCGCGCTGGGTACAAGGCAGGTAGCTGTGCAAACTGGCCGCGCACCCGCCTGCGGCGCTCGGCCTGCGAGATTAAGGATACGGTATGGGAAAGAAACTCGATAAGAAGGCCAAGGCCGCCGTGGCAAAGGCCGCCAAGGGCGTCAAGGCCGCTAAAGTCGACAAGGCCGTCAAAAAGTTCCGCAAACTCGAGGGCAAGCTGTGGACTCGCGAGTACCTGCTCAAGATTGCCGAGTTCGATGGAGCGACGATTGCTCCTGCCAACGGCGCTGCCGCCCGTGCCGACGCCATGGGCACGCTTGCCGGCGAGCATCACAAGCTGCTGACCAGCGAGAAGTCCGTTGAGCTCGTACGCTCGTTAGCGCGCGAGACGGTTGCAGGCGGACACGTAGACGACCCGCAGCTGCTCGACGAGATTCGCGTGCTCGGCCGCGACCAGCGCGAGGCAAGCGTTATTCCTACCGAGGAGGCCGAGGCCTGGACCAGGCTCACCTGCGAGGCCGACGCCGTGTGGCATAAGGCCAAGACGGCCAACGACTGGGCGAGCTTTGAGCCCTATGTGGATAGAATCGTCGCCCAACTTAAGCATCAGGCCGAACTCATGGACCCCAAGCGCGACCCATACGACGTTTGGCTCGACCAGTACGAGCGCGGCCTTTCCGCCAAGAGCTTCGACGCGTTTTGCGAGGAGGTCAAGGCCACGGTCGTGCCGCTCGTGCACGCCATCGGCGAGCGCGGTCAGCAGCCCGATGCCGACTTTTTGCACGCCCGCGTGCCCGAGGCCGCCCAGCGCGCCATGAGCTTCGACCTGATGAAGCTCGTCGGCCTGAACCTGGACGACACCACGCTTGCCTTTACCGAGCACCCGTTTAGCGAGGGCTTTGCCGTGGGTGACGCGCGCATCGCGACACACATCTACGAGGACGATTGCATCTCCAACGTCTACAGCATCATCCACGAGGCGGGGCACACCATGTACGAGCTGGGCGTCAATCCCGCCTATGCGCGCACCTGCCTGGAGGGCGGCACCTCCATGGGCATCCACGAGAGCCAGAGCCGCTTCTTTGAGAACACCGTGGGCCGCAGCCGTGCCTTTATGGGACCGCTGCTCGAGGTGCTGCGCCGCCACGCACCCGAGGTCTACGGCGACGTCGACGAGGACACGCTCTACCACGCCGTGAACATCGCGCAGCCTTCGCTGATCCGCACCGAGGCCGACGAGCTCACCTATCCGCTGCACGTTATGGTGCGCTACGAGATCGAGCGCATGCTGTTTGCCGGCGAGGCCACGGCCAAGAACATCCCCGCGCTTTGGAATCGCTTTATGGATGAGTACCTGGGCATTCCCGTTCCCGACGACACGCACGGCTGCCTACAGGATACGCACTGGAGCGGCGGCTCGTTTGGCTACTTCCCCACGTATGCGCTGGGCAGTGCCTACGATGCCATGTTTGTGCCGGCCATGTGCCGCGACGGTGTCGACCTTAACGGCGCCTGCGCGGGCGGCGACCTGACACCTGTCCGCGCCTGGCTGGGCGAGCACATTTGGCAGTGGGGCCGCGCCAAGGACGCGCCGGAGCTCATCAAGGGCGCGTGCGGCATGGCGTTCGATGCCCGCTACTACTGCAGCTACCTGCAGGACAAGTTCACCACGCTCTACGAGCTGTAAGGCATAACCGACACGCCAACGCAAAGGGGACGCCGCGGAACCAATCCGCAGCGTCCCCTTTTTTCACCCAATAACTAGGTACCCAATGACTAGTTCGTTGACGCTAATGTCTTGGCAACGTCAGCGAAAACGGCCCCAAGCGAGCAAGGTGACGTGAAATGAAAGGGCGCTGACCTTCTGGTCGCGCCCTTGAAATTGAACGTCAGATTGCCGCTTGGGGCCGTTTGCAGCGTCGAGCAGCTACGCGGTTTGGTAAAACCGCGTAGCTATAAAGCCTCGAGCGCGTTGGCGATGCGCTTCATGGCGGCATCGGCGGATGCTTGGTCGGGCGCCTCGGCCAGCACGCGGATAACCGACTCGGTTCCGCTCTTGCGCACGAGCACGCGGCCCTCGCCTGCCAGCGCAACCTCGGCCTCGGCGATGGCGTTCTGCACGCCCATATTCTCGAGCGCGGCGTCCTTGTCCGCCACGTGCACGGCCACCTGCGCCTGTGGCAGCAGCTTGCACGGAGCCGTGAGCTGCGAGAGCGTCTCGCGCTCGGCACGAATCACTTCCATCACGCGCAGCGAGGTCATAATGCCGTCGCCTGTGCGCTCGATATCGCCAAAGATCGTATGGCCCGTCTGCTCGCCGCCCAGGCTGTAGCCGCCCTCGCGCATCTTGGCATACACGTGACGGTCGCCCACGCCGCTGGTCACGGCACTCAGGCCGGCAAGCTCCAACGACTTGATCAGGCCAAAGTTGCTGGCGATCGTCGGCACCACGGTACCGCCCGAGAGACGCCCGTGCTTGTTCAGGTACACACCGCACACGTACAGGATCTGGTCGCCGTCGACCACGCGGCCGCGCTCGTCCACGGCCAGGCAGCGGTCGGCATCGCCATCGTAGGCAAAGCCCACATCCAGGCCCTGCTCCACCACGTGGCGCTGCAGGCGCTCAATATGCGTAGAGCCGCAGTCGACATTGATGTTAAAGCCGTCGGGCGCGGCATTGATCACGCGCACATCGGCGCCCAGTGCGTCGAACACCGGCTTGGCCACCGAGGATGCCGAGCCGTTGGCGCAATCGATGCCGATCTTGACGCCCTGCAGCGAAAAGTTCGCGCTGGCGATGAGCGAAGCAATGTAGCGGTTGCGGCCCTGCATGTAGTCCACCGTGGCACCGATGTGGTTGCCCGTGGCCAGCGGCACCTCGCTCTTGCCATCGATGTAGTCCTCGATGAGCTCCAGTACGTCCTCGTCCATCTTAAAGCCGTCGCTGTTGACGAGCTTAATGCCGTTATCGCAAAACGGGTTGTGGCTCGCGCTGATCATGATGCCGCAATCGAAGCAGCCTTCCACGGTCTGGTGCGCTACGCCCGGCGTGGGGATCACGTGCAGCATATAGGCGTCCGCACCGCTCGCGACCAGGCCGCTCACCAGCGCCGCCTCGAACATATAACTCGAGCGACGCGTGTCCTTGCCCACGATGACGCGCGCCTTGCGCTCGCGGTTGGCGCCGTAATACCAGCCCACAAAACGGCCAATCTTATAAGCGTGCTCTACCGTCAGCCCAACGTTGGCCTCACCGCGAAAGCCGTCGGTGCCAAAGTACTTCATGCGCTCTCCTTACAAAATAGGGGCGAACAGATTGCCTGTCCGCCCCAAAATGGTACTCGATTATCTGCGCTACCAGAAAAACCCTACGCCGACGCGCTGTCGCGAGCCGCCTGGCATGTAGGAGTCTGACGCAGCGTAAGCGGCTTGTCCCCCGCCTCGGCCGACGTGGTCAGCGTATACGTGATCGTCGTCGTCTCGCCAGCATGCAGGTCAACGGTGCCCGAATAGAAGGGGATTCCATGCCACGTAGCGGCGCCAAGACCAAACTGTGTGCCCTCAACCGTAAGGTCACTGATGTTGCCGCCCGTCAGGGCAAACAACGAGACATTCAGGCGTTCGTCGTCACGCGCGGCATCGGGTGCGCTCGCCGCAACGTAGTCGGGCAGCTTGCCTGCCTCCTCCTGCGTCATGATGTTCGTCAGAGTAACGGTGATGCGATACGAGCACGTGCCGTCGCCGTTCTTGATGCCCTGGCCGATCTGCGCGTCGGCGTTCAGATACCAGTCGAGCTTGGAGAAGCTCAGGTTGTTAAAGTAAACGCCGGCAACGGGATCGGCACTCGGATCATCCGGATCGGGCAGCGAAGCGTCAATGCCCGTCTCTTTGATGGCATTCTGCTCATCATCGTTTCTCATCCAAGCAATCAGACGGCCCTCTTCGGCACCGCGCTCGAATGCACCGACAAGCTTTGTAACGTCGACGTCACCGATGCCACCGAGAATCTTGTCGAAGGCGGCGCTGGCAACAGCCGCAAAGATGCCGTCCGATTCCTCGACCGGATAGTTCCAATACACATCGTGCATGAGAACCTTCGCCGCGTTGGTACCGTCGACGACCGTACCATCAGGCAGCGAGACATTACCGACAAGGCCCAGCAGGTACTGCAAGAACACCGGATCGATGCCGACGACGCCATCAACGTCCTGTCCATACTGGGACTTCCACAGCGCGGCGACACGCTGCGAGTTGCGGGGCCAATCAGGCGAATAGGTATTGCCCGAGTTGTACAGGTTGCTGTGGTTGCCGAACAGCGCCTCATCCTCTTCGTCGACGCTCTCGACCGCCTCATCCTCGCTGAGTCCAATGCGGGGAACAAACTCGCCAATCGACATCTGACCGTCGGTGACCGAAATCAGGCCCTGCGAACCGCCAAAGCCGCCGCAGGCACGAATCTCGACGTTGTTCATGGCGTACATAAGGTAGTTGCGCGTCTGGCCGTTGGCGCCGAGCATCTGGGGAAGAACGGGGGCGACCTTCTCCGCCGCGTCAACCGCACCGTTGAGGGTGGCAAAGCCGTCCTTGGCCTTATCGACCAGCTCGGTCACCTGGGAAATATGAGTATCGCCAATGCCCTGGACCTTCTCGTTGGCGCTCTTGAACACCTTCGAGCTGCTGGAAAGCGAATCGGCGACCGCCTGCAGCGCGGACACGTTAATCATGCCGTCCTGGAACAGCTTGCCGGGCGTAGCCTGCGAGAGGTTGTCGGCCATGGGAACCAGCGCATTGCTCGAGACATCGGACAGGGCGTCAATCATGGTGCGGGCCGCATTGATATCGCTGCCATACACCGGGATAAACGAAGCCGCCGCCCACAGCGGGCTCGAGGTCTCCGCCTTCATGCTGTTACAGAGCTCATCGATCTTCTTCGCGTCGTCAGGCAGCGTCGAAAAATCGCCCGACGTGACCTTGTCCTTAAGGCCACCGACGATCTCGACAGCCTCCTTCGCTTCGCTCTTTACGGTCTTTGCCGAGTTAAGCAGCATAAAGCCGCTTGCGCCAAGCACAACGAGAAGCACCGCGACTACAGCGGCAATAATGGCGCCGGTGTGACGCTTTTTGCGCTCGCCCTTGCGATGGCGATGACGGACCAGACCGTCAGAGGTCGAACTCGACGAAGCGTCGCTACCGTAGTTCAAACCAAAATCGTAATAATCTTCCTTGGAACCCGAGCCCGCAAACTCGGCACCGCTATCATCCAGGCGGGCGAACGTGCCAGTCTCGGAGGCGCCGGTGTAAATCGTGCCAAGGTTACCCGTAAGCCCCGCGCCACCGGCAGAGGGAGTATTGTTGGCGGCCTTGCCGGCATTAACGTTGCCGGCGCCATTCGCGGCGTTGGCAGCACCCGCGTTGTTCGCGGGTACCGAAGGAGCCCCGCTCGGCTGCGACGTGGAGGTTGCACCGTCCGCAAAGACATTTCCTCTTGCACGGCCGGTCTTTTTTGCCTTTTGAGACTGCTCGTACAGAGCGGTAAACATCGCCGTCTCGCCCGGGGACACGCGCTTACCGGAACCGCCCTGTCCAGCGCCGCCCGGCGTGCCGGCCTTACCAGCCCCGTTCGGACGCGGCGGAACTGCAGGGCGGCCGCTATCGCTGCCCTTAAAGTGATTACCAGCCATAAAGAAATCCTCGCAATTGAGTCGCAATGAAAAAGTCCATAACGTTACTAGTTTATGGCATTTTGAGCATCGACAGCTAAACTCCAGACACGGACATCAATTGGCGAAAATGCGGCACAACACCTTTTCTGTCTTGGCGGCGGCGCTAGCTACACCGTGAGGAACATCATCACGATGATCATGACAAAGCCGATAAGGTCGGTCGGCAAAAACACCGTCCCCAGCATAACGGCGCTGGTGATGGTCGCCGAAACCGGCTCCACAGTTCCGATGAGGCTCGCGCGCACCGAGCCGATGTCCTTAACGCCCTGCATATAAAGCATGTAAGCAAAAAACGAGCCGATAACCACGAACACCGCGAGCGCCTCGACGCCGGCAGCGTCGAGCGCCGGCATATTCGACCAGGGCTGCACGAAGACACACGAGACCACGCCCGCCGTGAGCATTGCCGAGCCCGTGACGATGGGGCTGCCGTATTCGGGCAGAATCTTGGCGGGAATCACCACCATGCATGTAGCGCTGACCGCACACATGAGACCCGCGATCAGGCCGAGCGGTGAGATAGTCAGGCTGGTGGGGTCGCCACCGGTGGCGATTAAAAAGGTGCCACCCAGAGCCAGGCCAATGCCGATGACTTCGCGAGTACGCGGCATGCGGCGATCGTTCACGCAGGTGTAGCCCATGATGATAACGAGCTGCAGGCACTGGAGCACCGTCGCGGTCCCGGCGTTCGTCAGGCGCACGGCCGAAAGATAGCAAAACTGGTTGAACAGCAAGCCAAAGGCGGTAAAGAGAAGCAACTGCTTGCGATCGGCGGGTGTGGTCCAGAGCTTAATCAGGCGCTCGCGGTCGCACGTAACAACCACGGCCATAAAGAGTAGACCGGCGAGAATCTGACGCACGCTCATAAGCCACAGGGTGTCGACGTGGTAGGTATCGAACAGAAAGCTCGCGCTGGTGCCCGAGAAGCCCCAAAACGAACCGCCCACCAGCGTAGCCAAAACGCCCGTGATCATCTTGCGCGTCGAAGCGCTGTTCAGGCGCTCGCGCCAGGCTCGGCGGGTGCTACGGCTGAGCTCGTCGGTGCCCTCGGGCACATCAAGGTTCGAAATATCGGTCATCAGCACCGAAGCCCCTGCGCCTTCGACCTGCTCGACACACTCTTTGCTCATTCCACTCCCCCGAAACAGCTTGGAAACAATTCGGCTTACCTTACCACGGCGAAGGCACCAGCTAGAGGCTTGTCCGCTTATCGGTAGGACAATTCCGCGGGCGTCTTTCCATAGCTCGATACTGCAATGGCCTTGCATTATGCGACAGCCAAATCGCGGCAGCAGGCTCTTGTGAAATGGATATGACAAAGCCCCCGAATTCCACAATGTAAGCGATTATTAAAAATGTTCTTGCCACCGAGTTCAGACTCCGTTATATTATCCCTTGCGCGCTTGCGCACCCTTGATCGGGCGTTTAGCTCAGGGGGAGAGCGCTTCCCTGACACGGAAGAGGTCAGAAGTTCAAATCTTCTAACGCCCACCAAATGTTCACAGCTCAGAGGCTATGTCATCTGGGCTGTTTTGTTTTATGTCGTCAAATCCGCTGGCAGCTCCAACCGCCCAACTAGCCAAAAGCCGACCATCTACTTGCCGATCTATCCATCGGTATAACCAATCAGTCCGCACCGCAACTTCTCAGCAAAACGCCGCGATGTCTGCGCCCTGCGGTATCCTTGGGCCACTTGCACCTGCAGCACCAAGGAGCCGCCATGCGCACCGAGCTCGATGTCCCCTTTTCGCACAAAGAAGAAGCCAAGGCGCTGGGCGCCAAATGGGACCGGACCAAGAAGGTCTGGTATGTACCCAGCGGCGTCAACCCCGAGCCCTTTGCCGAGTGGCTGCCCGGTGTTGACCGATCCGACCCCTCAGCGCCGTATATATATCTAGTACTGGGCAAGCGCGAGTGCTGGAAGTGTCACAAAGAGACCTCGGTCGCGGCCTTTGGCATTCCCTATCGAACCGATAGCGACGAGAGCATCGCGCACGCGCCCAACGAAGCCGGGCACATTGCCATCGACACGGCCAACGCCAACGCACTCGCCATCGTGCCCGCTCTTGGCTGCGTGCCGGGCGAGATCCGCGACTATCTTTCTAAGCGCTGCGGCTACAAGCCCGTAGGCGCGCGAGCCTCCAAAGCCCCGTCGCTCGGCAACACGTGCACCAGTTGCGACGCGCTGCAAGGCAGCCGCTATCTGTTCGAGGAGCCCTCGTCCCCGTTTGCCCTCACTGCCATCAATAAGCTGCCGGCACTGGAGTTTGTGCGCGTCGAAGTTGTCGGCGTCTTTGGCGTCCCGACCACGCGCACCGACTTTGACCAGGCGCTCTTTACCTGGGCACGCGACCATCACGCCGAGTTCCACAGGCAACTCGGTGAGGGGGTTTATTTGTAGAGACGGAGATGCCTTCACAGCCTGCTCCCCCGCATCACCTATCCCTCGTCGCTGGCGTCGTACACGATATCGAGGCCACAAACAGGGCATTTCTCCGAATACACCGGCAAATGAACGCCCGTACGTTTCCTCGCTTCATCGCTGAACCTGTCACGTGCATCGATGAATCGAATGTCGAGACACGGTATTTGCAAGCCGCAGCAAGGACAGGCGACAGCAAACGACCCGCAATCAACTTCTACGCCCGGAAACATATTGTTATCGATAAGGGCACGCGGCAGTTTTCCGTACTTCCCCATCACGACATCGCCTCGCCAGCTCACACTCGCTCCCTTCCCGTTATTCAAACCAGGAAGAGCATGCACCAGCAAGTGCGCGTGAGATTGCATCGCCGCGCGATCCGATCAAACAACACGATCGTTAAAGAACGCCAAATCCTAATACGCTAATACGGCAGAAGTCCCGCCTTTTCGCGCTTCTTTTCCGAACGATCGAACTCGATACGATGGGCCTCAAGAAACATCGTATTGGGTCGCCACTGATGCTCTCCTGGCTGCCTTAGCGTCGCACCCGCAAAGGAAGCGTAGTCGGTCTTATCCAGCAGGTACGATTCACACAGCCGATATTCACCGCAAACAGGCTCAAACGAAATCAGATGAGCATCGAACAGAGAATGTAAGTCGCGCCGAAGCAGAATGCCATTGCTGGCAACCTGAGATTTAGGGCCGGAGTAATTCTCAATATGCGCCGCCTCCAGCGCCTCATTGACGCCACAACCCGACACCGCGCAACGACCGTCATAGGCGGCAACGAGTTGCCTGCGGAACCATTGTTGCCCCAATCGCTCGCGCCTTAACGCATAGCGGACCTCTTCGTCGTCGGTCGCATCCTGTCCGGCAAACTCAATATCGACGGGTATGTGCTTCAGATAACTCATGTCGGGTGCAAAACGGGGGTCTGGACCACCCTTATGAACAGGTCCGTGCAACACAAACCAATCGTTTTCGGGCTCAAAGCGCTCAACAAACGCAAGGCCAAGCACCTTATAGCCCGCCTCAGTTGCAAATATGACTCCGACTGGGACGCCACATTCCATGCAGTTGAGCATTTTACGGTTGTAATTCTGGTCTCGAAAACCAACGGTACCCGCCGCTTGAACCGAATACTTAATAACCCACGTACCATCGTCCAAATAGAGCGGAGGCACATCGGTATAGAAGCTCTTTTTGGAGTTGTGGACCGAAAGCGCAAAAGCCTTATTAGGATCTTGCTTCACCCAATCCTGACCCGGCCAGAAGATCCCTGAATCCCGCGTTACGGGAAAGAGGTCTGAGCCAATTCTCAAACGATACTGATACTGGGGGCTATCTTCCTTGGTGCGGTGTGGAAGGGTAGTCCAAACGCCGCCGCGCTGCTCCTCACCCAGAAACCACTCCCATGCCTCAACGTATTCGGAAGGCACGAGACTGCAGGCACGGTCATAGCTTGGTCCATCCATCAACGGAACAGCAAGGTCAATGTCGTTCATCGCCAGCACCTACAACCATACGAACGCGGGTCATGCCCCTCAATAATATGGCCGGGAGTCAATTATTACGAGATCACATTCCGCGATCGGCCCATCATCGATGCTCTCATTTTGCCGTTAGTACACTCGCGCCCTGCTACCCCACTCCCCTGTATACTGATGTAGCACGTGTTTCATCCGGGCTTGTTGTGCCGGATCGTTCATGGGAGGGTCTTATGGCTGCTTCGAATTCGCCCAAGGGGAGCGTTTCCTTCTCGTCCATCAAACCGGTTACACGCAAGGCCGTGCGCTGCCAGCGCGAGGTCGCCTGGCTTGTCACGCAGGCAGCAGGCAGACTCGTGGCGAGCACGGAGGACGTCAATGCTCCCACACCGAGCTTTGTGCTGGCAGCGGCGCTGGATCGAGTACGCCAGCTGGAACTCGTCGCACAAGAAGACGGCAGCCATCTTGGCTACCAGGACGCTATGGCGCCCGACCTGTTGACCTTTTGTCGCATGACCAAATTGCCCGCCGCGCCCAATGCGCTTTCGGACGCAGGCTACATGTTTACGCTTTCGGGCGCGGACCTTATCCGCGACATCTATACATACTGCAGCGAGCTCGCCGAGCGCCATGTCTTTGACGCAGCTGAAGTCAAACCGGGATATGTCATCAAGCTGGTTCTTAGGCTGTTCTTGATGGACGGGTTCGCGGCCATGCCGGCGTAAGCCGAGTCTTTAGCATCACCGTCAACTGGGCAACAACCGCTTAACCTTAGTGGGCGCCAATCGAGAGTCGATTATTGGGTCGCCTCGTCCGCTAACGCATTTATTCCACGCGCTCCAACAGTCGATACTTGCGGTTGCGGCTCGTCGCCGGCGCCGTGGGCTCAAGCTCGCCTTGAGCAATGAGCGCGTTGACGCGCGACCTAACCTGGGAAATTGTGAGCCCCGTGCGCTCTGCCAGCTCACGCGTCCCCAGCTCGCCGTAATGTTTGAGTGCCGTCACAATTAAGCCCCCGCCATGATCGACCGGCTCGATCTTTGAACGGTAAAGTACGACCTTGAACCGATCGAACCCCGGGCAGAACAGGGGCTCGGCCAGACCATGCGCGCGCATGGCATCGATCATCATCGGGATGCCCGAGCCATTGCCCTCAGCCGGCGAACCTGCGCCATCCGGCAGCGGGACAATCGACATGAGTTTCACGAGCGTCGCGTTACGGCATCGGGAGCTGCCGTCAAACAAGTTCACGCGAGTCTTTCCCCCGTATAGGCCGCCGGGGTTCGTCACCTCGATACGGTCATCAAAGACGTCAACAGCGATCGACTGCCCACAGAACCGATCTCCGTATTCTCGGTGGATTACGGCGTTGGCGATTGCCTCGCGCAGGACTTCCTCGGGAATCTCCAGCGAGTCGACACGCGAGACGCCTTGGATCGTCGAGGTTCGCCGCAAATTCTTGGCGATTGCCGCGACGGCATCCGAGATCATTTCGCCCAACGTTCCCTCGCAGATCGTACGGTCCATGAACCTCAACGACCCCGCCGCGCCCTTCTGCGTTCCGGCATAGACCGCCACATCGATAAAGAGCTTGGGATAGAACTGCTGAGGATAGGCACCCGCGGCCAGGAGTCCGGCCTTAGTGACATTGCCCTGGGAGTCGAGGAAATTCAGGCGCTCCAGCTTCGTTTTCTTGTCCGGCGCGCCGCGCATCGCACGAGGTGTCAGTGAGAAAGCACGCTCTATCGTGCGGTCGACCAGGGCCTCGTCAAGATCGCCTGCGACCGCGCCGGGCACTGCATCGCGATCACTGGGGCTCGTCCGCTCATACGATGACAAGGACAGGACCTCGGTCGACGAGAGCGGAACATCTTTATCATCGATGCGTTTGTAGCTGCCGCCTTGAGCGCCCCGCTCTATGACATAACAAGGCTTGCTCGACGGGTCGAGCTCCTCAATCGTGATGACCAGAACCACGGTGCCTCGAAGCTCCACGCGCTCAATAGTGTATTTGGGCGGATTGGCCAGTTTTCCGCGACCGCCGGCATCACCCATGCCTGCGACAAATTGGTTGAGCACCTTCTCGGTCTCAAAGTTCTCAACCGGGACAAAGCCCACGCGCTCGCTCACGCCGAGCACGATAATTCCGCCAGCGGTATTCGCGAATGCGCTAACCGTTTCCCATACGTCGCGAGAAAGCGTCGTGGCGCTCTCTTTCACTTCGACGCTAAGGTCATCCGAGCCCATGCGCTTTAATGACTCGAGCAGACCGGCCAGCTCGTTTTCGTTCATCTGCACGTCCCTTCGCTCGGTCCTGCGGAGAATGCCGCAGACGGATTTCCCTCGTCGCTCAGTTATCTCTCGTAATTATCTCTCATCTTTCTGCTATCTCTCATATTAGAGATAAGTGAGAGATGAAAGAAAAGATGTCTGCCATCTGTTTCATTTAAACATGTTTTTGCTGGTAGAACAATCAATATTGAGACAATACCATGATTGCTTGTCTCTTTGCTGCTCAGTTATCTCTCGTATTTATCTCTCGTCTTTCAGTTATCTCTCGTATTAGTGACGAATGAGAGATGAGAGATACGTGAGTGATGGACGAGCGTGGTTTTTTGAACGGTCGGAAAATCCCTCAAACAAAAAACGGGGCCGGCCTTACGCCGAACCCCGTTTTCAAACGGACAGTTAGTTATCCAACGCGCGAGCATAGCAGTCAACTTTACGCCGCCGTGAACACTCCCAAGCCCGTTCCGATGATGCAGATCGCGAAGATGCCAATAATAATCCAAATGGTCTTGGCACCCTTTTTGTACAGGGCAACGCAAGCGAACGTTGCCAGCAAAGGCAGCAGACCGGGGAAGATCGAATCGAACAGATCCTGCAGGACAATCTCCGAACCACCCACGTCAAAGGTCAAAGCAGTGGAAAGTGAGACCTGTGCCGCGATCATGGCGCCGATAACGGTCATTCCGAGGACACCGGCAGCATGCGTCATGCGAGACATAAGGTTGTTCTCTTCGGACTGCTGCAGGAACTTGGTTCCCAGGTCGTATCCCAGATGGGCGGCGACGATACGCGTTGCAAAGTTAATCACGGAGTAGATGAGCGCGTACACGATGGGGCCGAGCGGGTTGCCCGTCGACGCGATGCCAATACCAATGCCGGCGGCGACCACGCGGAACGTACCCCAGTAGAACGAATCGCCGATGCCGGAAAGCGGTCCCATGAGGCCGACCTTCATGGCGTTAATCGAGGACGTGTCGAAGTTCTTATCGGCAGCCGCCTGCTCTTCCATCGAAACCGTTAGGCCGGCTACAAACGGAAGCACATGAGGCGTGATGTTAAAGAACTCGGTATGGCGATCAAGCGCCGCATAGTAATCGTCGTCGTTGGGATAGATCTTTCGCAGGGGCTTCTGAATGGTGTACATGAAGCCCATTGCCATCATCTTGTCGTACGACTGCGAGCACTGGCTCGTAAACTGGCGAAGGAACATGCTCCGATACATATCGGGGCTCATAATCGCGTCCTTCTTGGCCTCTTTGAGGTCGGTGTTCTGGGTAGCCATTAGAAGTCCTCCTCTTCATCTGCAGCAACCGTCTGCGGACCGGACGAGCCCTCGCGGAAGGCCAGGAGCAGTGCGACGCAAATGGCAGCTGCGGCGACGCCGATAACGTCCATCTTGAGGTAGATGACCATAATGAATCCCAGGAACAGCCAAGGAAGCAGCTTGTTGTCGCCCATGGTCCTAATAAGAAGTGCGAAGCCGATGCAGACCATGACGCCGGATGCAACGTTGAGGCCGTCCATCACAAACTGCGGAATCGCGTTGAGCGCATTGTTGATGAGGTCGGCACCAAAGAACAGCGAGCAAAACACCAGCAGTGCAGACGGAATGCCAATCGACAGCGGCACGACGGTCAGATGGTACAGGTTCGCCTTGGCAAGATCGCGATTTGCCAGAGCGGTCTCAATCTTCTTGCAGGCAAAGGCACCCGGAACGGCGTAGCAGAAGTTGCGCCACACCTGAAGGAAGACGGAGACGGGAAGGGCGAGCGCGACGGCAGTTGCCGTGCCCGTACCCGTAATGACGGCAAACGCGCAGCCAAGCACGCCGGAGGCATAGACCTCGGGAGGAACCGCCGCGCCGACCATGATGGCGCCCATGAACATGGACTCCAAAGCAGCGCCGACGATAACGCCCTGCTGGACATCGCCAAGGATCAAGCCGACAAACAGGCTCGTAAACAGCGGACGACCAAGCATCGTAATGCCAAATAATTGCTCGTCCATGGACGCAATAAATGCGACCAGTGCAACTAGAAGATACTGGACAACCATTTCGATCAACCCCAGAAACAGGTCTGCAGGCGAGGCGTTCTGCGCAGCTCGCCTGCAGACAACCGCAGCAATTTGAGAGGATTAGTAGTTCATCTGGTGATAGTAACGACGCGTGGTAAGCGGGTGGTTACGGACGTGCTCGAGATGGCAGCTCAGACGCTCGGTGATGGTGTAGGTGACCATCGGGGAGACAATCTTGCGGAACTCGGGGTCGCTGAACGGCAGCTCGACCTCGGCGGTGTCGAACTTGTTCACGCGGACATGGACGCCCTTCTCGTCGGCGAGCATGTGGGTGAAGTTGTCCACGCGGTCCATGAGCTTGCGGGTGTCGTCCTCGCCGTAGAGCATGATGAGGCTCGTGCCCTCCTCGCACAGCTCGATGGTGCCGTGGAAGAACTCGGCGGCGTGGATGGACTTGGTCTTGATCCACTGCATCTCCTCGAGGATGCACATAGCGTAGTCGTAGGCCTCACCCCAGAGCATGCCGGAGCCGATCACCATGTGGTAGTCGGTGTCCTTGAAGTCCTCGGCCATGGCGGCGCAGCGCTCGTCCTGAGCGTCCTTGGCCTTGATGAGGTACGGAGCGATGTTGCCGAACTCCTCCATGAAGGTGTCGTACTTGGGGAAGGCGCCGGCGTTCTTGAGGAAGCGGGCGACCAGCGTGATCTGGTAGGTGTAGATGGCCTCGCACAGAACGTCGTCCTCGGCGAAGCTGAAGAACTTGTAATCGGCGTACTCGGTTGCCGGGGTGTTGTCGTTGGAGACATACATCAGCGTGCGGGCGCCCTGCTCCTGGCAGAACTTGGCGGCCTCGATGATCTCGGGGGTGGTGCCGGTACGGGTGGAGAAGACGCAGACCGAGTCCTTGTTGAAGGTCTTGGGCGGGCATGCGAGGAACTCAGCGGCAATCTCGCAGTGGACGTCGACGTCGGCCGTGGTGGTCTCGACCCAATACTTCATCGGGAGCGTGTGGGCCCAGGTGCCGCCGCAGCCGATGAAGAAGATGTTGGAATAACCCTGCTCGCAGACCTTGTCCACGGCAGCCTCAATCTGAGGACGGAGAGCGAGGGCATCGCTCACAACCTTCTCGTAACGAGGCTCATCGAAATTGAACATCCCTTACTCCTAACTCACTTGGATGAACCCTTCATTCATCCCATGACGTTATAATACTTTATATAACTAACTATGCAAGAACTATTTCAGATTTTTTTGATTTTTCTTTAATAAAAAGCCCGCCGATTAAATGATCGACGGGCTTAAGAAAGGAGGACCTAGTTAATAAATGCTAGACAATGGCATGTTTCCAGCTAGAAAACGTCCTTGGCAAATACCTTTGAGTCATTGGGGACCTGACGGATTTCGATAACCACGCCATCATTGACAAGCTCTTGGATATGCTCGGCATCGGTTTCGGTCGCAAAGATCGCGGGAGTCGGATGAAGCGTGGTCTCGGGAGACTTTCGAGTTCCGCCCAAATTGATCTCTTTGATGTCTTTGCAACCCTTAGCAAGGCGATAGGCATCCTCGATCGTCTCGACAATGATAAACAGCGAATACTTGTCGGTGACGCCGCTGTTGAGCGCCTCGATGGCCGCGTTTACGTCTTTTATGACGAGCTTCACGCCGTTGGGACGAGCTAACCTCAAAGCGGCTTTTCTCATGTCGTCCTTTGCCACGGCATCGCTGGCACACAGGATGCAATCGACATCCAGCGCATGTGTCCAAGACATGGCGACCTGGCCGTGAATCAATCGGTAATCGACCCTCGTAAGCTTAATCATCGTAATCATCTCCGCGCGTAATAAAGGTAATGACAGGGTTGAATTATTCGTTGAAGCTTGAGCTAGAACTCTTCTTCTTCGACATCGGCGAGCATATCCGCCGCCTCACAAAGCTGGATAAACGAACGCGATCCCTCGACCGCGGCTTTGGCCTTGTCCGCATCCAGGAAGTCCAGCTGTGTAACCATTTCCACCAGCAGCGGCAAGTTCATTCCGGCGATCAACGTAAACGATCCGGCGGCCTGCCTCTGGATGAACTCGTTGTTTACGGAACCGCCAAAGATGTCAGTTACGACAAACCACGTGTCGGCCGGATCCTTCGACTCCATCCAAGCATCGATAAGCGCTGCGACATCCCTCGTGTCGTCATCGACATAGGCGCACAGACACTCGATTCGGTCGTTGGCGCCCATCAGAATCTCCAGAGAGCTTTTCATACCTTGGGCGAGATAACCATGACTCGCTAGCAATATCTTATTCATAGTTCTCCAATATCAATAAGACGTACTATATTGTCATAACAAAGTATATAAGCAATTTCCTTTTTGCGGTGCGTTAATTCTCCAATTCCGCGAACGGTAACAATTGGTCGGTAAACGGCCGCTCCTTTTACAGAACGGCCGCCCTTGCTTACAGATAGAACTTCAGTCGCTCGGTGCAGTACACCTGACGGGAGATGAAAAGCGGCTCGCCGCTTGGAGCATAACGTCTATCGACAAACAGAAGCAGCGAAGAGTCCAGCTCCACGTTAAGGTATGCCGCCTCGAGCTCGCTCGCATAGCAGACCTCGAGCGTACGCGTGTTGGGACCCATCTTGATCCCCTGGCGATCGAGTACCGCCATCAGCGAATCCTCGAGGGATTCATGCTCCAAAAAAGAAAGCGCAGCGGAATAGCTATTGGTTTCCAGCATCGTGGGCTTGTCATCCACAAGGCGCAGACGACGACTACGCAATACCTTTTGGGTATCGTCTACGCCTAGGAACTTCGCGTCTCGCAGGCTTGGGAAGTCCCAGCCCATTGCGAGAACCCTGGTAGACGCCTGTTTTCCAGCAAGCTGGCACGAATGGGTAAAGCTCTCACGGTCGTCCGCGGCATACATCTGTGTGTCCGACGAAACGAACGTGCCCTTGCCGCGGGCCCTCTCAACAAGCCCAGCATCTTCCATTTCTTTAATTGCGGAGCGAACCGTTATTCGGCTCACGCCAAATTGCTCGATGAGCTCCGCCTCGGTCGGAAGCTTATCTCCCGGGCGGTACGTGCCGTTGGCGATCGAATCAGAAAGCGCACGAACAATCTGTTTGTACAGGGGGATAACGCTATTTGCTTCAACCATATCAACCATACCTTTGCAAGGAATCAGCAGCTTATAGATAGATGACTTATATTGTATTAGAACTTTTTAGGAGTCCATATATTTCCTAAATGATTCGGTAAACGGGGTGTTATTTCACTTTAGCGGGATGCAGCGGCTACCCGCGGCATTCGTTATCAACCTAGCTAGGCTAGTCCACCCACATCGTCTCCAGTTCGCTGCAGAGCCGCGGCCCCATATGGGTATACTCTCGAGGATTCGACTCGATTCGCCCCCGCTGGGGCGTCAAAGGAGACTGCATATGCCCACCACCACCTCAACCGATCCGCGCGCCGCTGCTGCCGCGCTGCTGGTACCCGGTACCACATGCCACGGTTTTGCCGTCGAGCGCTGCGAGACCGTGCCCGAGCTCGACTCGGACGCCTACGTGCTGCGCCACACCGCCTCTGGCGCTCGCCTGCTGTACCTGGCGTGCGACGACGAAAACAAGGCCTTTGCCATTGGCTTTAAGACGCCGCCGGCCGATTCCACCGGCGTGTTCCATATTCTTGAGCACTCGGTGCTGTGCGGGTCGGCCAAGTTTCCCGTCAAGGAGCCGTTCGTCGACCTGATCAAGAGCTCCATGCAGACGTTCCTCAACGCCATGACCTACCCCGACAAAACCATCTACCCCGTCGCCACCACCAACGAGCAGGATCTGTACAACCTGATGGACGTGTACCTGGACGCGGTGTTCAACCCGGCCATCTATACCAAGCCCACCATTTTTGAGCAGGAGGGCTGGCACTACGAGCTGGACCTGCCGAAGGGCGCCGAGGGCGAGGGCAACGGCAGTTCCGCAAGCCTGCGCGAGGGAACCCTACGCTATAACGGCGTGGTTTTCAATGAGATGAAGGGCGCGCTGTCCGACCCCATGAGCGTGCTGGACGATGCCGTCAACGCCGCGCTTTATCCCGACACCGCCTATGCGCACGAGAGCGGCGGCGACCCGCGCGCGATCCCTGCGCTCACCTACGAGCAGTTCCTGGACACGCACGCGCGCCACTACAATCCTTCCAACTCCTACATCACGCTCTACGGCGACCTGGACGTGGACCGCGCGCTGGCGTTTTTGGACGAGCGCTATCTGTCGCAGCCGAGTGCCGCGAGCCGCCGCATGGACGCAGCCGTCGCCGCCGGCGAGGACCCGTCCACGCTGGCGCCCAATCCGCTGGTCGTGCAGGCGCCCGTGACCTGCGAGTACAAGCGCGTCGAGATGGCCACCACACCCGAGAATGCCCTGGTGGGCCTGGGTCTTGTGCTGGGCAGCGCGCTCGACCGCAAGCGCACGATCGCGGCGGACATCCTGTTCGAGGCACTGCTGGGTTCCAATGAGGCGCCGGCTAAGAAGGCCATTCTTGCCGCCGGCCTGGGCGGCAACGTGGTGAGCTACACCGCGGCCGAGAGCCTGCAGCCCTACGAGCTCATCATGCTGCAAAACGCTCAGCCCGGCGTGGCGCGCGAGCTGCGCCGCGTGTTCCAGGACGCCTGCCGCGACCTGTGCGAGCACGGCGTTCCGCGCGAGCGCCTGGAGGCCATCATCAGCAGCAACGAATACGACCTGCGCCAGCGCGACTACGGTATCGCCGACGGCGTGGCCATTGCGTGCGACGCGCTGAGCACCTGGCTCTACGATGACGACGCCGCGACGCTGGCGCTCAAGTACGGCCCGGTGTACGAAGAGCTGCGCGGCGAGCTGGACGGCAGCTATTTTGAGGACCTGCTGCGCGAGCTGGTGCTGGAGAATGACCACATGGCGTTGGTCGAGCTGGTGCCGGTGGATGCCGCCGAGGGTTCGGAGGGCGCCGAAGCCGCCGAGCTGGCAGCCAAGCGCGATGCCATGACCGATGCCGAGCTGGCCGATGTGGTCGAGCGCACGGCCGCGCTGCGCGCCGCGCAGGAGGCGGATGACACGCCCGAGGCCAAGGCCACGCTGCCACGCCTGCGCGTGTCCGACATTGGCGAGGCGCGCCCCGAGCCGCCGTTGGTCGTGGACACGACCGCGCCCATCCCCTGCCTGCGCCACGGCATCCCCACCAACCGCCTGGCCTACGCCATGCAGTATTTCGACCTGAGCTGCGTCGCGTTTGAAGACCTGCCCTATGTGACGCTACTCTGCCGTCTGCTCAAACAGCTGCCCACGAGCGAACACTCGGCCGAGGAGCTCGACAACCTCATCGCTGGCAAGCTAGGCTTTTTGAGCTTTACGACCGAGGTCATGACGCAGCCCGACGTGAACGGCGTGCACCCCTACCTGTTGGTGAGTGCCGGCGCCCTGTCCGAGAAGATCGGTGAGCTGGCGAGCCTGCCGCGCGAGGTGTGGTCGAGCACGCTGTTGCTCGATGCCGACGCCGACCGCGTGCGCGACGTGCTCACGCAGATTCGCATTGGGCTTGAGCAGGGCTTCATTAACAACGGTCACTCGGCGGCGCTTGGTCGCGCGATGAGCTACAGCTCGCCTTCGGCCGTGGTGCGCGAGCAGCTTTCGGGCGTGGACTTCTACCTGTTCCTGCGCGATCTGCTCGACCACTTTGACGAGCGCCTGGACGACCTGCGCGCCAAGCTTGCCGAGCTGGCAGGCCGCATCTTTGTGTCCGATGGCTGTCTGGCGAGCTTTACCGGCAGCGATGAGGACTTTAACGCGTACTGGGCCGCCGCGGGCGACCTGGGGTTGGGCGCGGGCGACGGTGCTGTTGCCGGCCGCGACACGCTCGTGGTGCCGACGCCGTGCGACCGTCACGAGGCTTTTGTCATCCCCAGCGACATCTGCTTTGCGGCAAGCGCATGCGACCCGCGTCGCCTGGGCATTGACGTGACGGGCGCCTGGGCGGTTGCCGCCAACGCGCTCTCCTACGACTACCTGTGGAACGAGATCCGCGTGAAGGGCGGGGCGTACGGCTGCGGATTCCGCGCGGCAGGCGAGCGTCAGGCCGCGTTCTACACCTACCGCGACCCGGCAATCGACCCCTCGATTGAGCGCGTGGCGCGCGCAGGCGAATGGCTCGGCAGTTTTGAGCCCGACGTGGCCGCCTTTGAGGGCTTTATCGTGAGCTGCGTGAGCGGCATGGATGCGCCGGTGAAGCCGTACGCGCTCACCAAACGCCGCAACACGACCTACTTGGCCGGACTCGATCCGCATGCACGCGAGGAGCGCCGCGCCCAGATGCTCGCCGCCACGCCCGGTGAGCTGCGCTCGCTCGGCGCCGACGTGACGCGCATCGCAGCCGCCTCGCCCACCTGCGTCTTTGGCGGCCGAGACGTCATCGCCAAGAGCAACGCCGGCTTCAACGTCATCGACCTGCTGGGCTAACGCACAGCAAAGGTAGATTTTTGGGACATGCCTGAAAATCTACCTTTTCTTTTGCCGCTGCCTGGGCGGGGCAGCTCAGCCCGTCACACCAGTTTGTCTAAATCTGTAACATCTAGGCAGCAATATTGGCTCCAGATGTTACAAATCGAGACGTTTTCGGATGACGCCGGCCCTTTGTCTCAATCTGTAACATCTAGGCCCGATTTTGCCGATTTACTGTTACAGATCGAGACACACCGCCGCGAACACCCACTCTTCGTCAAAACCCACGAAGGTGTCCATGAGCTGCTCCCCTTGCGATGGTTTGCGTGGTGGTTTCGACATTTGACCAGATAAAACCTACCAAAATTAACCTGTCCCTTTTTGGTAGGTTTGAGAGAGGGGCCGGGATGGATAAGGCCGAGTTGCGGCGGGCGGTAATTGCCCGGCGCGATGCTCTAGATTTGGATATGCGGGCGGCAAAGTCTGCTGCTGTATGCGCGCGGCTCGTTGAGTTGCTGGGCGGCTCGGGTCCCGTGGCCCCGCGCACCGTTGCCGTCTATGCCGCCATGGGCTCCGAGGCAGATCCTGCCGCGTTTGCCGCAGCGGCCGCAAAACACGGCTGGCGCGTGGCCTATCCGTGCATGTTCTCGGCAGCTGACACCGTGGCTTGTGGTCAGCGCATGTGCATGCGGGCAGTTGCTGCCGGCGATGCGTCCGAGGCCCCGTTTATCGCCCACCCTACGCGGGCCTTCGCAGCCACGGACGTCGACAGCAGCCGCTTTCCTATCGTGCCTGCCGAAGCACTCGATATGATCGTTGTGCCGCTCGTGGCCTTCGACCAAACCGGCGCGCGCCTGGGCTACGGCGGCGGCTGCTACGACCGCTACCTGCCCACGCTCTCGGCATCGTGCCACATCATCGGCATCGCCTATGACGAACAGCGCGTCGACCGCATCCCCACCGACGCCCACGACCTGCCGCTGCCCAACATCGTCAGCGCCTAACCGCCGGCGCGTCTCTCGGCAGCCTAGCGCTCCTCGCCGGCTCGGGCTAGGTCGTAGGGCGTGGTCTGGTAGACGTAGTAGTTGAGCCAGTTGGTGTAGAACAGCTGAGCCTGGCTACGCCAGACGTTGCGCGGCGCGGCTGTGGGGTCGTCGTTTGGGAAGTAATGCGCCGGCACCTCCGGGTTGAGTCCGCGCTTCACGTCGCGCTCGTACTCTAGACGCAGCGTGTCGGTGTCGTACTCGGGATGGCCAAAGACAAAAAAGCGACGGCTGTCGGTCGATTTGACGATGTACAGGCCCACCTCGTCAGACACAGCCACGACCTCGAGCTGCGGCTCGGCCTCCACGTCCTCGCGACGCACATCGGTGTTGCGCGAATGCACGGCATAGAAGCGGTCGTCGAAGCCGCGGACCAGCGGGCTTTGCGGCTTCACCAGATAATGCTCGAACACGCCACTTGCCTTGGCCGGCAGATCGTACTTCTGAATGGCGTAATGATGGTACAGCCCCGCCTGCGCGCCCCAGCAAATGTGCAGTGTGGAGTGCACGTGCGTGGTGGACCAGTCCATGATCTGGCAGAGCTCGGGCCAGTAGTCGACCTCTTCGAACGGCATCTGCTCCACCGGCGCGCCCGTGATGATCAGGCCGTCGTAGTGAATGTCGCGAATGTCGTCAAACGTGCGGTAGAACGTCTCTAGGTGGCCAGCGCTCACGTGCGTGGCCTCGTGCGTCTTGGTGCGCAGCAGATCCACCTCCACCTGCAGCGGCGTGTTGGAGAGTTTGCGCATGATCTGCGTCTCGGTGGCGATTTTGGTGGGCATGAGGTTGAGGATGAGCACGCGCAGCGGACGGATGTCCTGGTGCAGCGCGCGGTACTCGGTCATGACAAAGATGTTCTCGCTCTCGAGCTGCGCGGCGGCAGGGAGGGCGTCGGGAATGCGAATGGGCATGGATGCTCCTTACGAGTCAGTTGCAGCTATGGTACAACGAGCGGGCCCATCCGTGCGAGCACATCGCCCAGCGATGCCGTCAGCGGCCCAAATCACCCTAAAAGTAGAAATTAAAGCATGTCTCTAAAATCTACCGTACTTTATCCTAGCAAAGTGGCAGCAGGACGCTACAATGTTTCAACGCGAAAAACTCGGCCGAAAGGATACTCATATGTACCAGACGCGTAAGATCGGTGTGGTCGGCCAGGGCCACGTGGGAGCACATGTCGCCAACAGCCTGCTTATGCAGGGCATTGCCGATGAGCTGTACCTGTGCGATATCAACGAGGCCAAGGTGACGTCCGAGGTTCAGGACCTGCGTGACTCCCTTTCGTTTGTCCCGTACAACACCAAAATCGTCAACTGCTACGACCACTACGAGGAGCTGGCCTGCTGCGACATCATCGTTAACGCCGCCGGCAAGGTCGCGCTGGCCGCCGGCAACCGCGACGGCGAGCTGTTCTTTACCACCGACGCCGCCCGCACCTTTGCCAAGCGCATCGTCGACGCCGGCTTCGACGGCATCTTCGTGAGCATCTCCAACCCTTGCGACGTCGTGTGCACCGAGCTGTGGCACCTGACCGGCTACGATCCCAAAAAGATCATCGGCTCGGGCTGCGGCCTGGATTCCGCCCGTCTGCGCACCGAGATCTCCAAGAAGGTCGGCGTGAGCCCCAAGTCCGTCGACGCCTACATGATCGGCGAGCACGGCTTTAGCCAGCTTGCCGCCTTTAAGGCCGCGACCATCGCCGGCAAGAGCCTCAACGAGCTTCAGGCCGAAAACCCCGACAAGTATGCCTTCGATCACATGGAGGTCGAGGAGCTCGCGCGCAAGGGCGGCTATGTGACCTACCAGGGCAAGCAGTGCACCGAGTACGCCGTCGCCAACTCCGCTGCGCGCGTCTGCGCCGCCGTGCTGCACAACGAGCACGCCGTGCTTTCGGCCTCCACGCTCATGACCGGCCAGTATGGCGAGGAGGGCATCTTCACCTCCCTGCCGTGCGTGATCGGCGCCGAGGGCGTCGAGGAGGTCTACACGCTCGACCTTTCCGAGCACGAGCTCGAGGGCTTCCACAAGAGCTGCCAGCACATCCGCGACAACATCGCCCAGCTCGACTGGTGGGATGCCGAGGCCTACGACGCCAAGTAAGTCGTCGGTTGATGCAATCTCGCGAATCTAAACTCGATACGAAGCGGGCCGTGCCGGAAACCCCCGGCGCGGCCCGCCTTTTTGACTCACGCAGTGCCCTTGCGAATCGAAGGTGAATACTTTTCCGCGAAGTGAACGAGCAAAAACGAGCCCCCGAAGCATCGACACTTTTCACACTCCATTTCCTGCGGTTTCGCCAAGTTTTTCCTGCAGTTTTGGCGTCAAAAAGTGTGGATGCTTCGGGGGTCCAAAATAGGTCGTTCACTTCGCGGAAAAGTATTCACCTTCGTTTTCGCGCAGACACGAATCCGGCCGCCACAACGCAAAACGGGGCCTGCGCGCAGCGCAGACCCCGTCGTGAGAGGCTATCCCCGGTATATTAGTACTGCTCGATGCCCATGTAGCGACGAACCTCGGGGCTGTGGTCGAAGACCTTGCCGCGGGCGGCGCGCAGCTCGCAGCTCATGTTGTAGAAGAAGATCGGCTCCAGGTACGAACGCACGCTGGCAGGTACCTCGCCCACGCCGTACTCGAGCGCGTCGAGCACCATGATCGTGTCGGTGTGCGTGTTGAGGAACGCAAGAGCGCGCTCCTCCATGGGGCGGCACTCGCCCGCGCCAAGCTGCACAAAGTAGAACACGCCGGGCTCGGTGGCTTCGAACGGGCCGTGGAAGTACTCGCCGGAGTGGATGTAGCAGCAGTGCTGCCACTGCATCTCCATGAGCGAGCAGATGGCCATGGCGTAGGTCTGGCTAAAGTTGGGTCCGGAGCCCAGGATATAGAAGAACTTGTGCTGCTGGCAGAGCTCGGCAAAACGGGCGCCCAGCTCGGCGTTGACCTTCTCGCGGGCGGCGGGCAGCAGCGCATCCATCTGCTTGAGGCCCTCGTACATGTCGGCGAGTGCCTCGTAGCCTTCCTGCTGGTCGAGTAGCTCGGCGGCGATCAGAGCGCCGATGCCCTGCGGCACCTCGGCCTGCGGCACGCCCTCGCCCCAGGGGTAGACCCAGGTGATCCACTTGCCGTTGTCGATCTTGGAGCCCTCGCAGTCGGTGAGGGCAATGACCTCGGCGCCGGCAGCCAACGCCATCTCGCAGCCGTCGACGACCTCCTGCGTGTTACCGCTGTGGCTGCAGGCAATAACGAGCGACTTCTCGCCAAGGCTCTTGGGAGCCATCAGGCAAAACTCGCGTGCCGTGTAGACCGTCGAGGTAAACGTGGTGGCCTCGCGCTTGAGCAGCTCGTTGGCCGGCATCAGGTCGATCATCGAACCGCCACAAGCGATCCAAAAGACGTTCTCGACCTTACCCTTGCGCTCGATAATTTCCTGAATCAGATCGTGTGCGTTCATGCTGAAGTTCCTCCTTGTGTGGCGGCTTTTGGCGACGGCTGCTCGTACCTGCTGTCGTTCTATGTTGTCCTATTTATAACACGTGTAACAACGCCCGTGAAGTCATCCCGGCAAATTTGTTCTATGTTGTTCTATCTGTGGACGTTAGATGTCGAAGACGTAGCGCGAGCCCACGATCTTTTGGCGGCCGAGCAGCAAGGGGCGCTCGTCCTCATCGGTAAAGTACGCCTCCATATAGAAGAGCGGCTCGCCGACCGGCACCTCCAGCAGCGGGGCCACCTGAGCATCGGCAAGCGCAATCTCCACGGTGCAGGGGTCGGACTTGAGCGGCGCGCGACCCGAATGCTCGGCGACGAGCGCAAAGATTGAGTTATCGGTGAGGTCCTCATCGGCCAGCGTCTGCAGGTAGGGATGGTCGGCGAGCACAAAGGCGTTGTTCTCGAGCATGACGGGAATGCCGTCGGCCGTGCGCACGCGCTCGACCACGATAAGCTCGCAGCCGGGCTCCACGCCAAAGAACGCCGCGTCCTCGCGCGTCGCCGCAACTACCGTGCGCGACACCAGACGCGCACCCGGCACCATGTCGTTGGCAGCGCAACCCTCGGAAAAGCTCTGGACGTCACCCTTCTGGCGAATCTTGCGCTTGAGCTTGGGAGCGCACACAAAGGTACCCCTCCCCTGCTGGCGGTTGAGATACCCCGCGCGCGACAGCTCCTCGATGGCACGACGCACGGTGATGCGCCCCACGCCGTAGGACTTCGCGAGCTCCATCTCGGAAGGAATGCGCGAGCCGACCACGTACACGCCGCGCGCGATCTCGCCCTTTAGGTCGTCCATGACCTGCTGGTACAGCGGCACGGCGGAAACCTCGGCGCGCTCGGAACGTTCGGTCTTGCTATCGGCTACCATCGTTACGCTCCATCCCGCGCATGCTCGGACTCAAACTCTTCAATCGCCGCCATAAACTGCTCGCCAAAGGCGTCGGCCTTTTTCTCGCCAATGCCGTTGACCTGGATCAGCTCGTCGCGTGTCTGCGGGCGCAGGCGGCACAGGCCGCGCAGGGCCTTGTCGGAAAAGACCATGTACGGCGCCATCTCCAGCTCCGTCGAGATCTCCTTGCGCAGGGCACGCAGGCGCTCGAACAGCTCGGCATCATCGCCAACGCGCGGGCGCTGATCCAGCTCGGCCTCCTCGCGCAACAGATCGACGGCGCGGCGGGCGCGGGCTGAGGCTTTGCGCTTGGACGCGCGACGCTTAACGGTAAAGGCGAACGCCTCGTCCTCGACCTCGCCGGCACGCGGACCCAGACCCACGACCGGATACTGCCCCTGCGAGGTGGCCAGGTAGCCGCGACCGCACAGCTGGCCGATGATGTCCTTAATGCGCCCGACTGATTCGCTCGACAGCTCACCGTAGCCGCGGTCCTCGTCCAGATGCATCTGGCGAATGCGCTCGGTGTTGCCGCCGTGGAGCACATCGGCGATGAGCGACTTGCCAAAGCGCATGGGACGCGTGGCCACATAACGCACAGCGGCGCGGGCCATATCGGTAACGTCCTCGACCTCGAACTGCGTGAGACAGTTGCTGCAGTTGCCGCAGCCCTCGGCCTCGTCCATGGCGGCGCTGCCCGCACCAGCCGCGGCATGCTCGGCCGCGGCCTCGTCGCCAAAGTAGCGCAGCATGTATTCGCGCAGACAGCCGGTGGTATTGCAGTAGCCCTCTATCTGGCTGAGCAGGCGGTAGCGGTTCTGGAGCGCCCACGCGCGCTGCTCGTCGTCGAGCGCCTCATCGGCAGCATCGCCGCGATCGATCAGAAAGCGGCGCATGCGAAAATCGTTGCCGTTCCACAGCAGATGGCAGCTGGCCGGGTCGCCATCGCGGCCGGCGCGGCCCGCCTCCTGGTAGTAGGCCTCAATGCTCTCGGGCACGTTGTTGTGGATCACGTAGCGCACGTTGGGCTTGTCGATGCCCATGCCAAAGGCGTTGGTGGCAACCATCACCTGGATATCGTCGTCGATAAAGGCGCGCTGGCTTTGGCGGCGGGCGTCGTTGCCCATGCCGGCATGGTAGCGGCCAACGCGAATGCCGCTGGGACCCAGTGCCTCGGCAAGCTCACCTGCCAGCGCATCGACCGTCTTGCGGGTCGAGCAATACACGATGCCGCTCTCGCTCGAATGCGCGATCACGTAGTCGCGCACCCATGCTGCCTTGGCTTTGTCGCCCATCTCCTCGCAGCCAAAGTAGAGGTTCTTGCGATCGAAGCCCGTCACTACCGTCGCGGGATTTTGCAGGCCGAGCATCTGCTGAATGTCCGCGCGCACACGCTCGGTCGCCGTAGCGGTAAAGGCCGCCACGATGGGGCGCTGCGGCAGGGAATCGATGAACTCGCGAATCTGCAGGTAGGCGGGGCGGAAATCCTGACCCCATTGGCTCACGCAGTGGGCCTCGTCAATGGCCACGAGTGGCACGCCAATGCCGCCGCCTGCCGCAGCTTCCTGCGCAAAGGCCAGAAAGCGTGGCTCGAGCAGGCGCTCGGGCGCCACATACATAAGCTGGTAGCGCCCCTCGCGCGCCCGCTTGAGCACGGTATTTTGCTGGGCCGGGGTAAGGCTGGAGTTGAGATAGCTGGGTCGCGCACCCGCCGCGAGCAGCGCGCGGGTCTGGTCCTCCATAAGCGACAGCAACGGGCTCACCACAAAGGTGATGCCGGGCAGCATAAGCGCAGGCACCTGGTAACAAATGGACTTGCCGGCGCCTGTGGGCATAACGCCGAGCGCATCGCGGCCGGCAAGAATCGCATCCACCATGCGATCCTGTCCCGGGCGAAACGAGGTGTAGCCAAAATAGGCGCCGAGCGTGTCGAGCGCCATCTGCTGCATGCTATCGGTCATGGTTTCCTAACGTCAGAATCATCTGCCGCCGATTATACGCCGCCACGCGGACCGGTGCCGCACGGCTGTCAGCCACGCTCATTCTGCAGGTAGTCATTGGGTAGTCATTGGGTAGTCATTGGGGACGTTCTTGAATGACTAGTCGTTTAAGAACGTCCCCAATGACTAATCTCTTGACAAACGCGAAAACGCCGCTGGTTGAGCATAAGCCAGCGAAAACGCCCCTAAGCGAGCAAGGTGACGTGAAAGAGGAGGGAAGCGTACTTCGGTACGCGACCGACGATTGAACGTCAGATTGCCGCTTAGGGGCGTTTGCAGCGTCGACTGGTCCGCCGTTCGTTAGAACGGCGGAACCAAAGGCGCAGCATCGAGCCGTTACGCGGTTTGGTAAAACCGCGTAACTTACATCACCATAACGTAGCGCGATCCCACGTAGTACTGCTTACCCATCAGGACCGGCTCGCCATTGGGACCGGTAAAGCTGGCACGCAGGTTGAGCAGCGGATCGTGCGGAGCAATGCCCAACTCGGCCGCCTGCTCGGTATTGGCACGAACGGCCTCGACCGTGCGGTAGCCAACCGAGACAATCGGCGTTCCGCCAACACGCTCGACCTCGGCAAAAATCGACTTGTCCTCAAGATCGGCCGTCAACAGCTCACGGTAGGCGTCAAACGGCACAAAGATGTTCTCCTCAAAGATGGGCTCGCCGTCGGCTGTACGCACGCGCTTAATATGCAGCAGCAGCGCGTCCTTTTGCAGGCCAAAGAACTCCATCTCGTTTTGACGTGCCGGCACAATCTGGCGATCGACCACATGTGCGCCCGCCTTCATGCCGTTGTCGGCACACAGCGCGGTAAACGTCTGCAGCGTCGAGGCGTGGAACTGGCGGTTGATGTGCGGCGTGGAAACAAAGGTGCCGCGACCCTGCTGCTTAACCAAGTAGCCATCGGAACACAGCTCCTCGACGGCGCGGCGCACCGTAATGCGGCTCACCTCGTACTGCTCGGCTAGTTCAAGCTCGGACGGAATACGCTCCTTGGGTGCATAAACACCTTTCTCGATCGCATCCTTGATTTCGTCATAAATCTGCTGGTAAAGCGGTGCATTTTTGGGCGCAGGCATATCTGATCACTCTTATCAAAATAGCTAAATTTCTAATACGTATATAACGTCTAGTTTCATGTTACCTCATATTGATAAAACGATACACCCTCCCTACCAAAAAGCGACAGCTTCATTTTGGTAGGTTTTATCTGGGCAAACGAGAGCCCTCGAAAGCAACGGGGCTTTCGGGGGGCTCGTTCGGATGGGTTGCGCAGGACCGGCAAAATGCCAATACCCTACTTGCCGTCATCCTGCTGCAGGCTGTCCTGTTCGCTGAGGCGCGCCTGCCTGCTGGCCATGCGTGCGGGCTTGTCGGGATCGGGAACGGCCGTGGGCATGGGCTCGTCGACATGACCGCCCCACCAGCCGCCCACAAAGTTGAGCGTGTGGAACACGTTGATCACGGCGCCGGGATCAACGTCGCACACCAACTTGATAATGTCCTGGCTCTCGTAGGTCGAAACAACGGTGTTCAGCAGGTACATCTTTTCGCGGCTGTATCCGCCGACGACCTCGGCGCAGCTAATGCCGTGCTGAAAATGGTTTACGTAGGCAGTCATGACCTCGTCTGCCTTGCGCGTCGTAATCTGCAGCGTCACGCGGTCGTAGCGACGATAGAAACTGTCGATGGTCTTGGTCGAAATAAACTGGAACACGATGGAGTACGCCGCGTTGTCCCAGCCAAACATAAAGCCAAAGATCGCCAGGATAAAGCAATTGAAACCAAAGATAACGCCCCAGATGGTCTTGCCCGTGTGGTTGGAGACCCACAGCGCGATAAAGTCGGTGCCACCGGTAGATGCGCCGGACTTTAGCGCGATGGCAGCGCCCAGACCCGAGACCACGCCGCCAAAAATGATGAGCATAATCTTGTCGCCCAAAAATGGAGCGAAGTGAAAGACGTTGAGGAACAGCGACGAGAGCACGACCTGCATCATCGAGAAGATGACGAAGCGCTTGCTAATGCCGCTCCAGCATAGGAGCGCCACGGGAATGTTGAGCGCAAGCATGCCGAGCGAGATGTCGATGTGAACGCCGCCCAGCGAGGTAACGCGATCGAGCAGGACCGCAACGCCGGTGAGGCCGCTCGGAAGCAAGTCGGCGGGCTGAATGAACGCCTGGATCAGGAATGTCTGGAGAACGGCGGAAATCGTGACCGCCACGGCAGTAATAGCGCGGCGGACGATGGTGAGGCGGCCGAGTACGAGCACTCGGTCCGTGAGCTGATCGATGGCGTTCGCCACGCAGGCTCCTTTCGAAGGCAGATGTAGTTGTGGGGTATGTCCGCGATTGTAGCATGGAGCGTGCGGGGCGCTTCAATTCACCCTCTCTCGACAACCAAAGCGGGACCAGCAACCCCACGACCAAAGGCCCAAATTACAAGTGAGTAGACTTTACGCGACCTGCAGAGCACACCCAAAACCGCCACCCCTGTGACCTGCGGTTTTACTAGAGCAGATGCGCTTTGTGCTCGTCCTGCACCAAAAAGTCTACTCACTTAGTCAGAATCGAAGCCAAACGGATCAAAATCGAAACCAAATTGAGCCAGTCCACCGCAAAAAACGTTTGAACCCGTGCTTCTCGCGGCGGATTGACACTACAAAGCGGCCAAAATGTCGGTCAGATTATCAATAACGGCATCGGCTCGCGATTGATCGAGGTTGACGCCCTCGTGCGGGCGCAGTGCCAGGACGCGGGCGCCGGAACGTTTGCCAGCCTCGATGCCCAAAGGCGAGTCCTCGATAACCAGGCACTCGGTAGGCTCCACACCCAGCGCCTCCATGGCACGCAGGTAGATCTCGGGGTCGGGCTTAAACGCACTGCACTCGTGACCGCTGATGGTGTAGTCCAGCACGTCGGCGATACCGGCAATCCCCACCAGCTCGTCAATGAGCTCGCGATAGGACGAGCTTGCGATGGCGCACTTCACGCCGCGCTCGTGCAGCTTGCGCATCACCGGCTCCGTCTGCTCGTTGAGCAGCTCGGCATACGGAACGGGATGGTCTGGGCTGTAGACCTGCTTGTACTCCACGCGCAGGCGCTCGCGCAGCTCAACATCGTCAGGTACCAGCGACTTCCAAATGGCGGGCTCGTTAGACCCCGAAAGATCGGGGATCTCGTCAAAGTGAAAGCCCTTCTCCTCCATAAACGCCACGCGACGACGGTTGTAGAACCACTCGGTATCGACCAGCACGCCGTCCATGTCAAACAGCACTGCCTTAATCATACGCATCTCCTCCCACCTGCCAAAAAGGGACAGGTTTATTTTGGTAGGTTTTATCTGGGGTTTTATGACGCGACAGACACGCCCCCAAAGCAAAAAGGGGACGGGGCGCAACCCCCATCCCCTCTCAATCAACCCGTAAGGTCTACTTACTTGTGATTAGTAGGAAAGCTTCCACATGTAGCGACGCATGGTCAGCGGGTGCTGACGGGCCTCGGCGATCTGGTTGCCGTACTCGCGCATAACGGCGAGGTGCAGCAGCGGGTTGAAGTAGGTGACGACGCTCGCGGGCACGGCGTCAGCCAGGCCGTAGTCCTTGGAGTCGATCAGAGCGACCTTGGCGCCCATGCGCTCAAGGAAGGTGAGGGCGCGGGCGTCCATCGGACGGGTAGCGCCATCGGACATGAAGAAGACGTAGGGCTTACCCTCGGTGGAAACCTCGAACGGGCCGTGGAAGTACTCGCCGGTGTTGTAGGCGGCGGCGTCGATCCACTGCATCTCGGTGAACAGGAAGGCGGCGTGAGAGTAAGCCATCTTCTCGGAGGCACCAGAGGCCATGAAGTAAATCATCTTGTCGTCCTTGAAGTCCTCAGCGAACTTCTTGGCGAGCTTCTTGCAGGACTGAGCAGCGTTCTCGCAGAGATCGAAGACGTTGGTGAGGCCGGTGATCATGTCGTCGTACTTGTCATAGCCCTCGGTCTGCTGAAGGATCTCGAGAGCAAGAGCGATGGCATAGCCGGGCTTCTCGCACTTGGCAGCGAAGTTGGCGTGGAAGCCGTGAACGATGACGTGGTCGGCGTCGACGGTCAGAGCGGAGCCAGCCTTGTTGGTGAGGGAGACGACCGGGCAGTTGTGCTTCTTGGCGGTCTTGTTGGCCTCGACGGTCTCGGGCGTGGAGCCACCGAGGGAGCAGGTGATCACGAAGGTGTGCTCGTTGACCCAGGAAGGCGTGTCGTAGTTGAACTCGTTAGCGGTGAAGATCTGAACGTTCAGCTTGTCCGTGTTGTTGGCCAGGAAGTACTTGGCGGGGTACAGGTCGGACATGGAAGCACCGCAGCCGACGAAGGCGACACTGTGGATCTCGTGGTTGGACAGGACGTCAGCGACGATCTGCTTAGGGAGGTTAAGGTCGATCTCGTACATCTGACACATTCCTTTCGATTTTTGCGGCGCCACATTGCCGGGCGCTCGCAGGGTTACCGTGGTTTGGACCGAGTCGCCGGTCCGTTGAGGATGCGACAAGGGGACTGTCCCATTGTCGCATTTTGGGGATGGAAGCCTGCCTGGGGTATGGGATGCCAGGCAGGCCCCCGGGGGAAAGCGGTTAGGCGCTTGGTCGCGACTAGGCCAGAATGCCGGCCGCGGAGAGGGCGATGCCGCCCACGATGGCGATCACGAGAAGCCAACCGGTGTTGACGTTCTTCTTGATGAGCCAGTACATAAGGCCGGTGAGGCCGAGGGAGATCATCTGGGGCATCATGCCGTCCAGGATGTCCTGGATAACAACGGTGCCCTCAGCGAACTGCAGCGGGGTGGTGGCGCCGATCAGCGTGGCGATCATGCCGCCCACGGACATAAGACCCACGATGCCGCAGACATACATGAGCTTCTCCATGAGGTCGCCGCCCTGAAGCTTGCTCAGGTACTCGTGGCCGCCCTGATAGCCCATCTTGGCTGCAAACCAAGTGATCAGCACAGAGGGGACGATGGAGATGAGCATGGCCAGGATCGGGCCCATGATGGAGCCCTGCTGGGCCAGCTGAACGCCCAGACCAAAGGCGATAACGCGGATGGTGCCCTGGAAGAAGGAGTCACCGATGCCGGAAAGCGGGCCCATGAGGGAGGTCTTGACCGCGTTGATCGAATCGGGATCGAAGTTCTCGGGATCCTTGGCGTACTCCTCCTCCATGGAGGCGGAGAGGCCCAGGATGAAAGCGCTCGTCTGCGGGGTGCAGTTGTAGAACGCCATGTGACGGTGGTAAGCCTCTTTCTTAGCAGCGAGCTGCTTGGGGTCGGACTCGTCCGGATAGAGGCGGTCGAGCGTGGGAACCATGCCGTAGAGGAAGCCCATGTTCATCTGACGCTCGTAGTTCCAAGAGGCCTGGATGGCCCAGGAGCGCCAGAAGAACTGGCTGACCTTCTTGTTCAGGGACACGTCCTTGGTTGCGGTTGCCATAGTGTGTTCCTCCTTAGTCTTCGTCGTCTTCGAGCGGATCGTAGTCGGAATCGACACCGGCGGCTGCATGGGAACCGTTGAACTTGAAGCCCATGAAGACGACAGCCAGGCACACACCGATCAGAGCGACCGCGATGACGGACAGGTTGAGGTAAGCGGCGAGCAGGAAACCGATGAACAGGAACGGAGTCATACCCTTCTTGATCATCATGGTGAGCAGCAGGGCCAAGCCGTAGGCGGTCATGATCTTGGTCGAAACGTTAAGACCAGTGGACAGCCACTCGGGAACCATGTTGACGATGGCCTGAACCAGGTCGGTGCCAACAAAGACGGCGAGGAAGATCGGCAGGAAGTACATGACGGCGTACAGACCGGAGCCGGCGCAGATGTGCATACGGTAGGCGGTCTTGAACTTTCCGTTATCGATCGCGCTATCTGCCACATGGGTGAGGGCGGCGATGATGGAACGGAACACGATGCCGAGGAGCTGACCCAGGACGGCGACCGGGATGGCGATCGTCATGGCGGTCTCGGCGGAAGCATCGGTCAGGCACGCAAAGGCAGCGGCCACGATGCCGCCCAGGACCATATCGGGCGGAACGGCGGCGCCGACCTGCACCAGGCCCATGGACACGAGCTCGACGGCGGCACCGACGGCAAGGCCGGTGGGCACATCGCCCAGCAGCAGACCGACGAGCGTAGCGCCAACGAGGGGCTGCTCGAAGTTAAGACGACCGAGCAGGCGGGAGTCCCACATGCAGAACACGCCGACGAGGCCGACGAGCACCGCACTGATGAACGTATTCATACCCTTCTCCTTTCAGTCAGGCAAAAGCCTGGTTGATTACAGCTTGGCGTCGATGTCGACGCTCTGATACGTAGGGGTCTGCTGAACATAGAGCTTGATGCCCATGTCGAGCAGCTGGTTGACGTCGGCCTTCTGGGTGGCGTCGAGGAAGACGGAGCTGTCCTTGCCTCCGACCTGATCGGCACCGTCGTGGTTGGCGGTGGCGCCCAGGTTGATGGCGTCGAGCTTGTAGCCCTGGCAGAACTGCAGCATCTCGGCGGTGTTGCCAAAGACGAACATGACGCGCTCGCCGAGGGTGTTGAGCTTGTCCATCTTGGCGAGGGCACGCTCGACGGTGAAGACGTTCAGGCGCACGCCCTGGGGCTTGGCCAGCTTAAGAGCGCCCTTCTTGATGTCATCGTTGGCGGCAGCGTTGTCGACAACGATGATGCGCTCGGCCTGAACCTTGGTGGTCCAGGTAAAGACGACCTGGCCGTGCAGCAGACGGTAGTCAAGACGTGCGAGGACGATCTTGGCGGGACCGGAGCTGTGACGGGACGCCTTGGCCTTCTTGGCGGGAGCCGCGGCAGCCTCGACCGGTGCGTTGGGGTTGGTCAGACCGGTGCGGGCCTCGTTGATGAGGGCTGCGAGCTCGGCGCCCTTGACGGGGACGGGGCTCATAGCGAGCGTGAGCGCCAGCGGGATGTTGAAACCGCTGACAACCGTGAACTTCGTGCCGTTCTTGGAAAGCTCGACCATGTTGTTGTTGACCGAGCTGCCGAGCATATCGGTCAGCACATAGACGGTGTCGTCCGCGTTGAACGTGGCGATCAGAGCCTCAACCTTATTGGTGATGGGCTCCTTGTCGTCACGAGCAAGCGACACGACGTGGACGTTCGACACGTCGCCGAGAACCATCTCGAGCGTGTCTTTGGCGCCTGCGGCCAGGCCGCCATGAGATGCGAGAATGATCTGATTCATCTTGCCTCCTCCTTTTCGTTATGGTCATTATAACGTCTTATACGTTGCGGATATTGCTAATTAGTATAAAGACCGCTCGCGGGTGAAAATCGACCGTTGGCGGGTTTAACGTACTTGAAACGTTGGGGCTGGGTTGGCCGGCGCTGACTGGATAACCCCAGGTCGGACACCGCGCGCAATCCCCTATCGCACGAAGTACCAGGGGCTTTCCTGTACGGTGGGCTCCAGCGCGATGCCGGTGCGTTCCTTAAACAGATCCATGTCCTGAGATTTTTCGGTCCACCACGCGTTGGGCTTAAAGGTCATGCTCTCAACAACATGACCGACAAACACACTGTTGCGCAGCTTGGAGAAGTCGGTGTTCATAATCAGGATGGACGCGAGCACCAGCACGATGCCCAGGACTTTGATCACGCCGGCGGGCTCGGCATAGACACCAATGCCCACCAGTACGGTGACGACCGTCTCGAAAGACATTACGACGGGAACTTTCGATGTCTCGAGCCCCATGGACAGACCCTGCATATATAAGATGTAAGCCACGGCTGTGGGGATGAGTCCAAAGCCAAGGAACAGCAGCAGCAGCTGTGGCGACATTGCCGCGGCGACATCCGGCCACGGAGCCGCGATAGCCGCCATAACCGCACCGCCAAAAACAAAGCCCCAAAACGTGACAGCCAGCGGGTGGACCGTCTTGGTTGCTATCCGGCTAAACACCGCGAGCGACGCACCACAAAGGCCTGCAATCACGCCCGACGTGACGCCCCAAACCGAAAAATGAAAACCGGAAAGGTCGCCATTGGTCACCGCAAGCACGCAGCCAACGATGTTAAAGACAATGGCAACGAGCTTGTTGGGGGTCACGTCCTCGCGATAAAGCACGCGGCCGAGCATGACGCCAAACACCGGCGAGGTGTAGAGCAGCACCGAGGCCGTAGACATACCCACCTCGCGCATGCACTCGTAATAGCAGGTGTTGGCGGCGGCTAAACCGACGATACCGACAAGCGCGCAGGGGACGAGCTCTTTGGGGCTTGCCTTGAATAGCGTCAGGGGACCCTGAGCCACGGTAGACCCCTCACCCGGACGGCAGCCCATAAACATCAGGACCGGCGCCAAGATAAGCGCTCCGACCAACAAGCGAAAGGCCGCCATGCTCTGGGACGAAACGCCCATGGCCGCAATGCCGTTTACAAAGATTCCGATGCTGCCCCACATAAGCGCGGCGATCAGCACCAGCACATAGCCCAGATTGCTTTTCTTCAACGCAGCCTCCTCGGTATTGTTTCCAATATGTTTCACACTACGTTATAGTCGTTATATACATTTTTCAAGACACAAATCGGCGAGCGGAAAAATCTGCTCTACCGCTACAACCCATTGGTGCAAAGGGGTCAGGTTCATATGCGCCAACTTGGTGTAAAGTAACCTGTCCCCAATGACTAGGACTGTCCCCAAGTGCCGAACGTCTCCAAGTGCCGCATCTGGGCCAAGGCGACGCCGATGCTTTGGCAACGCCAGCGAAAACCCACCTGAGCGAGCAAGGTGCCTTGAAGCGAAGCGGCATTGACCTTCTGGTCATGCCGCTGAAGCTGAAAGGCAGATTGCCGCTCAGGTGGGTTTGCAGCGTCGAGCCGTTACGGCGTTTGGTAAAACGCCGTAACTAATAATCCAGCTTCCACATGTAGCGGCGCGTCATGTAGTCCTTGTGGGTGACGACAGAGAGCGCACGCATGTACACGTTGTTGAGGATCGGGGCAAAGATCAGGTGGTTGAAGTACTCGCTCACGCTGTCCTTGATGTCGTTGAGGCCGAGCTCCTTGGCGTCGAGCTGATAGACGCGCTCGCCACCGTACTGGTTGACGAAGCGGATACCGCGCTCGTCGTTGCAGCGGCTGCGGCCGACGCTGATGAGCTGGAACAGCGAGGTGCGCTTGTCCAGGATCTCGAAGGGGCCGTGGAAGAAGTCGCAGGTGTTGATGGTGCAGGAGTCGATCTGCAGCATCTCCTGCACGTTGCAGATGCTAAAGACGTAGGCGGCACCAAAGAGCGGGCCCTGGGCCATGACGTTGATGCAGGGCTTGTCGGCGTTCTGCTCGGCCCACTTGGCAGCGAGCGGACGGGTGTACTCGACGGCCTTGCGATAGATGGGGTCGACCAAGTCGAAGGCGGCCATAGCGGTCTCGTACTCGGCATAGCCCTCGGTCTGCTGCGTAAGCTCCATGGCGATCATGGTCACGACGGCAGAGTTGGTGCGGCCCATGCAGGACTCGTCGACGGCCAGGCTGTCATACTGGATCTTGTAGTCGCAGACCTCGGTGAGGCCGGACTCGTCAACATAGATGGCGATGGTGCTGGCGCCGTGGTCCTTGGCGACCTGGGCGGCGACGATGGTCTCCTTGGTGCCACGCATGGACACGACGACGGCCAGGGTGTTCTCGTTGACGTAGGCCGGGGTGGCGTGCACGAACTCGTTGCTGGTGTAGCTAGAGCTCACGACCTGCGTGGCCTCGTGCTCCATAAAGTACTGGGCAGGATAGTTACCGCCGTTGGATCCGCCGGCGCCAATCCACACGACGCGCTTGATGCCGCCCTTGTCAGCCTTGTCAGCCAAAACCTGGGAGACGACGTCCTTAACCTGTTCCTGAGTAGTCATCGTGCATCAGCCTTTCTTCTCGTTTGATGCTCTCGATGGCATACAAGTTACATACATGTTTTGGTTATGTCGACTAGTTGTATGCTATATTTGTCTTAGATATTTTGCTGATGCGGTTTTCGACAACTGGCTACCAGCGGTTTTGTTGTTGTATTGAATACATGCTTGCTTAGATAGGTATACAAGTTAGATACAGGTTGATCACATGAACGCTTCGTCTAAAAAGAAACTGAGCCAATACGAGCGCTTGGCGGGCATGTTGCGTGACCGCATCGCCGCCGGTATCTACGCACGCGGAGACAAGCTGCCGTCCGAGATGGAACTCATGGACGAATCGGGGCTGTCGCGCAGCACCGTGCGCCACGCCCTTAAGGTTCTCGTTGATGAG
Source organism: Collinsella sp. (assembly GCA_048250755.1). Taxonomy (GTDB): domain Bacteria; phylum Actinomycetota; class Coriobacteriia; order Coriobacteriales; family Coriobacteriaceae; genus Collinsella. Next base: position 63,221 of record DBEZMF010000064.1, read on the forward strand.
GGCCTGGTGCGCACCGAGCGCGGGCGTGGCGCCTTTGTGGCCGACACGCCCGCGCTCCACGAGAACAACCTAGTGTTTTCGAGCTATACCAAGCAGGTCGAAGGTCAGGGCATGAAGCCCACCACGCGCACCGTGGACTCGGGCTTTGCCAAGGCGGCCGGCAGCATAGCTAAGTTCTTTGACGCCGCCGTGGGCAGCAAGCTCGTCAAACTTGTCCGCCTGCGCTACCTGGACGACGTGCCGCTGTGCCTGGAGACCACCTACCTGCCGCCAAGCTTCGAGACGCTCATCGATCGCGATATCAACGGTTCGCTCTACGCGACGCTGCGCCAAGAATTCCATCGCGCGCCAGCACAGGGACATAAGACCTTTGAGGTGTGCTATGCCTCGCAAAACGAGGCGTTTTTGCTCAACGTTGAGCGCGGACAGGCACTGATCTTGATCACCGACTACGTCTACGACACCGACGGCCGCCCGCTCCATGTCTCCAAGCGCATCCAGCGCACCGACCGCGCCAAATACACCGAGCCCATCGGCTAACCTGCCAAAATAGACCTGTCCCTAAATGGTAGGTTTGGGGAGGTCGGGGAACCAGGTTGGCTTAGGTTGGTTAGGGACGCGCTCGGCCAGGACCAACTCCATCCAGCACATGTCGTACCAGCGGCCGAACTTTTGGGCACAGCGATCGAAGGCGCCCACCAGGCGATACCCCATATGGGCATGGAAATCCTGACTGTTATGCGTCAGATATTCGTCGTCCTTGTCGTGCGGCACGGCAATGAGCGCGCACATGTTGGTGATGCCCATCGCGATCAGACATTGCTTGAGCGCGTCGTGCAGCTTGCGGCCCAACCCGCCGTGGCGCACGTCGCGCGCCAGGTAGATCGACGTCTCGACCGACCAGTCGTATGCCTCGCGGCTGTTAAGCGGACTCACATAGGCATAGCCTACCGGATGCCCGTCCAGCTCCATCACCAAATACGGATAGCGTTTGAGCGTGTGTTCGATGCGCCCGGCGAACTCCTCAACGCTCGGCACCTCGTATTCGCAGGTAATCGCCGTCTGGCGCACATACGGCTCATAGATAGCAAGCAACGCCGACGCATCATCGGGCGTCGCCAGGCGAATCGTCGGCTCGGACATCTCGGTCATACAACCCTTCTCCCCAAAAGCAAAGGCCGCCCTGCGCCAAACCCAGCGCAAGGCGGCCCCTCGTCATTACATCAGGCTACAGGACAGCCGCCAGCGCGTCGATGTCCTCCTGCGTCGTGGCCCAGCTGGTGCAAAAGCGCACCACCGTGTGGGTCTCATCGTACTTTTCCCAGTACTCGATCGAGGCATGCTCGCGAATGCGGGCCATATCCTCGTTGCGCAGAATCACGAACTGCTGATTCGTGGGCGTCTCCAAGAAGAACTGGTAGCCGCGCTCGTGCAGCACACGACGCAGCGCCTGAGCGGTCTCAATCGCCTGGCGACCAATCTCAAAATACAGGCCGTCGGTAAAGAGTGCCTCGAACTGCACACCCGTCAGGCGGCCCTTGGCCAGCAACGCACCGTGCTGCTTAATACGCGGAATGGGATGCGCCGGAGCGTGCATGCCGCAGAACACCACAGCCTCGCCGCAGAGCGCGCCGCACTTGGTGCCGCCGATGTAGAACACGTCACACAGCTGCGCCAGCTCGGGCAGGGTAATGTCGCACTCATCGGCCGCCAGCGCATAGGCCAGGCGAGCACCGTCCACAAACAGCGGAATCTCGCGCTTCTGGCACACCGCGTGAATCGCTGCGAGCTCAGCCTTGGAGTACAGCGTGCCGTACTCAGTCGATAGGCTCACGTACACGGCGCCCGGGAACACCGTGTGCTCGTAGCTCTCGTTTTCGTAGAACACCTGGATATAGTTCTCGAGGTCCTCGGCGTGCATCTTGCCCTCGTAGCCGGGGATGGTAAGCACCTTGTGGCCGCCAAACTCGATGGCGCCCGCCTCGTGGCAGGCGACGTGGCCAGTCTCGGCAGCAACGACGCCCTCGTAGGGCGCAAGCAGCATATCAATCACTGTCGCGTTGGCCTGCGTGCCGCCCACCAGGAAAAACACGTCGGCGTCAGGCGCCTGGCAGGTCTCGCGAATAAGTTGCTTGGCGCGCTCGGTATGTGCATCGGTACCGTAGCCGGGCTGCGGCTCCATATTGGTGTCGACGAGCGCCTGCAGCACCGCTGGGTGTGCGCCGTGGGAATAGTCGTTGTTGAACGCGAGCATGGCAATCCTCTCTTACCGGGTATCGGCCAGATGATTCAAACGGAGCTATTGTACGCCGCTGGGATAGGCAATGCGCGCGGCAAGGCACTCAAGTGCCAGTACCAGAGCAAAACCGCAGCTCACGTCACTCAAAAAGTGCGCTCCGATCACGATGCGGCCAAACGCGACGAGCGCCGCGACCACAGCCGCCGTCCAAAAGACCACACGACGGCGCGACGGCTTTTCCTTAAAGGCCGTCGCGGGAAGCCCAGCGAGCATGAGGCCGATTGCCGCGTGCGCCGTGTGTCCGCTCGCAAACGACTTAAAGCCGTCCTTGACTACACCGGCGGCAATATAGGCCCACTTGTCGGGGTTGCCGATCACCCACCACGGCTGAAACTCGAGTCCCTGCGTCACCTCGATCACGCGCATGCGCGGGCGCGACCACAACGGCTTAACAATGACGTTGAGGATGATGGCCTGAGCGACCCACACGGCAAGCACCATCAACGCCCAACGTGTAAGCTCGTCGGGCGCGGTGTCGCGCGTAAGGCGGTAGGCGATGAAGTTGGCTGCGATGACCAGCACAAACGTCAGCACCAGCTGAACGGCAATGAGTTTGCCGCCAACCCGCAGGGACGAAACGATCTCGTAGCCGGCCAAGCCAACGTTGACGAGGATGCCGAGCACAGCGAGCCATTTGCTCCCTCTGGAATCGGGACGCACCGCGCGCACGAGCATAACGCCCGCAATGCTCGCCGTCAGCTCAAACGGCAACTCGCCGGCGGCCTCGATAAAGCGACCGTACATGCTGCCGATATTGAACAGCGCGCTCGAGATCTGATAATCGAAGAAACTGCCCGCGCCCAGACAAAAACACAGGACAACCGCGATAATGGCGACATCTTTCTTATAGATGTATCCGAACATGCTTTCCTTTCGGTCGGGCGAAGGGCAGTCAACCTGCAATGTGGGTGAGACGAAGATGGCTTTGTCCCGTAAATACCCTTGCAGGTTGAGCATAAGTAAGCGAAAACGTTCCATTTGTAGCAAGGTGGCCCGAAGGAGGAGGGAAGCGTACTTGCGTACGCGACCGACGAGTGAGGGTCAGATTGCCCAAATGGGGCGTTTGCAGCGTCGACCCGTTAGTCGTCGTCGCTGGCACCCAACTGCTGCAGCAGCATGAGCGCCGCCGCCACCGGGCCGGTGCCGTCGTTGGCGTCGAGGCCGCGACCCAGGCCGCTGCCTGCGCCGGCGCCCGCCTTGTAGGGCACCGACAGTTTGCGGCTCTTGGGGAAGTTCACCGCGCCATAGCGGGTCTTTAGTTCAAAGGCCACCTTCTTGGGCACGTCGACACCCAAAAACGTGATGCGACCGCCACTGAGCGTGACGCTCTCGAGCCCCAGACGCTCGCCGCGAATGCGGATGCGCGCGCGATTGAACAGGTTGAGTCCCGCCAACGGCAGCTCGCCATGCGCGGCTTCGGTCTCCTCCTGCACCTCATCGATGCTCTCCAGGTCCTCGGCCGCTGCGAGCTTACGGTACACGAGCACGCGCTGATCCACCGCCGGCAGGTACTCCTCGGACAAGAAGTAGTCGGCCGGCAGGTTAATACCCACGCTCGCCGCCTCCACGCCGGCGTCGTCATCGCCGCGCGCCTCAGCCACGGCCTGGCCCAGCATCTGCGTAAACAGGTCAAAGCCCACGCTCGACAGGTTGCCGTGCTGCTCGGCGCCCATAAGCGAGCCGGCACCACGGATCTCCAGGTCGCGCATGGCGATGCGCATGCCGCTGCCCAGGTCCTGGAACTCGGAAAGTGCGGTCAGGCGCGCCGTGGCCTCCTCGGTGAGTGGCAGCTCGCCCGGAAACATAAAGTACGCGTAGGCCTGCGTGGCAGAGCGGCCCACGCGGCCCTTGAGCTGGTAGAGCTGCGCCAAGCCCAGACGTTGCGAATCCTCGATGATGAGCGTGTTGGCGGTCGCGTTGTCGATGCCGCTCTCCACGATGGTCGTGGCGATGAGCACGTCGATCTTTTTGGTCGCGAACTCAATCATCACGTCCTCGACCTCGCGCGGGCTCATCTTGCCGTGCGCCACGCCCACGCGCGCCTCGGGCGCGGCCTCGTGCACGCGCGCCACGGCGTCATCGATGGTCTTGACGCGGTTGGACACGTAGTACACCTGACCGCCGCGGCCCACCTCCAGGCGAATCGCCGCGCTCACCACATCGGGATCGTACTCCCCCACGTGCACGATCACGGGACGACGCCCGGTCGGCGGCGTGGTGATCAGGCTCATGTCGCGCACGCCGCTCGTGGCCATCTGCATGGTTCGCGGAATAGGCGTGGCCGATAGCGTGAGCACGTCAATCTGCTCGCGCAGGTTCTTGAGCTGCTCCTTGTGCTGCACGCCAAAGCGCTGCTCCTCGTCGATGATCACCAGGCCCAGGTTCTTGGGATTCACATCGGCCGATAGCAGACGATGCGTGCCAATGAGCACATCGATCGTGCCCTCGGCAAACGCCTTGAGCGCGCGCTTTTGCTGCGCCGGCGTGCGGAAGCGGCTGAGTACCTCGACCTCAAGGCCAAACGGGGCAAAGCGCTCAAAGAATGTCTCGTAGTGCTGCTGGGCAAGAATAGTCGTGGGACAGAGCACCATGACCTGACGGCCGGAGTCCACGCACTTAAACGCCGCGCGCAGAGCGACCTCGGTCTTGCCAAAGCCCACGTCGCCGCACAGCAGGCGGTCCATGGGCTTGGGCGCCTCCATGTCGGCCTTGATGTCGGCAATGGCCTCCAGCTGGTCGCGCGTCTCGTCGTAGGGGAAGCTCTGCTCCATCTCGATCTGCTCGGGCGTATCGGGCGGACAGGCGATACCGGTAATCGACGAGCGGCGCGTATACAGGTCGACCAGATCAAACGCCAGCTTTTTGGCGTTCTTGCGCGCCTTGTTGGTGGCACGCGTCCAGTCGGCGGTGTTGAGCCTGGTCAGGCGTGGCTTATCACCGTCGGGGCCAACATAGCGCGTGATGCGGTCGACCTGCTCCAACGGCACGTAGAGCTTGTCGCCGTCGGCATATTCCAGCAAAAAGTAGTCACGTTCCTTGCCGCCCACTTCCTGGCGCGCGATCTCGCTAAAGAGCGCGATGCCGTGAGTGGCGTGCACCACGTAGTCGCCCGGCTTAAACGGGAACGTGATCTGCGTAATGTCCACCTTGCGGCGGCTGCGCGCGCGGTTGGCGTCCATGCGGGCGTTGAGGTCGGCGATTGAGAATACGGCCAGGTTGGCATCGGGCACCACCACGCCCTGCGGCAAGGCGGCATCGACAAAGGTCACACGTCCGCGCGAAATAGTGGGCACGGCGGCGCCGGCGGCAGCCTGCGCGGCGCCCGCCTCGAGCGAGCGGGCGTTGAGCGCATCGGCGCGGCGCTCGCGAATGGAAGCATGGGCCTCCTGGCGGGCGGTGCGATCGGTAGAATCCGCCGTTGCCACGCGTACGCTCTCGCCAATGACGCCGACGTTTTCGGGCGCCGCGGTCAGCGATTCCTCAAAGGTAATGCCCTCGTCGCCAAAGGTAAGCTCCATCGACTCGCGCGCACCGCGGTCGGGGATGGCAAACACGCAGGCATAGCGCTTACCCACGACCTCCTGGATGCGCGTCATAAAACGGTTGTCCGAGCCTGCGATGGCCGGCTGCTCAATCTTGAGCTCGGCCGTCACCGCACCGCCGGCACGGATGAGGCTCACGTAGTTCAGGCGCTGCTGGGCACCAAAGTCGAGCTGCTGGGCGCGCACGTACAAGCCGTCCAGGCGATCGACCCCCGCCTCGCCGGCACGGGCCTCGATATCCTCGTAGGCGCGCAGGCAATCGTCGAACAGCGAGCGCGGCTCGGACAGCACCACGAGCGCCTTGCCGCTCACGTGCGACAGCGGGCTTACGGTCTGGCCGTACATCACCGGCAAAAAGCGATCGAGCTCGGGCGTGACGATGCGCGCATCCACCATCTCGAGCAGCGCCGCCAGCTTGCTGTCGTCCTGGCTGGCACGGTAGAGCGCCACGTGCATGTTGTGGACGGCATCGTCGGTAAGCGCCAGCTCGCGGCAGGGGAAGATCTCGATACTGTCCTCGTTGCCGATGGTTTGGCCCGTGGAGCTCACCATACGGCGGATGCGGTCAATCTCATCGCCGAAAAACTCAATGCGCACGGGCGCCTTTTCCTGCGCGGGAAACACCTCGACGGTGTCACCGTGCACGCGGAACAGACCGGGCGCATCGGCGGCACCGGCATTGGTGTAGCCCATGCCCACCAGGCGCTGCGGCACCTCGTCAAAGGGAATCTCCTCGCCCACCGCAAAGGTCGTGGACTCCCAATAGTGGCTCTCGACCGGCGGCACGCAACGCAGCAGCGCGCGAGCCGAGGCGACCATGATGCAATTGTCTCCGCGCACGATGCGTCCCAGTGCCTCGCAGCGCTGCGCCACCACGGCATCGTCGGGCGCCTGCTCGCGCCACGGATAGTCCTTGCGCTCGGGAAAACGGCACACGTGCGCTAGGCCCACGTAGGCGGCAAGGCTGCGCGCGGCGCGATCGGCCGCATCCTCGCCACTCACAATGTAGACCGTGGGACGCGGGCGGCGCGCAAACTGGGCGGCCGCCATAAGCGTGCGGCCCGACTGCGACACAGCCAGCGTCACGTCCTCGCCGGCATCGAGTCCGGCCTCGACGGTCTGCAGCGCCTCGGCAGTGTAGAGCTGTGCGGCTATACGGTGAATGAGCATGCTGTTCCTCCGGCATTGCAACGCCAAAAGCCCGCCGGGGCAAGCTCGGCGGGTCGTACGTCAAATACATTGTCTGTCATGGTAGCGCATGGAGAGGACTCCGGCTCAAGGGCAGACCCAGCCCCGCAAAAAACGCCAGACGAAGATGTGTTCCGCCCTACCCCGCTACGCGCACGCTGGGGCACAAATCTGCCAGCGGACACTCGTCACACTTGGGTTTGCGGGCGTCGCAGATCTCGCGACCGAAGGTGATCCACTGATGGTTGACCGACTCCCAATACTCGTGCGGCAAAATCTTGAGCAGATCCTGCTCGGTCTTGAGCGGCTCCTTGGCATGCGTCTTGGGACTCAGCATCAGGCGGTGCGCAATGCGGTTGACGTGCGTGTCCACCGCAATGCCCTCCACGATGCCATACCCCACGTTGAGCACGATGTTCGCCGTCTTGCGTCCCACGCCCGGCAGCTTCACGAGTTCCTTCATGTCGGCCGGCACCTCGCCGCCATAGTCGGCGACGATCATCTGCGCGGCCTCCACGGCATGCTTGGCCTTGCTCTTGTAGAAGCCGAGTGACTTGATGGTGTCTGTCACGTCAGCCACGCTCGCCCCGGCCATGGCCTCGGGCGTGGGCCACTGGGCAAACAGCCTCGGCGTCACCTTGTTGACCTGCGCATCGGTCGTTTGCGCCGAGAGCAGCACCGCGATCAGCAGGCGGAAGGGATTCTCGTGATCCAGAAAACACTCGACCGGGCCATAGCGACGGTTGAGACGCTCGCACACCTCGATGGCGCGCTCGCGCTTGGCGGCATTGGTCTCGCGTGGCATAACGACTCCTCGGCTCAACGGCACAATAAACTTATGGGCACAATTGTCCCACGTCCGAGACGCTTACGCCTCCAAGAATGCGCCGGTCTGACGGCTCCACAGGCTCGCGTACTCGCCACCCGCCTCGACGAGCTGCGCATGCGTGCCGTCCTCGACGATCTCGCCATCGGCCAGCACCACAATGCGGTCGAGCGCCGCCACGGTGGACAGGCGGTGCGCCACCACAATGGAGGTACGTCCACGCATCAGGTTTTCGAGCGCCTCCTGCACCAGCGCCTCGGACTCGCTGTCGAGGGCAGAGGTCGCCTCGTCGAGCACCAGAATCGGCGCGTCGGTTAGGATGGCACGGGCGATGGCCACGCGCTGACGCTGGCCGCCCGAGAGCTTGACGCCGCGCTCGCCCACCATGGTGTCAAAGCCACGAGGCAAGCGGTCGATAAACTCGGTCGCATTAGCCAAGCGAGCCGCCTCGCGGATCTGCTCGTCGGTGGCGTCGGGGCGTCCGTAGGCGATATTCTCGCGAATAGAGCGATGGAACAGCAGCGCCTCCTGCGGCACGTAGGCAACCTGGCGGCGCAGGCTCTGCTGCGTGCAGCGCGAGACGTCCTGGCCGTCCACGAGCACGCGGCCGCCCTGTACATCGTCCAGGCGCAGCAGCAGCTTGGTGAGCGTCGTCTTACCCGAGCCCGATTTGCCCACCAGGCCCACGCGCTGGCCCGCCGCCACATGAAGTGTCAGGTCATCGAACACGCTCTCGCCCGCCGCAGCGTCACGGTACGCAAAGCTCAGGTGCTCAAAATCAATCGCGCCCTCGGTCACTTTGAGCTCAGGGGCGTCCGGGTCGTCTGCCACCAAACGTGGCTCGTCCAGCACGCGCGTCATCTCGGCCGCATCGCCCAAAGCGCGGTTGATGCGCTGCATCATGGAGCTTACGTAGTTCAGGCGCATGGTGAGGTTATAGGTGTAGGTAAAGATCATGACGAGCGAGCCGGCCGAGATGCCAAACCACGCGTTGCCGCCCGCCACGAACACACTCACCACGGCCATGGTGATGACGATAAGGCCCGAGGTCGTAAAGTTGCGCTGCATCATGGCGTGCATCGAGACCGTTTCGGCGTCGCGCGCGGCACGATCGGCGGCGTCGAACAGATCGCGCTCAAAGTCCTCGCGCCCACAGGTCTTGACGGCCAGGATATTCGTGACCGCGTCGGAGAGCACGCCCGAGAGCTTGTTCTGCGCGGCGGACGTCGCGGCCGAAAGCGGCATGATGCGCTTGTACATAAGCCAGACAAACGCGATGTAGACGGCCATGATGCACACCAGGATCACGGTAAACGTCGGCACCACCGGGGCGAGCGCCGCCACCGTGCAGATGACCGAGGTGATGGTGGGGATGAGCGAATACACCGTCACGTCGACCAGCCCCGTATAGCCGCTCATAAAACGGCTCGTCTGGCTCACGAGCGATCCGCCAAAGCGGCTGGTGTGAAATGTCATGGATTGGTTGGAAAGCGTGTCGAAGCATAGGCGCGCCAGGTGATAGTTGCCTGCAATCTCGAGCTTGTAGACGGTGTAGTCCTGTAGCTTGGAGAGGATCTGACCCACCAGGTTAACGAGTACGAGCGCCAGGATATAGGAGCCGAAGACCTCAAACACCTGGTCACCCGCCACGGGACCGGCTTGAACGCGGTCGACAATGAGGGCCATCACATAGGTATTGGCAAACGTCAGCAAAAAGATGTAGCCCGCCGACGAGAATACCGAGAGAAAGACGATCAGCGGCTGCGTGCGCGTGACGTCCCAAAAACGCTGCAGCGTGCGACGCACGGTGGAGCGTTTGAGCGGACTGGTGTTTCTCTGAGACATGGGCTTCCTTTCGCGTCTGATAGGGCGAAACGCCATTGTTGCACACTAAAGCGCACTTCAGGCAAGTGCGACGCGAAAAGCGCCCGCGCCCCGCGCTTGCGCAGGCGCCCCGCCGTCAGATGAAGCTAGTCCTCGTCTTTTTGGTCTGCGAGCAGGCTCGCAGACGTAAGCCCCAAGATCTCGTCGGCCTCCTCGGCATCTTCCAGGGCGTCGATGTCCTTGAGCTTGCGCTCCATGACGTTGGTGCGCGTGGTGATGATGCCCTCGACCGTTTTGCCCGCGGTCTCGATCTGCTGCTGGGCGCGGCGCAGCGCCTTTTGATAGCGCGGCAGCTCGGCCTTGACAGCGGAGAGCACGCGCAGTACATCGTCGGTGCGTTTTTGCAGCTTAAACGTTTGGTAACTCATCTGCAGGCTGTTGAGAATGGCCGCCATGGTGCTGGGGCCGGCAACGTTGACGTGATAGTCGCGGCCCAGGGTCTCGATAAGCCCGGGGCGGCTGACGACCTCGGCGTACAGTCCTTCAAACGGCACGAACATGATGCCAAAGTTGGTCGTTGCCGGCACACTCAGGTACTTTTCGCAGATGTCCTTGGCCTCGCGCTTCACCATCATATCGAGCGTCTTGCGCGCAGCTGCCACGGTCTCCGCATCGCCCGACTCCTGCGCGTCGAGCAAGTGCTCGTACGCGTCGCCCGGAAACTTGGAGTCAATCGGCAGCAGCGCGGGATCGCCCTCGTCCACCGGCAGCTTGACGGCAAACTCAACGCGCTCCGAGGCGCCGGGCTTGGTGGCGACGTTTTCCAGATACTGATCGGGCGTAAGGATGTCCGCCAGAATTGCACCCAGCTGCACCTCGCCCAAAATGCCACGCGCCTTCACGTTGCCCAGCACGCGCTTAAGATCGCCCACGCCGGTGGCGATGGACTGCATGTCGCCCAGGCCCTTGTACACGGCCTCGAGCTGGTCGCTCACCTGCTTAAACGATGCCGACAGGCGATCGTTGAGCGTGCGGGAGAGCTTCTCGTCCACCGTCGCGCGCATCTGATCGAGCTGCACGTTGTTGTCTTTGCGGATGGCACCCAGCTGAGCATCGACCGTCTCGCGCACCTTGTCCAGGCGATGCTCGATGCCCTCGCGATTGGCGCCGAGCTGTTGGGCGGTCTCGCGGCGCAGATCATCCATCCGGTCACCGGCTTGCGAGAACTCGCGCGCGATGGTCAGGTAACGTTGCTGCTCTACGGCCGCATCGGTCGTCTGCTGCTGCGCGATGGCATTGGCCGTGCGACGGGTTTCGGCCAGCGCGACGTTCAGGGCATCGAGCGCTTTGTTAGCCTGCTCGAGTGCTGCCAGCGTTTCCGCGCTACTGTCGCCACGCTCCCGCAACTCGGCACGCAGGCTCTTGAGTTGGAGGGCGCAAGCCACAGCAACCCCCACCGCCACCAAGGCGATCGCAACAAGCACAATATCAATAGCAGACATAAACTCCGCCCAACAAACCCAATCGAGCACCAATCAAAACCGCGATCAATCTTACCCCGCCACACGCACGGATCACCCACTGCCTTGCAGACAAATTTCTCTTAGAGCCGCGGACGCTAAAACGCTAGCTCTCCCAGCCGGTGCGGATTGTTGTTATGACATCGCCTAGGCGCTGGCCGAGGGCTGACAGATGTTGGAGCACTTCACTGGGCGAGGCGCCGTTGAGGATGCAGGTGAGCGCATACGAGACCAAGAAAATCGCCGCGAGTCCTAACGGAATGAGCACGATCATCGCCAATGTACGCAGGCGCTGGCCCACGCGGCGGCGACGCGTGCGGCGTTTGTCGAACGCAAGCTCCTGCGCATATGAATCTTGTTGTACGGAATAGTTCTCTGGCGCCGATCCACCCGCAGGCGAAACCGCGGGTGTAACGTTTTGCGCAGGGAGCTGGGCGGCTACCCCTTGCATTTGCATCTCCATGAGTCGTTGCTGCTGACGCAGCATGCGCTCAGCTTGCTGCTGCGGAGTCTCAAGAAACAGATCCATGCTGGCCTCCAAAATCGGAGCATTCGACGCTTACGACCAGCATCCCGCACCGCCATGACCGCGACAACGCAATCGCCGGCAATAGCCACAAAGTTTCTTTTGCTCAAAAGCTGTCGAAAAGCTCAACAACTCCCCTACCAGCACTTTCTCTGAGCTTTTTTCGCCAGCAATCTTTCGGCCTTCCACCCTTACGCCAACTGACCAAAATCTAACCAAAAGCTTGACGGAAATTGTGGAGACCGGGACCCCACACAAAAAGTGCCGCCCCAAAGGGGCGGCACACAAACTTATTATCAGCTTTTCTGTAACGAGCATGCGACGACTCAACGCCGGGGCGCAGGGCGGGGAAACCTTTGCCTCGCGCGACCCTGCGAAGCCGTGAGCGAGAGGGGAAGGTTTCCCCGCCCTGCGCCCCGTGGTCGGTGAGAACAGACTACATGCCCGCGAGACCGCGGGCGGCGGTGGCGCACAGAAACGCCAAGGCTAGAATCACGAGCGAGCCCGCAATATCGGCCACCACGCCCGCAAAGCGACGCTCAAACAACCAGCTCTCGAAGTGCGGGGCAACGTTGCGCCAAACACGCCACAGCAAGATGCCCATACCGATGACGCCCGGGATATTGAGCAGTAGGATCTCGGAGCACAAAAGACCGATCAGGTTACCGGCGGCAAAGCCCGCATCACCCTCGCAGTATTTGCGGTAGACCATATACAGCATGTACGCCACAAACGGCTGCAAGCACGCAGAAATAAACGAGACCACCATCGAGGGGTCCTGCGAAAAGACCTCGGTGAGTTTATCGACACTCGTGGCGTCCTTCGAAGCCAAGAATAAACCGATAACCACAAGGGGCACCACGCCCAAAATTACCTCGACCAGAGTAAACAACTTGGCAGTCAAATCCTCACTAGCCGAATTCAAATGAGGCGCCCACTCAGGATGAGCATGCGCGCCGACTTTCTTGTCCTTCTCAGCACGATCGGCCTTTTTACCCTCGGCAACCCGATGACCAGGATCCTTGCGAGTTCCCGTCGCAGCAACCCGAGCTCGAGACTTCTTGCCCATAAAAAACACCCCATCAGGTAGTAGATAAACTAAAAGTCGCTACCCAGTGTACCCCACCCATGAACGGCGCCGTCCCAACCAGTCCCCATACAAAAACGTGCCGCCCCAAAAGGGGCGGCACACAAACTTTTTTATTAGCTTTTCTGTAACGAGCACGCGACGACCCAAAGCGGGCCGGGAGGGCCGGACTACCTTCCCTCAACGCGACCCTGCGAAGCCGTGAGCGAGGAGGGAAGGTAGTCCGGCCCTCCCGGCCCAGCTCACGCTAGCGCCAAGCGCTAGTAGTTCACCACCTGCTCCTCAAAGTACGCCTTCGGGTGGTTACACACCGGGCACACCTCAGGCGCCTCGGCACCAACGTGCAGGTGCCCGCAGTTCAGGCACTTCCATACCTTCACGCCCTCACGCTCAAACACCTCGCCCGACTCGATGCGCTCGACGAGTTTGTTGTAGCGCTCCTCGTGGGCCTTCTCGACGGCGGCGACACCACGGAACTTCTCGGCGATCTCGACAAAGCCCTCCTCCTCGGCGGTCTTGGCGAACTCGTCGTACATCGTGGTCCACTCGTAGTTCTCGCCCGCGGCGGCGTCGCGCAGGTTGTCCAGAGTGCCCGGAACGGCGCCGTCGTGCAGATACTTAAACCACAGCTTGGCGTGCTCGGACTCGTTGCCCGCCGTCTCGGCAAAGATATTCGAGATCTGAACGTAGCCGTCCTTTTTGGCCTTGGATGCATAGTAGCGATACTTGGTGTGTGCCTGGGACTCACCGGCAAAAGCAGTCTCGAGGTTCTTCTTGGTCTGAGAGTTCTCAAAATCCATAGGTGTACTTCCCTTCAACACGTGCCGCCCATAGGCTTTGAGCGACCTTGTCTTTAGGATGCCCTCAAGCCGCGAATTTAAACCTTACAATCCCGTTCTTCAGATTTGAGCGGGCTACACACTCAACCAACGATCGTCCTCGGCTCGGCAAAAGCCCTCGCGCTCCAGGTCAGCTAGAATGCCCGCGACAAGCTCGCACTCGACCGGCCCGCGACCGGCTGCCGCTTCCATCTCGTTAACGCCCACCACGGCATCAGCAAGCGTAATCCCCGCCGGCTGGCCATCGCGCGCTGCCAACAACATACGCACGATATGCGCGCGCTTTTGGCGACGCGAGCCCTCAAACTTGGACTGACGACTATAGCCCGCCGACCGCCTGGACGGATTGGGCAGCGTCTTTTTAAGATACGCGCCGTAATCCAGCAACGCGTAATACCATGCGCGCGGCGTGTCGGCATCGTCTTGAGGCACGGCAAAGGGCGCAATCTCATCCGCCGCCGCACCAGGGGCCGCCGGACAGGCGGCTTGAATCAGCGGCACCAGCTCGCGATCGGGAACGGCCGGCACATCGGGAAAGAAATGATGCAAAAAGACCGTGCGCACATTGGTCTCTAGATACACGCCTGGAAGATCAAACGCAAACGAACGGATGCCCTGCGCCGTTGCCGGGCCAATGCCGGGCAGAGCGACCAAGTCACGCGTCTCACGCGGAAACTCCCCGTCCCAGTCCTCTACAACGCGCTGAGCGGCCCCGTGAAGCGCCAGAGCGCGTCGGTTGTAGCCCATGCCCTGCCAAGCGTCCAAAACATCGGAAGGCGCGGCCTGGGCAAGCGCCTGCACAGTCGGAAAACGATCGAGCCACACCGGCATGCGCGCCTCCACACGCGGCACCTGTGTTTGCTGCAGCATGACCTCAGAAAGCCAAATGATGTACGGATCGCGTGTGCGGCGCCACGGAAGGTCGCGATAACGCAGGACCCCTTCCGAACGAATCATCGAACGAAAGGGGTCCTGAATCATGGCTATGCTCCTTATGCGGCGCCATTCCTCCCGGTAAGCGCACGCGCAGGTGGCGTACTCGGGAAACGCTTCGCGGTCGGCGAACTTGGGATCGACGGCCGGGAACTGGCGGTGAGCGACGATGTCGCCGAGCGAAACGGAATCGAGGTAGTCGCGCATCAACGCCTGAGCTCCGGCCCACAGGGGATGATAGCAGCACGCGCCCATGCGCGCACAGTCACCATCGGGCGCGGTGCAATCGTTCATAACCATAGGACCCTGAACGGCCTCGACGACCTGGCGGATAGTGACGTCGTCCGGACTGACCTTGAGACGCATGCCACCGTGGACGCCACGCAGGCTCTCCACAATACCGGCCTGGACCAAACCGTGCTGAATCGAGCGGGCAAACGAATACGGGACATTGACCTCTTCGGCAGCGGTGCGAACAGAAAGCAAACACTCCGGATCCTCAGCAAGCATCGCCAGCATTCGAAGGGCGTAATCAGTCTTCCTCGATATGTCCATTTTTCCCCTTTCAAGGAATACGAACAGCTCGAACGAGCTCCGGGGCCGAGCTTGTGTCGAGACGCTAAATGACCGCCAGGACATCCAAATGGTAAATCGGATATCCACTGAGTGCCGCGCTTGGAGCGAAATGCATCAGATGCGGCGCACAGTGCAATTTAGTATAACCTAACCCCCTGTCTCGTAGAACAGGCGTTGCGCAACAAAGCTGTTGTTCAGACAGATATACTTATTAGATTTTACTTGCGTTCCCGAAGGCGCGGGGATTCTGGGCGAAGATGCACCATGGCGATCGTTCTATCGAAACAAAGTGCATCAAACGCAAAAAGCCACGTCCGAAGACGTGGCTTTAATTGCGTTGGCGGGAAGTACGGGGCTCGAACCCGCGACCTCCGACGTGACAGGCCGGCGCTCTAACCAAACTGAGCTAACTCCCCAGGCAGTCGTTCGCGTTTGTTTCCGCTCGCGTGCGCTGCGGGGATTAGTATACACAGAAGTCTGTCCGGCGCGCAACAACTTTTTTGAAAAAATTTTTGGGACCATCCGGGAGGGTCTCCGGGGCTGGGGCGCGGGTTAAGTTTGCTGCTCTACATTCCTGCGCAAGACGGAAAGCACATTAAGTGCTTTCCTT
>DBEZMF010000065.1:0-8293 GCA_048250755.1 Collinsella sp.
AACTTGTTGTTCTAAAAATCTGATATTTAACTATTCAGGAGGACTTTTTTCTTCTTCAAGATAGATTTCCTGAAAAAGTTCATCCTTGCTCGTTACCTCATAACGGCACAAGGCTTCCCCGGTTTCCATATTAAACCAGTCCGCAACACGGTCTTTTACGGACATATACCATGTATAAACACCGTCCTCCACGTTAAGACCTTCCACATTCAATTCCAAATCCTCGTCACGGAACTCGTTCAACGCTTCATCTCCTATCATCTCACGGAACTTTCCGAAACTGCTCATACGCTGCATACCGTGCATGGCAGTATATATCATATCCAAAGCCTTATAGTTGATTTCAACCTTCTCTATCTTCGTTTTTTTTCCCTTCTGTTTCTTTGATTTCGTAACAGAAACAGAAGCCTTTGAGGAATACTTAAAAAGCTCAAGTGCGCTATTCTCCAAGTCCTGAACCTTGACATACTTCTGAAAACGTGAATCCGACTCAGTACCTTGCAGCTTCTTCCATTGAGCCACTATGTATTTCGCAGCTTCCAGCGAATCCACTATCACATGAAAATGATAATGGAAGGAATATACACCCTTCTTCTTATCCTTCACATGGTAAGTACACTCCTTCTTCATCACACCGGAACCCCCCAAATTCTGAAACTTCTTCTTTGACCTGATGCCAGAAGACCATATCTTGTTGTTCTTCTTTATAAACGCACGCAATTCGTCCACACTGCCAGTTACGCAATTCCTACAAGTAAGCGTGACAAAATAGAACTCCCTTCCCTCATTCTGCAAAAACTTCATGATAGGAAGAAACTTCTCTACATTCTGTGCAGTTTGGATACGCTGACAGATAGGACAAAAAGGTCTGTGACAATAATGCGAATGGGCTTTTCCACCCTCTACCGTATAGGAACTGGAGCAATAATGGGATTCCTCATAAGCCTTGATAAGCTTACTCTCCGGATTCTTTTCCGCAAGTTTCCGGCTGAAATTATGGGCTATGATTTTAGCCTTAGCCTTTTTTTTAAGACTTTCCTCACCCTTTTTTTTCGGGTTTTCTTTGGATATGGTTTTATTTGTAGTATCTTTGCACATAAGAAAGTTTTTGTGGCTTTTGTTTAGAATCCGCCCCGCGAAGAACGAAACTAAACAATCGCCCGTTATGAAATATGAAGCCTCGAGTTTGCCCTCGAGGCTTTGTGTTTTTTAACTCTACCCCAAAAGTAGGCAAAAGCTACCAAACAGCCAAATATCAAAAGAAAAACATTCAGAATTCAATATCAAAGAAATAATTTCACTATATTTGTAACATCTTTGAAGGGCACAAGAGAGTGTCCGCACATATGAAATAAAAGCCCTACGATGTGAATCGCAGGGCTATTTTTTTTAGCCAAAAAGAAATTACTACGAAACTTTCTGATTTATCAAGTATGGGGGTTCACCCCCATTCCCCCACCATTCGGATCTGCCGAAGAATGTTTCCATACTTTCGGAAAAATAGCTATATTTGCCGTACCCAAACAGCAGCACACTGCGATATGCGGAGAGAGCTGCAAAATAAAAAGCCACTGGAGTGAATTGACGGAAGTTCCGACATCTCCAGCGGCTTGATTTCTTTAAATCATATGATTTGTTTTGAGCCATTTTCTCCCTTTCGGCGTCAAGAACCAAAGAAGAAACAACGCACATGGTATTCCAACCATACCCAAGATAATTAAGCTTCCCATTATTTACCCTCCTTTTTATTTGTCAAAATTAAACCTAATAATAACAGAATAGCTGCGACAGTTCCGCTAAGCGCATAGATAAGCCATCGCATATCCTCCAAATCCTTGACAAGTGATGCTACAAAAACACCTGTCAAAAAATACTTGGAAACGTCTATCAGATAGTTTCCCAACTTTTCTTTCCACATAGTGCAAATATATTAAAATTAATCGGTTTTACGTGTACATACCCCCTCCCGTCCCCAAGGGGGAAGCACCCAAACAGCAAACTCCTGCTCTGTCGTAGAGTGTTGCCCGTTACTGGGAGCTATCGTCAAACAAGTGCATCTGCCTTTTGTCATCATCATTCCTGGTACGTTCCGCAATCCGTTCCCTCTCATGCTGGACAAGACGTTCTATGATGTTTATAGCCTGCAACCGCTCTCCGACAGTGGTGCGCTCCTTTATATATTTTTTCATTTCATCGTTATTCATCCAGTCTACATATATGTCTATCATGGAGAGAATGTACTTCTTCAGACAGGAAGGGACACGCATGACAACCGTCCCATATCCGCTCAGCGGTTTGCGTCCGGCTCCTTCACGTTTGCCACCCCTCTTTGATTTCGTTACGCTTTCAGTACTCATAAACCCACCTCCTTTCTTACATAAATCCAGTTGCCGGAAAAATCCTTCATGCAAATAAAAGGACACGTGCCGGAACGGTAAGCCATACACGATGTATCACACTCCAACGTACACACCCTGCCTATTATCTTGCAGCCATGTCCGATTTCTGACACTTCGGAATCACTCTTGACGAACACCTCACCGTCAATATCCACCGCATAATAAATGTTATTGCACTCCATAACTCATTGATTTATGTTACGAAATCAAAAATACGAAATAGTTGATTACGTTACAAAAATCTGTTATTAAAAATTGAATAGCGTTACAATAATCAAAAATAGTTTTTTTGATTTTGTTACAGAAACCAAAAGCCACCAACGAAAAGAAAAATACCCATGCAAATGGCTGTACTCGTCGGGAGTGTTGGTACACCCCCTTGCCGTGCCGGCGCTCCCCGACCGATGAGTTTTTGTGCCATGCGGTATCTGAGAAAAGCCTGAGAGGTTCCTGAAAACTTCCTGAGAACTCAAACAATTTCACACCGCTTGCAAATGCCGTCCGAATGGCTTAACTTTGCAAAATGTTATAGCACACTAGCACCCTAAAGGGTGCGTGTGTAAGGGGACAAGCCCCCTTAACCCCCTGTCAGCCGGCTGTCACCGGCTGTTATCGATTGTCACAAAAATGTTAACTTATGGGAGCAACAAGTATTCATGTACAAGCAGTGAAGCCGGGGAGTGAGATTCACAACTTTAGGGAAAAAGAGTTGGACTATGTTCGTCCCGAACTTAGTCATTTGAATGAAAGCTGGGTTGGAGATAGCATCTCCCATCGGCTGGAAAGTGCGAAACAAAGATATCTCGATACGGTTGGGCAGAAGATGCAGGCTAAAGCCGCACCCATACGAGAGGGAGTAATAGTAATCAAACAAGAAACCACCATGCAGGAACTCCAGCAGTTTGCCACGGTCTGCAAAGAACGTTTCGGTATCGAAGCTTTTCAAATCCATATACACAAGGACGAAGGATACATGAACGCAAAGCAATGGACACCTAACCTTCATGCCCATGTAGTTTTCGATTGGACGCAGCCGAATGGGAAAAGTGTGCGTTTATCGCGTGATGACATGGCAGAACTCCAAACCATAGCATCTGAAACACTGGGCATGGAACGTGGCGTTTCTTCTGACCGCAAACACTTATCGGCTATGCAGTACAAGACCGAATGTGCGAAAGAACAGCTTCAGGAACTATCAAACGATATATCCAGTGCATTAGACAAACACAAGGACGTACAAAACCAGCTTCTTCAGCTTCAGAAAGAACTACGTTCCATTGAAACAAAGAAGAACGTCCAAAAACTCATTTCTAAGGCTTCAGAGAAGTTTTACGGCTTGATTGGAAAAACAGTCAACGATAGGGAAAAGGATGCCTTAAAAGCCAAAGTAAAGGCTTTAGAGGGGGAAAATGAACAGCTATCCGATAGACTGGGAAAGGCTATACTTGAAAAAGAGCAAAACGGCACAAAGGCATTCAAAGCCGAGAATGACAAGGAGTATTATAGACAACAAATGGACAACGCAAGGACAACCAGTAACCGATTAAGGACGGAGAACCAAGAACTAAAGACCGAAACCAAGGAATTGAAAAAAGAACTTGGTAAGATGAAAGACTTGTTCAATTCCGAACAACTGGAGGCTTTAAGGCATCATTTCCCAAACATATCAAAAGCTATGGAAGAGGGGAAAGACCTACTCAAGCAAATCACCAGAAGCAGAGGTTTCGGTATGGGTATGTAACCCCCCCCGCCCCCAAAGGGGGAGCGACCAAACGGCAGCCTCTCTCAATGGAGTGTTACGTCGTTCGGATTCGGAAGAAATTTTGCAGGGTTCGGAAAACGGTTGTGTGCTTATTCTAAAAAAAGTTTATGGTGTGGCGCTCGTCGGGACGGGTGGTCCCGCCCCTTGCCGCTGGGCGCTCCCCGACCGATGATTTTTAAGTGACTGATTTTGTGCTGTTTTGGGGGTATATTAAGAATAGAAGAAATAGAATAAGTTAAGTACTTGATACACAATATAGGGCATTTTCCATATTGGAAATTCTCATTTTCCAATCTAGAAAATACTGATTTCCTAATATAATACTAAACAGGAAAATAATATTTCCCTTAATATTGTTTTTATGGAAAATAATAGTTTACTTTGTGGAGAATAATATTTCCCAAAAACACATCAAAATGGAAAATAAAAAAGCAGTTAAGTTAACCGATTTTCAAAAGAACGAAGAAAATCCTTTTATGAAACAAGCTATAGAAGGTATTGAAAATCATGTTGTTAAAAAGTATAAGAGTAATAGTGGTGGCGATAAGAGAGCCGTAGTAGCTTTAGCCGACACTGAAACTGGAGAAGTGTTTAAGACTTCGTTTATCCGTCAAATAGAAGTAGATGAAGAACAATTCACTAAATTGTATCTTTCTAACTTTGCTGCATTCTTTGACCTATCACAAGCAGCTATTCGGGTTTTTGGTTACTTTATGACCTGCATGAAACCCAAAAATGATTTAATCATCTTCAATAGAAAAAAATGCCTAGAATATACCAAATACAAAACAGACAAAGCCGTTTATAAAGGACTTGCAGAACTTGTAAAAGCTGAAATCATAGCCCGAGGACCAGCCGATAATCTTTGGTTTATTAATCCTCTGATAGTATTCAATGGTGACCGAGTGACATTTGCTAAAACATACGTTCGGAAAAAGACTTTAGCTGCCCAAAAGAAAGAAGAAGCAGAGAAACGACAATTATCACTTGGCTTTGATGAACAGTAACACTCCATTGAGTGAAGGTGCCGTTTGGTCGCTCCCCCTTTGGGGGCGGGGGGGGGGGATAGATAACGTTCCTCTATGTAAAGTTATAATGGGGGATGAAAGGCAAGGTTCGCTAACCTTACCCCGATTGTTTATGCTTCCCAGCATTCAATCTATCCCCGTTTATGGGTTTCTCTTTCACCCTACAAAGATAACCTCATGGGGGAAAAATGTCCAAGAATATGGGGTAAAAACTATCAAGTCGGTAGAAAATAAGTATCTTTGAAGTACATTTTTAGTAGAGGTACTGGTATGCCTAGACGAAGCAGATAGGCAAAAATAAAGCCGCTGGAGATGTCGGATGTCCGTCAATTAACTCCAGCGGCTTGTATTTTGGTAACTCTCCCGTATCGGTCGGCTACCGTTTGGTCAGCAACAAAGGTAGTACTTTATTGTCGCAAATCCAAATGTTTTCCCCTTTATTTGTGCATTTACAGAACATTTGCTAACTTCGCACCTATGCAGTATGGTGATAGCACACTATAACCCCTAAAGGGGTTGTGTGCGAGGGGAAACCCCTCGACCCCGATGCAAGTCGCTACTCCGTACCGACTTGCCGTGAAGTACAGAAACCTAAATCGCATACAGTATGGCAAAAACAAGCATCAATGTAAGAGCCTGCAACATCGGCAGTGCGGAACGGCACAACCTCCGCAGCAAAGAACTGGACTACATTCGCCCGGAGCTGACCCACCGTAACGAGCAATGGGTAGAGCGTTCCATACCAGAAGTACACCAGGACATCGCAGAAAAGTACAAGACGACAACCGGACAAGGATTGCAGAAAAAGGCAACCCCAATCCGTGAAGGTGTTGTCGTGATCCAAGAGGACACGACAATAAACCAGCTCCGGGAACTGGCAGACAGACTGGAGAAACGCTTCGGCATACATACGTTTCAAATCTACACACACAAGGACGAGGGTGCAGCCGTATGGAACGGACTGGCAAACGAATGGAAACCGAACTACCACGCACACATGATATTTGACTGGACGGACGGACACACCGGAAAGACAATCAAGCTCAACCAGCACGACATGGCGGAAATGCAGACCATAACGGCAGAGTGCCTGGGCATGGAGCGTGGTGTGTCCTCCGACCGGAAGCACCTTTCAGCCATACAATATAAGAACCAGGTCGAAGCCGAAAAGGCTGCCCAGCTCCAAAAGGAGTGCCAGGAACTGGAGCAAACCAAACAAGAGGGAATAGAAAAAATAGGCAAAGTCCAGGAGGAACTTGAACAGACAAAAGAAAAGCTGAAGGAAGTAAAAACGGACATCAAGGTACAAAAGCTGAAGGGAGCTGCTGCCGACACCGGGGCAGCCCTGATGAAAGCCGGAACTACCGTATTTGATGCCACCACAAGCCTTTTCAATGCCGGGAAGGTAAAACGGCAAGAGCTGGAGATAAAAGAGCTGAAGTCCGAGAAATTCAACCTTGAAATGAAGGTACAGAACCTCGAAGGACACATCAGAACCGCAAACACGGAACTGGCAAGGGAGAGAGATACCCACCGAATGGCAATCAGGAACGGAGAAGCCCGGATGAAGGCAATAACGGAAATGTTCCCAAGCATGGAGAACGCAAAGGAGAACATCGAAGAACTCCGGTCTATGGGAGTGGAGAACAACGATATACGGCAACTACTTACCGGAAAGGAAATAACATACACCGGAAATCTGTACGACAGGGAAAGAAGAAAATCCTATCCCGTCAAGAACGTAAAGATAGACATAGCCAAAAGCCGGAACGGAGTAACCACCATTTGGATGAACGATACACACTTCAGGACTTTCTTCAAGGAACTATGGAACAAACTACAAAAAGTACTGGGGCTTGATACTGGCAAAGGTATGCACCTATAACAAGGGAATGTAATTTTTTACATCCCCTTGTTATAGCCCTTAATAAAGTCTAATACCAAATTTATTTTCTATTGCTGAATAAGGCACATAAAAACTATAAACAACATTATCTTTTTTCGCTCTTGCCATATGAATACCTACGACCTTATTTTCTTTCGTGTTGAAAATGATACCACCACTATCTCCTCCTTGAGAAGCATACTGACCAGCACTAAAATACAAATAACTACGTCCAGGAAAACCAGTCCCAACTAACTCAACAGTTCCTTCACTACTATTATGTCTTCCTTTTAATCCAATAGGAGATAGTTTAGAAGATGTACCAACTGATGTTCCTAAAGTTATAGTTTTATTCTTAAAAGTAAAAGAATTTGTCAAATTTACGCCTTTCTCCACCTCACATACAGCAGCATCTATTCCCTTTTCATCACAATTCCTACACACTCCCAAACACTCTTTAAAATCCATTCCAGAATATAACTTATTCATAACACTTTTCATTACATGACCAGATGTTATAAAAAAACCCTGCTTCCCTCCATATGTACATCTAAATCCTATAGAGCCATAACCTTTCCCTTGATTTTCGTAAAAAGATTTTCCAGGACTTACTTCCGCATCAAAAGTAACTTTACTGCCTTGTGAAAATTTCAAAATAGAAAAATCTCCAACCACAGATTTAAACCTATTGATTTTATCAATAGAAGTATCCTCTAATACAACCTCTAAACAATTATTTTCTGGGTCAATTCCCCAAAAACAAACTCCTAACTGATTCAAAACACTCTCTCCAACCCCTACTATTCTATCTCTAATATTCAGAATTTCATTCATAGAATGCTCTCGTGTTTCGATTTCAAAATTATTAGCTTTACATCTATCTACTAAATCATCTCTATATACATCAACTTTATCTCCTTTAACAAGGATTACAACCTTATCCCCTTTCATATAATTTCCACAATAATAATCAGGATAAACATATAATTCAGGGTCTAACGCCGCATTAGCACGTGTTGCAGGTAAAAAAGAACGTTCCAAATTCATTAATAAATCAGAACTTGAAATATTGCTATTTAGCACTTCATCAGATTGATTCTCATCAAAATCAACATTATCTGAACATGATACTACAACACCCACCAAAAGCATTGTAAAAAACAAAGCAATAAAATTTTTCCTCATAAGCCCAACAATTTAAAATTACTCTCATAAAAAT
>DBEZMF010000066.1:0-31555 GCA_048250755.1 Collinsella sp.
TTGGCATGGGAGCCTCCCAACCTCGTTGCGGCGCGGCTGCGCCTATGGCACTTCAACATCATTGTCGCAGCCCCGACCCGCGGTCACGAGCGGGGGCTCCTATCTTTTTAGTGCCCTCGGATTGGGTCATAGTGTCTGTCGTTGCCAAAACATCGGCGTTACCTTGGTCTAGATGTAGTCATTGGCTATTGCGCGCATGGTTCGCATGACAGCCGTCTCTTTTATGTTTCCTTTAGCCGTTGCTGCCTAGGATGGGGGTTAGTCGGTAGGAAGGGAGCGTCTATATGGACGACGCGAGCGAGCGTTCAATCGAAGAGGACATGCTCGATCAGTTCAATTACTTTGATGATGAGGACGAGGAGCTGATCGACCGTCGCGAGCCAGCGCCGCTTGATTCCTTTGATCTGGTCGATGAAGAGACTGATGAGGTTGAGGACGAATCAACGGAGCCCCCACAGCCTTCGCGCCTTGACTCGCTGCTTTCGAGAGCCCCCATGCACCACGGCGTTCGTGCCGGCGCGCTCCATATGAAAACTGACTGGCACCAGATCGTGACGGCAGGCGATGAGCTTGCCGTCGATGCGCCGCTCACCGATAAATCATCCATCATCTGCCGCACCGGCATGCTTATGCTGGCAAGCGGAACGGGTGCCTGGCGCGTGCGCGATACCATGAATCGTGTTGCCGCCGTACTCGGTGTCACCATCCACGTTGACTTAAGTCTTCTGTCGTTTGAGTGCACCTGCATCGAAGATGGCCACTGCTTTAACGAGGTTGTCAGCCTGCCCACAACGGGAGTCAATACCCATCGCATTTGGATGATGGAGAGCTTCTTAAAGGAAATCGAGACGTATGGGCGCCGGTTTACCGTGCACGAATACCACGAGATGCTCAAGACCGTTGAGAGTTCAAAACCCGATTACTCTCCCTGGCAACAGGGCCTTGCGGCAGCTTGTGCTTGCGGCGCCTTCGTCTTTTTGCTCGGCGGCGGCCCTATCGAGATGGCCTGCGCGTTTGTGGGCGCGGGTGTCGGCAACTTTGCCCGCTCCCATATTCTCAAGCAAGGCCTTGGTCAGTTCAGCGCGCTGACGACCGGCGTTGCGCTCGCTTGCGTTTCGTATCTGCTGGCATTGCTCGGCCTTGGCCAGGTCATACCGGGGGCAATGTCGCACCAAGAAGGCTATATCGGCGCCATGCTCTTTGTGATTCCCGGCTTTCCGCTCATTACGGCGGGCCTCGACATCGCCAAGCTCGACATGCGAAGCGGTATCGAGCGCCTTTCATATGCCGTATCGATTATTGTGATGGCGACGCTCGTAGGTTGGATGGTTGCCGAGTGTGTTGGCCTGGCGCCGGACGACTTTGCCCCACTGGGCCTTTCGCCGCTTGCCCTTACGCTCCTGCGCGTGGTGATGAGCTTCGTTGGCGTATTCGGCTTCTCGGTGATGTTCAACAGCCCGGTAAAGATGGCCGCGGCAGCTGGGTTGATCGGCGCCGTGTCCAATACCCTGCGTCTGACCCTTGTCGATGCGCCGACGATGATTCCCTTCCTGGGCCTCAGCACGGGAATGCCTCCCGAGGCAGCAGCGTTTATCGGCGCGCTGGTATCGGGTCTGCTGGCAAGCTTGGCCGAAGTCAAGCTCACCTACCCGCGCATCGCCCTCACGGTGCCTTCGATTGTCATTATGGTGCCCGGTCTGTATCTCTATCGCTCTATGTATTACATGTGCACCTTCGACACGGTCAACATGCTCGGCTGGTTTGTGCGCGCAGTGCTCATCGTGGCGTTTCTGCCCGTTGGCTTGGGCGTGGCGAGAACCCTCACCGACCCTCGCTGGCGCCATACCAGCTAATTGGTGCAAGGGGGACAGGTTACTTTGCACCAAATGAGTTGCGGTGAAATAGGGACTGAATTGTTGCTTAAAGGGTCAAAACAGTCCGTATTCCACCGCAACTTATGGGGTCGGGGGTTTGGTGCCCTGCATCTCCACAAACTCAACGCTTACGAAGCGCGCGCCGTTCGTGTTAGGGTAGTTCCACCACATAAGTAGTCGCAGACGCGCGTAACACGGGCGGGCGAGATGAAGTCCCAACAGCTCCATCTTGCCCGCCCGTTTTTGTTGCGTGGTGCCGCGGCGTAACACAGAAAGGATTTTGTCCTTTATGCCTATCAACAAACGAGAGAGCCTGCTGTTCACCTTTATCATGTGCTTTTGCATGGTGCTCTGGATGAGCATCTACAACGTCGCCCTGCAGCATGGGGCCATCAGCGGCGAGGTTGCCGCCGCCGCATGGCTCGGCTTCCCCGTTGCCTACGTCTTTGCCATGTGCTGCGACTGGTTTATCGCCAGCCCGCTGGCCAAAGGCTTCGCCTTCAAGTTCCTGGTCACGTCGGGCAAGAGCTCGCCGCTTGCCATGACGCTCGCCGTCAGCTCCTGCATGGTCGTTCCCATGGTTATCATCATGTCGCTCTACGGCGCGTGTGAAGGCCTGTTCCACATGCCCGGCGGCATCCTTGCGAACCTGTATTCCGTGCCCGCGATCTGGATGATCAACATCCCGCATAATTTTGTGATGGCGCTGCCGTGGAACCTTTTGGTAGCCGGTCCGATTTCCCACTTCGTCTTCCGTCGCGCCTTCCCTGTGGGGACGGTTTTCGAGGAGGAGCATGCCGAGCTCTTGGAGCAGGCTATGGCTCCTGAGTGCGAGTAGCTCGCTTAGGGATCTGCTGAGCGCGGGCGACTTGCTTGGTTGGAGCCCTAAGCGTGGATAGCTCTCTCGGCGACATCGCGGGCGTGAGCGGTGCGCATGACCGGAGGGCCCGTGCTGCTCCGTTGCCCGACGTGCTAGCGCGCAGAACAATCTGTTGGTGCATTCGGCGGCTGCTGAAGCGTTTCGGCAGCCGCTTTTTATACGGAGTTTAAATACAACAGTCTGTTGTATTACGTAGAGTGGTATATCTCTAGCAGGAAAAATGCGAGAGACGGAGCATTATGGCGTTGCTAGTAGGACTGGACGTAGGGTCGACGACGACCAAAGTTTACGCGATGCACGTGGATATGACCGAGGCGTGGTGGGGATATCGCCGCCACGGGGCGTGTCAGACAGCGAGCGTGCGCGCCATGCTCGGCGAGCTCGCCGAGCGCTTTCCCCATGAGTCGCTGCGCGTTGCGGTGACCGGCTCGGGTGCGCGCGATATCGCGACCGCGCTGGGCGCCTCGTACGTTCAGGAGGTGGTCGCCAACGCGCTCGCGATCAGCAGGTTCTATCCGCAGACGCGCTGCGCCATCGAGCTGGGCGGCCAAGACGCCAAGATGATCTTCTTCCGCACCAACGATAAGGGAGACATCGAGGTTGCCGACATGCGCATGAACGGCTCGTGCGCAGGCGGTACCGGTGCATTTATCGACGAGATGGCAAAGCTCATTGGGGTCGGCACCGAATCGGGC
This sequence comes from Collinsella sp., assembly GCA_048250755.1. Classification (GTDB taxonomy): domain Bacteria; phylum Actinomycetota; class Coriobacteriia; order Coriobacteriales; family Coriobacteriaceae; genus Collinsella. Next base: position 3,450 of record DBEZMF010000066.1, read on the forward strand.
GAGTTCGAGCAGCTCGCAAGCCGGGGAACGACCGTCCACGAGGTCTCGGGCCGCTGCGGCGTGTACGCAAAGACCGATATCCAGCCGCTGCTCAACGAGGGCATTCCTACCACCGACCTGGCGCTTTCGGCGCTTCACGCGGTCGCCCGCCAAACGATCGGCGGTCTGGCCCAGGGTATCGACATCGAGCCGCCGGTAATCTTCGAGGGCGGTACGCTCGCCTACAACCCCACGCTGGTCCGCGTGTTCCGGGAGCAACTGAATCTATCGGACGATCAGGTTATCGTCCCGCGCGATCCGCAGATCATGGTCGCGCGCGGTGCCGCCCTGTCGCTGACCGACATGTTCGCATCGTCCCAACCGATCGACCTTCCCGACGCTTTTGTCCGGCTGGATAAGCTCGAGACGGTCGCGCCCGCAAGCGGGGAGGGACGTCTTGCCCAGCCCTTTTTTGCCACACCTGCCGAGCAGGCGGATTTTACGGCACGCCATGGCAAAGAGACGCCGGCAAAGGGTCCGGATGCGTATGCGCCCGGAGAGACGGTGCGTGTGGCGCTCGGTATCGATTCGGGGAGCACGACGACCAAGTTCGCCCTGGTCGATGAGGCGGGTGAGCTTGTCGATTCGTTCTACGCGTCTAATAACGGCAGACCGCTCGACGTCGCCCAACAGGGTCTTGTCAGCTTGAAGAACCGCTGGGAGACAGCGGGAGTCACGCTTGCGATCGATGCCGTGGGCACCACGGGATACGGCGAGGAGCTTTTCGCGCGCGCGTTCCACGCCGACTACCATACGGTCGAGACGGTCGCGCACGCCCGCGCCGCGTGCGCATGCGTTCCCGATGCGACCTTCGTGCTCGACATCGGCGGACAGGATATGAAGGCCATCTGGCTCAACCACGGCGTGCTGACCGATATCGTCGTCAACGAGGCGTGCTCTGCGGGCTGCGGCTCGTTCCTCGAGGGTTTTGCCAAAAACCTCGGAATAGCCGTTGAGGATATCGCGACCGAGGCATTTTCGTCCAAAGCCCCCGCCGTTCTCGGCAGCCGCTGCACGGTGTTCATGAACAGCAGCGTCGTTTCCGAGCAGCGGCGCGGTAAGGGTCCGGGCGACATCATGGCCGGTCTCTGCCGTTCGATTATCGAGAACGTGTTCACCAAGGTCATTCGCGTTTCAAATCTCAACCGTCTGGGCGACAAAGTCGTCGTCCAGGGCGGCACGTTCCGAAACGACGCGGTGTTGCGCGCATTCGAGCAGTATTTGGGCAAACCCGTCACGCGTGCGCCCCACCCGGGGCTGATGGGCGCTATCGGTATCGCCCTGCTCGCGCGCGAGGAATGCCGCAAGGGCGACGCCGGCACGTCGTTTATCGGGCTCGATGCCGTGGAGCGCTTCGAGCATCGCGAGTTCGGCGGCGTTACCTGCCGTCGGTGCAACAACCGCTGCCAGCGCGCGGTCGTGGCATTTGGCGACGGCTCGCTTTACGTCACGGGCAATCGCTGCCCGCGCGGCGGCGCCATCTCATGGGATGAGCTCGTGCGCGAGGTTCCCGCGGCGGAGGAGCTGCGTCCGCAGGGTGCTTGCGAGGCACAGGCACCCGGCACGGGGCGCGACCGGACCGCGGCTGCCCCCAATCTCTTTGTCGACCGCGAGAAGCTGCTGTTCGAGTCGTACCCCACGGTTCCCGTCTGCGGGGGGCGCGATGTCACGATCGGCATTCCCCGTGTGCTCGAGTTCTGGGACACCATGCCGTTCTGGTCGACGTTCTTCAGCACGCTCGGCTTTAAGGTGCGCGTCTCGGGACGCAGCACCAAGGCGATGTACGAGCGCGGTCTGGCGCACGTCACATCCGACACCGTGTGCTTCCCGGCCAAGCTCGTCCACGGGCACATCCGCAATCTCGTCGACGCCGGCGTCGACCGCATCTTCATGCCCATCATCACGACGGTGCCCACCGAAAACACCGCCTCTACCAGCGAGTGGATGTGCGCCGTCGTAAAGGGATACCCCTACGTGATGCGCAATTCCGATAACCCGGAGGAGCGTTTCGGCGTTCCGTTCGATACGCCGCTGTTCCACTGGTACGACGAGGGCGACCGAAACCGCCAGCTCAAGGCGTGGTGCAAGGAGACCTTCGATATCGATGCCGACCTGGTTGCCAAGGCGACCGAGCAGGCGGACCGCGCGCAGCAGACGTTTGAGAACCAGCTGCAGCTGCGCGGCAGGCAGGTGCTCGAGAACGTGCGCGAGGACGGCGGCTATGCGGTGGTGATCGCTTCGCGCCCGTACCACAACGACCCGCTGGTCAACCACGGGCTGCCCAAGCTCTTCTCTGAGCGCGGCATCCCCGTGCTGACGCCCGATGCGGTGCCGGGGGTCTGCAACGTCGACCTTTCCAACAGCCGCATCGACATCGTGAACAACTACCATGCGCGCATGCTGTCGTGCGCGGTCATCGTCGCATCGACGCCCGAGCTCGAGCTCGTGCAGATGGGCAGCTTCGGCTGCGGCCACGATGCGTATCTCACCGACGAGATCGCGCGCATGATGGGCGAGATGGGCTCCAAGGTTCCGATGATGATCAAGCTCGATGAGAGCGACGTCGCCGGTCCCATGGGCATTCGCGTGCGTTCGTTTATCGAGTCGGTCAACCGTCGTCGCGCGGAGGAGCGTGCCGAGGGCGCCCGGGTGCACGCGGTCCATCCGCTCGACGACCCGTATAAGGTCAAGTACACCAAGCGCGACCGGCACGACAAGATCGCGCTGGTCCCCAACACCTCCCATGCGTTCTGCAGGCTCATGACCGCGGCGATGCGCAATCAGGGCGTGCGCGCCGAGGCCCTTGATATCGGGCGCGAGGATGCCATCCGCCTGGGCAAACGCTATGTGCACAACGACATCTGCTTCCCCGCGCAAATCGTGATCGGCGAGGCGCTCGCGGCACTCAAGAGCGGTAAGTACGACCCGCACGACGTCGCCGTGGTGACTGGCAAGTATATCGGCGACTGCCGCCTGACGCACTACATGCCCCTGCTGCGCCGCGCGCTCGACGACGCGGGATACGACTATGTCCCGGTGCTCACCAACGACGACGTCGATGCCCACAATGCGCATCCGGGCTTCAAGCTCGGCCTTGGCCCGAGCATCCAGATCGCCTACGGTCTTCCCATGATCGATGCCCTCGAGGCCATGCTTAGGCGCATCCGTCCCTACGAGCTCGAGAAGGGCGCGGCGGACGCTGCGTTCGACCGCGCGCTCGATGAGGTTATCGAGGGCATGGAGCGCTCCGGGCTGAGAGGCCAGGCGACGGGCTTCAAACGCGCGCTTGCGATCATGGGCGCCGTTCCGTACGACCGCTCGAACCCGCATCCGACCGTTCTCATCGTGGGCGAGTACCTGCTCAATTTCCATCTCGGCGCCAACCACGAGATCGAGCGCTACCTCGAGGACAACGGGCTCGAGGTCATCGAGGCGCGCATGACCGACGTGATCCGTAAGACCTATTTCTACAAGCATGCGCAGTCGCGCGAGTTCCACGTCGACCTGTCGCTGCCCGAAAAGGCCTGGTACGCCACGGCGGACAACCTGTTCGAGCTCGCGCACGACCGTTGCGACCGCCTGGGCGCGTCGAGCCCGCTCTACGAGCCGCCGACGCGCATGCCCGAGCTCGTGCGCGCGAGCGATAAGATCCTGCACCATACGTTCGATGCGGGCGAGGGCGTGCTGATTCCGGCGGAGATCCTCGAGCACGCCAAGCTCGGCTGCCGCAACTTCGTGATCCTGCAGCCGTTCGGGTGTCTGCCCAACCATGTCGTGGGGCGCGGGCTCATCCATGCGCTCAAGGAGCAGTATCCCACGGCGCAGTTCCTGCCGCTCGACTACGATCCCGACGTGAGCTTCGCCAACGTGGAGAACCGTCTTCAGATGCTCATCATGAACGCCAAGGCGCAGGGGTGCGGTGAGGCGCATGGCGAGACCGCGTAAGGACGCCGATGCACCCGATGCACGCACCCGTATCATCGAGGCGTTTTGGGAGCTCATCGAGAACAACAGCATCTTCGAGCTGTCGGTTGGCGAGGTGACCCGCGCCGCCCAGTGCAATCGCGGAACGTTTTACTACTATTTTCACGATTTCGATGAACTCGTCGCCATCGCCATAGCCCAGCTGCTGCAGGATAACGAGCTCATCACCGATGCCCTCTGGCATTTTTCGAGCGAGGGCGACCTTTCGGCGTTCGACCGGCGCGACGTCCGCTGCCTGCTGCGGCGCATCGTCATCACCATGAGGGCGGGTGCCGCCGAGCAGGTCGTGCAGGGCATCCATACGATCATCATCGACCGCGTGAGAGAGATCGTCCACCCCGACGGAGAAGAGCTCAAGGCAGATTCGAGCTTTGCGGTGGGCTTTCTGGTCTCGGGCATCATGGGCTTTGTGATGGCGGTCGGCTTTGCCCGGGAGGGCGGCGAGGAGATAGACCTCGAGCAGCTGGGGGACAGCGCGTGCGCGTACCTGAGGGCGGTCGCCATGCAGACGGTGGAAACGGTCGCGCAAGTCGAGGGCGTCGATACATCCGAGCTGCTCGAACGCGCCTCCAAGGAGGCCGATGCCTATCGCGCATCGCGTGCGACGAGTCCCGACGTGGTGAAAGACACCTAGGGTTTCTCTTGCGGGGCGCCTGTCGCGCATCGCGCGGTGAGTCCCGCGATGCGGTCATAACCTGCATTCATGTGAGCCGGGTTTATAGATATTCCTCCAGCTGTTAACATAGACAACCTGTGGGTAAAGAGACAAAAGCGCCGCCGACGGGCGGGCGTTTTGATTTCGATGAACTCATGTAAGGAAACGAGCATGTTAGATAGATTTACCGATCGAGCGCGCAAGGTCATGTCGATGGCCAAACAGGAGGCGCTCGACCTGCATACCAACAAGGTGGGTACCGAGCATCTGCTTCTGGCGCTTGCCAAGGAGGATGAGGGCATTGCCGCCGAGGCGCTGCGCTCGCTTGATATCTCCTACGACGACATCATGGACACCCTCAAGGAGGTCCAGACCACGGTCCCCGAGCCCAGCGAGGAGACCGAGGCTGCCAAGCTCGCCTTTACGCCGCTCGTCATCAGCGTGATGGAGCGTTCATTCCGCGTGGCGCGTGAGAACAACCAGACCTACGTGTCGACCGAGCACTTGCTGATCGGCATCGTCGAAGAGGGCAACGGCATGGCCATGGACATCCTCATGCGTCTGGGTGTGTCGTCCGCCTCCATCAAAAAGGCTATCGAGAAACTCACCGCCAAGGATCAGGACAAGAAGCGCCCGCTCGCCGGCGCCGGTGCTGGTCGTCCCGGTGCGGGCCTGCCGTTCTTTAGCGGCTCGGATGCCTCTCAACAAAAGGGGAGTGGCACCGATACGCTTAAGCAGTTCGCCACTAACCTCACGCAGAAGGCGCGCGACGGCGAGCTCGACCCTGTGATCGGTCGCGAAAAGGAAGTCCAGCGTATGATGGAGATCCTTTCGCGCCGCACCAAGAACAACCCGCTTATCTTGGGTGACCCCGGTGTGGGTAAGACGGCCATCGTCGAGGGCCTGGCACAGCAGATCGCTGCCGGCAACGTGCCCGAGAACCTTATGAACCAGAATATCTGGACGCTCGACCTGCCGGGTCTTGTCGCGGGCGCCAAGTATCGCGGTGAGTTTGAGGAGCGCCTCAAGAACGTAATCCAGGAGGCAACCGAAGCCGACGACGTCATCCTGTTTATCGACGAGATGCACACCATCATCGGTGCCGGTTCTGCCGAGGGTTCTATCGATGCGAGCTCTATGCTCAAGCCCGTGCTCGCGCGCGGTGCTTTCCAGATCATCGGTGCCACCACGGCCGAGGAGTTCCGCAAGTACCTCACCAAGGACCCGGCCTTCGAGCGTCGCTTCCAGACCATCGATGTCGAGGAGCCGAGCGTCGAGGACACGGTCAAGATCCTGACCGCGCTCAAGCCGCGCTACGAGGAGCACCACCATGTGCGCTATACGCAGGGTGCTATCGAGGCCGCCGCGAACCTTTCCAACCGCTACATCCAGGATCGCTTCCTGCCCGATAAGGCCATCGACCTCATCGACGAGGCCGGTGCCCGCGCTCGCATCGCCGCGAATCGCGCGCCCGAGCCGGTGCGCGAGGCCGAGCATCGCGTCGAAGAGCTCAAGGCTGCCGCACAGGAGGCCACCGAGAGCGACGACATGAATAAGGCCGCCGAGATCACCGAGCAGCAGAAGGCCGCTGAGATTGAGCTCGCCGAGGCCAAGGCTGCCTGGACGGCCGAGCTCGACGCGAGCCCGCTCACTATTGACGTGAGCCAGATTGCCGACATCGTGTCCGTGACCTCGGGCGTGCCGGTGTCCTCGCTCACCGAGAGCGAGAGCCGTCGCCTGCTGCAGGCCGAAAGCGTGCTCAAGACGCGCATCATCGGTCAGGACGAGGCCGTCGAGGCCGTTGCCAAGGCCGTGCGCCGCAGCCGCTCGCCGCTCAAGGACCCGCGTCGCCCCGGCGGCAGCTTTATCTTCCTGGGCCCCACCGGCACGGGCAAGACCGAGCTCGCCAAGACGCTCGCCGAGTATCTCTTTGGCAGCAAGGACGCGCTCATCAGCTTCGACATGTCGGAGTTTGGCAGTGAGTTCGAGGTCTCCAAGCTCATCGGTAGCCCCCCGGGCTATGTGGGCCACGATGAGGGTGGCCAGCTCACCAAGGCCGTTCGCCGTCATCCGTACTCGGTCGTGCTGTTCGACGAGATCGAGAAGGCGCACCCTGATATCTTCAACATCTTGCTGCAGGTGCTGGAGGAGGGCCGCCTGACCGATAGCCAGGGCAAGACGGTCGATTTCCGCAACACCGTGATCATCATGACGTCCAACGTGGGCGCCCGCGAGATCGCGCAGGATGCGAGCGTGGGCTTTGGCACCACCGGCGAGCAGGGTCTCACGTCGAGTGAGATTCGCGGCCGTGCGATGGGCGAGCTCAAGCGCCTGTTCCGCCCCGAGCTGCTCAACCGTATCGATGACATCGTGGTGTTCCAGAAGCTTTCGGGTGAGAACCTGACCAAGATCGCTCACCTGCTGGTGGACGACCTGCGCCAGCGCCTGATTGCCAACGGCATGAACATCAAGCTCACCGATGCGGCCTACGACAAGATCGTGGCCGAGGGCACTGATCTCACCAATGGCGCGCGTCCGCTGCGCCGTGCCATCCAAAAGCTCATCGAGGACCCGCTGTCCGAGGAGCTGCTGGCCGGCGAGTGGGGCGAGGGCGATACCGTCCTGTGCGATGTGGCCGATGGCAAGTTTGTCTTTAGCCACGGCACGGGCGAGATTCCGGCACCGCGTCCGGCGGGCACGCTCGGTGGCGATACCGCTCCGGCGGCGCCGCACACTGGCAGCGCTGCGCCCGTCAGCGGCGGCGTGACCTCGGGCCCCGGCGGCATGATGCAAGCCGGTTCCGGCGCGCTGTAGGTTGTGGCGACAATTTGATACGTGTAATCGAGGCGTTCTGGCAAGGGCGCCTCGATTTGTAGAGCTGCGAAGTTGTGACCGTTACGCTATGCGGTTCGCCGTTAGCCGATGATGCGAGAGCGCTCGGCGTATTCGACTGGTTTATGCAAACAAAGTCTGGGAATATACAAGGCGCATGTCTTATTGTCTAACCAGTTGCGCCAAGGAGGCACCATGGACTACAAGATTACCGGCTACGAGCCCGCCCAGCTGTTCCATTTCTTTGAGGAGGTCAGCGCGATCCCCCGTGGGTCTGGCAACGAGAAGGGCATCAGCGATTTCCTGGTTGCGTTTGCCAAGGAGCGCGGTCTCGATGTGTACCAGGACGAGGTCTACAACGTCATCATTCGCAAGCCCGCATCTGCCGGCGCCGAGAATGCCCCGACCGTGATGCTGCAGGGCCACATCGATATGGTGTGCGACAAGTTGGGCTCCGTTGAGCACGACTTTACGACCGATGGTATCGACCTGGTCGTCAAGGACGGCGTCCTCACCGCTAACGGCACTACGCTGGGCGCTGACAACGGCATCGCCGTCGCGCTTATGCTTACTGTGCTCAACGACGATTCGATTGCCCATCCGGCCCTCGAGTGCGTATTCACCACCGACGAGGAGACTGGCCTGGTCGGCGCCGAGACGCTCGACAAGTCCCAGATTAGCGCCCGCACCATGATTAACCTTGACTCCGAGGAAGAGGGTGTTGCCACCGTCAGCTGCGCCGGCGGCGTCGTCGTTACCTACACCTGCCCGATCGCGCGCGAGCACAAGACCGGTAGCACCCTCACGCTCGAGATTTCTGGCCTGTTGGGCGGTCACTCCGGCGCCGACATCCACCTGGAGCGCGGCAACGGCAACCTCATCATGGCCCGCATCATCGACCGCCTGATGGTTGCCGGCGAGCCCGCCATCGTTAGCTTTAACGGCGGCACCAAGGACAACGCCATCAACCGTGAGTGCAAGGCTGTTCTGGTCTACGCCGACCACGCTGCCGCCGAGGCCGCGGCCCAGATCGCAAAGGGCATCATCGCCGACGTCGCTGCCGAGCTCGAGGTCTTCGACCCCGGCTTTACCTGCACCGTCGAGATTTCCGACGACGCCGAGGTCGAGGCCATGGACCAGAAGTCCGCGCTTGCCCTCATCCGCGCCCTGCGTCTTGCCCCTAACGGCGTGATTCGCCGCAACGTCGCCACCGACGGCTCCGTCGAGGTTTCCTCCAACATCGGTGTGGTTGCCACTTCTGACGACGAGGTCAAGATCATGCTGTCCCCGCGCTCCTCGATCACTTCGCTGCAGAACGAGTTCAAGGACCGTCTGCAGACGCTGGCCGATGTCCTGGGCTTCGACGCCAAGTTTGAGTTCGAGTATCCCGGCTGGAGCTATGCCGAGCATTCGCCGGTCCGTGACGTCTTTGTCGAGAGCTATCGCGAGCTCTTTGGCTCCGAGCTGCGCATCGAGTCCATCCACGCCGGCCTTGAGTGCGGCCTGTTCGCCGAGGCCCTGCACGGCCTGGACGCCATCGCCGTGGGTCCGACGCTCTCCGATGTCCACACCCCGGACGAGAGCATGGAGCTCGCTTCTGCCGAGCGCTTCTACGAGCTGCTCATTGACGTCCTCAAGCGCCTTGCCGCGTAAAGGTTGCGCTAGCAGCAGTCCGAGTCACGTGCTAGCGGATTGCAGATGACATTACGAGAGGGGGCATCCGAGCTTTTGCGACGGGTGCCCCCTCTCTTTTGTTTGATAATTGCGAAATTACAGCCACCTAGTCCATTTCTGCCCTGATGAGGTCGAGGGTGCGTTGGCAGTTTTCGCGGACGGGGCCGAGCATATGCTCGCGCAGGTCCGCCATGCCGGGCAGGTCGGCGTATTCGTCCATGACCTCTTCCATGCAAATGGGTACCTCGTAGGCGAGGTCCATCATGGTCACAAAGCAAAACTTCTCGGATAGCCCGGCATCGGCGAGCGTCGCCTCCAGCGCGGGGTCGCCCATACCGTGGTATCGGCGGATAGCGCCTGGACCGATGCGCCCCACACGATTTTCGCCGCCAACGCTCATGGCAAGGCGCGCCCGGCGGCGCATGCGCTCATATGCCAGCCCCGATGCGACATCGTACATTCGAGCCATCATAGCTGTGCCGCCGTTTCCAAGAAGCAGGGAATAGTTCTTCGCATGCGCGTCCGGTGCGCCGATGATGGCGTTAAAGAAAAGTATCTGCGTAAACAGATACAGGTTAAGTTGATGGTGGCTCGTATTTACGAGGAGTTCTTGTATATCGCGTGCGCTCGGGCCGCCGTCTGCCGTGTACTTTTGAGCGGGCATCACTCCAAGGGCCTGACAGAGGTCTTCTTGGTGTAGACGTCTGATTGTTCCGTCCTTGGCTTTCACGCGGTCGTAACGCTCAACAATGAGGGCGGGCTCGTCCTCAAATAAGCGATATTCAACGTTTGCCGTTGCGATACCTGCGCGCTGGGCGCTTTTCATGCAGACAAACTCATTAAGAGCCTCGAGCTTAAATCCGATAACGCCATTTTTGAAAATATGCGTCGTGGGCGATGAACCCACGCATTCGCACCAGCTGCCGTCTATAAGCGCGAGCGCGAACTTGCCCTGGTTGCCCCCAAGTGACCAACTTTCATCTAGGCCCATCCACGATGCCTCGCGGTTATCTCTGATCGACTTGAGACGGAGAGCAATATCGTGGTCGTCTATAGGGCGGTATTCGCCGTCGCGATGCAGGACGGCGTCGACGTCTTCTTCGGCACAAAACTGTACTCCGCCCGGACAGTCGAGTCCGATATGGCTGAGCAGCGCAACGGGATTGTTGGGCCTGGTGTCGAATTCGACGGCGATCGCTTTTCGCTGGTCCTCGCTGTCGGGCAGAAGACCAAACAAGTACGGATTCATGACCTGTTGGCCGTATATGCGATTTGATACGGGTATGTTTGTCGATAGGGCTGGCCCGTCATAGTCTCGATCGTAGGCAAAGCTGACAAGACCGTTCTCATCTTGCGTGAGCGTTCCCGCAGGTACGCCGCAAATAATAGTCCGAAGCGTTTTGCTGGCCATTGGCTACCTCCCTTTGGGCCTGGTTTGGGCGGATGGGTTTGCGGCAATCGAGACTCCGAGATTGGACATGGCGAAATCGGCGAAGGCCTTGTCGTAGAGCTCGGACGTAAAGGGGACATCTGCGAGAGCCGGAATGGCTGCGCTGCGACGGTTGCGATGGTGAAAACGTTGAGCGTGATGGCGCCTGGGGGTGCTACGAGGTTGCAAATCAGCATGCGGAGCGTCGACTGGTTGCTCGTTTTTCGATTCGTCGATATCCCCTTGAGCGGCGAGCGCCAGTCCAAGAGCACCGAAAACCGCCAGCAGCTTGTCGAGCCGAATGCCCGTGGCATCTCCCAGCTCGAGCGATGCGAGCAGGCGTTCCGAAACACCGGCTTTTTTAGCGAGGGCCGCACGGGTGAGGTCCTGAGCCTCGCGTGCCTGGCGCACGTAGATGCCAGCTTGGCGCGGTGTGGTGATGGGAAGGGTATCCACGGCGATCTCCTAACGTGCAGACTTTTGCATATCAGTATGACATGCAAAAGTCTGCATGAAAAGGCCTCGTGCAAAACTCTGCATGAGGCCTTGTGCTGGCGTTGAGTTTTGAGCGATTGTGTTTGGCACTACAGCGCCAAAATCCCCAGATGCTCAAGCAAGATCTTAAGCCCGATGAGGACGAGTACGACGCCACCCACGATGGTGGCGGGTTTTTCGTAGCGCGCGCCAAAGGTGTGGCCGATCGCTACGCCGGCAACGGAGAAGAGAAAGGTCGTGATGCCAATGAGCGACACGGCAGGAACGATATCGACCGAGAGCGCGGCAAACGAGATACCCACGGTGAGCGCGTCAATCGAGGTGGCGATGGCAAGAATCAGGTATTCTACCAGGTCAATTTTCTCGGCATCCTCGCCGTCGCCTTCGTCCTCATCCTCGTCTTCGGTAAAGGCTTCCCACAGCATCTTGCCGCCAATAAAGGCCAAAAGGATGAAGGCGATCCAATGGTCGATGGGCCCGATGATGCCCATGAACTGGCTGCCGAGTGCCCATCCGATTACGGGCATGCCGGCCTGAAAACCGCCAAAGAACAGGCCGAGCACCACGGCGACTTTAAGGTTGATTTTCTTCATGCCAAGGCCTTTGCAGATGGAAACGGCAAAGGCGTCCATCGAAAGGCCAACGGCGAGCAACACGAGCTCTACGAGTCCCATAGTCTGGCTCCCTCTCTGCGGGCGAACCCGATTACACGACTACTCCCTCATTTTTATGAGACCCGATGCTACCACATGAGCAGTCAAAGAGCCCCGTCCCAAATGAGCTACCTAAGCGGTGTTCGCTCATTCTGTAAGCATCGGATTTCGCAAGCGCCGCAGGGACAAACCGTGAGAAACTATTTAGCGTTTATGGAGCGTATACGATGGGAGCGATGCCTTGGATAAGAACGAGCTGCAAAAGCGTATGGAACAGGCCATCCGCCTGACGGCACCTGGTCAGCCGATCCGCACCGCCCTCGACATGATCATCGCCGGTCACCTGGGCGCCCTTATCTGCGTCGGCGACACCGAAAACGTGCTCGCCGCCGGCAACGACGGCTTCCCGCTCAACATTTCGTTCACCTCGAACCGTCTATTCGAGCTCTCCAAGATGGACGGCGCCATTGTCATCGACGGCGACCTCACCCAGATCCTGCGCGCCAACTTCCACCTCAATCCCGATCCCTCGCTTGCCACGAGCGAGACAGGTATGCGTCACCGCACCGCCGCTCGCATGTCGGTGCTCACCGATGCCATCGTGATCTCGGTCTCGGCCCGTCGTGCCGTCGTCAACGTGTACGTTCACGGCAAGAGCTACGAGATCCAGCCCGTCACCACCATCATGAGCTCGGTCAACCAGCTCGTCGCCACGCTCCAGACCACCCGTCAGTCGCTCGATCGCTCCCTGCTGCGCCTGACGGCCCTCGAGCTCGACGACTATGTTACGCTCGCCGACATTACCGGTATTTTCTCGAGCTTCGAGATCATGCAACAGGCAAAGACCGAGCTTAAGGATTGTATCGTCAAGCTGGGCAACCAGGGCAAGCTCGTGCAGATGCAGCTCGAGCAGCTCGCTGGCTCCAGCATGGACACCGAATACGACCTGATGATCCGCGACTATGCGAGCGATTCCTCCGAGGCAAACGCCGAGAAGATTCGCGCCGAGCTTAGCCGCATGACGCCTAAGGACTTGTCCGACCCACAGCATGTGGCGGCGGTTCTGGGTTACGACGACCTGGACGAGGACTCCGTCATGACGCCGCTGGGCCTGCGCACGCTTTCGCGCGTGTCCGTCGTGCGTGACGGCGTGGCCGAGAAGATCGTCGACGAGTACGGCTCGCTGCAGGAGCTCATGGACGACATCAGCGAGGATCCGGAGCGCCTGGGCGACTTTGGCGTCAACAACCCTGCCATTCTTGCGGACTCGCTGTACCGCATGAAGGGCACCAAACAGGGGAACGCATAATGGCGCCCGTATGCGCCGTGGTCGTTGCCGGCGGCAGCGGCCAGCGCTTTGGTAACCCCGGTGGCAAGCAGCTCGTCAATGTAGCGGGCCGTCCGCTCATGAGCTGGTCCATCCGCGCGTTCGATCGTAGCGACAAGGTCGGCCATATCGTCGTGGTTTGCCCTGCCGAGCGCCGTGCCGAGATGCGCCGCCTGGCCATCGACCCGTTTGACTATGACACGCCCATCAGCTTTGCTGACGCCGGCGATACCCGTCAGGATTCCACCCGCGCCGGCGTGCACGCGGTGCCGGCGGGCTTTGAATACGTCGCCATCCACGACGGCGCTCGTCCGCTCATTACTACCGAGGCCATCGATCATGCGATTGACGTGCTCGTGAGCGACCGTGCCCTCGACGGTGTCGTGTGCGGCCAGCCCGCAATCGACACGCTCAAGATTGTCGATGGCGATAATATCGTCGAGACGCCGCCGCGCGAGCTGTACTGGGCCGCGCAGACGCCGCAGATCTTTAGTGTCGACGCCATGAAACGCGCCCATGCCGCGGCGATTGCTGAGGGCTTTATCGGCACCGATGATTCGTCGCTGGTCGAGCGCATGGACGGACGCGTCCGCTGCGTCCAGAGCCCGCGCGATAACCTTAAGGTGACGGTGCCCGAGGACCTGCGTCCCGTAACTGCGATTCTGCTTGGCCGCATGGCCGAGGGAGAGGACCTTCCCCATGTTCAGTAACCTGCGCATTGGCCACGGCTACGACGTCCACCGTTTGGTGGAGGGGCGTCGATGTATCATCGGCGGGGTCGACATTCCCTACGAGCGCGGTCTGCTGGGCCACTCGGATGCCGATGTGCTCGCGCACGCCTTGGCCGACGCCATTCTGGGCGCCTGCCGCGGGGGAGACATTGGCAAGCTGTTCCCCGATACCGACCCTGCCTACGAGGGTGCTGACTCGATGGTGTTGCTTGCCCGCGTAATGGACTATGCGCGCGAGCTGGGCTTTGAGTTTGTCGATGCCGACTGCACCATTGCCTGCCAGCAGCCTAAGATCACCCCGCACCGCGATGCAATGCGTGCGAACCTCGCCCATGCTCTGGGCGTTGACGTCGAAAACGTGGGCGTCGCCGCCACCACGACCGAAAAGCTCGGTTGGGAAGGTCAAGGCGAGGGAATTGGCGCCTGGGCCGTCTGCCTGCTACAGAAAACCGTTAAGGAGTAACGAATGCGTATCTACAACAGCGCTACCCATAAAAAGGAAGAGTTCCAGCCCATCGAGTCCGGCAAGGTCCGCATGTACGTGTGCGGCCCCACGGTCTACGACAACATCCACATCGGCAATGCCCGCACGTTCATCAGCTTCGATGTGATTCGTCGTTGGCTCATCGCGAGCGGCTATGAGGTCACGTTCGCCCAGAACCTCACCGATGTCGACGACAAGATCATCAAGCGCGCAAACGAGCAGGGCCGTACGGCTGCCGAGGTCGCGACGGAGTTCTCCGATAAGTTCATCGGCGTCATGCGCGCCGCCAACGTGCTCGATCCCGATGTGCGCCCCCGCGCTACCAAGGAGATCGGCCCCATGATCGCCATGATCAAGACGCTCATCGAGCAGGGCCACGCGTACGCTGCCGATAACGGCGACGTGTACTTTGCCGTGCGCAGCGATCCCAACTACGGTCAGGTCTCGGGCCGCAACATCGATGACCTTATGGTTGGTGCACGTATCGAGGAGAACGAGGACAAGAACGACCCGCTCGACTTTGCCCTGTGGAAGGCCGCCAAGCCCGGAGAGCCCAGTTGGCCGAGCCCCTGGGGCGAAGGCCGTCCCGGTTGGCACACCGAGTGTGCCGCCATGGTGCACCGCTACCTGGGCACCCCGATCGACATCCACGGCGGCGGCTCCGACCTTGCCTTCCCGCATCACGAGAACGAGTGCGCCCAGGCCACCTGCGCCTGGCACCAGGGCTTCTCCAACACCTGGATGCACACGGGCATGCTGCTGGTAGACGGCGAGAAGATGTCCAAGTCGCTCGGCAACTTCTTTACGCTGGCCGAGGTCCTCGAGCAGCACTCCGCTGCCGCCCTGCGCCTGCTGATGCTGCAGACGAGCTATCGCTCGCCGCTCGACTTCTCTTGGGAGCGCTTGGAGGGTGCCGAGAACTCGCTCACGCGTATCGCCGGCACGGTCGAGAACCTGCGCTGGGCCGCGAACCATGCGACGGCCGACGCCGATGAGGCTGTCGTCGAGGCGTTTGCCGCCAAGGCCGCCGAGACCCGTGCCGCCTTCAAGGAGTGCATGGACGACGACTTTAACACCGCCGGTGCCATGGGTGCCGTCTTTGGCTTTGTCACCGAGTGCAACCAGTATCTGGAGCAGGCGGGCGATGCTGCCGACAAGGCCGCAGCCCTGGTTGCCGCCGATACGCTGGCCGAGCTGCTCGATACGTTTGGCGTTGAGCTTCCCGAGCCCAAGGTCGAGCTGCCGCTGGGGCTGCTAGGCGTCGCCGCCGGCCTGGTCGCCTACACGGGTGACGACGTGGACGAGGCCGCTGCCAAGATTCTCGAGGCCCGCGCCGAGGCTCGTGCCGCCAAGAACTGGGATCTGGCAGATGCCATCCGCGACCAGCTCAAGGACCTCGGGCTGACGATCGAGGATACCGCCGCCGGCACTCGTATTAAGAGTCTCTAGTATTTGTCGACCGTTCGAGGTGCGGCAGATTGCCTTGAAAGAGGAGGGCATAGACCTGGTGGTCATGCCCGACGATTGAAAGGCAAGGTGCCGTGGCTCGGACGGTCGATTCTTGTTCGTTATCTATTTAAGGAGGCCGTCCTATGGCCGACAATCGCAAGCGTGCGCCTCGTGGCGGCAAGCAGGCTGCTTCTGGCTCGCGTCCGATTCGCCGCAACGACCGCGCTGCCGCTCCCAAGGGCCAGCGCGAGCGCTCCCAAACCCAGGCCGCACGTCCGCAGCGCGATCGCAACCGCGATGCTGTCCAGGCTCCCAAGGGCGAGTTTATCGAAGGTCGTCGTGCTGCCGCCGAGGCGCTACGCACTGGTTTTCCCATCAAGTGCGCGCTCATTGCCGAGGGCGGGGAGCGCGATGCCGCTTTGTCGCACCTGGTCGACGACCTCAACGCCGCGGGTGTCCGCATTAAGTATGTGCCGCGCGCGCAGCTCGACGCACTGTCGAGCCATGGCGCTCACCAAGGCATTGCGCTCGAGGTTGGCAACTTCCCCTATGCCGATGTCGCCGATATCCTCGACCGCGCGGGCGACGGTCCGGCGCTTGTCATCGTACTCGACCATGTAACTGACGACGGTAACTTTGGCGCCATCGTACGCTCCGCCGAGGTCGTGGGCGCGGCCGGCGTCGTCATCGCCAACAAGCGTGCCGCCGGCGTGACCGTGGGCAGCTACAAGACCTCAGCCGGCGCCGTCATGCATCTGCCTATCGCGCAGGTTCCAAATATCGCCCGTGCACTCGACGACCTCAAGGCCGCTGGCTTTTGGGTGGGCGGTGCCTCCGAGCACGCCGAAGGCAGTTGCTGGGATGCTCCCTTCGAGGGCCGTGTGGCTCTCGTCATGGGCTCCGAGGGCGACGGCATCTCGCGCCTGGTGCTCGAGAAATGCGACTTTTTGACCAAGCTTCCCCAGCGCGGCATGACCGAGAGCCTCAACGTTGCCCAGGCAACGACGGCGCTATGCTTTGAGTGGCTACGTCGCAACGCCGGCGAGCTCATGGGAGAGGAGTAGCGCATGTCCAAGAAGAACCGCGCCAAGTCTAAGGCCAAGCGCTTTGGTGAAGGCTCGGCCAAGCCGATTGTTTCGGCCGCGACCTATGGCGTGGGCGGCAATGCGTTTGCGCAGGCCATCGCCGATCCGGTCTCGACGGTGCACTCCAATAAGCCCGAGCTGCTGGTGGTCGACGGCTACAACGTGATCCACTGCACGCCGCGCTACGAAAAGCTCGTATACGACCATTCCGACGATCCGTATTCCAGCGACGTTCACGATATGGCGCGCACCGCCCTCATCAACGACGTCGCCGCCTTTGCCCAGGGCCGCTACGAGGCCGTGATCGTGTTCGACGGCGCGGGCAATATCTCCAGCGAGCGTCCCAACCTGCCGGCCCGTGGCGTGCGCATCGAGTTTTCGCCGACGGGCGTTTCTGCCGATACCGTGGTGCAGAAGCTCTGCATCGAGGCGCGTGAGGAAGGCCGCGCATGCTCCGTGGTGTCGAGCGACGGAACGATCCAGGCCGTCGTCATGGGCAAGGGTGTTACGCGCATCTCGAGCCGCATGCTGGTGGATGAGATCAAGCAGATTGACAACGACGTGCACGAGGCAGAAGAAGCTCCGCAGATCAAGATGACTCTGGGCAGTCGCCTGAGCCCCGATGCCCTGGCCAAGCTCAAGGCTCTTCGCGGGAGGTAGGGAGTTGGCGGGGCAATGCTGCCTCGCTAACTCCATTCAGCGATGTCGATCATTCTTTCGAGGCGCCACGTTAGCGCCTCTTTTAGATAAGGCAGTCTCGCTGCTAGGGCATCGTTTTTAGACAGAATCTCGAATGCCTCGTCAACGAAGCCTTCGAGTTTGCCGCCGTCAAACCAGCCCATGTCCTCGACGAGCAACATTTGTTTGGCGGGGCTTGAATGAAATTGTGCGCTGGTAAAACTGTGCTCTCCCGCCCTAAGCTCCTCTAGTGATATGTTGCACCAGAGTGATGAGCCCGAATCGAAGATGGGGGCTGGTCTGCAGGCCAGTGAGTTGACGTTTCGCACGAGGCCGAAGTTGCGCCAATGACGATCGTAGTTGGCAATGATGTCATCGCATACGATCATGCGGTCAAGGGCATCCTTGACGCCTGTCACCCCGAGCTCCTCGCAGTTTGCTACGTATCGCTCGTAGTCGGTTAGTCGTTCACCTGCGTTTGCGTACTGGTTTACATAGAACGCAGGGACATACTCTTCTTCATCAGTTAAGAAGACATCGCATATGCTCAGGGCGGAAGTGCCCGTGCCCTCGAGCGAGTAAGGCACATAATCGCAGGTGTTTAGGATGCGACGGTGGAGCGTGGCCGCCACCAGCTCGTTATAAGGTTCCTGGTTCAGGTGCGCTCCTGCCTTATACAGAATTCGACGCCCGCCCTCGCATGTCCAGTACTTTTGAAGATTGCCGTCCGAGGTGTTGTCGGGCTTTGCGGCAGCCACTTTTCCCTCTGGGGCGAAGGGTGCAATGGTTAGCGAGACGTCATCAAAGGCATTATTGAAGAAATTGATATCTTCCCACGCGAGGCCGGAGTCTTGGGGCCTAATCCAATACTGGTCGGATAAGGAGAGGCCAAGATTTCGCTGTACGAGTTCATCGGGAACATCGACTGCGGCTTCTGCAAGCAGGGAGGCTAGCCCAATGCGTGCGAGCGGGATACCGCGGCCGCGCCACCAGATGCGGAAGGAGTCGAGCGATATGGGGCTATTAGGGCCAAATACTCCAATAGGGGCGTGGGCGTAATCGATGTCGGCACCGATGTGGGTAAAGTCTTTTCGCGATGTGCTGTAGACCAGCTGAGCGACTTCGTGTGTGCGGTTCATGAGGGTGAATGCGATCTCGCTCTTACCGTG
This sequence comes from Collinsella sp., assembly GCA_048250755.1. Lineage (GTDB taxonomy): Bacteria > Actinomycetota > Coriobacteriia > Coriobacteriales > Coriobacteriaceae > Collinsella. Next base: position 22,134 of record DBEZMF010000066.1, read on the forward strand.
GCCGCGGCGGGGACGTCCCCCCGTTTTGGTCACGGAGCGGAGCCGCGTGTCGACGCTGTCTTTGTCGATGAGCCATACACCAGAAGCCTTGCGGGCCTCAAGTGCTCCGTTTTTTATGAGCTCCTGCACCCTGCGCGGGGTGATGCCGAGTAGCTCTGCAGCTTCCTTCGTGGTCAACATCGCGAAACCCTTCGCCAGAACGAATAGTTTTATATATTCCATTGTAATTAAAACTATTCGTTCTGGCGAATAGTTTTGAGATGTGGTCGGGTGAAGGGCCTGTTGCGCCCCGTCCGTAATTCCTTTATTCTTAACAGGCTTCGCGCGAGAGCGCCAAGTGTGCCAGTGTGGCGCAACGGTAGCGCAACTGATTTGTAATCAGTGGGTTGCAGGTTCGATTCCTGTCACTGGCTCCATGAGAGTTTCGGGCTCTGTTCCCTTGTGGGACAGGGCCCGTTTCTATTTATGTCGATAAGTCAGCGTGTTTGGCGCCAACCAAGCTTCAGGTTTGTCTCGATCCGTAACACGAGTGGGCTGAAGACCCTCCTTATAGTTACAGATCGAAACATTGCCAAGGGAAGGCCGATAACATCTCGATCCGTAACACGAAGAGGCTGAAAACCGTTCTTACTGTTACAGAATGAGACGTAAGCGGGGGTTTCTGCGAAACATCTCGATCTGTAACAGATAGGGGAGGAATAACCCTCTTACTGTTACAGGTCGAGACATAGGCCGGGGCGAGGTTGGTCATCGTCATCGAGCGTGGATTATCGGACACACGAGCGTGGAAAATCTTCCGCCTAGTGAATGAGCGTGGATAATCTGCCACTTTGGATTCGATGGCACGGCAAAGTGGGAGATTATCCACGCTCGATTTCAAACGGAAGAAAATCCACGCTCGATTTTGCCTGGGAAGAGCAATCTTCTGTCTGGGCAGCCCCGATCTCGACCTATATATAGGTGCAAATAAGCTGGTATCGAAGTTCGATACTGAAGGTGTACTCCACTACAGCAAAGTGTTACCTTGGGAAACGTCACCTCAGTATCCAAAACCACTGTCCTTCATATCCAAACTCAATAAAACCGCAGGTCACGGCTATATAGATACGCCCGGCACCGTGTATCTAGAGGTTTTCGTTGACAGCCCCCAAGGTGGCATCGTATTATCTTCTTCGTTCGCGGGGGCGGCGGTCCAAAAGACCAAAGGACCTGCGGATACTTGAACGATTGGGAGTTTGCCCGAGTGGTTAATGGGGACGGGCTGTAAACCCGTTGGCTCTGCCTACATAGGTTCGAATCCTATAGCTCCCACCCGTCAAGTGCCTGTATAGCTCAGTCGGTAGAGCACTTCGTTGGTAACGAAGAGGTCACCAGTTCAAGTCTGGTTGCAGGCTCCATCCGGCGGTGTAGCTCAGTTGGTTAGAGCACACGGTTCATACCCGTGGCGTCACTGGTTCGAATCCAGTCACCGCTACCATAGGTAACACGGTGGCTTCTCAATAGTATGTTGAGAGGCCACTATGGTATAAAGGCAAAGTCCCGTCCGGGGACGACCTGTTAAGAGGAGGGCTTTATGGCCAAAGAGAAGTTTGAGCGCACTAAGCCGCATGTTAACATCGGCACCATTGGTCACGTCGACCACGGCAAGACCACGCTGACCGCTGCCATCACCAAGGTTCTCTCCGAGACCGAGGGCTGCAAGGCTGACTTCACTGCGTTCGAGAACATCGACAAGGCTCCCGAGGAGCGCGAGCGCGGCATTACGATTTCCGTCTCCCACGTTGAGTACGAGACCGCTGCCCGTCACTACGCTCACGTTGACTGCCCGGGCCACGCTGACTACGTCAAGAACATGATCTCCGGCGCTGCTCAGATGGACGGCGCTATCCTGGTCATCGCTGCTACCGACGGCCCCATGGCTCAGACCCGCGAGCACATCCTGCTCGCCCGTCAGGTCGGCGTTCCCTACATCGTCGTCTTCCTGAACAAGTGCGACATGGTCGACGATGACGAGCTCATCGACCTCGTCGAGATGGAGACCCGTGAGCTCCTCTCCGAGTACGATTTCCCCGGCGACGACATTCCCGTCATCCGTGGCTCCGCTCTGGGCGCTCTCGAGGGCGACGCCAAGTGGATGGACGCCATTCGCGAGCTCATGAAGGCCGTCGACGAGTACATCCCGACGCCTGCTCGTAACAACGACCTCCCGTTCCTGATGGCCGTTGAGGACGTTATGACCATCTCCGGCCGTGGTACCGTTGCTACTGGCCGTGTCGAGCGCGGTGAGCTCAAGCTCAACGAGCCCGTCGAGATCGTCGGCATCAAGGATACCCAGAACACCGTCGTTACCGGTATCGAGATGTTCCGTAAGTCCATGGACTTCTGCGAGGCTGGCGACAACGTCGGTCTGCTGCTCCGCGGCATCAAGCGTGAGGACATCGAGCGCGGCCAGGTTCTCTGCAAGCCCGGTTCGGTTACCCCGCACACCAAGTTCACCGGCGAGATCTACGTTCTGACCAAGGAGGAGGGCGGCCGTCACACCCCGTTCTTCGATGGTTATCGTCCTCAGTTCTACTTCCGTACCACCGACGTTACCGGTACGGTCAAGCTCCCCGAGGGCACCGAGATGGCTATGCCTGGTGACCACATCACCATCGAGGGCGACCTCATCCACCCGATCGCCATGGAGGAGGGCCTGCGCTTCGCTATCCGCGAGGGTGGCCACACCGTCGGTTCGGGCATCGTCTCCACGATCATTGAGTAAATTAGCTCTTTGATATAGCTGACTTAGAGAACCCGGCACTTATATGGGTGCCGGGTTCTTTTCTGCAATGGATATTGAGCCGTTGCTGGTGTCGAGAGGATCGATAATGGTCCTGGATGCACCGTCGATTAGCTCTCGATGGCTTCATTGATGTGTTCCAAATATGAATGGATCCACCGAGAACCAATTGACTCGAGGTTTTCATTGACAGCACTTACGTGGAGCTGATAAAGTAACAACTCGTGCCCGTACGGGGCGGAAATGAAAGGTTCAGGATACATGCGTACTCTAGTTACTCTTGCGTGCACTGAGTGCAAGCGCCGCAACTATACGACCACCAAGAACAAGTCGACCATGCCTGATCGTATGGAGATCAAGAAGTATTGCCCCTGGTGCCGTCACCACACGCTGCACAAAGAGACTCGCTAGTCTCTTGTCACATACGCCAGTAGTTCAATTGGTAGAGCATCGGTCTCCAAAACCGAGTGTTGAGGGTTCGAGTCCTTCCTGGCGTGCCAGTCATTATTCCGTAAGCTCCCAATTGGGGGCTTACGGTTTACTCATGTATAAGCGCATTGCGCGGAGGTAACCCAAATGGCCAACAAGAAGAACAAGAAGAAGGCTCAGCAGCAGGCGCCTGCCAACAACGCTGCCGCCAACTCCAAGGTTGAGGCCAAGAAGGCCGTTGCCAAGAAGAACGAGAAGGCTGCGAAGTCCAAGAAGAACGAGAAGCCTGGTTTCTTCGCCCGCACCAAGAAGTATTTCGCTTCGGTCAAGTCCGAGATGAAGCGTGTCACGTGGCCCGATAAGAAGGAGCTCGTGAACTACTCGGTCGTCGTTTGCGCTTCTCTGATCGTCGTCGGCGTCGTCATCGCTCTGCTCGATGCTGGCTTTGGCGAGGCTCTTGCTCTGTTCTCTGGATTGAGGGGCTAAACCATGTCTAAGCGTTGGTACGTCGTTCACACTTACTCTGGATACGAGAACCGCGTTAAGTCCGATCTCGAGCATCGCATCGAGACTATGGGCATGCAGGACCGTATCTTTGATATCGAGATTCCTATGGAGCGTGTCACCGAGATTAAAGAGGGTGGCAAGCGTGAGACCAAGGATTCCAAGATCTTCCCGGGTTATGTCCTGGTCCGCATGGAGATGGATGACGATGCTTGGACGTGTGTTCGTAACACGCCTGGCGTCACCGGTTTCCTGGGCGGCAACGGCAAGCCCGCTCCGCTTTCCCGCGACGAGTACAACAAGATGACTCGTCGTCCCGGTAAGGGCGATTCGCCCAAGCGCACCTCGGTTGATATTGAGGTCGGCACGTCCGTCCGCGTCACCGATGGTCCGCTTACCGACTTTGATGGCAAGGTCTCCGAGGTTAACACCGAGGCTGGCAAGCTCAAGGTCACGCTGATGATCTTTGGCCGCGAGACGCCGGTCGAGCTCGACTTTAACCAGGTCGCTGTCATCGCTTAAGTTTTCGTCCGTTCGCGCGAGCGTGCTTCTTCTGTGACTGCTCATCTCAGGAGTGCTTCTAACACGTGCGTGCTTACGATATAGCAAGTACTTCACACTCGTGATTCGAAAGGAATGACCATGGCTGAGAAGAAGGTTGCCAACGTCATTAAGCTCCAGATTCCTGCTGGTGCAGCTAACCCCGCTCCTCCCGTCGGCCCCGCCCTGGGCGCTGCTGGCGTGAACATCATGCAGTTCTGCCAGGCCTTTAACGCCGAGACGCAGGACAAGAAGGGCGACATCATCCCCGTTGAGATCTCTGTCTACGAGGATAAGTCCTTCTCCTTCATCACCAAGACCCCGCCGGCGGCTCACCTCATCAAGAAGGAGCTGAACCTCAAGTCTGGTTCCGCTAAGCCCCAGGCCGACAAGGTTGGTCAGCTCTCCCAGGAGCAGCTCACCAAGATCGCCGAGATCAAGATGCCGGACCTCAATGCCAACGACATTGACGCCGCCAAGAAGATCATCGCCGGTACCGCCCGTTCCATGGGCGTCACCATCGCTGAGTAGCGATTTCTTATGGTAACGACGGGTGCTCCGACCGGGGCGCCCGTTAAATGTGTGCAATAGGGCACACGATACGATGTGGGAGGGCTCACGCCCGTTTAACCACAGGAGGTAATGCACATGGCTAAGCATGGTAAGAGCTATAACGCCGCTGCCGAGAAGATCGACCGCGCCACGCTCTACACCCCCCTTCAGGCTGCCAAGCTCATCAAGGAGCTCGACACCGCCAAGTTCGATGAGACCGTCGAGGCCCACTTCCGTCTGGGCATCGATACTCGTAAGGCTGACCAGAACATCCGTGGTTCCATCTCCCTGCCCCACGGCACCGGCAAGACCGTTCGTGTTGCCGTCTTCGCCGAGGGCGAGAAGGCGCGCGAGGCTGAGGCTGCCGGCGCCGACATCATTGGTTCCGACGAGCTCGTCGCCCAGATCCAGAAGGGCGAGATCAACTTCGACGCCGCTATCGCTACGCCGAACATGATGGCCAAGGTTGGCCGCATCGGTAAGATCCTTGGTCCCCGTGGCCTCATGCCGAACCCCAAGCTCGGCACTGTGACCATGGACGTCGCCAAGATGGTCTCCGAGCTCAAGGCTGGCCGCGTTGAGTACCGCGCCGACCGCTACGGCATCTGCCACGTGCCCCTGGGCAAGAAGTCCTTCTCTGAGCAGCAGCTCGTCGAGAACTACGCTGCCCTGTACACCGAGATCCTGCGCGTCAAGCCCTCTTCTGCTAAGGGCAAGTACGTCAAGTCCATCTCCGTGTCTTCCACCATGGGCCCTGGCGTCAAGGTCGATCCCGCTGTCCAGCGTGACTTCCTGGCTGAGTAACTGCTAGTTACTGCCTGAGTACAGCAAGCATTGCTAAAGAAACCCGGTTCTGCCTTTTGCAGGACCGGGTTTCTTGCTATCGCGTCAAAAGCACCACAAAGGGGACAGTGTCCTCTTTGTGGTGGTTACCAGGGTGTTCTGGCCGTTGAGGACTCGATGGCTTCGTGGCGTTTGAGCTCGCGGCGCATGGTTTGTGAGTTGAGCCAGGCTGCTTGCCAGCCGCGGATGGGGTAGTGCGTCTGGTCGAGCTCAAACTGCGTATAGCCGCAGGCGTTGATGATCGTCGTTCCACACACATGCTGACGCTCGCGCTGAAAATCGCAACCGTAGCTTTGGTGCACATGTCCGTGCACCATGTAGTCGGGATTCCAGGATTCGAGTGCTGTGTTAAAGCATTCGAATCCTCGATGCGGCAGATCGTCCAGATCACCCATACCGGCGGCGGGTGCATGGGTAAGCAGAATGTCGCACCCGCCGACCATCCTAACCTTACGCGACAGCTTACGCATGCGCTTGGACATCTCGCGTTCGGTGTACATGTTGGCGCCGTCGCGATAACGCATGGACCCGCCAAGGCCCGCAATGCGAATCCCTCGGTACGTGTACACGCTGTCTTCCACGCAGATACATCCGCCCGGTGCATGACGTGCGTAGCGGTCATCGTGATTGCCGCGCACGTAGATGAGCGGTTTGTTGATGACCGTAACCAAAAACTCAAGATAGTCCGGGTCCAGATCGCCGGCGGACAAAATCAGGTCGACTCCCTCAAAGCGTTCCTTGCGAAAGCACTCCCAAAGGCATCGTTCTTCGGTATCGGCTATTGCAAGGATTTTCATAGGGCAGGGACTTTCGGCTCATCGTCGAGCTGCGGAATGGTGCCTACCACGTTGTCCGCCAGCCAATTCATCTCGACAATCTGCGTGCTCGGCAGCGGAGGGAAGCCTTCGATCTGTACCACGCCGTTCTGGCTGTGGAGCTCGCCGCCAAAGGGGTTGATGGATCCCTCAACAATGCCGTTGCGGAGCAACTGCACGAGTTTGCGCGTTTGGTAGGGTAGGCCCGGAGCGTAACGGATGTCGATAACTCCGGAGCTCATGCCATACCAGTAGTTGACAGCGCGCACTTGGTTGTCGTCGCTGGTCTCGTCCCATGTGCCGTGCAGAAGGCTTTTCACGATAAGCTCGTAGTAGCGCCCCCAGTTCCAGACGGGCATGGCGATGCCGGTAACCTTGCCATCGACCAAGCGGTGAAGCCCGTAGGCGGTGGGATCTTCCAGCGACTTTGACATATCGGCGCCGGTCATGACGCTCACGCCTTCGCGGCACATGGCCTCGGCGAGACCTCCAGCGGGCACATCGCCCCAGGTGAGGATTACCTGCGCGCGGGGGTCGAGCAGCGAGGCGCCAATCGCAAAGGCGTTGATCTCGCTGAGTGCGCCCGAGGCGAAGACCGACGCGTGGTAACCGATGCGGTGGTTGTCCGCCATGCTGGCCGCGAGGGCGCCCAGCAGAAACTTGGCCTCGTACATCTTGCCAAAGTACGAACGGACGCTTTGATGGGGAAGGCCGATAGAGCAGTTGAGGAACCGAATCCGGGGATACTCAACGGCAGCCCTGAGCGTGTATTCCATCAGGCGGTGCGAGGTCGAGAAGATGACGTTTGCTCCATGTTTGACAGCCGTTTCCACGGCGGCGTAGAACACATCCGGATCGTGACAGTCCTCGAACGCCTCGGTGCACACGATACCGCCAAAGTGCTCATCGAGATACTGACGCCCTTGGTCGTGCAGGCTGTCCCAGCTCGACGTCGCACAGGGGAACTCATGGATAAAGGCGATGCGCAGGGGGTTGGCCGTCGAGTAGACGGTCTTGCCCATAAAGAAGTTGAGCACGCCAGTGGCGGACTTGGCGGGCGTTTCTTCCTCGTCGACGCTCGGTGCTTCGACAAGATCGACCTTGTCCTCGTCATTTTTGCCGGCAATGACCAGCTCGCGCCAAATCTTGCACAGGCGGTTTACGACGATATCCGTCGGCGTATCCAGCAGGCGGTCCTGGTTGTACACATTGAGGTACACGAGCATGGCGTCGGCAGGCGTAATGTCCAGGTGGTCGCCGCCTGCGCGAAGGTAGGCGCGCTTAAAGAGCAGGAAGGTGTGGCGCAGGTAGTCGACCTTTTTCTGCGGCCATTTTTCGATAAGGTTCTGACCGAGCATCTTGGCGAGCGTTTCGTAGCTTCCCTCACGCGAGAACTCGATCTCGTATAGGGGGCAGACGCGCCAAAACGCGCAGAACTCGCCGTACAGGCGGCTTTCGACGGAATCCCATTTGCCGGGGTAGAGACGGGTGACCTTGGCCGAAACCGTCGGGGCGTCTAGGAATTTGAGGACACTGACGCGTTTGTTGCCTTCTTGGACATAGAACCGATGCATGAACTCGGTGACGATGACGGGGTCGCGATAGCCCTCGGTCACCTGGATGTCGTAGAGGTTGGACCACTTGCGGGCGAACTCGGTGCTAAACGGAAGCAGGGGCATAAAGTTACACGAAAAGGCGGACTGACGGCCCTTGGTGACCGTGCCGACGACCATTTCGAGCGGAATATCCCGCAGGCCGACATTCTCTCGCTGACCTAAGGGGAGCTGAGCAACCAAGCTATCGAGGTCCGTAAGGTATGGATGCTCGCTTTGGCTAATGGCGCGTCGACGTCCTTGCTCGCCGCGCTTGCGTGCTTGACGATAGGCCTCTTCCATAATGTTGCTCCCTTAGTCGTTTAAACAACTATATGAACCATGGTACCACGAATGAAAACCACTACAAAGATGCCTGTCCCCTTTGCGGTGGTTTAGGCGATGATGGGGGCGATGGCGCGGATGCAGGCGTCGGCTGCCGTGAAAGTAGTGCTGTCGTCGCTGACGATAAAGATGATCTTTCCTTTGATGCCAAAGTCGCCGATTTCGCTAAAGAGTACGTAGGGCTCCTTGTCAAAGCCCGAGATGGGAAGCACGGCGGCCTTGGTGGCGCTGGTCAGCTCGTCTGCCAGTGCGTCGAGCGAGGCCCACTTGGACGTGTCCTTTACGGCAACGGGCACAGCCACACGCCCAAAGGGCATGAGGTGCACGAGCGTGTTCTTGGAGATGTTGGAGTTGGGCACAATGATGGTCTGTCCACAGGCATCCTCAATCGTTGTATGGCGCCAAGTGATGTCTTGGACCACGCCGGATACGCCGCCGACCTCGATATTGTCGCCGGGTTTGATGATGCCCATAAAGGTCACCTGCATGCCGCCAATAAGGTTTGACAGCGTGTCCTGAAAGCCGAGCGAGATGGCGATGCCGCCGACGCCAAGAGCGGCGACGAGCGCGTTTGCGTTAATGCCAAAGCAGTTGTCGAGGATAAAGCTGCCGCCGATCATCCAGATGACGGCGCGTGCGATGTTGATGAAGATACTCGATGCCGGAAGTGGGTTATCGTCTCGGTTAAGCAGATGGTTCAGGGTCTTGGATACGACCTTGGCGGCGACGGCGGTGCCTATCGCCAAGATGACGGCCCAGATAATGTTGTGGACCCACCGTTGCTCAAAGAAATGAAGAATCGGCTCAAACAATTCCATGTAGGGAAAACCTCCTAATGATCGTTCAACCATGATACCCACCAAGAAGCCCGTCCGATCAAAATGAACTGCCTCCCATTTCTTGGACATGAGAAATGGGAGGCTTTCTTTATGCGCGTTGATTTGAGGGTGAAGCATGATGTCGAGGCCAGGAAGGCGGCCATAGGGCTCTTCGAGCTCGGGCACGGGTATAAATCTGCCG
>DBEZMF010000067.1:0-19270 GCA_048250755.1 Collinsella sp.
TTGGCATGGGAGCCTCCCAACCTCGTTGCGGCGCGGCTGCGCCTATGGCACTTCAACATCATTGTCGCAGCCCCGACCCGCGGTCACGAGCGGGGGCTCCTATCTTTTTAGTGCCCTCGGATTGGGTCATAGTGTCTGTCGGTTCCAAGACATCGGCATCGTCCTAGCTGTCAAGGGCTTGGCGTAGGTAGTCATTGGGGACGTTCTTAAGCGACTAGTCGAAAGGGACACTCTTGCGGCACTTGGCACTCGGGGACGTTCCTTTTGTGCCGGCACTTGGGGACGTTCCTTGCAGCAATCTGTCGATTGAACGTCGTTGTGTGTTCACGCTATCATGTAAGTTTAAAATTGGTTAGCCATGGCAAACGGTTAGCCATGGTGAACATAAATACAACGCCCTGCGGGCGCCGGGGGAGGAACACGGACGTGAAGCTCGATACACTCGAGATTGGAAAGGACGCCGTTGTCGCATCGGTGGCATCGGACGATCAGGCACTCCGACAGCATATTTTGGACATGGGTCTAACGCCGGGCACCGAAGTCACCATGATGAAGTATGCCCCCATGGGCGACCCGCTCGAGATTCGCCTGCGTGGCTACGAGTTGACACTGCGTAAGGACGATGCCGCTCGCATCGAGCTCGTGGGTATTCACGACACCGATACGGGTCCGCGCGCTAACGCCGCAATCGGCACGACGGAGCATCCGGCCCTGGGCGAGGGGACGTATTCGCCCCGTGCGGCAAAGACGGCCGTGCCAGAGGGCGCGCCGCTGCACTTTGCCCTCGCCGGCAACCAAAACTGCGGCAAGACCACGTTATTCAACCAGCTGACGGGCTCCAACCAGCACGTCGGTAACTTTCCCGGCGTGACGGTCGACCGCAAAGATGGCACCATCCGTAACCATCCCGAGGCGAGCGTTACCGACCTGCCCGGCATTTACTCCCTGTCGCCGTACACAGGCGAGGAGGTCGTGAGCCGTCAGTTCATCCTCGACGAGCGTCCGGACGCCATCATCGACATCATTGACGCCACCAACATCGAGCGCAACCTGTACCTGACACTGCAGCTCATGGAGCTTGACCGTCCTATGGTCATCGCGCTCAACATGATGGACGAGGTGACCGCCAACGGCGGCGCCGTAGACGTCAACTTGCTCGAGAGCCTGTTGGGCGTGCCCGTTGTCCCCATTAGCGCTGCCCGCAACGAGGGCATCGGCGAGCTGGTGGACCACGCCCTGCACGTGGCGCGGTTCCGCGAGCGCCCTGGTCGCCTGGACTTTTGCGCGCCCGACGGTCCGGACGGCGGTGCGCTGCATCGCTGCATCCACGGTATTGCTAACCTGATCGAGGACCATGCCGTGACGGCGCACATCCCGGTGCGCTTTGCGGCGACCAAGCTGGTTGAGGGCGACGAGCTGGTAACCGAGGCGCTTCACCTGGATCGCAATGAGCTCGACGCTATCGAGCACATCATTACCCAGATGGAGGGCGAGGCCGGCACCGACCGCCTATCTGCGCTGGCCGATATGCGTTTTAGCTTTATCGGCGACGTGTGCGGGCGTTGCGTCGTCAAGCCGCACGAGAGCCGCGAGCACGTGCGCTCCGTCAAGATTGACCGCATCCTGACAGGTCGTTACACAGCCATTCCGGCGTTTCTGGTGATCATGGGCCTCGTCTTTTGGCTGACGTTTGGCGTGATCGGCGCGGCGTTGCAGGGACTCATGGAGGACGGTATCGCTGCCATCATCGCCTCGGCCGATGCGGGCCTCAAGGCGTTCGGTACCAACGACGTGGTGCGCTCGCTGGCTGTCGACGGCGTACTTACGGGCGTGGGCAGTGTGCTGACCTTCCTGCCGATTATCGTCGTGCTCTTTTTGTTCCTCTCCATTCTGGAAGACTCCGGATACATGGCGCGCGTGGCCTTTGTCATGGATAAGGTGTTGCGTCGCTTTGGCCTGTCGGGCCGCAGTTTCGTGCCCATGCTCGTCGGTTTTGGCTGCACCGTGCCGGCTATCATGTCGACCCGTACGCTCCCATCCGAGCACGACCGCAAGATGACGGTCATGCTCACGCCGTTTATGAGCTGCTCAGCCAAGCTGCCGGTTTACGGCTTGCTGTGCGGGGCGTTTTTCCCGCAGGCGACGGTTCCCGCCATGGTCTCGCTCTATCTGATCGGTATCGTGGTCGGCTGCGTCGCGGCTTTGGTGCTCAACCGCACGGCATTTAAGGGCGACCCGGTGCCGTTTATCATGGAGCTCCCCAATTACCGCCTGCCGAGCGTCAAGACGACGGTGATGCTGGCATGGGATAAGGCCAAGGACTTCATCACCAAGGCCTTTACCATTATCTTTGCCGCGACCGTGGTCATCTGGTTCCTTCAGACGTTCGACATCCGCTTTAACGTGGTCGCCGACCAGTCGCAAAGCCTGCTTGCCGGTCTGGGTAGCATCATCGCGCCGGTGTTGGCCCCGCTCGGCTTTGGCGACTGGCGCGCCTCGACGGCGCTCGTCACGGGGCTCATTGCCAAGGAGAGCGTCATCTCGACGCTCACGGTGCTTTTGGGCGCAACGTCGCCCGCGGCGCTGTCGACCATGTTTTCGCCGTTTACCGCCTACGTGTTCTTGGTCTTTACGTTGCTGTACCCGCCTTGTGTGGCGGCAATCGGCGCCGTCAAGAGCGAGTTGGGCGCGCGCTATGCCGTGGCTGTATTCGCGTTTCAGGTCGCCGTTGCCTGGATTGTGGCGTTTGTCGTGCATTCGGCGGGCATATTGCTGGGGTTGGCTTAGTTATGAATTGACGGCGCAACCTCTGTGTATCGAATTGTTTTCGGCCCCGCATCTGTACTGACGGATGCGGGGCCGTTGCTATATAATCGCCTCCGCTCAAAACGATTGGAGACGTTATATATGACTCAGACAAGGCAAGACGGCATCACGCTCAAGCAGTGGCTCCCACTCGTCGGGCTCACCTGCTGTGCGTTCGTGTTCAACACGTCGGAGTTTATGCCCATCGGCCTTTTGACTGATATCGCCGCGTCGTTCTCGCTCACCGAGGCCCAGGCGGGCATCATGATCTCGGTCTATGCCTGGGGCGTCATGCTGCTGTCGCTGCCGCTTATGGTGTTTGCCTCGCGTTTCGAGTTCAAGCGGATGCTGCTGGGCGTGCTTGCCGTGTTCTCGCTGGGCCAGTTCTTGTCCGCCTTGGCACCGACCTATCCCATCTTAGTCTGCGCGCGCCTGGTGGTTGCCTGCGCGCACGCCGTGTTCTGGTCGGTCGCCTCGATCATGGCGTCGCGCCTGGTTGACACACGCCACGGCGCGCTCGCCATCAGCATGATCGCTACGGGCTCGTCCATCGCGCAGATCTTTGGCCTGCCGCTCGGTCGCGCCATTGGCTTGGCCGTGGGCTGGCGCATGACGTTTGCCGTGGTCGGGGGCCTCTCAGCCATCGCGGTCGTCTACCAGGCAGCGGTGTTCCCGGCCATGCCGGCGGGTGAGCGCTTTACCGTCAAACAGCTGCCCGAGCTGCTCAAGAACCCGCTCCTCATCGCGCTCTACGCAGTCACGGTCTTCATGGCGACCGGCTATTACGCAAGCTACAGCTATATCGAGCCCTTCCTGGCGCAGGTCGCGCATGTCGACGCAAGCGCCATTACCATGACGCTGACGGCGTTTGGCTGCTCTGGTTTGCTCGGAAGCTGGCTGTTTGGCCGCCTGTTCGATGGGCATCGCTTCCCGTTCTTGGCTATCACGCTCTCCGGCGTGCCGGTGGCCCTGCTGCTCATGGGGCCGGCCGCATCGTCGCTCGTGACAGTGCTTGCCGTCTGCGCACTGTGGGGTTGCTGCGCCACGGCCTTTAACGTGGCGTTTCAGGCCGAGCTCATCAAGCACACGCCGGCAGATTCGTCGGCCGTCGCCATGTCGATCTTCTCGGGCCTGTTCAACCTCGGTATCGGCACGGGCACCGCGATCGGCGGAGCCGTGGTTTCGGGTCCCGGTATCGCCTGGATCGGCTTTGTGGGCGGGGCGATTGCCGTCGTGGGCGTCATCCTCGCCATCACGGTGATGTTCCCAGCCATACGCCGCGCAAAGCCCGTCGCCTAGCCACATCCTCCTCATCAGTTGCGGTGAAATACGGACTGCTGGGCCCAATAAACCCGGCAAACAGTCCCTATTCCACCGCAACTTATTTTGGGGGAGGGGATGCGCGGCGGGCATACAATGGATGTCGTTGTGTTGCGCTTACCGGGAGGTTGCTATGTGGGCATACGAGACGACGTTCTATCAGATCTATCCGCTGGGCTTTTGCGGAGCTCCGCGCGAAAACGCCGCCTCCGTTGCCGAGGAAGAGCTCGCCCAGGCTGCCGATGCCACAGCTAGCCCCGATGCCCCCATCATGAAGATTGCCCAATGGGCCGACTACCTGCAGGAACTCGGTATTGGAGCTGTGCTCATCAATCCGCCGCTCGAGTCTGATAGCCACGGTTACGACACGCGCAGCCTGCGCCATATCGACCGCCGCCTGGGTGGGGATGCCGACTTTGCCGCCGTATGCGACACGCTGCATGCTCACGGCATCCGTGTGGTGCTCGACGCCGTCTTCAACCACGTCGGTCGCGGCTTTTGGGCCTTCCGCGATGTGCAGGAGCGTAAGTGGGACTCGCCCTACAAGGATTGGTTCCACATTAGCTTTGACGGCGACTCCTGCTATGGCGATGGCTTTTGGTATGAGGGCTGGGAAGGCCATTTTGAGCTTGTGAAGCTCAACCTGCAAAATCCCGCTGTGGTCGATTACCTGCTCGAGTCTGTGCACCGTTGGGCCGACGTCTTTGGCGTCGACGGCCTGCGCCTGGACGTCGCCTATATGCTCGACCGCGACTTTATGCGCCACCTACACGCCTTTGCCCGTGAGCTCAAGCCCGACTTTGTGCTGATCGGCGAGACGCTCCACGGCGACTACAATCAGATCGTAAACGACGAGATGCTCGACTCCTGCACCAACTACGAGTGCTACAAGGGCCTGCACTCCAGCTTTAACTCGGTCAACATGTTCGAGATCGCCCATTCGTTGCACCGTCAGTTTGGCGGTGACCCGTGGTGCATCTACCGTGGCAAGCATTTGCTGTCGTTTGTCGACAACCACGATGTGCCGCGCCTGGCGAGCATCCTTACCGACAAGTCCTGCCTGCGCCCCGCCTATGGCATGCTGTTTGGCATGCCGGGCATTCCGTGCATCTACTATGGCAGCGAGTGGGGGATTCCTGGCGAAAAGGGCGGCCCCGATGGCGACTGGGAGCTGCGACCTGCGCTCGATGAGCCTGCGCCCAACGAGCTGACGGCCTTCATCACGCAGCTCACGCACCTTCGCTCGGCCGACGACGCGGCCGCCCGTGCTCTCAACTACGGTGCCTATCGCAACGTGGTGATCCAGAACAAGCAGCTGCTGTTCGAGCGCGCCTGCGATGACGCGACGGTGCTCGTGGCGGTCAACGCCGTGAACGAGCCCTATACCTTTGGAGCCGGCGAGCTCAACGGCTCCTTCGTCGACCTGCTTGCCGACGATGCGCCCACGGTCGAGCTGACGGGTGCCCTTGAGCTTGCGCCCTACGAGGTGCGTTATCTGCTGAGGGCCTAGGCCATGGCTGCGTCCGACGAGGGCTATCAACATATTGAGCATGGGTTTGAGCCCGTGTTCGACCAGCGCTCGCGCGTTTTGGTGCTTGGGTCGTTTCCCTCGGTGCTTTCGCGCGCCAATGCCTTTTATTACGGCAACCCCCAGAACCGCTTTTGGCGCGTGATGGCTGCGTGCCTCGGTGTGCCCGTGCCGCCCAACGAGGGCGACCCTTTGGCAGGCAGCGAGCCTGCGACGCTCGACGCCTCGATTGCCGCCAAGCGCTCCATGCTGCTTAACAGCGGCGTAGCCCTGTGGGATGTGATCGAGAGCTGCGACATTAAGGGTTCGAGTGACGCCAGCATCAAAAACGTCGTTCCGGCACATGTCGAGCGCATTGCCGGCGCAGCTCCTATCGAGGTCGTTGTCTGTAACGGCGGCACGGCAGGCCGGCTCTACAAGCGCTATCTACAAGAGCGCACCGGGCTGCCGGCCATCGTTCTGCCGTCGACAAGTCCCGCCAATGCGGCATGGCGCCTGGAACGCCTTGTCGAGCGCTGGCGCGAGGCCGTTGATTGGGGCGCTCTGTAATTTAGATATCTGATTGGGCGCGGGTGCCGAGGCGTTTCATGATGGCATGCCATATCGGTGCGGGCAGCGCGGGCTTGGCGCGCACCATGCCGTCGGCATCGACGCTATTGGCATTGCCACCGCCAAGCAGCTGCGCATGCTCAATGGAGCAGCCCATGCGCACAGCGCCCACAAGTTTATCCATCGCTTCCGAAAATGGCCGTCGTAGGAGTCCCATGCGCGGTGAGTGGCGAAGAGCCGCAATGCCGCTGCCGGCACAGACGGCAATGCCGTCGCACCATGGCAGGTCACGTAGAATACATGCTCGGTACAGGCGGTCGAGGACTTCGTCCGCCTGCTTGGTGTTTTTGGACAGGGCTTGGACGACGACATAGATGCGTGTCTCTGTATTTCCAAAGCGATCGAGTATCTCCTCGACAGCGATCATAGCCTCATCATCAAATGCATCATCAACAGCGAGCACTATGCCATCGACTGCACCGGCATCATCCGCCTTCAAGTCAACCGGGTGGGGGAGTACGGTGTCGGAAAGCCGGGCATAGGCCGCGATGGCATCTTGCAGGTCCCAGAGCAAAAACTCAAGATCGGAGCTATTGGGAATACTGATATACGCAATGGTGTGCAGTGTTTTTGGTACGTTGCCGCGCGCGGTCGTCTCCATGCCATCTCCTTTCCGGCTCGTTTCCGTTTAGGTTACACCGTCTGGTGGCGCCCCGCCGCGCTATCCTAGTGCAACCCTTACGAAAGGAACGCCATGCGTCTGCCCATGAATACCTCGCTTGCCATGCTCAAGCCCTCCGGTATCCGCCGGATCAACGCACTCGCCGCGCAGCATCCGGGATGCATCGCGCTCGCGCTCGGCGAGCCCGATTTTCCTACGCCCGATGTGATTAGCGCCGAGGTGATCGCCGCGCTGGACCGTGGTGACACGCATTATCCGCCCAACAACGGTCGCCCCGCCCTGCGCGAGGCGCTGTCCGCATATATGGGCGACGCGGGCCTTTCGTTTTCTGCTGACGAGGTCATCCTGACCGATGGTGCGACCGAGGCCCTGTCGGCAACATTTATGGCTATGCTCAACCCCGGCGACGAGGTCATTATTCCCACGCCGGCCTTTGGCCTGTACGAGAGCATCGTCGTGGCCAATCACGCCAAAGCGGTCTTTTTGGATACGGAGCCTGCGCAATTCCAGATTGACGAGGACGCACTTCGTGCTTGCGTGACGCCGGCGACCAAGGCCATCGTCATCTGCTCGCCCAACAATCCCACGGGCTGCATTCTCAACGCGTCATCTCTTGACGCCGTGGCGCGCGTAGCGGAGCAGGCGGGCATCTACGTAGTCTGCGACGACGTATACAACCGCCTCGTCTATGTGGACGGCTACGAGCGCTTCGCCCAGCGACACCCGGAGCTGCGCGAGCAGACGGTCGTCATCGAGAGCTTCTCTAAGCCCTGGGCCATGACCGGCTGGCGCTTGGGCTGGCTCGCAGCGGCAACCCCCGTCATCGCCGAGATCGCAAAGGCTCATCAATACCTAGTATCGAGCGCCGTCTCCTTCGAAATGGACGCCGCAGCCCGAGCCCTCACCGTCGACCCGACCCCCATGCTCAACGTTTACCGAGCCCGCCGCGAGCGCGTGCTCGCAGCCTTAGACGCCATGGGCCTCGACGTAGTTGAACCGGCGGGAGCCTTCTATACCTTCCCGAGCATCAAACAATTCGGCCTAACCAGCGAAGACTTCTGCATCAAAGCCATCAAAGAGGCAAACGTAGCCCTAGTCCCGGGCGACTGTTTCGGCACCGAAGGTCACGTCCGCCTCAGCTATTGCGTTTCCGACAAGGATTTGGACGAAGGTCTCCGCCGCCTGTCCAACTTCGTGTCAACCCTATAGCCCACCGGGACCCAAAACCATCAGCCCACCGACCCAAGCATTATGAGTGGGGCGCGCCGGCCAACGGAAAACCGGGCTGCCCCATAGTTGACGCAGGCCGCGCCGCCGAAGGCCAGGCGCAAGGTTTTCGTAGATTCCGCACGAACCGAAGGCCACTTAATGTGGCCTTCGTGCGAGCCCAGGACTTGACCGAGCGAAAACCTTGCGCCTGGCCTTCGGCGGAGCGTGCCGGATGGTGGAATTGTGTGCAGCCCGGTTTTCCGTTGACCGACGCCGGGGTCCCCGCCATAATACTTTCGGATCACGCACGAATCCGCTGCCAGAGACAGCCGGCGCAAACGGGCATTGCCCGCGAGCTTAATGGGATATCCCGCCAGCCGAGGTGGTCGAGTAGATATGTCTTCTCGCCCCCGTCGCTCATGCAGCGCGGGGGCTTTCTTTTTGGACATGCCCCCGTCACGTCCTTGTGGCGGACCGTGCCCGGAAAGAATTCGAGGAGGTGTAATTCATGCCCCAGCAGTACAAAATCGACAAGGTTGCAGAGATCGAGTCCCGTATCGCCGAGAACGCCGGTCTGTTCGTCGTCAACTACAACGGTCTGACGGTTAAGCAGGCTCAGGAGCTGCGTCATCAGCTTCGCGAGTGCGGCGCCGAGATGAAGGTCTACAAGAACAACCTGGTCAAGATCGCTCTCAAGAACCAGGAGCAGCCCGAGCTCGACGAGATTCTCGCCGGCCCCGTCGCTTATGTGTTCTACGAGTCCGAGCCGGTCGAGGCCGCTAAGGCCCTTAAGGACTTCTCCGCTCAGTCCAAGGGCGTCCTTGAGATCAAGGGCGGTATCTCCGACGGCAAGGCCGTTTCCGCTGATGATGTTAAGGCTATCGCCGAGCTGCCCACCAAGGATCAGCTTCTCGGCCAGATCGCCGGTCTCATCTCCGGTTTCGCTCGCGACATCGCTGTCTGCGTCAACGGCGTTTCCTCTGGTCTCGCTCGTTCGATCCAGCAGGTCTCCGAGCAGAAGGCAGCCTAGTTGCTGTTTTCACCCGCGGCGGCAACGCCGCACCCCTGGCGCATCCGCGCCGTGTTTTAACTGATCTCCGTGCATCCGCACGGAAACCGAAAGGACTTAGAAATGGCTAAGCTTACCACCGATGAGATCATCGATGCTCTTAAGGAAATGACCCTTCTCGAGGCTTCCGAGCTCGTCAAGGCTATCGAGGACACCTTCGGCGTTTCCGCCGCTGCTCCTGCCGCTGTTGTCGCCGCTCCCGCTGCTGGCGCTGCTGAGGCCGAGGAGAAGACCGAGTTTGACGTCGTGCTCGAGGGCTTCGGCGACAACAAGATCCAGGTCATCAAGGCCGTCCGTGAGCTCACCAACCTTGGCCTGAAGGAGGCCAAGGAGGTCGTCGAGGGCGCTCCCAAGGCTGTTCTCGAGGGTGCCAAGAAGGAGGACGCCGAGGCTGCCAAGGAGAAGCTCGAGGCTGCTGGCGCTGCTGTCACCCTCAAGTAATCAGGCTTTCTCGCCAGATTTCTTTGCAGACGGGGTTCGCATTGCGAGCCCCGTCTTTTTTGTTTTTCGGTCCCTCGACATCGGTAGCTCAAACTGCCATGTTCTGTGATTTGCGTCGTATCGGGCGCCCTGCCGTTGGGCAATAAAATTGCACCATTCGAGCAATAATTTGCGTTGACCTGCTGAAGAATTGTCTCTGCCTTGTAGCGACATCTAGTTCCAGCGGTAAGATGCTTGGGTATCGCAATTTGGTCTGCGGCTGTGTGCCGCACGCATGGGGCGCTTTTGCGCCTGCGAAAGGATCTTTGAATAACATGAAGGCAATCATCCCCGCCGCCGGTCTTGGCACGCGTTTTCTACCTGGCACCAAGTGCACGCCCAAAGAGATGCTGCCGGTGCTCGACAAGCCCGTCATTCAGTATGTCGTCGAGGAGGCGCTCGACCCCGAGGAGGTCGACGATGCCATCATCGTTACTTCTCCCGGCAAGCCCGAGCTGCTGAACTATTTCCAGCCCGATCGCTCGCTCGAGAACCTGCTGCGTGAGCGCGGCAAGAACGCCTATGCCGATGCCGTCGCCCACGCTGGCGGTATGCCGGTCGACTTCCGCTATCAGTACGAGCCCAAGGGCCTCGGCCATGCTATCCGCTCTGCTGCCGACGCCGTGGCAGGGGAGAACTTCCTGGTTCTTCTGGGCGACTACGTTGTGCCTAATCGCGACATCTGCGACAAGATGCTCGCCGTTTCCAAGGAGCACGGTGGAGCTTCGGTTATCGCCGTCGCTGCTTGCTCGCCCGAGGAAGTCAGCCGCTACGGCGTTATCGCCGGTGAGCGCGTCGGTTCGCTCGAGGGTGCCGAGGACGTTGCCGATGCAGAGCCGGGCGCTGTCTGGCGCATCGGCGGTCTGGTCGAGAAGCCCGCTCCCGAGGCGGCTCCGTCCAACCTATACATCGTCGGTCGCTACCTGCTGAGCCCGCTGGTCATGGACCTGCTGGCAGATCAGCAGGCCGGCAAGGGCGGCGAGATCCAGCTCACCGACGCCATGGCCCGTTCGCTCGACCGTGAGGCCATGTATGCCGTCGTCATCGACCCGCTGTCGGGCTACGACACCGGCACTCCCTCTGGCTGGATGGCCACCAACGCCCTCATGGCTGCAAGCGATCCCCGCTTTGCCGATGCCTTCTGGGACGCCATCGACGAGCGCGGTGGATTGATGCGCAAGTAAGCCTTCGGACATCGACATTTACGGGCGCGGACCTCGGTTCGCGCCCGTTTTTTATAAGAGCTGCGATTGCCGGCTCTCTGTTCACAGAAAATATATGAACAGATGTTCGATACACACCCATCTACCTGCGTGTTTTCTGTCGAAAAACTTTGCTACTCCAAAAACTCAATCGCGTCAAGGCTTTTCTTGCCCAACGGTCGGTACCTGATAAACTATTAGGTTGCGATAACTGGCGAAGCTATGCCTCGCCAACCCACCGAGCATTTCCGTGAAGGAGGAAAAACCTGGTGACCTACGCATACACTGCCACTGAGCGCAAGCGCGTCAGCTTCGGGAAAATCCCGGAGGCCATGGAGCTCCCCAACCTTATCTCTGTTCAAAGGGAATCCTTTGAGCGTTTTAAGGACGAGGGCCTTCGTGAGGCGTTCAAGGAATCCAGCCCCATCCAGAGCCAGAACCATGTTCTCGAGGTTACCTTCGGCGAGCATCAGTTCGGCGACCCCGCGCACACCGTCGAGGAGTGCCGCGAGAAGGACATGACCTATCAGGCCCCGCTTCTGACCGACGTCCGTCTCACCAACAAGGAGACCGGCGAGATCAAGGAGCAGCTCGTCTTTATGGGCGACTTCCCCATGATGACCGATCAGGGCACCTTCATCATCAACGGTACCGAGCGTATCGTCGTCTCGCAGCTCGTGCGCTCCCCGGGTGTGTACTACAGCTCCGAGATGGATTCGGGCAAGCAGATCTACAAGGCCCAGATCATCCCGTCCCGCGGTGCCTGGCTTGAGTTTGAGGTCGACAAGCGCGACCAGCTTATGGTCTCCATTGACCGTAAGCGCAAGCAGAGCGCCACGATGTTCCTGCGCGCCCTTGGCATTGCCGTCACCAACGACGACATCATCGAGCTGCTCGGCAACTCCGATGTGATCAAGCGCACCCTGGAGCGCGACACCGCCCTCACCCGCGAGGACGCCCTTATCGAGATCTACCGTCGCCTGCGCCCGGGCGAGCCTCCCACCGTGGACGCTTCCCGCAGCCTGCTCGAGGGCCTGCTCTTTAACCCGCAGCGCTACGATCTGGCCCGCGTCGGTCGTTACAAGGTCAACAAGAAGCTCAACCTCACCACCGAGGAAGAGGTCACGGTGCTTACCGACGAGGATATCGTCGCGACGCTGCGTTACCTGCTGTCCCTCGCTGCCGGCGAGCAGGGCTTCAAGGTCGACGACATCGACCACTTTGGCAACCGCCGCATCCGCACCGTCGGCGAGCTCGTCGCCAACCAGTTCCGTATCGGCATGAGTCGTATGGAGCGCGTCGTCCGTGAGCGCATGAGCTCCCAGGACATCGACGAGATCACCCCGCAGTCGCTCATCAACATTCGTCCGATCGTGGCCTCCATCAAGGAGTTCTTCGGTTCCTCGCAGCTCTCGCAGTTCATGGACCAGGCGAACCCCCTGACCGGTCTGACCCACAAGCGCCGTCTCTCCGCACTCGGCCCTGGCGGTCTTGCCGGCCACAAGTCCGGCTCCAGCCGCCGCACCAACGTGCCGACGGCCGTCCGCGACGTCCACAACTCGCACTACAGCCGCATGTGCCCGATCGAGACCCCCGAAGGCCCCAACATCGGCCTGATCGGCTCGCTCGCCCTCTACGCCCGCGTCAACGAGTACGGCTTCATCGAGGCTCCGTTCCGTCGCGTCGAGAACGGCGTTGCCACCGACCAGATCGACTGGATGACCGCTGACGAGGAAGAGAAGCACGTTATCGCGCCGGCCAACACGCCGCTCGATCCCAAGACCAACGAGTTCATCACGACCGATGCCGAGGGCAAGATCGTCCGTCCGCACACCGTGATCGCCCGTACCCGCGACTTCGACGGCTCCTTCGGCGCTCCCGCCGACGTGCCTGTCGAGGACGTCGACTACATGGACGTCTCGCCGCGTCAGATGCTCTCCGTCGCAGCCACGCTGATCCCGTTCCTCGAGCACGACGACGCCAAGCGTACGCTGATGGGCGCTAACATGCAGCGTCAGGCCGTGCCGCTGGTTCACCCCGCCGCTCCCTATGTCGGTACCGGCATGGAGCGCCGCGCCGCCCTGGACTCCGGCGAGGTCACCCTGGCCAAGAACGCCGGCGAGGTCATCTTTGCCGACGCCGCCAAGATCATCGTCAAGCATGCCGGCGGCATGGACGAGTATCACCTGGCCAAGTACCAGCGCTCCAACCAGTCCACCTGCATCAACCACCGTCCGCTCGTGCGCGTCGGTGACACCGTTGAGCAGGGCGAGCCCCTGGCTGACGGTCCTTCGACCGATCATGGCGAGCTCGCACTGGGTCAGAACCTCACCGTGGCATACATGCCGTGGGAAGGCTTCAACTACGAGGACGGTATCGTCGTGTCCGAGCGCCTGGTGGCCGAGGACCTGCTGACGACCATCAACATCACCCGTCACGAGATCGATGCCCGCGACACCAAGCTCGGCCCCGAGGAGATCACCCGCGAGATCCCGAACCTCTCCGAGGACATGCTTGCCAACCTCGACGAGGACGGCATCATCCGCATCGGCGCCGAGGTCGGCCCTGGCGACATCCTGGTCGGCAAGGTCACGCCTAAGGGCGAGAGTGCTCTGACCGCCGAGGAGCGCCTGCTGCGCGCCATCTTCGGTGCAAAGGCCCACGACGTCCGCGACACCTCCCTTAAGATGCCTCACGGCGCTTACGGCCGCGTCATCGACGTTGTCCGCTTTAGCCGCGAGAACGGCGATGATCTGGCCCCCGGTGTCAACGAGCAGGTGCGCGTCTACGTCGCCCAGCGTCGTAAGATCCAGCAGGGCGATAAGATCGCCGGCCGCCACGGCAACAAGGGTGTTATCTGTAACGTTCTGCCGGTCGAGGACATGCCCTACATGGCTGACGGTACCCCGATCGACGTTATCCTCAACCCGCTGGGCGTTCCTTCGCGTATGAACGTCGGCCAGCTGCTCGAGTGCCACCTTGGCTGGGCTGCTGCGTGCGGTTGGGATACCGAGCAGGCCGACTCTGACAGGTACGTCCCCGGTCCGTTCTTCACCGCGACGCCCGTCTTCGACGGCGCCAAGGAGGACGAGATCGCCGAGGTCATCCGTCGCGCCAACAAGAACATGCTCAACAAGGCCACCGCTGCCTTTGGCGATCACATGCGCCCCGAGTTCGTCACCCAGCTTGACGAGCGCGGCAAGACCCGTCTGTTCGACGGCCGCACCGGCGAGGAGTTCCGCGAGCCCATTACCGTGGGTACGTCCTACATCCTCAAGCTCGGCCACATGGTCGACGACAAGATCCACGCCCGTTCGACCGGCCCTTACAGCCTGGTTACCCAGCAGCCTCTGGGCGGCAAGGCCCAGTTCGGCGGCCAGCGCTTCGGCGAGATGGAAGTTTGGGCACTGTACGCTTACGGTGCTTCCAACGTCCTGCAGGAGATCCTGACCGTCAAGTCCGACGATACCGTGGGCCGCGTCAAGACCTACGAGTCCATCGTCAAGGGCGAGAACGTTCCGGTTCCGGGTATCCCCGAGTCCTTCAAGGTTCTCGTCAAGGAGATCCGTTCGCTCGCACTGGACATCGAGCCCATGCACGATGCCGACGAGGACGCCTCCGCCCCTGTGACCGCCGAGGAGACCTCTGCTCTCGACGACCTGGCTGCGCTCGCCGGCGTTGACGCCGACGTCGAGGCCCAGGATGCCGAGACCGCCGAGGCACCCGAGGCTGTCGCCGCCACGACCACTGATAAGGAGTAGTTGACTGTGGCAGATTTCGAAGCTACTGATTTTGACTCGGTAAAGATCTCCCTTGCCTCCGCCGACCAGATCCGTTCCTGGTCGCACGGTGAGGTCAAGAAGCCGGAGACCATCAATTACCGTACCCTCAAGCCCGAGAAGGACGGCCTGTTCTGCGAGAAGATCTTCGGTCCCGCCAAGGACTGGGAGTGCTCCTGCGGCAAGTACAAGGGCATCCGCTTTAAGGGCATCGTCTGCGAGCGCTGCGGCGTCGAGGTCACCTCGGCTAAGGTGCGTCGTGACCGCATGGGCCACATCGAGCTCGCTGCTCCCGTGTCCCACATCTGGTACTTCAAGAGCCCCACGAGCTTCCCGATGAGCCGTATGCTCGACATCAAGTCCAAGGACCTCGAGAAGGTTCTGTACTTTGCCAGCTACATCATCACCGAGGTTGACTACGAGGCTCGCGAGGCCGACGCCGACGACCTGCGCGAGGAGCTCGCCGCCGATCTGGAAGAGATCGATGCCGAGTGCGCCCGCCAGATCGAGTCCCTCAAGGAGCAGGGCGACCCCGAGAACTTTGACGAGTTCTCCGACGAGGAGCCGCTGACCCCCGAGGAGATCGCCTCCGGCATCGTCGACATCGAGGAAGAGTGCAAGGACGAGAAGCAGCTCCGCACGGACGCCTTCAACGCCTTCATGAAGCTCACCGAGCGCGACCTCATCTCCGATGAGCCGCTGTTCCGCGAGATGACCCGTTACTACTCCATGTACTTCAAGGGTGGTATGGGTGCCGAGGCTGTCCGCGACTTGCTCGCTGCCATCGACCTCCCCTCCGAGGCCGAGAAGCTCAAGGCCATCATCGCCGACGAGGATTCCCAGAAGCAGAAGCGTGAGAAGGCCGTCAAGCGCCTTGAGGTCGTTGACGCCTTCCTGAAGGGCGGCAACAGCCCCGCGAACATGATCCTGGACGTCATCCCGGTCATTCCGCCCGATCTGCGCCCGATGGTTCAGCTCGACGGCGGCCGCTTCGCCGCGTCCGACCTCAACGACCTGTATCGTCGCGTGATCAACCGTAACAACCGACTCAAGCGCCTGCTCGACCTGGACGCCCCTGCGATCATCGTGAACAACGAGAAGCGCATGCTCCAGGAGTCCGTGGACGCCCTGTTCGACAACGGCCGTCGTGGTCGCCCGGTCTCTGGCCGTGGCGGTCGCCCGCTCAAGTCGCTCGCCGAGGCCCTCAAGGGCAAGCAGGGCCGTTTCCGTCAGAACCTGCTGGGTAAGCGTGTCGACTACTCCGGCCGTTCGGTTATCGTTACCGACCCCAAGCTGCTGCTGCACCAGTGCGGTCTGCCCAAGACCATGGCGCTGGAGCTCTTCAAGCCCTTCGTCATGAAGCGCCTGGTCGAGCTTGGCAAGGTCGAGAACATCAAGGGCGCCAAGCGCGCTATCGACCGCGGTGCCACCTTTGTGTGGGACATCCTCGAAGAGGTCATCGACGGCCGCGTCGTGCTGCTCAACCGTGCACCGACCCTGCACCGTCTGTCCATCCAGGCCTTTGAGCCGGTGCTGGTCGAGGGCAAGGCTATCCACCTGCACCCGCTGGTCTGCTCGCCCTTCAACGCCGACTTCGACGGCGACCAGATGTCTGTCCACGTGCCGCTGTCCAGCCAGGCTCAGGCCGAGGCCCGCGTGCTTATGCTCTCTGCGAACAACCTGCGCTCGCCGGCATCCGGCAAGCCGGTCAACATCCCCTCGCAGGACATGATCATCGGTGTGTACTACCTCACCCAGGTCCGCGAGGGCCTGCCGGGCGAGAACCACGTGTTCTCGAGCTTCGACGACGCGCTGCACGCCTATGACTGCCGCTCCGAGGTCGACATGCAGGCCAAGATCCAGGTCCGCGTGTCCGCTGCCGACGCCAATGTCATCAACGAGGACGGCACCCGTATCTTCCGCGTCAAGAACGGCAAGAACGAGTTTGTCGACTACGACGTCACTGGCAACAAGACCGCGCGCTTCGAGACCTCTATCGGCCGCATCATCTTCAACCGCCAGTGCCTGCCCGAAGACTATGAGTTCATGAACTACAAGATGGTCAAGGGCGACGTGGCCAAGCTGGTTGCCGACTGCTGCGATCGTTACCCCGAGGCCAAGGTCGGCCCGATCCTCGACGCCATCAAGTACTCCGGCTTCCACTACGCTACCCGCGCCGGCCTCACCATCTCGGTGTGGGACGCTCTCATCCCTGCCGAGAAGCAGGAGCTGCTCGACCGCGCCCAGGCCAACGTCGACCAGATCAACGAGTACTTCGAGGAGGGCTTCATCAACGAGACGGAGCGCCACATCGAAGTCGTTAACGAGTGGACCGCTTGTACCGATAAGGTTGCAGCGCTCATGCTCGACATGTTCGACGAGGAGAACCCGCTGTACATGATGGCCGACTCCGGCGCCCGTGGTTCTAAGACCCAGCTGCGTCAGCTCGGCGGCATGCGTGGCCTGATGGCAGACATGTCCGGCGAGACGATCGACCTTCCCATTAAGGCGAACTTCCGCGAGGGCCTGCTGCCGCTCGAGTACTTCATTTCGACCTACGGCGCCCGTAAGGGCCTGGTCGATACCGCATCCCACACCTCGGACTCTGGTTACCTGACCCGTCGTCTGGTCGACGTGGCCCAGGACGTCATCGTCCGCGAGGAGGACTGCGGTACGCACGAGGGCGTCACCTACAACCTCATCATCCCCGGCACCACCGACCTCAACACCGACCTCGTTGGCCGTTGCTTCATCGAGGACGTCGTGGCTCCCGATGGCACCGTGCTCTTTGAGCAGGACGGCTACATCGAGAAGGTCGCCGACATCCAGAAGATGGTCGATGCCGGCCTTAAGAAGGTCAAGCTTCGCGCGCTGCTCACCTGCCGCTCCAAGTACGGCGTGTGCCAGAAGTGCTACGGCTGGGATCTTTCCACCCGTCGTCCGGTCGCTATCGGTACCGCGGTCGGCATTATTGCCGCCCAGTCCATCGGCGAGCCCGGTACGCAGCTTACGATGCGTACCATTCACTCCGGCGGCGTCGCTGGCGTCGACGATATTACGCAGGGTCTGCCTACGGTCAGCCGTATGTTCGATATCGTCGGCAACGTCAACGAAAAGATTCTGGGTCGCGAGGCCGAGCTGGCTCCGTACTCCGGTCACCTCTCGATTAAGCCCGAGAAGTCCGAGTACGTGCTGACGCTCACCGACTCCGAGGATCACACCCGTGTCCTCGACGAGCGTCGCGTCCCCGCTTCGGTGCGCTTTATGCCCGAGATTGAGGACGGCTGCGAGGTTCGCGCCGGCGATCAGATCACCAAGGGCTTCGTCAACTTCCGCAACCTGCGCAAGCTGACCGACATTGAGTCGACGATGCACACCTTCGTCGAGAGCGTCAAGGACGTCTACACCAGCCAGGGCGTCGACCTGAACGACAAGCACATCGAGGTGCTCGCACGTCAGATGCTGCGTCGCGTTCAGATCACCAACCCCGGCGACTCCAAGTACCTGCTTGGTCAGTACGTCGACCGCTACGAGTTCGCCGACGAGGTCGAGCGCGTTGCCCGTCTGGGCGGTCAGGCTCCCGTGGCCGAGCCCGTCATCCTGGGTACGCTCAAGGTTGCGTCCAACATCGACTCCTGGCTGTCGAGCGCTTCGTTCATCCGTACCGCTGGCGTCCTTACCGAGGCTGCCATCGAGGGTAAGGTCGACCACCTGCTCGACCTTAAGTCCAACGTCATTGTCGGTAAGAAGATCCCGGCTGGTACCGGCCTCAAGCCGTACGCCAACGCCAAGCTGACGTATCGCACGGCCGACGGCTACGTGGACATCGACGGCCCGGCTTCGCCCAACGCCAAGTCGCTGCCCGAGTGGGCTCCTGTGGAGCTCAAGGACCTGGACGAGCAGCTCCCGCAGCAGCTCGACTGGGCCGGCTACGACGAGTTCGGTAGTGCTGACGGCTCGTTCACCCGCAACGGCCACACCATCTCCGCCGAGAAGGCTCGTCTGTACCTGTTCGACGACCTGGGCGTGTCACAGCGCTGGACCAACAAGTTCAGCGAGGTCGGCATCGAGACGGTTGGCGACCTGGTTGGCAAGTCCGAGGAGGATCTGCTGCGCATCGATGGCATCGGTGCCAAGGCGATCGAGGAGCTCCGTGACGGCCTCGAGGCCCACGATCTGCTCTACATCCTCGAGAACAACGACGACGTTGCCGACGAGGAAGACCTCTCGCAGCTGCTGCAGATGGTCTTTAGCCCCGACGGTCCGGACGATATCCTGCTGGGTACCTCCGCTCCGACGCATCACGCCGACGCCGACGAGGAGCTCCTGGGCGCCCCGATCGACGACAAGAAGGCTCCCGCCAACAGTGCCATCAACGAGGACATGGCTTCTCTCGATGAGCTGCTCAACCAGCTCGTGGACACCGACGACGCCGAAGAGGCCAAGGACAACGACGAGGAGTAATTTCCTAGAACGTTAACCGTCCTTCCAAAGACCCGCTTCTCAACATGAACTGCCTCCCATTTCTTGGACATGAGAAATGGGAGGCTTTCTTTATGCGCGTTGATTTGAGGGTGAAGCATGATGTCGAGGCCAGGAAGGCGGCCATAGGGCTCTTCGAGCTCGGGCACGGGTATAAATCTGCCG
>DBEZMF010000068.1:0-8375 GCA_048250755.1 Collinsella sp.
ACCTGGAGGAATACATAGTCCACTGGAACACGAGCCGGAGGCAGGTAAGATTGAAGGGCCTGACCCCGGAGGAGTACCGGAATCAGGCCCTTGCGGCCTAGTCGCTATTTAGGGCGTCCAAGATTTGGGGCGCAGTTCATAGGGGAGCTCCGGGCTTCATAGGGGCACGAATAGCCCGCTCCGACCTGCGAAATCTGTACTCGCGATGCGAATAACGCCCCTAACCTTAAACTTTAGCTTGAACTTAGCTATAATGCGCTACGTTCCTGCCAGGCTGTGGTTGCGGACGGACGAAATGCCCGTCCTAGTCCAAGACAGACGCGGTCAAAGGGATCCACGTAAGCGACCGCGTGCGCGCGGCGCGATCATGGCGCGTCCTAGATGTAAGCCGCACCGTCCGTTCTACTTTCTTTGGGGCAATACCGCCTCGCGGGCGAGCGGGCCAGTCGTGAAGGTGGCTGCGGCCTCCCGAGCAAACACCCCGGTGCGCAAGTGTGGGGTCAAATACCAGGTCAGCTGGTGGGAACAACCTGATATTCCGCGCAACGCACGGATCGTATACGACACAGAAGGCAGGGTAGTGGACATGGTGAGGGGCAGCTTGATGCACACGGCTCGGTTAGGTGCTGGGACCGCAGCGGTCATCGCCGTTTTGGGCCTGAGCGGATGCGCGTTCAACCCGCTGTCTACGTTCACGACTCCCACGATCGACCAGATCGAGTACGAGACCGTCACGCCGGCGGTGTCGGACGATGCCCTGGTCACTCCCGGAACCCTGACGGTTGCCCTCGATACTTCCGATGCGCCGCAGGCCATGCAGGACGCCGACGGCGAGCTCACGGGGTATGCGGTTGACGCCGCCCGCGCCCTCGCAAGCCGCATGGGCCTTAAGGTCGCCTTTGTCGATGCGTCCTCGGCAGATTCCGCGCTCGGCGACAAAAAGGCCGATATCTTTATCGGCGAGATCAACTCCACAGACGGGGACGTTAGCTCGCTCGGCACCTGCCTGTACGATGCCGCTTCTGTGTTCGGTAAAACCAGCGATGGTGGGTCGCTAAGCGTTTCCACCGATACCCTTAACACGTCTACCCTGGGTGTCCAGATGTCCTCGGCCTCGCAGGAGGCGCTTGCCAAGCAGAGCATTACCGCCAACCAAAAGACCTACTCCAACATCAACGAGTGCTTTGAGGCGCTCGAGTCCGGCGAGGTCGACTATGTGATCTGCGACTCCACGGCCGGCGGCTATCTTGCACGCCTGATGAGCGAGGTCTCCTATGTCGGTGCGCTCGAGGCGCCCTCGACGCTTGGTGTTGCGGGCCTCTCGTCCAATGACGAACTGTGCCGTGCCGTGAGTGATGCCCTCGACGACATCACGGTCGACGGTACGCTCGAGGCGGTTCACTGCGTCTGGTACGGTCAGATTCCCTACGACCTCACCACTAAGACGGTTTCGGGCGCTAACGTGCAGCCGGGCGACTCTGAGTCCAGTGAGACCACGTCCTCCGGCAGCGAGTCCTCCGATTCCAACAATGAGACCGCATCCTCCGAGGACAAATCGTCCAGCCAGGAAGGCACCATCACTGACGACGACATTAACAAACTCAATAGCTAGTTATTGCTAGGGGTGGTGTCTCCTATACGTTGGAAAGGACACCTCTTCACGGTTTCAACACGCACTGCCGGGCTTCCCCAATAGGGGAGCCCGGCTTTTCCATCCCTATAAAACCAGCAGGTCAAAGCCAATTTTTGGGACCAAATATAAAGCCGCCAGCTCCCTCCTATAGCGCACTTTGCCATGGAAAAGTACGAGACTTCGGTATGCGGTATCAAGCAATCGTTATTCGGGTCTTTAGGAATCCGCGTGATTAAATGCACGGCAATGGGTACATAGCCAGTACAGTAAGTCCCCGAGGCAGATTGGAGCCACGTATGGATATCAAGGTTTCTGGACGCAAGACGACGGTAACCGATGCTCTGCGTGCGCATGTGGATGAGAAGATCGGCGAGGCGCTCAAGGTTTTCGATATCGAGCCCATGACGGTCGACGTTGTACTTCGCTATGAGAAGAACCCCTCGAACCCCAACCCGGCAATCGTCGAGGTCACGGTTCGTGCCCGCGGTTCGGTGATTCGCGTTGCCGAGCACGGTGCAGATATGTACGCCGCCATCGACCTCTCCGCCGATAAGGTCACCCGCCAGCTGCGTAAGTTCAAGACCAAGGTCGTGGACAACCGCCAGGGCGGTGCCAGCGCCGCGGATGTTGCGCCGGTCGAGCGCGTCGAGGATCTGGCCGACCTGCTGCTGCCCGAGGAGGAGGACGACCTGCTCGTCCGCGAGAAGGTCATCGACGTCACCCCGATGACTGAGGAGCAGGCGCTGGTGCAGACCGATCTGCTCGGCCACGACTTCTACGTGTTCGAGAACGCGACGACCGGCCTTATCAATGTGGTGTATCACCGTAAGAATGGTGGATATGGCATCATCAAGCCCCGTATCGAAACACTTGACGAGTAAAATACGTTAACTTGCATGAGTTAACGGTTGGCGGCCATCCCATGCGGGTGGTCGCCTTTTTTACGTAAGGAGTCGCTTTGATGGACAAGGCTGCATCTACCGGTCATTCGGACCGTTGCCGCATCGTCGTCGATACCTGCTGCGACTTTAGCCCCGAGGTCGCCGCGAACCTCGATGTCGATATCCTGGGTTTCCCCTTCATTATCGATGGCGAAGAGCGCACGGATGACATCTGGTCGAGCATCGCACCCAAGGAGTTCTACGACCGGATGCGCGCCGGTGCCCGCGTGTCCACCTCGGCTGTGTCGCTCGGTCGCTATATCGAGTTCTTTACCGAGTGCGCCAAAGAGGGCACGCCCACGGTTTACCTGTGCTTTACCTCGGCGCTGTCGTCGAGCTACAACTCCGCGTGCCAGGCGGCAGATGCCGTGCGCGCCGAGTATCCCGATTTTGAGCTGTACGTGGTCGACAACGCTCTGCCCTGTGCGACCGGCGCGCTCTTGGCGCTCGAGGCCGTGCGCCAGCGTTCGGCGGGACTGACCGCCAAGCAGCTGGTCGATTGGGCAAACGAGGCAAAGACCTACGTCCACGGCTACTTTACGCTCGAGAGCTTCGACGCACTAGCTGCCGGCGGCCGCATTCCGCCCGCGGCGGCGCAGCTCACGGCAAAGCTCGATGTCAAGCCCGAGCTCTCCTACGACCTTGCCGGCTCGCTGTCGCTGATCGGCGTCAACCGCGGCCGCAAGAAGGCGCTCAAGTCCATTCTCAAGTCGTTCCGCGAGAACTACGTGCCCGACCGCACCATGCCCATCGCCATCATGACGGCCGATGCCGAGAAGGACGGCGACTGGCTCGAAGCTGCCATCCGCAAGGAGGAGGGCTGCGCCGACGTCACGATCATTCGCAGCTCCGTGGGTCCCACCATTGGCTCGCACGTGGGCCCCGGCATGGTGGCCTGCGCGTTTTGGGGTAAGAACCGCGCCGACAAGGCGTCGCTTTCCGATCGCATCGCCCGCCGCGTGCGCGGTCAGTAGGCAAGTAACGCGGCCGTAATCGATCCCAACTCACAGCCCAAACGCTGGCACCGAGTATTCAACCTGGTAATAACACCCAACCCAAAAGGAAAGGTTTCATGGCAAACAAGCTCTCTGTCGCATTTATCGGCACCGGAATCATGGGTGCCCCCATCGCCGGCCACATTCTGGACGCCGGCTATTCCGTCACGGTCAACAACCGCACTAAGTCCAAGGCCGCCGCGCTTATCGAGCACGGTGCCGTTTGGGCCGATACGCCGGCCGATGCTGCGGCTAACGCCGATGTCGTCTTTACCATGGTGGGCTATCCCTCCGAGGTCGAGGAGCTCTACCTGGCGGGCGACGGCCTGCTCGCGTGCACTAAGCCCGGCGCGGTCCTGATTGACCTCACCACGAGCTCGCCCGAGCTGGCGCGCGACATTGCCGAGGCCGCCCAGGTTTCCGGCCGCATGGCGTTTGACTGCCCCGTCACCGGCGGTGAGTCGGGAGCTATCGCCGGCACGCTCACGGCTATCGTGGGCGCCACCGAGAACGACATCGCGCCGGTCCGCGACATCCTTGCCACCTTTGCGGCCAACATCTGCTGCTTCGACGGCGCCGGCAAGGGCCAGGCTGCCAAGCTCGCCAACCAGGTGTCGCTGGGCGCCTGCATGGTCGGCATGGCAGACGCCATGGCATTTGCCGAGCTGAGCGGCCTTGACCTGGAGAAGACCCGTCAGATGATCCTGGGCGGTACCGGCAAGTCCGGCGCCATGGAGAGCCTGGCGCCCAAGGCGCTCGACGGCGACTACAAGCCCGGCTTTATGGTCGAGCACTTCATCAAGGACCTGCGCCTGGCGCTCGCCTACGCCGATGACCGCGAGCTCGCGCTGCCCGGCGCCGACGTCGCCTTTACGCTCTACGACATGCTCGACGCCATCGGTGGCGCCAAGCTGGGCACCCAGGCCATCACAGTCCTCTATAAGGAGGAGGCCGACGCCATCGCCGCCGGTTTGGACTGGTCGCAGTATCGTCCTGAGGAGCATGGCGCTCACGAGGACGGCTGCGGTTGCGGCGAGCATGGCGACGACCACGAGTGCGGTTGTGGCCACCACCATGGCGAGGACCACGAGTGCTGTGGCGGCCACGGCCATGACGACGGCCATGAGTGCTGCTGCGGCCACCATCACGGGGAGTAGCGCCCATGAGCTGGACGTTCGTGGTGTTAGCGCTGGTGCTCTTTCTCTTTGCGATCTACATTGGCTTTTTGTGCGGTCAGTGGGCGTGCGAAAAGCGCGTGATCACCAAGCGCGACTACTGGATCGCCAATTTTGCAGGAGCGGCGGCAGTCGTCCTGCTGACCTGGGTGTTTTCGCTGTTCCCGCTGGTGCAGTTTGCGCCGATCGGCTGGCTCGGCGGCTTTATCGCCGGTCTTAAGATGAGCTTTGGCGAGTCCGTCGGTCCGTGGCGCAAGCACGACGAGGTCTTTAACGTCAACAAGGCTCATCGCGCCGCCGCCGACGCGGGCGACGCCGAGGAACGCCGCCGTGCGCGTCGCAATGGCGCGGCCGACCGACAGCTCATCTCGGTCACCGATGACAGCAAGGGTGCTGGCAAGCACGCTAAGAAATAAGAAGAGGTAACTATGGCAGAAAACAAAGACGAACAGCTTACCGACGAGGAGCTGGCACAGCTTCAGCTGGCAGAGGAGAACGAGAACGCCGTCGACCGCCTGGTCAAGGAGCTCGGCTGCCCCACGCGCCGCATCCGCCAGTTTGCCGCCCGCGTGCTGCACCTGCTTGCCGAGCGCGATCCGCAGCGCGTCGTGCCCTGCGTGCCCGCGCTGATCGAGGCGCTCGACCGCCCCGAGGCGCAGACCCGCTGGGAGGCCCTCGATGCCCTGACGGCGCTCGCCACCACCTGCCCCGAGCAGCTGGGCGATGCCTTTGAGGGCGCCGAGACTGCACTGTTCGACGAGATCTCCTCCACGCTGCGCTATGCCGCCTTCCGCCTGCTGTGCGTGTGGGGTGCCACGAGCGTCGAGCGTTCGCGCGAGGCTTGGCCCATCCTGGACGAGGCCATCCAGTGCTACCACGGCGACCTCGAGTATCGCGACATGCTCGGTTGCCTGTACGAGTTTTGCCAGGGCGAGATTGACGCCGAGGTTGCCGAGAAGCTCGCGCTGCGCCTTAAGTTCGACGCCGAGAACGGCAAGGGCAGCTATCTCAAGGCCCGTTCGAGCGAGATTTGCGAAATGCTTGTTAAACGTTTTGGCCTGGATCTCTCCAAAAAGAAGAAGCGTGCTAGCGTTAAAAAATCTGACGACGCCGAAGACGAGGAGTAACAGATTATGGCGCACGATGTAGTCCTGATTCCCGGTGACGGTATCGGTCCCGAGATTACGCAGGCCATGCGCCGCGTGGTCGAGGCCGCCGGTGTCCAGATCAATTGGAACGTCCAGGAGGCCGGTGCCGGCGTCATGGACGAGTTTGGCACGCCGCTGCCCCAGCACGTGCTCGATGCGGTCGCCGAGACCAAGGTTGCCATCAAGGGCCCCATCACCACGCCGGTCGGCACGGGTTTCCGCAGCGTCAACGTGGCCCTGCGCAAGCACTTCGACCTGTACGCCTGTGTGCGACCCTGCCTGTCGCAGCCGGGCGACGGCTCGCGCTTCCGCGACGTTGATCTGGTTATCGTGCGCGAGAACACCGAGGACCTCTACGCCGGTATCGAGTTCGATGAGGGCGCTGCCGAGGTCGAGGAGCTCTCGCAGCTCGTTGAGCGTTCGGGCCAAAAGACCTTCGCCGCCGATTCCGCGATCTCGATCAAGCCGATCTCCATCGCCAAGAGCCGCCGCATTGTGGAGTATGCCTTTGAGTATGCCCGCCGCTGCGGCCGCAAAAAGGTGACGGCCGTGCACAAGGCCAACATTATGAAGGCGACCGATGGCCTGTTCCTGCGCGTTGCGCGCGAGGTGGCCGCCAACTATCCCGATATCGAGTTCAACGACAAGATCGTCGACGCTACCTGCATGGGCCTGGTCCAAAACCCCAACGACTTCGATGTCCTGGTGCTGCCCAACCTGTACGGCGACATCGTGAGTGATCTGTGCGCCGGCCTGGTGGGCGGCTTAGGCATGGCCCCCGGCTCCAACATCGGTGCCGACTGCGCCATCTTCGAGGCTACGCACGGCTCCGCGCCCGATATCGCGGGCCAGGATATCGCCAACCCCACAGCCGAGATCCTCTCTGCTGCGATGATGCTCGATCACCTGGGCGAGAACGACGCTGCCAATCGCATTCGCGCCGCCGTATCTACCACGCTCGACGAGGGTGAGCAGGTTACCGGTGACGTGCGTCGTGCCCAGACCGGCTCCGTCGAGGGGGCCGTGGGCACGCAGGCCTTTGCCGATGCCGTTATCGCGCACCTGGCCTAAGGCATGCACGCTGCAAACGCCTAAATAGTACTTAAGTGTTTGCGTATAACCTAAGAATCAATACGCCCGGCGCTCTGCCGGGCGTATTCTATTGGGGACTATGTTTCCTAACAAGGAGTAACTGATATGGGTCTGATTCAAAAGAAGGACGAGAAGGACGAGATCGACGGCATCCAGATCATCGAGCGCGGCGAAGGCCCCGACGGTGACGAGGACGAGAAGATCGACCTGGTCGCCGGCACGTCTGCCGAACATATTGCCGCCGGCACGACCGCCGAGGAGGAGGACGCTCGCCTGGAGGCAAAGATCGCCGCGGACGCCGCCGACGAGAACCTCATGCCCGAGGCTCAGGATGAGGACGACGACTCCGACGTGGACGACCACGCTTGCAAGCACAAGAAGACGATGATTGCCGCCTTTGTGGTCGCCGTCGTGATCGCTGCCGTGGTCGGCTTCTTTATCGGCAACGGTGGCTTTGGCGGCAAGGGCGTCGGCTCGGCGACCCTGACCGAGGACCAGCTCGATTCGACCGTGGCAAGCTATAGCTACAACGGCAAAAAGAGCGACATCACCGCGCGTGAGGCCATCGAGAGCCAGTACAGCCTCGACACCGTCAAGGGCGACGACGGCAACTACACCGCTCCGTCTGCCGACGTTATCCTGTCCTACGTGCGCAACCAGATTCTGCTGGACGCTGCTGAGGACGAGGGCATTACCGTTTCTTCCAAGGAAATGAAGCAGTACGCCGAGGATTCCATCGGCACCTCCGACTACAAGACCATGGCCAAGCAGTACGGCGTGTCCAAGGACCAGGCCAAGCAGATCGTCCGTCAGTCCGCGACGCTGCAGAAGCTCTACAAGAAGAAGGTCGGCGACAGCTCCGCAAGCATGCCGACCGCCCCGACCGAGCCTGCTGACGGCAACGAGGAGACCGCGAGCAAGGACTACGCCGACTACATTATCAACCTTGCCGGCGATGAGTGGGATAGCTCAAAGGGTACCTGGAAGGATGCCGACAGCACCTATGCCAAGGCCTTTGCCGATGATGCCTTTACAGCCGATAGCGCTACCTATAAGCAGGCCATGACCGCCTACTACACTGCTTATCAGCAGTATTCCTCGCAGGCTTCGAGCGCCAGCTCCAAGTGGACCGAGTATGCTAACGGTCTCTACGCCAAGGCCAACATCAGCATCTACGGCCTGTTTGCGTAAAGAGTTGCACTGCTCATCGAGCATCTAGTCGATAGACAACAAATAGCCCGCCAGTACGGAAGTGAACTGCCTCCCATTTCTTGGACATGAGAAATGGGAGGCTTTCTTTATGCGCGTTGATTTGAGGGTGAAGCATGATGTCGAGGCCAGGAAGGCGGCCATAGGGCTCTTCGAGCTCGGGCACGGGTATAAATCTGCCG
>DBEZMF010000069.1:0-2383 GCA_048250755.1 Collinsella sp.
AATAAAGAAATAAAATGGGCACGGCACTTGCTTTCCCTCCCTCTTAGTTTTTCTGTGGCTTCGATTTTTTTAGCGGGCATGAAAAATGGCAGAGCGATAGCGAACCGCCAAAATTTAAAAAGCCACTAACGAAGCCCACGAACTGTTGAGGTGAGCAGGGTGGGGGCGAGGTTGTGGAAGCACGCAATAAATAAGCACGCAAAAAGCTATGCGGTAATAAACTGCGGGAGCAATTTTTTAGCGGAATAATCTAAGCCTGCGAGCGAGTAAGGGCGTGGCACGAGCAAGCAATGGCTTTGTTTATGTAGCTAAAAATTTGCGGGCTTCTTTTTTTGGGGACATTGTTTTTTGCGTGCAGAAATAGCCAGCGACGGGTGGGGTTCTTTTTGTGAGAGGGCGACCAAGTTTATTTTTTACCGATATGTTGCCTGCCATTGCGACCGCTTTTTTTATAGTGCCAACACGCACCCGCCCGCTTGTAAGATACTACGTATTTTGCTATTTTTTGGCTATAAACATATATAAAAAAAGTGCCTAGTCCATAGACTAAGCACCCATGAGGTTTATATAAAATCCATTTTATTATCTTCTGCTTCTAATTTTATTTGCTGGTATTCTTCTAGCTCCTGCAACAAAATATCCTGCCAAAAATCTTCTAATTCGGCAAATTTATAAATAACGTGTACATATTTATTTTTATTGCAGTCCCAATAATAAATCTGTGGTTCTAGCAATTCCACCGCAAAATATACTGTGTCTTTTATTTCTATTAGCGTTGTTGGCTCTAAATTAAAAAATTCTTCTTCTGCAAATTCGGGATACTCACACAACAGCTTTAAGCCTCCTTTTTTATGATGAGATGTAGTAGCCAAATTTTACATTGTATTTGTAAATGGCACGTGCCACATAATTAAATTCTTTTATGTTCCCAGCTCCCACAAGGTCTGCATTTTCTGCTTCTACGTCCTGCAATTTAAGCAGGGCTTTTGTTTTTTTAAAGATACCGCCAAACGCTACAAACCTGCGTTTATAGCAAAGGGTGGTTAAATCCATTACAACCTGCACCGCCTGCATTTGTGGTAAATTTAAAATACTGCTAACCTTTGCAGGATATTTAGCAAGCTCCGCTACTGCTTTTTGCTGTCTAGCGGGCTTTATTGCCTGTACGTTTACTTGTGGCAAATAATCTACTTTTAATAAATCCGCCCATATCGCCCGCCAGCTATTTTTATTGATATAATTTTCTTTATTGAAATATTCGCCTTGCACCGCAAAAATACAATGCAAGTGCGGGTGATATGTTTTGGTTTTAGGGTTGTACGTTACTTCCGTACTTTTTATATATCCCAGTAGCATTTTTTTAAATTTGCTTGCGGGCTGTACACGTTTTGTTTTATCTACCAGCAAGCTAAAACTTTTATTTATCTTATTTATTTCCTGTACCAACTCCGAACCGCTACAATTTTTTTGCGTCAACGTGATGAAAAGATATCTCACGTCATCATTTTGATTGTTGATGTAATCCGTGATTTTTGATACCTGACTAAATAACTTTAGACTTCTTCTCCATTGGCACATTGGACAAAGTCGAACACGGCAAAAATAAGTTTTATATAATTTTTTATTGCCTTCTGTATCCTGTAAATATTCTAGCTGGCTTGCACAGTCCGCCAAGTCTTGTAAACGTTTGGGACTTATAACGCTAGGATTTATTTTTATTGCTTGTTTGTAAAGCTCTACCAATTTTAAATTGTTTTGTTTATGCAAATCCCATTTGCGTTTTTTGCCTGTTGCGGAATAATCTTCCAGTTTTTCTCCCGTAGCTTCTGCTATTGGGATTTGTTTTTCTTGCTCCCGCTTCTCGATTTCCTTCCGCAGTTGCTTGTGATGTATGACCAGTAAAGTTTTTTTCTCTACCGCATTTACCACGTGTAAAAAATTTTGCTTGCCTTTTTTTGGCTGTTGCGTTAAAATATTTTTAGAAAAAGACATAATAAAAACACCTCTATTTTGTTGTAATAATCTTTGCACCTTTATTATAGCACAAAATAGAGGTTTTTTATTGCCCAAAAATAAAAAATCTAAAGCAAAAAATAATAAAGTTAAAGTTAGATTATAAATTATTTGTGCCTGTAATTGTTCCATAAGTTTTTACTCTTTTCATGTTTTTAGTGCCGTTTTTGATTAAAATTGTCATTTTGACTAATACCGCCACGCTTGGGTTTGCGGGCGGTCGATGCTGGTTTTTATTACTCTAGTATTAAAGATAGTAGAAAAGTAACCAAAACAAGTATAGCACCAAACCCTTAAGAAAACTTAAAATACGTACCAAAGTAAATTTCGGTAGATGTAAAATTAAAAACGTCGAAAATATAAATTTAAT
>DBEZMF010000070.1:0-1978 GCA_048250755.1 Collinsella sp.
GGGGTGTAATCAGCTACCTTAACTATTTGCTTTTGTCTGTTTTCATATGATATAATTAAGCCATGCGTGTCAAGGAATGGGCGAAACGCGAGGGCTTCAACGAGCAGACGGTGTGGCAGTGGTGCCGCGAGAACCGTATGCCCGTCCCGTTCGAGCGTATGGCGACGGGTACGATAATCATCCACGACCCGAAATACGAGAGCCAACCCGTCACCCCCACGGCGAACGGCAGGACGGTGTGTTATGCGCGTGTCAGCTCGTCCGACCAGAAGGCCGATCTGCAACGGCAGGCCGACCGGTTGAAGGCGTTCGCCCTTGGCATGGGAGTGGAGAAGCCGGAAATCGTCACGGAGACGGGTTCCGGCATGAACGACAGGCGACGCAAGCTCAACCGACTATTGTCCGACCCGACCGTGGGCACGCTGATCGTGGAGCACAGGGACAGGCTCGCCCGCATGAACGCGGGGCTGGTGGAGAGCGCGTTGAAGGCGCAGGGGCGACGAATCATCGTGGTGGACGACTCGGAGCTGGATGACGATCTGGTGCGTGACATGACCGAGGTGCTGACCTCGTTCTGCGCCCGGCTGTACGG
This sequence comes from Collinsella sp., assembly GCA_048250755.1. Lineage (GTDB taxonomy): Bacteria > Actinomycetota > Coriobacteriia > Coriobacteriales > Coriobacteriaceae > Collinsella. Next base: position 593 of record DBEZMF010000070.1, read on the forward strand.
GCGTCGCGCGGCCAAGCACAAGACGGACGCGGCGTTGAAGGCGGCGCGCGATGCTTGAGGCGGTCAAGGTGGCGCTCGACCCGACACCCACGCAGGAACGGCTGCTGCTGTCGCACGCGGGGGCGGCCCGTTTCGCGTACAACGCAGGATTGGCGCACGTCAAGGACATGCTGGAGGCCAAGGAAAAACCGGAGTGGTCGTTGTATGCGCTACGCCGCTGGTGGAACCAAGCCAAGAACACACTCGCCGTAGATGAGACCACGGGAGAACCATGGTGGGCTAAGAACAGCAAGGAAGCATACAACAGCGGCCTCGAATCATTGTCGGATGCCCTCAAGAACTGGTCGAAAAGCCGCAAAGGCGAACGAAAAGGCCGCAGGGTCGGGTTCCCGCGCTTCAAGGCGAAGGACCGGGAGACGCCGCGATTCGCGTACACGACCGGCAGCTTCGGCCTCATCAAGGACGATCCGAAGGCGCTCAGACTGCCGCGTATCGGCCGCGTGCACTGCATGGAGAACGTCACAGGACGCGCGGACGGGGCGAAGGTGCTGCGCATGACGGTCTCGTGCCGTGCGGGACGCTGGTACGCCGCATTGACCGTCGAACGCGCCGACGATCCCGCACCCAAGCCCCCGAAGGGCGGGAGCGTCGGAATCGACTTGGGCGTGAAGGAACTCGCCACATTGTCGGACGGCACCGTGATACGCAACCCGCACGCCTTGAAGTCGAATCTCACGCGTCTGAGGAAAGCCCAGCGGAGCCTGAGCCGCAAACGCAAGGGCTCCAACCGCCGCCGCAAGGCGAGGGCGAACGTGGCGCGCCTGCACGCACGTGTGGCCAACCTGCGACGCGACCTCTTGGACAAGACCACCGCCATGCTCGCCCATACCTACGCGGACATCGGCATCGAGGACCTGAACGTGGCGGGCATGGTCAAAAACCACGGGCTCGCCCAATCGATCCAGGACGCCGCATTCGCGGAGTTCCGACGCCAGCTGACCTACAAGACCGCACGCACCGGTACGAGACTGCACGTCATCGACCGCTGGCATCCAAGCTCGAAGACCTGCTCGAACTGCGGGACGGTGAAAACCAAACTGTCCCTGTCCGAGCGCGTCTACCATTGCGACAAGTGCGGACTGTCCATCGACCGTGATCTGAACGCGGCCATCAACATCCAAGTCGCCGGGAGTGCCCCGGAGACGATAAACGCGCGTGGAGGAAGCGGAAGACAGACCCGTCCCAAGGGCGGGACAATGCGGCATCCGGCGAAGCGTGAACCAAGCGGCGGCGAGAGTCGCGTGAGACTTGGAGCTGGCCTCGGCAACGAGGCCATGCAGATGACTTCGCTCTAGCGACAAGCTAAAACAAAGTCATCTACAACGG
>DBEZMF010000071.1:0-3075 GCA_048250755.1 Collinsella sp.
CGCCCTGCTGCGGCGGTGGCCTGCCTTTCAGGCAGGCATGAGCAAACTCCGCCGCCGGCGGCGGCTGCGCGGTCGCTGCGCTCCCTTGCGAGGGAGTTTCGCCGCTGCGGCGGCGACCAGAGGGACACCCTCTGGACTCCCGCTCTTCGCCAGAGAGGCAGAGGGGGCAAGTAACCTTGCCCCCTTACGGGGGTAGCGTACGACCCTGCAAGCCGAGGGGCTGAACGCGTCAAGGGCGCGGCATATGCTCACTCGCTGCGCTCGCTCCGCTATACGCGCCGGACTTCGTCCGGAAACCCTTGACACGTTCAGCACGCGCCGAAACAATCCGCCAGAGCGTCAGGGATCCGGAGCGAATGGAGCTCACACCAGTACGGGACGTACACACCGTAAGCGTTCAGCCGGAACATAGCCCAGCAGCAGCCGGAACACTGCTCATACATCAGGCGCGCCCCCTCTCCGAGGAAGTCCCGCAGCCGGCGCTGCTGTCTCCGCTGCCAGAGCATAGAGCATAGTTACAGCCTCGTCCGAATGCTGCAGCAGCTTCTGAACGCGGCGGATATCGCCGCAGGCCTGATACTTATGCACTGCATACGTCTTGCGCATGGAGTGCGGCGCTACCGTTCCCGGTATACGCAGCGCGACCGCTGCGCGCCTGATATCCTTGTACACGGCCTGCCTCGTCCGGTGCTTCGTCTCGGAACAGCGGCCGGGGAACGCCCAGACCTTGCCGGAGTAACTGAGGACGGAAAGCCGGAGAGCCTCCGTCAGTTGTATACGCCGCCTCTTCCCGGTCTTACACTCCGTGACTGTGCACGAAGTCTGACGGAGCTGCTCCGTTCGGAGCTGCAGCACATCACCGATACGAAGTCCGGTGGCGAGGCTGACCCTGCAGGCTAAAGCGTTCTGCGGGGTAAGTAGCGCGAGTACGCAGTCTAAGCTATCAGGCGCAAGCGCCTTCGTTCTGCTCATGTTCGTTCACTCTCCAATCCCAAAAATGTTAACTCAACTTTCAGCAGGGCATAAGGCCGCCCCGCATTAATCATCATAATGCGAGGATTAACGCAAATGTCTGCAAGGTTCTGCGCACCGTTCGGCAGCTCCTGCGCCGCTCCGGCTTGTGCGTGGGCGCCCGTCTCCGGCGCTGGAGCGCCTGCGCGGGCATCCCCCGCCCCGCCTGGGTTGCTGTTCATATCAAGCGGAAAACATGAACGTTCATAATCTTGCGATTTCATGAACATTTCTGCAAGATTCTTGTGCTGCTTCGCAGCAACAAGAAAAGCCGAGGGGCTAAACGCCCCCCGGCTGCTACACCTATTCATCTATGTTAAACCCCTTCGGGGTGTTTCTTGAAACAGTCCCGGCAATAGCCGGTGTATGCGGCCAGTCCAGAGCCGCCCCACTCGACGAAGTCACGAGTAGAGCCGAAGAACCCGCAGCGCCGACACATTACATAGCGCTGACCGTCCGAGAACCAGAACGGCAGCGGGTAACTGCTGCGAGCATGAGCCCAGAACGCTTCCCAGATTGAGCCGCTCCAGGTGTCGCGCCTCATTTAACGTACCTCGCATACCCTGTATGCCAGAAGAAGAGCAGTTCCGGCGCGTTCTCGGCGATCTTGTCCTCGCTCTCCCCTATGTCAGTTAAGTCGCCGTCCTCGGTGTCGTCGAGGTTAAGCGCCTTATGTAGTCGCTTAAATTCTCCGCCGTAAGCTATGAACCGCCTGCGATCGAAAGCTTTGTCAAGCACCTGCAAAGTCTGGACAGTTAAATCCCAGTCATCGAAGTCGACTATATCCGCCGTCTTGGTGGTGTACTTCGCAACCTCCGACACTGCGTGCACGGTCTGGCCGTAGCACTTCCGGACATCAATAACCGGGTCATAGTCCAGGCCGCAGCAGTCACGCCAGAGTTCCGCAAGCTCCGCTTGCGATATGTACTCCGTATTCTTGAAGTACCGTTTGTTGACTGCAACAAGCGCATGAATATGCGGGTGGAAGGTATCTTCGCGCACGTTATGCGTGACTTCGACACCTCTATACCACCCTCGCCATGCTGCTGCGACCCTCTTACGCCTAGTCAGAGCAGTAAACCCGCTGATGAGCTTGTCCAGTGTTCCGGATAACTCCTCTCCGGAGCAGTTCCGCAGCGTAAGCGTGACCATGATGTAGCGGAGCTCCTCCGGAGCTGCTGCAAGTATCTTCGTCATGTGACTATGTGTCTTGAGGCTGCGCCTCCATGAGCACATGGGGCAGAGGCGAACGCGGCAGAACGCCGCTTGAATGAGCTTAAGCCGCCCCGCTTCCGTTCGCTTGAACAACAGACCATCAGCGCAAGCTGCTACGCGCTGCGCCTTGCGCCTGTTGAACGTCTCATAGGCTGCGCTTATGTACATATTGTCGAGCTTGCGAACGTGCCACGGACGTTCCTTGCCTCGACTGTCGATATCCCGGAGGATATCCCCTTGACAAATCGGCTGCAGTCTGCTATAATCAAGATGAGCCAATGTGTGTATCACTCCTTTGTGTAATATGGTGTAGCAACTTAATTATAGCAAAGAAAACACACATTGTCAAGAGCTTCCGGAATTGCTCCGGAGGCTCTTTTCTTTTCTGCAGAAGTGCCACAATTTTACAGTTTCTTACAGATTTAGCTGCCACATTCCTTAGCCCCCATAACTCCGCATAACAGAGCGCCCGGAGAGCCATTTTTACCGCTGCACGTTATCCCTATATTATCAAGATAAAGAGCTCCGCCGCCTCCAGCGGCTGCGCGGTCGCTGCGCTCCCTTGCTCTTCGCCTCCGCTGCGCTCCGGCTGCGCGTCGCTCCGCTCCTTGCTTACGCCCGCCTTACGCGGGCAGGCGCATCAGGGCGCCGCGTTCCGCGCCCCCTCCGCTGCGCTCCGGGCTGCGCTACACACGGTCCGCTGTCGCCGCCCTGCTGCGGCGGTGGCCTGCCTTTCAGGCAGGCATTATCAAACTCCGCCGCCAGCGGCGGCTGCGCTGTCGCTGCGCTCCCTTGCGAGGGAGTTTCGCCTCTGCGGCGGCGACCAGAGGGACACCCTATGGACTCCCG
>DBEZMF010000072.1:0-21852 GCA_048250755.1 Collinsella sp.
TCGTCGTACCTCACCGTCGTCGACGCGCCGCAGGCCGTGCACCTCCACCGCTGGGACCCCGATGAGGTCCTGCCGTTGCGCTTGGTCCGACCGCCGCAGTAGGGGCAATAAACGGCCTTCATGGGCACCTCTTCCGAAAGGATATTTAACGGTTCCGGAAAAGGTTATCTACCTGCGGGAACGATAGGCAACCGGACACACATTCTGTCCGAGCGGTTAAAAGCGGGCACGGAATTTAAACGGCTGAAAAAGGGGCATCGACCTGCGCCGATGCCCCCAACGTGGACACACATTTTGTCCTATAAGCCCATCTTGCAGACCGATTGGGTCGCTATCTAGTATTCAAAACTAGATAGCGACCTGCACGAAAGGTAAAAGAATGGACCCCATGACTCAAAGCCACGAGGTCCATATCCGTTTGCTTTATCTGAATACTTAGTAACGCACGAAGATGTAGTTATTGTTCATGCCGGCGGCAACGGAGCTGATGATAACACCCGTGTTGTAGTCGGAAGCATGAATCATCTGACCACCACCGATGTAAATGCCGGTGTGGTACGAGTTGACCACAACGTCACCAGGCTGCGGATCGGACACACGCGTCCAGCCCATAAAGGTGCCCGTGGTGCCCAGGCGGCAATAGCGACCAGTGAGGCAATAGCTAACAAAACCAGAGCAGTCGAAGCTGTTCGGGCCAATTCCGCCCCAGGAATAAGCGCAACCAAGCTTGCTGTGTGCACGCGAGACAACAGAACCGCCATCGACGGACTGGCTCGGAACAGAAGGCGTCGGAGCCGGAGCAGGCGTGGGGGGCTGCGGCGTCGGAGTAGGTGCCGGCGTAGGAGCCGGGGTGTTGCCGCCCTGGTTGTTGTTATTGCTGGTCTGGCCACCGTTGTTGGTGTTCTCGGTCGTACCAGCAGTCTCGTTGCTCACCGTGGCCTTCTCGGCGGTGCTGGCGTTGATGCCGGCCTGCAGCGCGGCGTTGGCCTCGGCCTCTGCGGCAAGCTCGGCTTGCAGCTGCGAATCCAGGGAGTTTACGACGTTCTGGGCTTCAGCCTGCTGGGCGTTAAGCTCGTCGACCTTCTTTTGCGTGGCGGCGACGTTCTTTTCCTGCTCGGCCTGCTTATCGGTGAGCTGCTGCTTAAGCTCCTTGACCTCTTGAATGGTCTGAGCTTGCTTATCGGAAACTTTGCCGTAGTAGAACAGACGGTTGAGCATATCGCTCAGGTCATCGACGCCCGTCAGAACCTGAAGCAGGCTCAGACCGCCGGTTTTGTACTCGCCGGCGACATAGGTCGAGAGCTTGGCCTGACCATCGGCGATCTCCTGCTGCTTTTGCGTGATCTCGCCGGCAGTCTGATCGAGCGCCTGCGTCTGCGTGGCGAGCTCATCGTAAATCTGCTGAGTTTGGGTACCGATCTGCTCGAGCTTCGTACGAGCAGCGGCAAGGTCGGATGCGGTATCGGCGTAGGCAGGAGCCGCGAGGCCCAAGCCCAAAACACAAGCGAGGGTTGCCGTAGCAGCGCAGCGTGCCATGTTTTTGTGCGTGTTTGCTGTGCGCATGTAGCTTCCTTTCCAGTAACTAAGGGTAACGGCTAGTCCACCGTCACCAGGCTAAAGAGTTCCACATCGTCATCAGACGGCGTGAGCTTCTCGCGCGGGTTGAGAAACGCAAGCTCAAGGATACAACCGTAACCGATAAGCTTTGCGCCCATATCTCGCACCAGTTTACCTGTTGCCTCGACGGTTCCGCCCGTCGCGACCAAGTCGTCCAGAATCAACACGGTATCTTTAGAGCTGATAGCGTCGGCATGGATCTCAATGGAATCCGTTCCGTACTCGAGCTCGTAGCTCTGGCTCACAGTCTCGCGCGGTAGCTTGCCCGGTTTACGTGCGGGAACAAAGCCGGCGCCAAGGGCTACAGCTACCGGTACGCCAACCATAAAGCCGCGAGCCTCGGGACCCACGACCTTGGTGATTCCCATGCCGGCAAAGTGCTCGGCGAGGGCATCGGTCATGGCTTTGAGCGCCTCGGGATTGCCAAAGAGCGGCGTGATGTCTTTAAAGATGACTCCGGGCTCGGGATAGTCGGGGATGTCGACGATTTGAGATTCGAAGTCGTACATTGCATGACCTTTCAATGGGTTCCCGAAATTTCAGCAGCGGTTATTTGCCCGCGGTGGCGGTGCCGGATTGCGAAGGGGCGACGACCTTGAGCGGCTTTACGAGAGAATCCTCGTGCGAAGCCGGCGCGGATGTCTCTTCGTTTTTGGCCTTGGTGGACTCGGAGCGAGTGATTTCCTCATCGAGTGCATCGATGTCGGCGTCCTCGACCACGGCGTTGAGCGACTCAAAAACGCGGTTCTTGAGCAGCGCAGTGTGCACACCTTCCGTCAGGTCGTGAAGCTTCTTAAACGCACGCTCGAGCTTGGCGTCGCGCTCGTCATCGGAGGTATCCATGCCGAGCATGCTCACGAGCACCTGCTCAAACATCGAGGACTCGCGGTTGGCGGACGACACGTACTGACGCAGGTTGCGCGGCTCGATATGGAAGCGTGACAGCTCGGAGCAGTAGCGGATGATTGGAAAATCGCGACCATCGACGAGCTCTCGATTCTGCGGGCTCTTGATGATGCGAATGAGGTCGTTCTTGGCGAGCGAGCGGATAAACGAAATCTCGACGCCCAGCATATCGGGAATGGTCTCGATGGGATGCAGCTTTTGCTTAGTCTCCTTGGGCTCCGTCTTGAGCGGAACATCGGACAGCAAGCCCACCTCGTAAGCGAGCGTTGACAGGTCCGTGGCGTTTTCCAAGCGCTGCTTAATCACGTTGAGCGGCATGTAGCGGGTCTTCTGCAAGTGCAGGATGACCTCCAGGCGATCAACGTCCTCCTTGGAGTACTGACGGTATCCCTTAGGCGTACGATGAGGGGTAATGAGCCCCTCATCCTCTAGAAATCTAATTTTTGAGTTCGAAAGATCGGGGTATGCGCCTCGAAGTAGGTTGACGACTTGGCCGATACTCAGATAGTTGCGTTCGGCCATGCCCTACTCACCGGTTTCGATGCGCTCCGGCGTGCTCTCGTGGTAGATGAGCGTAAACGTACCGATCTGGACGGAAGAACCGTCGTGCAGCGGGGCTGCATTGACGATGGCACCGTCGACCCAGGTGCCATTGAGCGAGCCCAAGTCCTCGATGCGAGCGCCGAGGCCCTCGCGAATAATGCGCGCGTGGCTGCGCGAAACGGTCATGTCATTGAGGAAAATGCCGTTCGCGGGATCGCGGCCGATGGTGGTCACGTCATCCTCGAGCTCAAAAGCGGCACCAGTCTGCGGACCCTTGACGATGGACAGAACGGGGGCGGTGATGCGCACGTTGGCCATGAGGTCGGGAACGGTGACGTCGCTTGAAGGCACGCGGAATACGCAGGTAGCGTCAGCAGTCTTATCATTCTGAGGCATATTGTTAACCATGTTGTCCATGACAACCCCTAACTTATCGCGGACATGCCGCAAATAATGAACCGTACGTAATCATACCCCAACGAATCAGTCTTCGATTTCAGGGTTCAGAAAGTCGATGTCCTCGTCCTCGGGATGCGTGAGAGCTTGTTTAATGGCCACTCCGCCCTTAATGGAGTAGATGACAGCCGTGAGCATGGAGAAGATCACGCCGCCGTACACAAAGAAGATGCCGAGGGGCACCGAGCTTCCGTTGAGGCCCGGGAAGGCCGTAAGGGTTGAAGATAAAAGGTGCAGGCCGTCAATAACGGGGGAACCGAGCAGCATGAGTGAGAAGCCGGTCATGAGCAGCGCCGTGGCAATCTTTCCGGGAAAGACCACATCGATGGGGCGACGGTGATAATGACGCACGATAAGCGTGCCGATGCCCAGATAGATGTCGCGGCCAATAATGAGTACGCAGACCCAGATGGGCAGCTCTCCGCGGACCACCAGTCCAAGTACGCCGGTGAACAGCAGCGCACGGTCGCAAATGGGATCCATGACCTTGCCGAGCCACGAGACCGTCTTAGTCATGCGGGCGATCTGACCGTCCATCCAGTCGGTGGAGGCGGCAACGGCGTAGATAACGATGGCGATGACACGGTTGTTATCCGTCACAAACAGGTACAGAAATACCAGGGTGAGGATCAGGCGCGTAAAGGTGATGAAATTGGAGATCGTAAAGATCTTATTCGACGGGTAATCGGAAGTGCCGATAAGCTCCTTTTTGATCTTCTTTTTGATGCCCACAGGACTCCCCCGCTGGTTAACGACAAAACTTTCGATACTATACCCGTTCCGGCGATGTCTATCCAGCGCAGCCATAGAGAGTCCAGACATGTGGAGGTTGGTTAGTCGTTGATTCTTCGTTGCTTTAAGCAAGTGATTATTAAACAAAAAAGGTCAGGCACTAGGTGCCTGACCTGCAAACTTCTGGTCGGGACGACTGGATTCGAACCAGCGACCCCTTGACCCCCAGTCAAGTGCGCTACCAAGCTGCGCCACGTCCCGAAGCTTTTGTTTGTTGCTCTGCTCTCGCTCGCAACAGGGAGTATATTAACCCGAAACTTTAGCCTTGTGCAAGAACTTTTTTACAAATTTTGAAGCAAGTCCAGAATTGTATCTGCGAGCTGGGGTTTTGTTAGCACGGGAAGTTCTTGCGTACCCGTTGTGCTCACAATCCAGGCCTTGTTGGTGTCGGTCCCAAAGCCCGAATCGGCGCGCGAGACATCGTTGGCGATAATTACATCGCAGCCCTTGCGGGTCAATTTACGCTCGGCGTACTCGACGACGTTATCGGTCTCGGCGGCAAAGCCGATCACGCGGCGATCGCCCTTTTGGCGAGAGAGCTCGGCCAGGATGTCAACGGTCTCGACGAGCTCGATTCGATCCAGGCGCTCGTTAGCCTTTTTGAGCTTATGGTCCGCAGGGGCCGCCGGGGTATAGTCGGCGACGGCAGCGGCGCAAATGGCCGCGTCGGCCGTCTGGAAGGCGCTCAGCGCGGCCTGGAGCATTTCTGCGGCGGTCTGCACGCGCGCGCACTCCACACCGCGGGGAACGTCGAGCGATGTTGGGCCCAGCACGAGCGTGACCGCGGCGCCACGGCGAGCCGCCTCCCCCGCTAGGGCGATGCCCATCTTGCCCGAAGAGCGGTTGCCAATGAAGCGCACCGGGTCGATCGGTTCGTGCGTGGGGCCGGCGGTAATCACGATGCGCCTACCTGCTAGGTCCTGAGGCACGGGGTTGAGCACCTCACAGACAGTCTCGACGATGTCCTCAGGCTCGCTCATGCGTCCCGTGTCCACGTCGCCACAGGCAAGGTAGCCGCTGCCCGGGCCCACCACATGCACGCCGCGGTCGCGCAGCGTGGTCATATTGGCCTGCGTCGCCGGTGCCTTCCACATGCCGTTGTTCATAGCGGGTGCGATCACGATGGGTCGCGGCGTCGCAAGCAGCGTGGTGGAGATAAGGTCATCGGCGATGCCGGTGGCCATCTTGGCGATGATATTGGCCGTCGCGGGCGCCACGACCACCAGGTCGGGTTCCTGCGCCAGCGAAATGTGGTGGATGGGGTCGGAGGGATCGTCGAATAGGCCCACGGCAACGGGCTCGTTGGTGAGCGCACGGAAGGTGAGCGGGCCCACAAACTCCGTGGCATGCTCGCTCATGACGACCTTGACGCGCGCGCCACGCTTTTGCAGCAGGCGCACGATATTGCACGACTTATAGGCGGCGATCCCGCCGGTAATGCCCAGCAGGATCGTTTTTCCCTCAAGTTGCATTGAATTGTTGGATGCCGCCGTCATTGCTAGGCTTCCTTGCTCGGGAGTACCAGGAGGCGGTGGCAGTACGGGCAGTGCGTAATCTCGCTACCGTCGTGGTTGAGGTCGCTCATGGACGACGCCTGCAGCGCGGTGTGGCAGACCGTGGGGATGTTGCCCTTGATGGTCTCGACGGCCAGGCCGCGGAACTGCTTGAGCAGACGCTCGTAATCGGTGAGCACGTCGGTCGGCAGCGTGGCGGCAAGCGCGGTGCGTTCCTTGGTGGCAGCATCGATCCGAGCCTGCAGATCGGTAGCCTTGGCGCGGGCAGCCTTGGTGTCGGCCTTTACGCCCTCTTCGAACTTGGCGATGATGGCCTGCGCGCGAGCCTCACGATCAAGCGCTTCCTTATGGGCGACGACGACGTCCTTGCGGGTATGCTCGATCTTGTCCAGGCGTTTGGCCAGCGTGGCAAGCTCGTTTTCCAGATCCTGGACCTCGCGGTAGTCAGAGCCGTCGACGTGGCGCTTCTTGGCGGCCTCGATGGCGTTGTTGGTCTGGATCTCGGTGGTGTTGAGATCGTCCAGCTCAAAGTCGAGGTCCTTGCGCTGAGCATAGAGCTTAGTCATTTCGGACTTAAGCTTTACATAGGTTTTGCGCTTTGAGGCGAGCTCCTTGAGCTCCGGCATATTGGCAAGTTCGCTCTTGTTACGGGCGAGCTCCAAATCGATCTGTTGCAGCTTGAGTAGCGTAGCGCCGGCGCTCATAAGTTCTCTCCTTTTGTCACAGTCCACCATTGGCAAGGGTTCAGTATTTTAATCGCATGACGGGGGTCAACCCCGGCGTCAACCGCAGAGTTCATCAAGATATCCACGAACGGCTCTTCGGAGCGGTCATGACCGAGCAAGATGACCGGCAACCCACGCAAGGCAAGGTCTTGTGCCACGTGGTAGCCCGCCTCTCCGGTCACGATGACATCCGCACCGGCGGCGATGGCAAGCTCGCCAAAGTCGCCGAGGGAGCCGCCCAGAATGGCGACGGTGCGGCACGGGCGCTCGGCATCGCCCCATACGCGAGGGTCGCTTCCGAAGGCCGTGGCAGCACGGGCGGCAAGATCGCGAAGTGCGCACGGGTCGTTGAGCGCTGCAAACGCGCCCAGGCCGGTCGCCTCGGGGTCGTTCACGTGCTCCAGCGAACTCAGGGGCACAGCGTCCAGCAGCTCACTTAGGGAGATACGTGCCTCGTGCGAGCGGTCTAGATTGGTATGGAGCGAAATAATGCTCACGCCGCAGCGGACGGCCTCAAACAGTGCTGCGCTGCACTGGGGGCGCGACGCATCCGCCGGGCAAAACGCCTCGGGCGCCTTGATGTAGATAGGATGATGCGTCAACAACACGTTGGCACCGGCCGCCTGGGCGCGGTGCACGTTGGCTTCGGTCGCGTCGAGTGCGCAGGCCACGCCGGTAATCTCGGCGGCAGGGTCGCCCACGGAAAGGCCTACGTGGTCCCAAGGCTCGGCGTCCGTTTTGGGATAGCGCGCCAACAGGGCTCGCTCGAGCTCGGCGACGATCATGCGGCACCCACGATCGAGAGCAGCGTCTGGGCAAAGTCGTCCAGGTCGCCCGGGTTCACGCGGTCATCGAACGAGATGCGCAGCGCGCCCAATGCTTGCTCGCGGCCAATGCCCATGGCGCTGAGCACATGGCTTGGGTCCATGCTGCCGCTCGAGCATGCCGAGCCGGCCGAAACCTCAAAGCCGGCGGCGTCGAGCTTAATGATGAGCTCCTCGGAGTCCATGCCGTCAACGTAGATCGAAACCATGCCGGGCAGGCGATTGGCCTGCGCGTAGTCGCCCATCGTGGCATGAATGCGCGGATGGGCCGTGAGCGTGGCGTAGAGCTTATCGGACAGGGTCTGCAGCGCCGCGCGCTCCTGGGCCACGGTCGGCAATAGCGCGGAGGCGGCAGCGGCAAAGGCCAGCTGCGTGCGCAGGTCCTGCGTGCCGGCGCGACGTCCGGCTTCCTGTCCGCCGCCAAAGATGCGGGGGCGCAGCGGCGTGCGGGTCTTAACGTAAAGCGCGCCGGATGCCACGGGACCGCCAATTTTGTGGGCGGCGACGGACATGGCATCGACGCCCAGCTCGGCGGCATCGAGCGGAATGTGCAGATAGCCCTGGATGGCATCGGTGTGGAACAGAGCGCCCACGGTATGCGCGGCCGCGGCAAGCTCGCGGATAGGCTGTACCACGCCGGTCTCGTTGTTGGCAACCATGATGCTCACGAGCGCCACGTCGTCGCCTAGTAGCTCGACAAGCGTGGCAGGCTCAATGTAGCCCATGCGGCAGGGCTGCACCAGGTCGACGCTAAAGCCTGCGGCACGCAGCAGCGGCAGGTTGTCCAGAATCGAATCGTGCTCGATGGCAGATACGATCACGCGGTTACGCTTACGGTCGCGCTGACGTGCACCCTCGGCAAGACCGAGTAGCGCCAGCTGGTTGGCTTCGGTGCCGCCGTTGGTCAGAACAATCTCAGACGGGCGAACGCGCGCGCCAAAGCTTCGGGCGATCTCGCGACGTGCAACCTCCAGACGCGCGGCAGCCTTGCGGCCGAGCGAGTGCAGCGAGTTGGGGTTGACGCCGGCAAGCTCGCTGTCGTCGTACTCGCGCTGCGCAAGGAGCGCCTCGGCGCGCATGGGCGTCGAGGCGGCATAGTCAAGATTCACGGGTATGCGGTTTTGACCTGCGGTCATAAGGGTTTATGCCTCCTGTGCGGCCTCGTTGCCCAGCTTCTGCAGCAGCGCAACCTCGGCAGCGGGATCTTCGGACTTAAATACGGCGGAGCCGGCCACCAGAACATCGGCACCGGCCTTAACGACCTCGGCGATGTTTTTGGAAGAGATGCCGCCGTCGACCTCGATCATGGGCGACACGCCGTGGCGCTCACACATGGCCTTGAGCTCGTGCAGTTTGGCGATGGTGCCGGGGATAAAGCTCTGGCCGCCAAAGCCGGGGTTCACGCTCATGAGCAGCACCATGTCAACAATGTCGATGATGCTATCGAGCACGCAGACGGGCGTGGCGGGGTTGAGCACCACACCGGCCTTGACGCCGCGCTGCTGCAGATGCGAGAGCGTGCGGTGCAGGTGCGTGGAGGCCTCGTAGTGCACAGTGATCATGTCGGCACCGGCGTCGGCGTACCAATCGACCGTCTCGTCGGGGTTCGACACCATCAGGTGCGCGTCGACCGGCACATCGGTGGAGCGCTTGACGGCCTTAAGGATGTCAACGCCAAAGGTGAGGTTGCCGGTAAAGTGACCGTCCATAACGTCGAAGTGCACAAAGTCGGCGCCGGCGATTTTGTCGAGCTCGCCCTTGAGGTTGGCCATGTCGGCCGAAAGGACGGACGGAGCGATTTTGATGGAACCCATGGTAGAAGCCTTTCTGCGCTAGTCGGTGAGTCCGTAGAACTCTTGAGAAGGGACGCGTTCGGTAAGAATCTCGAGCGCCCTATCCAAAGTAACACCGTTGTAGAGCGTTTGCTCCACGGCAAAGGTGAGCGGAATGTCTACGCCCAGTGAACGGGCAAGTTCGCTGACGCTGCGGGCCGCGACGGCGCCCTCGACCACCATATGCGTGCGCTCCTGATACTCGTCGAGCGACACGCCGTGGGCAAACTCGTAGCCAAAGGTGCGGTTGCGTGAATGCTCCGAGGTACAGGTGGCAATGAGGTCACCCATGCCGGCAAGTCCCATGCAGGTCATAGCTTGACCGCCGCGGGCATGCACCAGACGGCTAATCTCGGCCAGGCCGCGCGTCATGATGAGGGCGAGCGTGTTGTCGCCGGCACCGGTGCCGGCGGAGATGCCGCACACGATGGCGATAACGTTTTTCATGGCGCCGCAGACCTCGACACCGGTCATGTCTTGCGACAGATAGATGCGGAAGGCCGTGGACAGGAGCAGGTCCTTAAAGGTCTCCCCTATCTGCGGATCTTTGCTGGCGATGACGGCGGCAGAAAGCCCGCCGCGGCAGATCTCCTCGGCATGGTTGGGGCCCGAGAGCGCCGCCACGCGCGCCTCGTTGCCGATCTCGCTGGCGATGACCTCGCTCATGAGCAGGCCGGACTCGGGCTCAATGCCCTTGGTGAGGCAGAGCACCGGGGTATTGGCTGCGATAAAGGGCGCGGCCTGGTGGCACACGCTGCGAAGGTGCGTCGAAGGAACGGCGAAGATGATGGCCTCGGCGCCGTCGAGCGCCTGTACCAGGTCCGTGGTGGCGACGACGTTGCCGGGCAACTCGTAGCCCACCAAATACCGGGGGTTGCGGTGCTCGCCATTGATGCCGGCGGCCGTCTGCTCGCTGTGGGCCCACATGGTCACGCGCTCGGCTCGCGCGGCGGCAAGGCCGGCGACGGCGGTTCCCCAGGAGCCGGAGCCAATCAGCGCAACATTCATGACTCTCTCCTACTTATCGTCGGGCTCGGTGACGCGCTTGGTAAACGAGAGCTTGGATTCCTTACCGGTCATGAGCTTTTTGATGTTCGCACGATGGGCCCACACCACGGTGATGCCGATCATCGCCATGCAAAACTTAAGTCCCAGGCTGCTGTACGGAAAGACCGCGCAGGCAGCGATGGGAAGACCGATGGCAGCGGCAAGCGAGCCCACCGACACAAACTTGGTGATGGCGACGGCCACGATAAACATGCCCAGCAACGACAGGCCAATAGGCCAGTACCAGGCGAGGATGACGCCCAGACCAACCGCGATACCCTTGCCGCCATGGAAATTGAGGTAGGGCGAGAAGATATGGCCCCACACAGCTGCCAGGCAGATGACGCCGAGCATCCAGTCGCCGGCGGCGCCGGGGGCCATAATGCTCACGGGGAAGCCATAGCCCAAGTCGGCGATAAGCGGACGCGCGATAAGGACGCAGATGGCACCCTTAAGGCAGTCGAGCAGCAGCGTGAGCGCGGCCACCTTGGGGCCGGCCACGCGCAGCGCGTTGGTGGTGCCGATGTTGCCGGAGCCCGCCTTGCGAATGTCCGTGTGGTTGAACACGCGGCCCAAGATCAGGCCAAACGGAATCGCTCCGATAAAGAACGAGACCACGGCGCAGACGGCGGTCAGCAGAATCGGATTATGCATCCTTTTGCTCCTTCTTTCTAAAGAAGAGTCGAATGGGCGTGCCGGCAAAGTCGAAGCTCGAGCGCATGCGGTTCTCCACATAGCGCTGGTAGGTGTCGTTGACCAAGTCGCTGTGGTTGACGAAGAAGGTGAACGTCGGCGGGTTGACGCCCGTCTGAGTCACGTAGTGCATGCGCAGGCGGCGCTTGCCGTCCACCACGGTATGACCGAACTCGCGCAGGTCGGTGAGGAACGTGTTGAGGCGCGAGGTGCTGATCTTTTGCGAGCGCGTCTTTTCGGCGGCGTCGACCATTGCCCAGATCTTCTCGACGCTGCGGCCGGTCAGGGCAGAGATGCGCAGGTACTGGGCCCAGGGAGCCATAACGCCCAGACGGCGGTCGATGGTCTCCATGCAGGCGTCGCGCTTACGGTCGTCGTCGAGCAGATCCCACTTGTTGAGCAGCACCACGATGGCGCAGCCGCGCTCGATGGCAAGACCCATGACCTTCTGGTCCTGCTCAGTGACGCCCACGGAGGCATCGACGACGAGCAGCGCCACGTCGGCGCGGTCGATGGCACGCAGGCCGCGGACCATGGAGTAGTACTCGATGTTCTCGTACACAGTGCTCTTCTTGCGGATGCCCGCGGTATCGACCATGCGGTAGTGCTTACCGTTGCGCTCCACGACGGTGTCGATGGCGTCGCGCGTCGTGCCGGCGATGTTGGACACGATAGAGCGGTCGGCGCCCAGGATGCGGTTGAACAACGAAGACTTACCGGCGTTGGGGCGGCCGATGATGGCGACGTTCAGCGCGTCGGGGAACTCGTCGGCGATCTCGTCCTCCTCCTCGGGCAACAGGGCCACGATGTCGTCGAGCAGGTCGCCCGTGCCGTGGCCGTGCAGGGCCGAGAGCGGCGTGGGCTCACCGATGCCGAGCGAATAGAACTCCCAGATGCTGTCGTTCTCGCGATCGGGGTTGTCGAGCTTGTTCACCAGCAGAAAGACCGGCTTGTCGCAGCGCTTGAGCATGCGAGCGACCGACTCGTCCTCCTCGGTGACGCCGGTGCGGCCGTCGACCACAAACAGGATGACGGCGGCTTCCTCGGCGGCGGCGAGGGCCTGGTCGCGAATGGACGTGGCGAAGACGTCATCGCTCTTGAGCGGTTCGATGCCGCCCGTGTCGACGATGGTGAACTCGCGGCCGTTCCAATCGGCCGTGTGATACGAGCGGTCGCGCGTGACGCCGCGGGACTCGTGGACGATGGCGTCCGAGGTCTGGGCCAGGCGGTTAACGAGCGTGGACTTGCCCACGTTGGGGCGTCCGACGACGGCGACGATAGGTTTCATCTGCACTCCTTTAATGGGTAGGGTCAGTGGAAGTGTTAGAGTCGGCAGGCACAATGCCAAGGAAGTGCTCCAGGGTATCGAGCAGCTCATGCGGCATGGTCGACACCACATGAACCTCGGCGCCGCGACTGGTAAGGCTTGCGAGTAAATCGTCACGATGATACTCGTCAAGCGTCATGCCGTCAGCGTTGAACATGAGCTTAGGCACAAAGAGCATAACCCCCGAGAGGTCCTGCGGCAGCTGTTCCAGAATGTCGCAGGCGACGATGAGGCCGGTCACGTCCACGTTGCCGCCAAAGTAGCGATTCTTGATGGCCGTGACGGTGCCGGCGAGCCCCTGCGGCGATTCCACGAAACGTGCCACGGTGTCGCGTGCGCTGGCGCCCGAGAGGCACAGCAGGTGCTGGCTGCGAACGGCGATGGCCTCGCGGACGCGGGCCAGTCGCTCGGCATCGGCGGCAAGCACATCGTCCGTCTCGTCTAGGTATGAGCGGATCATGCCGATACCGTCGTAGTACTGCGGATAGCCGTCGTAAAAGTCCGCCTCGGGCGGATCGATGCCGGCGTCCAGGTAGAACTCGTCGCTCATCTGGAAGGTGTGGCGGCCAAAACGCTCGAAGGCGCGGTCCTGGTAGGGACGGATCATGGCAATGGTCTCGCGCGCCAGTTCGGGCTTGTCGCTGTATGACCAGCTAAAGCGGTTCTGATGCTTGGTAAAACCGAGCGGCACAATGCCCAGGCTTGTGATTTGCTCGTGCTCCTCGCAAAAGCGCAGGGTCTTTTCCAGCTCCTCGCCGTCGTTCATGCCGGGGCACAACACGATCTGCGCGTGAATCTCGATGCCGGCGGCCATGATGGCCTCGAGTACGTCCATGCCGCGCTGGGCGTTGCGGCCCATCATACGACGGCGGACGTCGGGGCTCACGGCATGGACCGACACGTTCATAGGGCTCATGTTGCGTTGGATGACGTTTTGCACGTCCTCGTCGGTGAGGTTCGTGAGCGTGACGAAGTTGCCCTGCAAAAAGCTCAGGCGGTAGTCGTCGTCGCGAATATAGAGCGTGGAGCGGCCGCCCTTGGGCAACATGGTCATAAAGCAGAACACGCAGGCGTTTACGCAGGTACGCATGCCGTCGAAGATGGGGCCATCGAACTCCAAACCCCAGTCCTCGCCCGGGAAGCGGTCGAGCTCGACGGGGGTGACGGTGCCGTCGCGCGGGTCGAAAACCTCGAGGTCGACGGTGTCGTCGTCGGCCTCCCAGAGCCACACGATCATGTCGGTGAGCGCCTCACCGTTGACCGTGAGCACGCGCATGCCCGGCTCGATACCCACATCCCACGCGGGCGATTCGGGACGCACGTTCTTTACGAGCGCGCCCTCACCCGGCTCGGGGTCGCGGCTGCGCCCGTAATCGGCCACCTCGGCGGCGTATGCGGGTACGGTCTGGTCCATGATTAGCGGCAAAGCTCCTTGATGCGCTCGACGGCGCGCTCGATGTGTACTTGCGGGGTGGAGGCTCCGGCGGTGATGCCGATGTGGTGAGCGTCGGTAAACCAAGCGGTCTCAAGCTCTGAAGCTTCCTCGATGTGATGCGTGCGCTCGCAGGCGTCTGCGCAAATCTGCGCCAGGCGGCGGGTGTTGCCCGAGTTCTTGCCGCCCACGACGACCATGCAGTCGCAGCGGTTGGCAAGTGTGGCTGCTGCCTGTTGACGCTCACTCGTGGCGGCGCAGATGGTGTTGATCACACGCAGCTCCTGCACGCGCGGGGTGATAGCTGCCACGACCTCGGCGAGGTTCTGCGCGGTCTGGGTGGTCTGCACGACGAGGCCTACCTTGCCCTTGAACGACAAGGCGTTGGCGTCGGCGGCACAGCTCACGACCAGCGCATCAGTGCCGGCGTGGCCCAGGATGCCCTCCACCTCAGGGTGACCTGGCTCGCCTACGACCACCACGCGGTAGCCCTCGCGCACCAGGCGCTCGGCTGCCATATGGACCTTCTTCACGTAAGGGCAGGTGGCGTCGACGACGTTAAGGCCACGCTCGCGAGCGGCATCGATCACCTGCGGCACCACTCCGTGCGCGCGAATGATTACGGTGCCCGATGCGGCGTCGTCCAGGTTCTCGGCCAGGCCAACGCCTGCCTCAGCAAGCTCGCGCACCACGATGGGGTTATGGATGAGCGGACCCAAGGTATGAACCTGAGTGCACTCCCCTGCCTGCGGCGCGGCGGCTAGCGCCATATCGAGCGCACGCTGTACGCCGTAGCAAGTACCGGCGTGGGCGGCGATCTCGATGGTAGGCGCGGTTGCCTGGTCGGACGCAGTCGCGGCGGTGTTCGTCACATTCTCGCTCATGGCTAGAACCTGCCCGGATGCTCGGCGCACAGCTCGTCTCGCATAGCGTAGACGCGGTTCATGGCCTCGGACTCAAACCATTCCAGGCGCTCCGTGCGTTTAAGCCCGGCCGGTGCGTCGGAAAGCGAGACGGCCTTGCCGGCGCGGATCCAGCACTTCTTGGGGCGCATGAGCTTTTTGCCCGCAGGCGTAATATCGGACCAGCCGCAGATGGCGAGCGGGTTGACGGGCGCCTTGCCCATCTGGGCGATGAGCGCAAAGCCGCCGTGGACCTCGGGCTTGATATCGCGCGAGCGGATGCGCGTGCCCTCGGGGAAAATCAGGACGTCCTCGCCGCGCTGCAGCGCATGCTGGGCGGCGCGCAGGCACTTCATATCGGCAGTACCACGCTCCACTGGGATGCCGCCAACGCGGCTGAAGGCCCAGCGCACAATCTTGTTCTTGGCGAACTCGGACTTAAAGATGGGACGAATGCGGCGGCCCCCAAAGAACAGCGCCGTCTCCACGGCCAAGAGCTCGGCCATCGAGGTGTGGTTGCAGATGACCACGCTGCCGCGGCCTTCCTGGCGATCAAACAGAAGATCGGCGTCCTCGACCTTCCAGCGCCACATGAGCTTGGAGAAGGCCCAAAGGATGGCCATGACTACGACGACGGTGCCGCGGATGAGCGCTGGAAACTCGGCGTAGGGGGCGTTGTAATAGTCCTCGGGCGTCTGCTGAAACAGGCGCATGGGCTACCTCCTTTGGTTGATAAGGTCCTCGATTATCGAGACGACCTCGTCGATGGTGTGGGCGGTGGAGTCGACGTGCACGGCGTCCTCGGCGGGCACGAGCGGGGCGACCTCGCGGCTGCTGTCAAGCTTATCGCGCTGCTTGAGGGCGTCGAGGGTCTCGTCGACCTCGGCTTCGAGCTGCTCGGACGTGAGCGGCTGGGCGTCGTTTTGGTGACGCTGCAGCACGCGGCGGCGGGCGCGCTCACGCGGGTCGGCGGTCAGGAAGACCTTGACCTGCGCGTTAGGGAAGACGACGGTGCCGATGTCGCGACCCTCGGCCACGATATCGCGGTCCTCGGCGGCGCGGCGCTGGTGGATGAGCATGGCGGCGCGCACGCCCGGATAGGCCGAGACCTTGGACACGTTGGCGTCGACCTGCGGGGTGCGGATGGCGGCCGAAGCGTCTTGGCCGTCGATGGTCAGGCGCGTGTCCTCGCCGGTGCCGTTGGTAAAGCGGATCTCAATCTGCTCGGCGAGAGCGTCGATGGCCGCCTCGTTATCCAGATCGATGCCGCGGTCGAGTGCGGCGAAGGTGACGGCGCGATACATGGCGCCCGTGTCGAGCTTGTTAAAGCCAAGCTGACGGGCGATCTCCTTGGCGATGGTGGACTTGCCGGATCCGGCGGGGCCGTCGATGGCGACGATCATGCAATGCTTCCTTTCAATGGTTGACGTGCTGGTATGGTTCGCGGGCGTTGGGGCGCGGCGGGTTTGCCTAGCCCGTGTAGCGCTCGCGGTAGGTGTTGCGCTTGGGTGCTGAGCCATGGCTGCCGTGGTGACGCGTGCGGCTGGCAGGCGTGTCTTGGGGCTTGCCGCCGTTGCGCTTGGAGCTCGCCTGCTTGGGCGGGATGCCGCCGGCCTTGAGGATCTGCACCTCGCGGTCGGTGAGCTCGCGCCACGAGCCCTTGGCCACGTCCTTGAGCTCCAGGCCGGCAAAGTTGCAGCGGTGCAGGCGGATCACCGGGTGGTGGATCTTGCTCAGCATGCGCTTGACCTGGTTCTTGCGGCCTTCGCGGATGATGACCTCCACGGCGGTGGTACCGGGCTTCACACCCTGCGGGGCCACGGCTTCAGCCTCGCGCGCGTTGATGATGCGACAGATTGCCGGCTGGCACGGGCCGTCGTCGAGCTCGATGCCGCGGCGGAGTGGTTCCAGATCGCGGTCGGTCAGCTGCCCGTCCACGAGTGCCTGGTAAGTTTTATAGACATGCTTGCTGGGGTGCAGCAGGTCCTGTGACAGGTCGCCGTCGGTGGTAAAGAGCAAAAGGCCCGTGGTGTCACGGTCCAGGCGGCCCACCGGGAACAGTCCCGGAAAGCGGTCGCGGGGGACCAGATCGGCCACACAAGGGCGCTCCTGCGGGTCGCTCATGGTGGTGAGGTAGCCGGTCGGCTTGTAGAGCATCAAGTACACGGCGCCCTGGTTGAGTTTGACGGGCATGCCGTCGACCTCAATGTGATCGTGGTCGACATCGACCTTGGTGCCCAGCTCGGTCGCGACCTGGCCGTTGACGGTCACGCGGCCAGCGGTCATCAGGTCCTCTGAGCCGCGACGGCTCGCCACGCCCGCGCGTGCCAAAAAGCGCTGCAGGCGCATGGTGTGCGGATAGACGGGCTGGGCGTCGGTTGCGGGTGCTTCGTTGCCCACGGCGCGCGTCTCCCCTACTTCGTTAGTCCTCGTCATGCAAATCCTCCGAGGTCTCGTCGACGTCCAGGGTTTCCAAGTCCTCGACTGCATCAACATCTTCAAAATCGGTATCGAGCAGTTCGCACTCTTCGTCCAGGTCCTCGGCCTGCTCCTCGAGCGTGGACTGAATACTGCGGCCACTCAGACGCTCGCGGATAAACTGGCGCGACTGCTCGTCGGGGGCAAACTGCTCCAGGTCGGGCAGGTCGCGGGTGGAGCGCAGGCCGAACTTTTCCAAGAAGGCGTTGGTCGTGCCGTAAATGATGGCCTGACCGTGCTGGGGGTCACGGCCGAGCTCGCGCACCAGACCCTTGTCCACGAGCGACGCGATGACGCCGTCTGAGTTGACGCCGCGGATGCCCTTGACCACCTCGCGCGTTACGGGCTGGTGGTATGCGATGACGGCCAGGGTTTCGAGCGCCGCCTGCGACAGCTTTTGCGTGTCCCAGCTCAGCACATAGGCCTCGACCACGTCGTGGTAGGCGGGGTGCGTAAACAGGCGCCAGCCGCCGGCGACCTCGCGCAGCTGAAACCCGCGGTTGGCCTCCTCGTACTCAACCTTGAGCTCGGCGAGCAGCGACGCGCACTCGCCGGGGGCGATATCCAGTGCGCCGGCCAGCGCGGGCGCACTCACCGGGTCGCTCGACACCAGCAGCAGCGCCTCGAGGGCGCCTTTGAGGCTGTTTGCCTCCAACGTGGAAAGGGTTGACATGATTGCGGCTCCTATTCGGTGAGCTCGGGGCCCTCGCCGGGCACGTATGCCTCGGCTCCCTCGACTCGGTTGATGCAGATGGTTCCAAAGATCTCGTCCTGGCTCAGCGTGAGCGAGCCGCGCTTGGCGAGCTCAAGCATGGCCAGGAAGGTGACGACGAGCTGCTCGGTGGTGGCATCGCCGTCCAGTAGCTCGCGGAAGGTGCAGGTTTGGTGCGCCATGGTAAAGCGGTCGACTGAGGCCACGGTCAGGTCGAGCGGCACGCGATGCGGCGCCACATGCTCGGCCTCCAGCAGGAAGGTCTGGCGCTTGCCGTCCAGGTCGGCACAGATGACGGCGAGACCGCGCAGCGTGATGCCGGCCAGATAGTCGGGCATTAGGCCCAAAAACTCCGGGTCGGGACCGGCCACACGCGGGTGCATGCGGCTTTCGGCCTGCATGCGTGCACCGAGGGCCGCCGCCGCGCCCTTAAACTGCTTGTATGCAATCAGGCGCTGGATCAGGACCTCGCGCAAGGCGTCGCCGTCGAGCGTGCTGAGCTCCTCGAGGTCTTCGTCGAACTCGTCATCGTCGTTATCGACTTTGCGCGGGGCCTCCTGCGGCACCAGAGAGGCAGCCTTGATGTCCAAAAGGGTTGCCGCGACCAGCAAAAAGTCGCTCGCCACGTCCAGGTCCAGCGCCTCGATGCGCTCGGCCTCGGCAAGGTACTGCTCGGCCACCTCGCTGATGGAGATGGCGCCGATATCTACTTTTTGGCGGGTTACCAGCTGCAGCAGCAGGTCGAACGGTCCGCTGTAGACCTGCGTCGACACGCGATACGACATCTTCGACCTCCTTTGACGGCGCCTTCGCGGCGCGGTTTGGGTGCATGCTGCGACCGTTTTACACGGACGACCTGTAAGTTTACCTTAGATGCCGGCGATTGCGAAGTTGAGCAGCTGCTCAGCAAGCGGATACACGGTAACGTCGAAATAGCGGCCGATTACATCGATGCCGGTCCACATAGGCAGCAGGTATAGAACCAGGATGAGTATGGGCATAGCGTATTGCTGCAGGCGGTAATAGTTGTTGAGCGCCTTGCCCTTGAGGAAGGGCACGATGATCGACGAGCCATCAAGCGGCGGAATCGGAATGAGGTTAAAGAACGCGAGCGACAGGTTGACCACGATAAACGTGGCGCCGAAGTTCATAATTTGGGACGCCACGGCAAAGGACATGCTGGTGTAGAGGCTGCCGTACGTTGCGTGCATGAGGGCGGCCGCGAGGCACGCGAGGGCGATGTTCGACGCGGGGCCGGCCACGCTCACCAGGACCTCGTCACGCTTGGGGTGCTTGAGGTTGTTGAGGTAAACGGGCACGGGCTTGGCAAAGGCGAATATCGGGCCGCCGGCGGCGAGCATAAGCAGCGGCAGGATGATGGTGCCAAACGGGTCGATATGGTTGAGCGGGTTGAGCGACACGCGGCCGCGCGAACGCGCCGTCATATCGCCGAGTGCCCAGGCTGCGGCGGCGTGTGCGCTCTCGTGGATCACGATGCCGACGATAACGGCAACGGCGCTAGCGAGCAGGTTCATGAGGTAGCTGCTGGACATGGCGCTCCCCTAGCGGACGCGGCGCGAGGCGCGCGTGAGCAGGTAGTCGGCCACAAACAGGATGACGGCCACGATGGCGTAATCTAAGCGGAACAAGCCGCCAAAGGGCGAGGTGATGACGCCGTAGCCGGCGATGGCACTCGGCAGTGCGCGCGAAAGCTCAACGACAAAGCCGACGATCTGCAGCTTGGCGGTCAGGCCGCTAAAGCACAGCAGCACGGTCATCGCGCTCATAAAAATGCCGCAGATGCGACAGGCGATGGCGATGATGCTCATCGCCACGGCAGCGGCCTTACGAGAGTTCACGCGCGGTCTCCTCTTCGATCTGGGTGGAAAGCTCCAGCCATTCGTCCTCGAGCTTGGGCAGCTCTTGCTTAAGGCCGTTATATTCCCCCAGCGCGGCGTTGAACTTGTCCTGATCGGCATAAAGCTCTTCGCTGGCCATCAATTCCATAAGCTCGTCATAGCGGGCGCGTTTTTTGTCGAGCTCAGCCTCGATCTTCTTGAGCTGGTTGCGCACGCCTTTGAGCTTTTTGTTGAGCGCAGCGCGGGCCTGGGCCTCGGCGCGCTTTTGCTCCTTGGTCTTTTTGCCCTCGGCAGGCTTGGAAGCAGCGGCGGGCGTATCGGGCTGGGCTGCGGTGACCTTAGCGGACTTGGTCGCGGCCGGCGTACTCTCCCCTGCTGCTTCGGCGGCGGCGCGGGCTGCGAGGTCCTCGCGCTTGTAGAGGTAGTAGTCGTAGTCGCCGTCGTAGACCGTGACCTTACCATCGCGGATGTCGATCACTCGGTTGGCAACGGCGCGCACCAGGTGCTCGTCGTGGCTGATCAGCACGATGGTGCCGGGGAAGTTTTGCAGGGCGTTTTCGAGCATGTCCACCGAGTCGATGTCCAGGTGGTTGGTGGGCTCGTCCAGGCACAGGAGCGCCTCGGGGGCCACGAGCATCTTGGCCAGTGCCAGACGCGCTTTTTCGCCGCCAGAGAGGACGCGGACCTGCTTTTCGATGGAATCGTTGTCGCTAAACAGGAAGGCGCCCAGCAGGCTGCGCTGCTGCGGCACGGTCCACTTGGGCGTAACGGTGTCGATCTCTTGCAGGACGGTGTTGGACTCGGTCATGCCCTCGAGCGCGTGCTGGGCGTAATAGGCCACCCCAACGTTGGTGCCCAGGTCGCGGGTGCCGGTGGTGGGCGGCTCCAGGCCGGCGAGGATCTTCATGAGCGTAGACTTGCCGGCACCGTTGGGACCGACGAGCGCAACGTGCTCACCGCGGTAGAGCTTGAGGTCGATGTCGCTGTAGATGTGCTTGTCGCCGTAGGACTTGGAGACACTCTCCAGGCCCACGACCATATCGCCGGAGCGCGGCGGATCGGGGAACTTAAAGTCGATGTGCTTGTGGCCCTCGGGCAGGATGACGAGCTCCTTTTTGATCTGCTCGATCTTGCGGATGCGTTCCTGCGCCTGGGCGGCCTTGGTGGGCTTGTAGCGGAACTTGTCGACGAAGACCTGCATGTGGGCGATGTCGCGCTCCTGGGCAGCGCGCTTGGCGCGCATTTGCTCCAGGTTGTCCTCACGCTGCTTAAGGTAGCTGCTGTAGTTGCCGGTGTAGGTGGTCACGCGGCGGTTCTCGAGCGCAGCTACGTGGTCGACGCAGGCGTCCATGAAGGCGCGGTCGTGGCTGACGATGAGCACGGCGCCATCGTAGTTGGCGATAAAGCCGCGCAGCCACTGGACGCTTTCGAGGTCCAGGTGGTTGGTGGGCTCGTCCAGAAGCAGCAGGTCGGGATGGCGCAGGAAGAGCTTGGCGAGCGCGATGCGCATTTGCCAGCCGCCCGAGAACTCGGAACACGGGCGCTCAAAGTCGGTGACCTTAAAGCCCAGGCCGGACAAGATCTTGCGGGCGTTGCTCTCGAGTTCGTAGCCGCCCAGATGCTCAAAGCGGTCTTGGACTTGGCCGTACTCGTTGAGGAGGGCGTTGACGTCCTTGCCCTGCTCGGAGAGCTCGGTGATCTGGGCCTGCAGCTCGTTGGCGCGCTCGCCCATTCGGCGGATTTCCTTGGCGGCGGCCATGACCTCGGCAAGGATGGTGGTGTCCTTTTGCTCCAGGTTAGTTTCCTGCTCTAGATAGCCTACCTGGCAGTCCTTGGCGTACTGGACCTGGCCGGCGTCTGGGCTGTCGATGCCCATGATGATCTTGAGCATGGTGGTTTTGCCGGCGCCGTTGGGGCCCACGAGCGCGAAGCGCTCGCCGGAGTTGATCTGGAAGGACGCGCCGCTAAAGAGGACGCGCGCGCCGAAGCTTTTTTCGATCTTGTCGACCAGGAGGATCATGGTGCCGCCTTTGACCTTGTGTGCCTATATGAAAAAAGGCCCCAACTTGCGTTGGAGCCTCATTCAATGCTCGGGTGGAGACGAGGGGGATCGAACCCCTGACCTCTTGACTGCCAGTCAAGCGCTCTCCCAGCTGAGCTACGCCCCCGTGCGAAGAAGTACTATACGGGAAC
>DBEZMF010000073.1:0-51049 GCA_048250755.1 Collinsella sp.
CCTTTCGGAAGAGGTGCCCATGAAGGCCGTTTATTGCCCCTACTGCGGCGGTCGGACCAAGCGCAACGGCAGGACCTCATCGGGGTCCCAGCGGTGGAGGTGCACGGCCTGCGGCGCGTCGACGACGGTGAGGTACGACGACACGGCGACGAGGCTGGACGAGTTCCTCGGGTGGCTCCTCTCGAAGGACTCGCAGGCCATGATGCCGGGCGGCGGGCGGTCCTTCAGGCGCAGGACGGCCGAGTTCTGGGAGGTCTGGCCGATGCCCGTCCCCGACGGCGAGCTCCACCGCGTGCTCCACGTCGACGGGATCTGGGTCGCGCGCGACCTCGTGGTGCTCATATGCCGCAGCGGCGAGAGGGCGGTCTCCTGGTACATGGCCAGGTCCGAGAACTCGAGGGCGTGGTCGGCCCTCATGGCGCCGATCCCGGCGCCCGACGTGGTCGTCACCGACGGCGGGAGCGGGTTCGCCAGGGCCGTGCGCGAGACCTGGCCGCGCACCAGGGTCCAGAGGTGCACCTTCCACGCCTTCTCGCAGGTCAAGCGCTACACGACGACGCGGCCGAAGCTCCAGGCGGGGCGCGAGCTCTACCTCATCGCGCGCGACCTCATGGGCATCGAGACGCTGCGCCGGGCCGAGCTCTGGGCCGGGCGCTACCTCGACTGGTGCGGGTTCTGGGCCGACTTCCTGGGGGACAGGACCGTGGTGGACGGCAGGAGGGCCTGCACCCACGAGAGGCTGAGGCGGGCGCGCTCGTCGCTGTCGTCGCTGGTGTCGGCGGGGACGCTGTTCACCTACCTCGACCCCGCCCTGGCCAGGGCCGGCCCGCCGCCGTCGACCGACAACATGATCGAGGGAGGGGTGAACTCGCAGCCGGGGGCCGTCCTGCGCAACCACCGGGGGCTGACGTCGGTCAAGCGCGTGAAGGCGGTGTTCTGGTGGTGCCACGCGCACTCGGGGGACGCGAGGACGGCGCGCGGGAAGCTCGCCGCGATGCCGACCGACGCGGACATCGACTTCCTGTTCAGCGTCTACTCCGCCTCGCCGTCGCGCGAGGACGGAGGGCCGGAGTGGGGCGACAGGGCCGTGTGGGAGGACCTCCACCACAGGGGCCCGTACCCGTTCTGGCTGGATTAATGGATGGAAACGGGTGTTCTATCGGGACACACATTTTGTCCTATAAGCCCCGTCCACCAGGTCGCTTTAAACTAAAAGGCCCCCGAGCACTTTAATAAGCTGCTCGGGGGCCTTGTTGCTAATGGCCGGATGAATTTCTAGCCAACAGTATCGTCAGGCGTGGGCGAGGGGTCGGGAGTGGGCGTAGGCGTGGGCGTGGGCGTGCCGCCATCGCCGCCGGTCGAACCACCAGTGGAGCCGCCCGTCGAGCCACCGGTCGTACCGGTGCCGCCGGTGGTGTCGCCGCCCGTGGTCTCGGTGGTCGTGGTCGTCGTGGTAGTCGTTGTGGTGGTTTCCTCTTCGTCCTCGTTCTCGTCCTTGTCGTCGTTCTCCGTCTTCTTGGAGTTGTTGGTGCCGTAGAACTTCCAGACGCTGTTGTTCT
This sequence comes from Collinsella sp., assembly GCA_048250755.1. GTDB lineage: Bacteria > Actinomycetota > Coriobacteriia > Coriobacteriales > Coriobacteriaceae > Collinsella. The sequence goes on from DBEZMF010000073.1 coordinate 1,560, forward strand.
TGTAGGTGGGCGCCGTTCCGGTCGCAAACTCCTCGCGCTCGGTACCGGTCAGAACGGTGTTCATAAACCGCTTAAAGACAGGCAGGTTGGTGCTGTCGCCCAGCAGGTCTGTGCCGTATTTTTGGATGGGGATCTCGCCCGCGGAATAGCCGGTCCACAGGGCGCACGCCAGCTGCGGGGTATAGCCGCAGAACCACAGGTTGGTGGTGTTGTCGGTGGTGCCCGTCTTGCCGGCATAGGGCTGGTTGACGCTCAGGGCACCGGCAGCACCCGTACCGCCGCCCTGCATGACGCCGGACAGAACATCGGTGACCGCGGCGGCCTCGCCCTCGGTAAGCACCTGTGAGGGATTGTCCGTGTGCTGGTACAGCACCGAACCGGTACGAGAGTCAATCTCGGTGATGGCGATCGGCTGGCGATAGTAGCCGCCGTTGGCAAACGTCGCGTAGGCGGCGGCCATCTCGAGCGGCGAGATCGAGCCGGTGCCGAGCGTCATGACGGGAACGTCCTCGATGTTGTCCTTGGCGGGATCGATGCCGAGCTTTTTGACGAGCGAGATGATCTTGCTGTTGCCGACGGCTTCCGCCACCTGGATGTAACCGGTATTGGAGGAGTATGCCGTCGCCTGCTTAAGCGTGATGTTGCCATAGCTATGGTTGGCGTAGTTTTGGACCTCGGTCGTGGTGCCCTTGGCCTTGAGCGGCGAGTTGCAGTTGAGGGTGACGTTGGGGTTCATGCCGTTTTGGATGGCAGTTGCCAGCGTAAAGGCCTTAAACGTGGAGCCCACGGGGCGCTTCGCCGTAGCGTGGTTCACATGGTTCTCGTCGGCGTTGTAGTCGTAGCCGCCCACCATGCACTTGATGTAGCCGGTCTTGGGATCGACGACGACCATGCCCATGTCCAGGCCGTCGAGCGAGAGCGTGTCGAGCTGCTCGCGGACGGCATTTTCTGCCACCTGCTGCATCGTGGGGTCGATGGTGGTCTTGACGGTCAGACCGCCCTTAAAGAGCACGTCGGTCGAGAACTCCTGCTCCAGCAGCTGCTTAACATAGGCGACAAAGTAGGGCTGCGAGTATACGTCGACGCCGCTGCCCGAGATTTCGGTCACGTTGAGGGTGATGGGCTCGGCCTGTGCGGCATCGTGCTCCTCCTGCGTAATGTGGCCCAGGCGCAACATGTTGTCGAGGACCTTGTTGCGGCGAGACAGTGCCAGATCGGGATTGACCGTGGGGTCGTACTGCGAAGGCGAGTTGGGAAGGCCGATCAACAGTGCGGCTTCGCTCAGGGTGAGGTCGGCGGCGCTCTTGGACAGGTAGGTCTCGGCTGCGGCCTCGATGCCGTAGGCGCCGTGGCCGTAATAGATGGTGTTGAGGTACATCATGAGGATCTCGTCTTTGGAGTACATGTCCTCCATCTTGACGGCGATGTAGGCCTCGCGCACCTTACGCTCGATGGTCGAGTCGAACTGCTCCTCCTGCAGAATGGTGTTGCGCACCAGCTGCTGGGTGATAGTCGAGGCGCCTTCGTGCCCGCCGCCGAGGGTTGCCACCGCAGCACGCGCGATACCCCACAGGTCGATACCGCCGTGCTCGTAGAAGCGCTCGTCCTCGACGTCAACGGTGCCCTGCAGCACGTAGGGGGAGACCTCGTCCTTGGTGATGGACTTGCGGTTTTGCGTGTAGAAGCTCGCGATCTTGTTGCCGTTGCAGTCGACGATCTCGGTGGGCTCGCTCACCAGATACGCGTTGGCGTCGGTGTAGTCGGGCAGATCGGACAGCCAGCGGTTGACGTTGCCGACCATGCCGATGCCAAATGCCACGCCCGCAATCAGCAGAAAGCCTAAAAATGAGAGCAGGATTATGGGCAGAGCATGCGTCTTTGAACGGCTGCGTCCCTGTCGTTGGCGAGGACCCATATATTGACCTCCAGGTATGTCGTGCCGGGCGGCGGATGTGCCGTCGAGGCAGGATGGACATAAGTTATTACACGATAAACCAAACGGGGCGCGCGAGGCCTCGTGTATGCTGGAAGACGGCATTTTTCAGAGTGAATGCATACCTTGGTAAGGAGTTTGCCGATGGCGATTCGGGCGATGGGGCCGAGCGGACAATACGAGACTGGATTGGATGCTGCCGGTGCGGCGCTGCCCGAGCTGCTGGCGCCGGCGGGCGGACTCGACCAGATGCTTGCGGCCATCGCCGCGGGTGCCGATGCCATCTATGCGGGGTTGGGCGGCTTTAACGCCCGCGTGAGCGCGCATGGCTTTACGGATGACGAGTTTGCGCGCGGCTGCGCCGTGGCGCATGCCCATGGCGTGCGCGTGTACGTGACGCTCAACGTGTTCGTGTTTGACGATGAGTTGTCCGACGCGGTGGCGTTGGGAGCTCATGCACTGGAGCTGGGCGCCGATGCTCTGATTGTCGCCGATGCCGGGTTGGCCTGCGCGCTGAGCGCGGCGATTCCCGGGGTCGAGATTCACCTGTCCACGCAGGCGGGCGTTCATAGCGAGAGCGCCGTGCGGCTTGCCGCCGATGAGCTTGGGGTCGAGCGCGTGACGACGGCACGCGAGCTGACGGTCGACGAGATTGCGGCGCTATGTGCCACGGGCGTGCCCATCGAGGTATTCTGCCACGGTGCGATTTGCATCGGATATTCGGGGGCGTGCGAGTTCTCGGCCCTGCGGCGTGGGCGCTCGGCGATGCGCGGCGACTGCACGCAGCCGTGCCGTCTGGCGTACGACCTGGTGGACGAGGCGGGACAGAGTGTTGTCGCCGTCGAGGGAGATCGCCTGCTGTGCCCGCGCGACTATCTGGGTATTGCGCATCTGCCCGAGCTTGTAGATGCCGGCGTGGCGTCGCTCAAGATCGAGGGGCGCATGAAGAACCCCGATTACGTATTCAACGTGGTGCGGGTGTGGCGCCGGGCGCTCGATATGCTGTGCGACGGCGCGTGGGACCCCGGTGCCGTGGAAGAGCTTGAACGCGAGCTGGGCCGGTCGTTCAACCGTGGGTTTACCGACGCGTATCTGCGGGGGCGTTCGGGCGCCGAGCTTATGAGCTTTGAGCGTGCGATCAACCAAGGTGTGCGCGTGGGACGCCTGGTGGCCGTTGGCCACGAGGAAGTGACCGTTGAGCTCGACGCCGCCGTGGCGGCGGGTGACACGCTCGAGATTCGGTTCTATCCGGGTGTCGACGCGCGTCCCGATGTGCCCAAGCGCTGGCCGCAGGTGCCCTGCCCGGTGGATGCCGCAGCGGGGAAGCGCGTCGTCGTGCATTGCAAGCGTAAGGTGGACGCGGGCTGCGAGGTGTACCTGATTCGCAGCGCCGGCGTGTTGGATCAGACGGCGGCGGTGTTGGAGCGCATGCGGGCCGAGGCGAATGCGATTGCGCCCGTTGCGCGTGCCGTTGAGGCGCTGCCCTTTGAGGACGTTGCGGTGGATGGCGGTGCGTCGACGGAGTTGGTGGAGTGCGCGGTTCCCGCTCGCATGGTTTTTGCTTGGCAGCTGATGGATGCCGACCCGCGCGGAGAACTCGATTTGTCCGACGCCGTTGTGGTGCTTGACGAGGTGTGCCGCACGGGTGACGCTGACCGGACCCGCTCACTGATGCAGCGTGCCGGGTGCGTCGTCTGCCGCAACCTGGGACAGGTGGTGATCGCTCGCGAGCTGGGCGTGACATTTGACGTGGCGGCGCCGGTGTTCTGCGCGAATCGGGCCACGCTTACCTGGCTGCGCGGACTCGGTGCGGGGCGGGTGTACTTGCCGGCCGAGTTGCTCGGCAATGATGCGGAGCGTATTGCCGAACTGGCTGCTGAACCCGGCGTCTTTGGTCCGGTCGACGCCGACCGTCCCGAGCTTATGGTGTGCGAGCACTGCCTGCTGACCGCCGAGGGCGTCTGCGCCACCGATGCGACGGGACAGGTCCGTTGCCGCGACTGCTTGCGTCGTCGGCAGGTACGCTATCTGGTTGAGCGTGACGGTACACGTCTGCCAGTTGCCATTGACGCATGCGGCAGGACGAGGATTTTCCTGTCGTAGGTGCCGCGTCGCGTCAGTTTGTTATGATAAGAGAGTTTATGGACTTCCAGCACCGCCGTTTTCGGCGAGGGTGCTATAGCAAAAGGAGGATACCCAATGCTGTCTGTTGACGAGCAAATGCGTATCATCACCTCGGGCGCCGCGCAGATCGTTCCCGAGGCCGACCTTCGCAAGAAGCTTGAGAAGGGCGAGCCCCTCAACATCAAGCTCGGCGTCGACCCCACCAGCCCCGACCTGCACCTGGGCCATGCCGTGCCGCTGCGCAAGATGCGCCAGTTCCAGGACCTGGGCCACAACGTCACCCTCATCATCGGCAACGGTACCGCGTTGATTGGTGACCCCTCGGGCAAGAACTCCACGCGTCCGCAGCTTTCGCAGGAGCAGATCGAGGCCAACGCCGAGACCTACGTGAGCCAGGCCATGAAGATCCTGGACCCCGAGAAGACCACCATCGTGCACAACGGCGATTGGATCCTTTCGATGGATCTGGCCGGCCTGCTGCAGGTGTGCTCCAAGTTCACCGTTGCCCGCATTCTTGAGCGCGACGACTTTACCAAGCGCTACCAGTCTCAGACGCCGATCGCCCTGCATGAGTTCCTGTATCCCGTGATGCAGGCTTTCGACTCTGTGCAGATCAAGGCCGACGTGGAGATGGGCGGCACCGATCAGCTCTTCAACCTGCTCGCCGGCCGTGAGCTCATGGAGAAGATGGGTATGGAGCCCCAGATCGCGCTCACCATGCCGCTGCTCGAGGGCACCGATGGCGTTCGTAAGATGTCCAAGTCCTATGGCAACTACATCGGCCTGACCGACGCCCCCAAGGATATGTTCGGCAAGACCATGTCCATCCCCGACGAGATGATCGGCAAGTACTATCGTCTGGCCAGCTCGCTCACCCCGGCCGAGGTCGACAAGATCGACGCCGCCCTGGCCGATGGTTCTGCCGACCCCTACGAGCTCAAGCGCGCTCTGGGCCGCGACCTGTGCGACACCTACCACGGCGCCGGTGCCGGCGACGAGGCTCAGGCCGAGTTCGACCGCGTGTTCAAGGAGGGCCAGCTCGCCGACTTCCCCGAGAAGCACGTTGAGCTGACTGTTAACGACGAGGGCCAGATCTACCTCGCCGGCCTGCTCAAGGACTTGGGTCTTTCGGCGAGCGCCGGCCAGGCTCGTCGCGATATCGACGGCGGCGGTGTCAAGATCAACGGCAAGGCCGTGGCTCCCAAGAGCTACAACATCGACCCTAGTGCCCTCAAGCTGGGCGACACCCTCTCCGTAGGCAAGCGCAAGGGCTTCAAGTTGATTTAGTTCCGCCGTTCTTACGAACGGCGGACCGGCCGACGCTGCGCGGGCCGCATTTGGACAATCTGACGTTCAACTTCAAGGGCGCGACCAGAAGGTCAGCGCCCTTTCGTTTCACGACACCTTGTCTCAAATGCGACCCGCTCGCTGGCGATGCCAAAACATCGGCGCTTCCGTTGTTGGCACTTGGGGACGTTCCTTTTGTGCCGGCACTTTGGGACGCTCCTTGTCATTGGTGCAAAGCAACCTCTCCTCATTGCACCAAGTGGCGGATGCCATTAAGCGGAGAGGCGTATTGTTGACCCATCGTTTGGGCATACAATGGCTATTGGTTTGCTGCGGTGAAGGCCTGTCCGCTCCGCAGCTTTTTTCTACGGTTAAAGGAGTATGTATGTCCGTTGAGGTCATGAGGTCTGTGATCGATGCTGCCGAGGGGCGCGTGCCCGTCGACACGCTGTTTACCAATGCACAGATTGTCGACGTGTATGGCCAGCGCGTGGCGCCCGGTAGCGTTGCCGTCAAGGACGGTGTGATCGTCGGCGTGCTCTACGATGGTCGCGACGATGCCGCTGGCACCTATGAGGCAACTGAGGTCATCGACTGCCAGGGTCGCTATCTCGCTCCCGGTTTTATTGACGGGCATCTGCATATCGAGTCTTCGAACATCCGTCCCGCCGAGTATGCTCGCATGGCCGCGACGCGCGGTACTACCACTGCCATTGCCGACAGCCACGAGATTGCCAATGTTGCCGGTCTCGACGGCTTGCGCTTTATGATCGAGGATGGCCGCCGCGCACCCATCTCCATCAAGTACATGATGCCTTCGTGCGTGCCCGCGCTGCCCGACGAGCAGGCCGGTGCCGTTATTTCGGCTGCCGATATGCAGGCGTTTTTTGCCGAGCATCCGGGCGATGTTTTTGGTCTGGGCGAAATGATGAACTTGCCGGGCGTCTTTATGGCCGATCCCGAGACCTGTGCTCGTATCGACGCTGCCAATCAGACGCCGTCCAAACAGGTTGACGGTCATGCCCCGCTCGTTGCCGGCAAGGACCTCAACGCCTATGCCGCGGCGGGTATTATCGCCGACCACGAGTCGACGATTCCCGAGGAGGCGCTCGATAAACTGTCCCGCGGCATGTATGTGATGCTGCGTGAGGGCACGTGCAGCCACGACCTGGCCAATTTGTCCCCGATGCTGCTGGAGAATCCTGCCCGCGCCCGCCGCTGCTGCTTTGCGACCGACGACCGCGTTCCCTCCGATGCTCTTTCGACCGGCATGATCGACAATGCCTGCCGCGTGGCTATCGAGGCCGGTATCGACCCCGTGGTCGCCATCTCCATGGCGTCCCTTTCTACGGCCGAGGCATTTGGCCTGGACCACGGCTGCCGCGACCCGCACGAGCTCCGCGGCGCAATCGCCCCGGGCAAGCGCGCCGACCTGCTGTTGCTCGATGACCTGACGTTTGCCAAGGCTCCGCATCGTGTTTATGCCGCCGGCGCCCTGGTGGCGCAGGATGGCACCTTTGTGGGCGAGGTCGCACCCGAGAGGGCCGAGGTTGCGGCCCTTGCCGATGAGCTGCGCGCCTCTGTTAAGCTGCCGAAGCTTTCGCTCGACGTGTTTGACTATGCCTTTAAGCCGGGCGAGGCGGTTATTGATGTGATCCCGGGCATGGCTATCACGGGCATGGTCCGTCCCGAGACTGACGAGGACTTGCGTCGCATTATGCTGATTGAGCGCCATGGCCGCGGCGTGTCGCTGCAGGCCGAGGGCGTCGACGGCGATGGCCCCGCTGGCCTGGGTCTGGTCGGCAAGCATATCGGTCGCGGCTGGGTGCGCGGTTTCACCATTACCGGTGGTGCCATTGCCTCCACGATCGGCCACGACTCGCACAACGTGTGCGTGGTGGGCGACAATGCCGCCGATATGATGGCTGCCGTTGAGGCCGTGGGCCAGGGTGGTCACGTGCTGGTGCGCAACGGCGAGGTCGTGGCGCGCATTCCGCTGGCGCTCGGTGGCCTGATGAGCGAAGGCACGGCCGAGGACGTTGCCGCGCAGCACGACGACTTTATGGTCAAGGCGCGCGCCATGGGTATTGAGCCGCCGCTCGACCCCATCATGGGCATCATCTTCCTGCCCCTGCCGGTCATCCCGACGCTCCGCATCCGCCCCGAGGGCATGTTCGACGTTACAACCTTCACCTACGCCGACTAGTCATCGGGGACGTTCTTAAACGACTAGCCGTCGGGGTGGCGTGTCGCCTGACGCCGCGACCGTAGGACCTCTGGCATGTGCGAGCTATTTGCCAGGTCCTTGTAACGTTTACGCCCGCGGAGTCTTATTTGAGCTCCCTTTGGGTACGTTGGAATCGGATACACGTTCGATTCCGACAAGCCCGAAGGGAGCTTTTCTATGTTTAAACTGATTGCATCCGATATGGACGGCACACTGCTTGACGAAAACGGCCAGGTGCCTCCCGAGACCTACGAACTGATTCTGGCGCTACACGAGCATGGCGTGCATTTCGCCGCATCGTCAGGTCGTCGCTACGATCGCCTGTGCGAGTTCTTTGCGCCCGTTCGCGACAAGATGGACTTTGTCGCCGCTAACGGCGCCCAGGTCTACGCCGACGGTAAGATGGTAGACCGTGAGGTGTATTCCCACCTGGCGATTCGAAGGCTCGCCCAAGCCGTCAGGACGTTTCCCAATCTGCATCTTGCGCTCTTTGACCGAACCAAGTCCTTCCTGCTCGATGACGAGTGCAAGTTCGTGCGTGAGGTCGATAAGGACCTTCCCAATGCCGAGCGCATTTGGGAGCTGCCCGATCCCAGCGTAAATATCATCAAAGCGAGTATCTTTTGTGACGACAGTGCGGTCATGGACAGCGCGTACGTGCTACAGCGCGAACTTGGTCAGCTCTTTACTTTTGCGCCTTCGGGCAACGCGTGGATCGATGCCATGCAGCCTGGTGTGTCGAAGGCCTCGGGTATCGCGCAGCTCGCGGAGCATTACGGCATTGGACGCGACGAGGTCATGGCGTTTGGCGACTCGATGAACGACTACGAGATCATTCGCTTTGTCGGTACGGGCTGCGCGATGGAAAACGCGCGCCCCGCGCTCAAGGCGGTGGCCGATCGCGTCGTAGGCTGCAACCGCGACCACGCCGTTCAGCATGAGCTCCGTCGCGTGCTGGAGAGTCTCTCCTAATCCGGCAGATGGGGACGTTCCTTTTCTGCCGACAGTGGGGGACAGTCCTTGCAGCTTTTTGCGAAGAGTGTCCCCAACGACTAGTCGTTTAAGAACGTCCCCAATGACTAAGCGAGGGCGGCCATGATGGTGCGGGCGACGCCGTCGTGGTCGTTGTCGTATTCGGTGATGGCGTCGGCGGCCTCGCGATCTTCGGGCTCGGCGTTGATCATGGCCATGCCATGGCCCGCTGCCTGCAGCATGGGGATGTCGTTGATGTTGTCGCCGAACGCCCAGGCGTCGGCGAGACGCTCGCCCAGGTGCTCGCATAGCCACGTGAGGGCCGTCCCCTTGGTGGCGCCCTTACCCATGACCTCGATATTCATGGCGTAAGAACGCGTGACCTCAATGCCTCCGAGCGTGTCGAGCGCCGCCGCGATGGCGTCGCGATCGGCCGGGTCGTGCCAGTACATGGCGATGCGTTCAAGTGTCTCGACCTCGTCGATCTTGCTGTCGATATCCATGTCGATCGGTGTTCGTGTGCGCTTGAGCGAAGCCGCGATGTGGGGGTCGCCGCCGCAGAATTCGTCCAGGCGCGTGTAGAGCGAGCGGGGGAGGAAGCACTGCCCGTCCGCGAAGATATCGAAGGTCACATCGTGGCCGGCTGCAATGCTATGGACGTGGTGGGCAATGCCACGGTCGAGCGGACGGCTCAAGATGCACGTGGCGCGCGAGGCGTCGGTGGGCGTATCCTCGTCGAGCTGCCAGACGCTGGCGCCGTTGGCACAGACCGCGTAGTGCACGGCGGGATGGGCGAGAATGGGCTCAAAGATACCCGACAGCGGGCGCCCCGTGCAGGGCACAAACTCAATACCGCGGCGCGCAAGCTCGTCGAGCATCGCCCAGGTGGCGTCGCTCATCTGCTTATCACTCGTCAGCAGCGTTCCGTCCATATCGGAAAACACAATCATTCGCTGCGATCCTTTCTACTGGCATAAAAAGCGTGGCCGAGGGCGGTGATGCCCTGGCCACGCTCGGGTTCTATAACGGTCTGCGTCCTAGCGATCGGCGAGCGGCTTATACTCCAGCGGCTCGATAACCGGGCGATACGCGGGACGGATGATGCGGTGCGCGCAGAAGAGCTCTTCCATGCGGTGCGCCGACCAGCCGGCCATGCGGGCGACGGCGAACAGCGGCGTAAAGAGCGTCTCGGGTACGCCGAGCATCTTGTAGATAAAGCCCGTGTACAGGTCGATGTTGGCGCAGATGGGCTTGGTCATGCCGTGATCGCGCATCACCTGCGGGGCCAGACGCTCGATACGCTCGATGAGTGCGAACTCTTCGCCCAAGTCCTTCTTGGCGGCAAGCGTGCGCGCGTAACGGCGGCAGACCTCGGCGCGCGGGTCGCTGAGCGTATAGACGGCGTGGCCCATGCCGTAGATGAGGCCCGTGCCGTCGAAGGCCTGCTTGTCGAGGATCTTGCCCAGGTAGGCTGCGACCTCGTCCTCGTCTTCCCAATTGGAGACGTGCGCACGGATATCCTCGTGCATGGACACGACCTTGGCATTGGCGCCGCCGTGGCGCGGGCCCTTGAGCGAGCCGATAGCCGCGGCGTAGGCGGAATACGGGTCGGTGGCCGAAGACGACAGCACGCGGCAAGCGAAGGTGGAGTTGTTGCCGCCGCTGTGCTCGGCATGCAGCATGAGCATCACGTCGAGCAGCATCGCCTCATCGCGGGTGAACGCCATGCCGCCGCGCAGGACCTGTAGAATGGTCTCGGCGGTGGAGAGACCGGGCGTGGGGTGCGGCACGTGAACCTCGGAGCCGCGAAGCTTGGCAATCGAGGCCATGTGGGCGAAGGCGGCGATGCGCGGGAGACGTGCGAGCATGGAGATGGCGACGTCGATTTCGTGCTCGGGCGTGATCACGTCTGGTTCGGCATCGAAGGCGTAGAGCAGCAGCACGGCGCGCTGGAGCACGTTCATGATGCTCGACGACACCGTGGTCATAGGGAACTCTTTAACGTACTCGTCGCTCAGATGTCTAAAGGCGCCCAGGCGCTCGCAAAAGCCGTCGAGCTCTTCCTTGTTGGGCAGCGAGCCCGTGATAAGCAGATAGGCGACTTCTTCGTAGCCGTAGCGATTCTCGGCCTGGGCATTGTTGACCAGATCCTCGATGCTGTAGCCGCGAAGCGTGAGCTTGCCCTGATCGGGCACGACCTTTCCGTCGACCTTGTTGTAGCCGTGCACATCCGAGATACGAGTGAGGCCCGCGACCACGCCCGAGCCGTCGGCATTGCGCAGGCCGCGCTTGACATTGTGCTCTTCGAACAAGCCCTCGTCATAAGGGTCGGTCGGCAGGCCGTGGTAGAGGCTTTCGCTCTCAGACGAAATCTGGCGGCTTGCTTCGTAATCCAGAACCAGTCGGCTCAAGTGGTCATCGAAGCGGTAATAGATTTTCTTGGCGTCGTAGGCCATGCGCGCTCCTCTCCGGGCCGCATCGGGGTGGCTTGCATGGGCATGCGCGCGTCAGGCTATCCCCAGCGGCTTGTTCGCTACAGGCGGTACATAAAGTTAAAGACGTCCTCGCGCTGGATGGACACGTTGACGCCCGAAAGCTCGCCGGCCTCGGCCAGGGCCTTCTGCAGCTCAGCGAAGTCGAGCTTGGACTCGGCGGTATCGGCCAGCATGGTCATGGTGAAGATGTCCTCGATAATGGACTGCGTGATGTCGCGGATGTCGACGTTGGCCTCGCCCAGGACGCGGGTGACGCCGGCGACGATGCCGGGGCGGTTCTTGCCAAGGACGGTGATGACGATACGGGAGGACGAGATCTCGGCCATGGGAAACCCTTTCGCGTGATTGCGGCGCGCGCGGGGCGCTCCGCTACGGTACAGTGTTCATCATTGTACCTGTCTGGCGCAAAAAAGGCGCGCTCGCTGCGGCGTTACATGCCTGCAACATGAGCGTAAGGGGGAAGGCCGTACGGGGAAGAGCCGTCTGGCGCGTGTCCGGCTCGTGTTGGGTTGATTTCCGATCTCAGCCGAACACATCGAGCGGACAGGCCGTTCCCGCAGTCAGCCGAACGCCTCCGACGGCTGATTCCGAACTGGAAGCGGAGGGCATCCCCGCCCTTCGGTAGGGGATACCGCTCCGCGGCGCATGCCGCGGGCGGCGCCCCTATCGGACCACCGTGACCTCAGTTGGGATGGGCCCAGCACTGCCGCGTACTCGGTGAGCTAGAGCCAACTGTTCGTCTTCACGTCGCGTATGGCGATATTTCGGTCGTCCGGCTCGGTGATGCCGTAGCCGAACGCCTGGAGCGTCTCGATGGACTCCTGGATCCTCTGTTGGAACATGGGACCCGGATCGACCCTCGGCCCGAGGTGCCCGCGCCAACGGCACGGCGTGGCGCGCAGCATGTTATGGATTTTGGAGATGGGCTCGATGTCGGCGTAGACGTTGAGCGTCGCCATGGCGTCCTTGTGGCCGAGGATCGATTGGAGCGCCTTGATATCGCCGCCTTGGCGGATCCACTGCGTTGCGAACGTGTGGCGAAGGCCGTGGAACGTGATCAGCTCGTCGTTGGTGCCCATGAGGCCGTTGGTCTCCGAGAACGTCTTGAACGCCCTGCGGATATAGCTTGTCGTCGCGAAGGTCGCGCCCGGCTCCGACAGGATGTAGCAGTCCCCGATCTCGACCGCCCCGGTAAGGCCGCGCAAGCGCAGCTTTCCGCAGTCGATCTCGTGGGTCTCCTTCAGGAAGGGGAGTAGGCCGACCGGGTCGATGGGGATACCCCTGGCGTCATGGGTCTTGGTGTCCTTGATAAACGAACCCATTCCCTTCGCGTACGCCACCGAGTGTCTGATCGAGATCAGGCCCGTCTCGAAATCCACATCGCACCACCGAAGGCCGCAGACCTCGCCGATTCGCATCCCCGTGTGCAGGGCGAGTACGACCGCCCTCTAATCCTCGGCGGACCAATCGAGTCCGAACTCCTTTCGGGCATCCTCTTCGCTCATGACTTCGAGAAGGTCTCCGGGTTGGCAACGAAGGGCGAGGCATAGCTGCTCGAGTGTGTTGAAGCGAATGCCGCGAATATGCCCTTTTTTAATACGGGACAGGTTCACGGGCGTGGTTCCAATCCTTTCGGCAAGTTCGTTCGAGGAAATCTTTCGCTCGGCCATGATCTTGTCGAGGCGAACAATTACGGGCATGGCGTTTCCTTACGCAATCTCGTCGGAGTCGAGGTACAGCTCTCGGGCGTACAAGAAGAGCTGGGAAAGCATGAACAGGACGATGCCGAGAACCAGAGAGGTCCAATCGAATGATGAAGCGATCTCTTGGGCGCCGACGGCCCCCTCGCCGCCAAACATCGAAACGGAGGTTTTGAGTGAGCCGGCGTAGAGGCTGGTGGCAGCTTGAACAACGAAGAGAATGCCGAGCACCTTCAAGCATGTCGCAGACCCTTTCTTGAAGGGGTCTCCGCTCTTGATCGTCCACACGAGAACGGCGCTGAGGATGGTCGTAGCGATACCGATGACGGCAGGGACCAATGTCGAGATCGCAAGGGCTGGATACGCGGGGGAGTCTGCAATTACAGGGTTGTCGAGCATTTCGATTGCTGGCTTTAAGGAGAACGCCACTTGTGCGATGGCGGTGGCGCAAAGGGTCGCAGAGGCTATCGCACATGCGATGCGGAAGGAATGAAGCCGGGGAGTGCGATTGTCGGAACTCATAATAACCTCCGAAGAATTTAAAAAACTCAGGTTACTTTTTAACAGTTTATGTTAAATTGACTTTGCCGGCAAGTAATCACAGCATGCTGCAACCGAAACCCCTCTAGATTGGAGAGGATTATGTTCAGTACTGTTAAGTCGTGTAAGCTCTTGGTTTTCCTCGGCCTCGCTCTTTGTCTGTTGCTGCCGGGAGCCCCCGCTTTTGCGGATACCCCGATGCCTCCTTCCCAGGAGAGCAGCCAGTGTGCCCTCGTTGAGCCCCTCGGGTATACGGACGACGTCGTCGATACCTACTGGAGCTACAGCTGTCCTCGCGGCGTAAGCGGGCACAGCATCTCGATGTTCAACATCTCTTACAAGACGATCTCCTACCGAAATGGCTATCGCCGATCCGCGCATCATAGGGAATCCCGCCTCGCTGCAATGTGCTCCTGTGGTGTTCTTGGCACAACTGATAAATGGCAATTTGTCTATAGCACCTACTAGATGCGAGGAAGGGCCGAGCATTTTGTTCGGTCCCTCTGTTCCGACTGGATGAGGTTAAGGTTGGCGATGAATATGCTCAAAATCTCGAAGGCGATCTTTAGGTCGCTTCTCTCCTCCAGGTCGCTCTGTGTTGTCGTTGTTGCGTTGATGGTTCTTTGTGCTCTGCCCGTCTTCAGGAGCGCGGCTGGCATCGACGGACGGGTCGAATACCTCGAGTCGGGAATAACCCGTGTTGAGCAGGAATTGTCAGCATCCTATGCGGATGCGCTTGTGAATGCGGGGGAGGACGGTGTCTATACCTCTTCATCAAGCATGCCCGCGCTTCTGTACCCTCTTGCCGCGGGACGTCTTATCTTGGCACCGCTCTCTCCCCTACTTCCGTTTCTGCAGATATCGGATGGAGAGTACACCTATTATGACGGATCGAAGGAGTACTTGCTATGGGTCGCAACGGCCGTTGCCGTCTCGTTCCTTGCCGCGCGTCTTAACAAACGTGAAAAGCTCATCATCCAGGCACCGATGGGCGAGCTGGGTAGACTTGTTGCATCGAGCGTATGGGCGAGTGTTTTTGCAATGCTTGCCGTCCTCGCCATCAATCTTCCAGGGATAATCGCCGCGCTTGTGAAGAATGGCCCGGGCTCGCCGTTCTATCCGATAGGCTACATTCAATATGCGACTCCGGTTATCAAACCGGCTTGGCTGGTGTTCGCGCAGACGGCCATCTTGCAATTCTTGGTGGCAGCGTTCATCTCGCTTGTCGTTCACCTTGCCGTGAAGATTGCCAATAACCCTACGCTTGGAATCGTGTTCGTATGTGCCCTGATGGGGGTGACGATGGTTCCCGGGTATTACGGAAGATCCATCGCTTTACGTGAGTTCGCCCTGTTGAATCCCCTTACGTATGCGAACACTGAGTTGACCGTCGGCGCCTATAGCCCGTACCCGACAACGCAGATAGTGAATCTGCCTGGACTTTGCTTCGAGCGTGGCGCGATTGCCCTCGTATGCGCAATCGGGATCGAGGTGCTGGCAATTAGTCTGCTTTGCGTTGCTGGAAAGAGCGGCTGCGCGTGCCCGATATCCCCGATTTGTCTTGAGAGAGAGGTTCCTTCACTGCATCGAGAACGGCAACTCGTTTCGAGCGCTTGTGCCTCCGCCGTTGCATACGTAAGAACGATGGGGAAACTGCTCCTGCGTTCTCCTACCCTCGCCGTATGCGCGATTGCAATGTCGACGACGATGCTGGCCCCGGCTCTGGTCGAGATGTTTCCTGACGCTGATAACGTTTCCGCTGTTCGGTATAGGGATGGGGAGCTCCGTTCAATAGATCGGTATCTAGAGCAGAACGCTGCGAATATGGACGTCGAGGGCAAAGCGGCCCTGGAAGACATGCGGGATGCTCTTTCGGGTTTCGTGTACGCGCCTATGCCTGCGGAGGGGTTTCGAAGCCTTGCGACGTACGAGCGCGCTCGAGGTGAGCTGGGCGCGGCAGATGCGACTCTCCTGCAATCGATCGGAATCGAGCCGGAGACTCCTTCTCGTGCGGAGGCGCGCGCCCTTCTGCTTGAGTCGATCGCGAGCTTGCCGGACCCCAAGGTTTACGAGTTAAGTACGAAGATGCCCCCATTAATCCTCCTTTCGTATCTCCAGGCAGCGCTTCCCTCCTTATTTTTGCTGTTGCCCGTGGTTGTCACATCGCTCGCGTGCACCCACCTGCAGTGTCGTTCCCTTCTGGTTCTCCAGATCCCCGCAACAGCGCATGTGCGTTTTCTGACGGCTGTTGCGCTGGCTCTCCTGCTTGGCTTGGTGCTGCTTTTGGTGTCGATGGTTCCCGCTGTCGTTGTGTCCGTGATTAAGAACGGTGCGGGTGGATCGGAGTATCCCGTCGCTCTCATTCGGGCGGGAGCTTCGACAACGTCCATGGTGGGGGAGGCGGTGTTGTGCAGTATTCCGTTGCTGGTCATGGCATACGGCGTGATTTCCGTCGTCGCTGCGTTGACAGCAGCGATTAGCCGCAACCCCGTTGTCACCGGAATGGTTTGCGCGGTTCTCTTGGTGTTGGGTTCGTTGAGCGCTCATGTTGAAAGCGTGGGCATGGGCGTCGCGCTGCTGGCTCCATTCGCCTCGTTTGATCCCGCTTCCCAGGTGGGGACGATTGGGTTCCTTGGGCGAGGGACGAACGCGATGCCTTTTGGAGAGGTCGTCGGCGCATCGGGCGCTCTGCTGGTGGTCTTGGGCGCCGTATCTCCGTTGATGGTGCGCCTGAGTGTTCCAAAGATCGAAAGGGGATGATCTCGATGATTGACCTTCAAACGCTGACGATCTCTTATGGAAAGAAGGTGCTCGTAGATTCGGTGAACGCTGAGTTTGCCCCGGGTACGGTCTACGGTCTCGTCGCTCCGAACGGGCATGGAAAGACGACGTTGCTGCGTGCGATGGCAGGCTTGCCGGGTCCTCGCGTGGACGGGAGCATCGTTCTGGATGAGGTGCAGGGTACGGGTGCGAGAGAGGTCCGTTCTATGATCTTCTATGCACCTGGTGAGGGGACGCTGCTGTATCCCGGATTGCGTGCGGAAGATCACCTCAAGATGGTTTGCGATATGTGGCCGCATGCTCGCGATATCGAAGAGATAGTGGAACAAACGCAGATAGGCGAGTTCGCGAAGATGAGGATCCGCACTCTGAGCCAGGGCATGAAGCAGCAGCTTGCCCTGGCGATTGCGTATGCGACGGGCGCGCGGTACCTTCTATTAGATGAGCCCATGAACGCGCTCGACCCCAGCAGGGTGGACTTGCATTCCGAGATTCTCAGGAAGCTGGCCGATTCTGGTACGTGCATCATCATGTCATCCCACATCTTGGATTCGGTCGATAGGCTGTGCGATGAGATTCTGTTTTTGAAGGATGGGAGGCTCATTAGAAGCATTCCGCAAGATGGTGCTGCGCCGAAGTCTCCTGGATCCCATTTCGCAAAGCCTGCCGGACGCGCCGAGGGTGCGCTAAGCACGTATCGGCGACTCTACGAAAAGGGCGGGTAGAAATGCAAGTTAAAAATCTATGTGGTCGATATGCCGTTAAACCCGCATATCGATACCGTTCAGCCATTCGCCTCGCCCCCGCCGCGCGCATCTTCATCCGGTCTGTTACTTTTAATCTAACGATTCTTTGAGGAATGCAGGTGCTTCTGAATGTACTGTCGACTTCTTCTCAAACTAATCCTAAGAGACAGGGCCGTATGGATTTCCACGCTCGTTCTTGCTGCAGCCTTTTCCGTCCCCATTGCGTTCAATTCACCCATCTACGGCCCCTTCTTTATGAAGCAGGGCATGC
Organism: Collinsella sp.; assembly: GCA_048250755.1. Taxonomy (GTDB): domain Bacteria; phylum Actinomycetota; class Coriobacteriia; order Coriobacteriales; family Coriobacteriaceae; genus Collinsella. Next base: position 18,636 of record DBEZMF010000073.1, read on the forward strand.
AGGGCTTTGTCGACGCATTCAATACGCGCGCGCCCCAGGCCAGCGGCACAGACCTATCGCCAGAGCAGCAAGATGACGCTGAGCTTGCAAGATACGCGAACGCCGCCCTCGCCGCTCAAACCGACGCCGCCTTTCTCGATTCTGCCGAGAGCTACTACGCGCTCATGGACGAAGGCTTCCAATCCGGGTCCATCGTGGGAGACCGAGAGACCAATGACGCAGAGCTCGCATATTGCCGCGCTCTGAGCAGCTCCGGCATCGCGGATATCCCGGCCTCCGCAAACGACCTGCCGTTCCTCTCCTTCCTGCCCTACGCCATTGCCCAGGCGCCGTCCTTCCTTCCCTTCATCCCCTTCCTTCTCTCGTCGATACTCGTGCTCGGCGCCACAAGGCCCGGGACCCTGGCGGCAAAGGCGCCCGTGCCCAAATTCCGGCGCCTTATCCAAACCGTGTTTTCGATAATTGGCGCGGGGACCGCGATGCTCCTCGCCGGCCTTGCGCCCGGGAGTATTTACGCCTTGGCCCTAAACGGCTTCGGGCAGATCGGGTACCCGATCGCCTTCTTCCATAACGGCGCGCTCACTACCACGACCGCGGGAAACGTCTTCACGACCATACTTCTCGCGCTGCTCGCGGGTGGAACCTTGATATCCGTTTGTTCCGTCGTCCTATCGACCGCAACGAGGCGCGTCTTCGCGGGCCCCCTTACCTCCGCGTTGCTTGTCGCGGCCCCGGCATTCCCGTTATTGTCCGATTCGGCACTGGGGCATAATGCCGCGCTCGGGCTCCTGCCGCTGGCCGTGTTCTCGCCTATCGAGGCAACGGGTTACGTAGGATGCTTCCCGACAGAATTCATTGGCTCCGGTTCGGGCGGCGCATCGATGCTTGCCGTGGCCCTGGTATACGTCGCGGTCCTTTTCGCGGTCGGCGCCGTTGTGACGCGTTCGCCCAAACAGGCTGGACCCGCTAAAAAGCACCATGGGCTTGAGCTCCTGGACGTGAGCGTGGGATACGGGAGCACGACGATACTTTCGATCGGATCGCTTTCCTTGGGCCCGGGAACGGCGGCGGGGCTCGTCGCTCCCAACGGCTCGGGGAAAACCACCCTTCTTGAAGCGCTGTCGGGCCAATTTCCCACCCGCATCCGCTCGGGAAGCCTGGCGGCAGACGGAATCTGCCAACGCCGATCAGCCGAATTCGCAGAACTCGTCTACCTGAGCTCTTCGGGCGGCGCGGATCTCTACCCCACGCTATCGGCCCGCGAGCACCTCTCTTTCGTTAGGGAGGCGTGGAAATCGGCCGCCGACATCGACTCGCTCTGCGACTCCCTCGGAATCTCCCCATATCTCGACAAGCCGACCCGTAAACTCTCGACAGGAATGAAGCAGCAGGTAAAGCTTGCCATGGCGATAGCGACCGATTGCCCGTACCTCATCCTCGATGAACCGCTGAACGGCCTCGATCCGGGAAAACGGAAAACCTCCTGCGACGCGATGCGCAGCGAGGTGGCGCGGGGACGCAGCGTGCTCATCTCAAGCCATCTGCTCGACGACCTGGCAGACCTCACCAACTCGTTCTACTTCATCGAGGCCGGCACGCTCGTGGAAAAGATCAAGTCGTCCTCGCAGACGCTCAAGCAGGAATACCTCGATACATACGAAGGATGAATGTGGGGGAGTGTTCGGATGATAGTTGATATTCAAGGGCCAGTTCGTGCTGTGCCGAAAAGACCGTGAACCTTTTGTGGGACACGCGGCGCCGTGGTACCATAGCCGAGTTTGTTGTCTTGGTCGGAAACCAAGACGCCTTATGCGCTGATCGGTAACCAGCGCCTGACCAATAAGGAGTCCTACCATGAAGCAGGGTATCCATCCCCAGTATGTCGAGTGCACGGTGACGTGCTCCTGCGGCAACACCTTCAAGACGCACGCTACCGTGTCCGAGATGAAGGTTGAGCTTTGCAACGAGTGCCACCCGTTCTACACCGGCCAGCAGAAGTTCGTCGACACCGGTGGACGCGTCCAGCGCTTCGCCGACAAGTTCGGTGGCGCCGCTGCCGCCCAGCTCAAGAAGGCCGAGGAGGCCAAGGCTGCCAAGGCCGCCAAGGCTGCTGAGGCCGAGGCCGCTCGCAAGGCCGCCGCTGAGGCTAAGGCTGCCGAGAAGGCTAAGCGTGCTGCTAAGTTTGCCGAGGAGGCTGCCAAGCAGGCCGCCGAGGCTCCCGCAGAGGCTCCCGTCGAGGAGGCCGCTGCCGAGGCCGAGACCACCGAGGCTGCTGAGTAAATAGCTCGCCGCGGAATCGCTCGCATTCATGGCATGAGGGCCGTGCATCCATTTGGGTGCGCGGCCCTTTTTCTTTTTAAATTAGTGCAAACTAACCTGTCCCCATGGCACCACATGGCAGAGAGGCGGCGTTTGCCCAGATAGACCTGCCAAAATTAACCTGTCCCATTGTGGCAGGTTGGTCGTAGTTATTACGTGGCGGTCGAGCTCGACCGTATAGGCCGCGCCTTGTTTGGCTAAAGTACAATCATCTGTGTTTAACTCGCCCGCAGCTGCACGGCGTGGGCTATGGCCAAAAAGGAAAACCACATGGGATTCATGTCAAAGCTGCTGTCCTTTGGATCCGATAAGGACCTTAAGCGCTACTACAAGATCGTCGACCAGATCAACGGTCTTGAGCCCCAGTTTGAGAAGATGACCGAGGAGGAGCTCCGCGCCCAGACCGATAAGTTCCGCGAGCGTTACGCCAACGGCGAGTCGCTCGACGACATGCTTCCCGAGGCCTTTGCTACCGTGCGTGAGGCTTCCAAGCGCACCATGGGTATGCGCCACTTTGACGTGCAGCTCATTGGCGCCATGGCACTGCACGAGGGCCACATCGCCGAGATGAAGACCGGCGAGGGCAAGACGCTCGTCTCCACCTTGGCCGGCTACCTCAATGCTATCGCCGGCAAGGGCGTGCATGTCGTTACCGTCAACGATTACCTGGCAAAGCGCGACTCCGAGTGGATGGGCCGCATCTACAAGTACCTGGGCATGACCGTCGGTCTGCTCCAGAACAACATGCCGCTCGAGCTCAAGCGTCCGGCCTACCAGGCAGACGTCACCTACGGCACCAACTCCGAGTTCGGCTTTGATTACCTGCGCGACAACATGGTTACCCGTCCCGAGCAGCGCGTGCAGCGCGGCCACAACTACGCCATCGTCGACGAGGTTGACTCCATCCTGATCGATGAGGCCCGCACCCCGCTGATCATCTCGGGCGCTGGCACCAAGTCCGCCAGCACCTACAAGGACTTCGCGCGTGCCGTGCGCGGCCTGGAGCGCGGCGAGGACGTCTCGCACGACATGCTCACCGCCACCGAGGACGTCGAGCCCACGGGCGACTACGTCATGGACGAGGCCAAGCACACCATCGCCGCCACCGAGCGCGGCCTTAAGAAAATCGAGCGCCGCCTGGGTATCGATGACATCTATGCCGATCTCTCCGGCCAGCTGGTCAACCACCTGCAGCAGGCGCTGAAGGCCCAGTACATGTTCCACCGCGATAAGCAGTACGTGGTCACCAACGGCGAGGTCAAGATCGTCGACGAGTTCACCGGCCGCATTATGGAAGGCCGCCGCTATTCTGAGGGCCTGCACCAGGCCATCGAGGCCAAAGAGGGCGTGCTCGTACGCGAGGAGAACCAGACACTCGCCACCATCACCCTGCAGAACTACTTCCGTCTGTATGACAAGCTCTCCGGCATGACCGGCACGGCACTTACCGAGGATGCCGAGTTCCGCGAGATCTACAAGCTGCCCGTCGAAGTCATCCCTTCCAACAAGCCCGTGCAGCGCGTGGATCACGAGGACCTGGTGTACCGCACCATTCAGGCCAAGTACAACGCCGTCGCCGACGATGTCGAGCGACGTCACGCCAAGGGCCAGCCGGTCCTGGTGGGCACCGTCTCCATCGAGAGTTCCGAGAAGCTGTCCGCCGCCCTTACCAAGCGCGGCATCGCACACGAGGTCCTCAACGCCAAGCACCATGAACGCGAGGCCCACATCGTTGCCCAGGCCGGACGCTACGGCGCCGTGACCATCGCTACTAACATGGCCGGTCGTGGTACCGACATCCTGCTGGGCGGCAACCCCGACGAGCTGGTGCGCGAGCGCCTGGAGTACGAGGGTCTGACCATGGAGGATGTGACGCCCGAGCAGCTCGAGCAGTTTAACGCCGAGGCCAAGGAGACTTGCAAGGCCGAGCGCGAGCGCGTGCTTGCCGCCGGCGGCCTGACCGTCATCGGCACCGAGCGCCACGAGTCCCGCCGTATCGACAACCAGCTGCGCGGCCGCTCCGGCCGTCAGGGCGATCCGGGCGAGACCCAGTTCTACCTGTCGCTCGAGGACGACCTCATGCGCCTGTTCGGCGGCGACAAGATGGACCGCGTCTCCAAGATGATGGTCACGGCCGACATGGGCGACGACATGCCCATCCAGCACAAGATCATCTCCAAGGCCGTCGAGAGCGCCCAGCACAAGGTCGAGAGCATCAACTTCTCCATGCGTAAGAGCGTCCTTGAGTACGACGACGTCATGAACAAGCAGCGCCAGGTCATCTACGCCGAGCGCAATAAGATTCTGGACGGCAAGGACCTGACCGACCACATCACCGAGGTCATGCACGACACCGTGTACCGCTGCGTGCAGGAGTTCTGCACCAAGGACAGTCACGATGGCGAGCGTGACCTGGAGGGCCTGCGCAAGTGGGTTGTGGAGCTCACCGGCCACATCGATACGCCGAAGTTCCCCGACGAGGATTATGAGGCCCTGGCCGCCGATGTCCTGGCTTACGTAGAGAAGTGCTACAACATGAAGGCCGAGCGCTTGGGTGAGGACCTGATGCGCGAGCTCAACACCCAGGTCATGCTGCGCGTCATCGATACCCGCTGGATGAACTACCTGCAGGAGATGGACTACCTCAAGACCGGCATCGGCCTGCGCGGCTTTGGCCAGCGCGACCCGCTGGTTGAGTACAAGACCGAGGCCTACGGCGCGTTCCAGATACTCGTCGATACCATGTACGAGGATTACCTGCGCACGGTTCTGCGTATCGAGATCAAGGCTGCCCCGCGTGCCGTGGAGCACAAGGAGGACCCCGCACTCGAGGGCGCGCGCTTCTCCGGTCCTGCCGAGGTCGATGGTGACAACGGCGACTCGGTGCTGCGCAAGCAGGCGCAGGTGCAGGCCCGCACGGCTGTCCAGGGTGGTCCGGCTGCCGTCAACAACGGTGGCAAGGTGACCACCTATCGCAAGTCCGAGAGCGACGATCCGTACGTCAACGTGGGCCGCAACGACCCGTGCCCCTGCGGTAGCGGCAAGAAGTTTAAGTACTGCCACGGCAGGAATCGTTAATGGCTGAGGCTTTAGAGGTAACGCCCGCCGAGCTGGACGCGTTTGCGGACCGGCTCGGCGAGGTCGAGTCGTATCTCCATTTGGACGAAAAGCGCACGCGCGTGACCGAGCTCGAGGCCAAAAGTGTTGCCCCTGGCTTTTGGGATGACGCCGACGCCGCCCGTGCCACCATGGAGGAGATCGCGCGTACCAAGGAAGATATCGCTGCCGTGGACACCGCGCGCGGCGAGCTTTCCGATGCCCGCGCCGCGCTGGAGCTTGCCGAGGAGATGGGGGATGACCCCGACGCCGCCACCCTTCGCGAGGAGGCTGCAGCCACGGCTGAGCGCCTGGCCCGTGCCATCGATGAGCTTGAGCTTTCGAGCTGGTTTACCGGTGAGTTCGATCACGGCGATGCCATTGTGACCATCAAGCCCGGACAGGGTGGTCTGGAGGCCCAGGACTGGACCTTCATGCTCTTTAAGATGTACATGAAGTACTGCCAGCGTCGCGGCTGGAAGGTCACCATCAACGACTGTCCCGCGGCCGAGGTCATCGGCATCGACCGCGCGACCTTTACCGTCGAGGGCAAGGACGCATTTGGCATGCTGCGCGCCGAGGCCGGCGTTCACCGCTTGGTTCGCATTAGCCCCACCGACGACAAGAAGCGCCGCCAGACCACGTTTGCCGGCGTCGAGGTCATCCCCGTGCTGCCCGATGATATCGACATCGAGATCAGTCCCGACGACATCCGCGTGGACGTGTACCACGCGAGCGGCCCGGGCGGTCAGGGCGTTAACACTACCGACTCCGCCGTGCGCGTGACGTATTTCCCCAGCGGCATTGTGGTCACCTGCCAAAACGAGCGCAGCCAGATCCAGAACAAGGCCGCGTGCATGCAGATCCTCAAGGCTCGCCTGTACGAGATTGAGCTCGAGAAGCGTGCCGAGGCGCTCGATGAGATTCGTGGACCCAAGACCACGATCGGTTTTGGCAACCAGATTCGCAGCTACGTGCTCTACCCGTACCAGATGGTCAAGGACCTACGCACGGGCGTGGAGACCAGCAACGTCGAGGCAGTTCTTGACGATGGCGACCTGGACCCGTTTGTTATTGGCTACCATCGCTGGGCCACCGGCAACGCCGATGCAGAAGGCTCGGGCGCCTAGGCACATGGTTGGCTCCGGGTCGATGCAAACACTTCGCAGGGGTGGTATTTGCTCGGTGAATCGGTAGAATCGAATACAGCAAGAAGTTCAAAGCGCATCCGACGGGGTGCGCTTTTTTGAGGGAGGCAGCATGGCATATCGTCTGGACATCAAACGCATTCTTTCGCTGAACTTCTTTCACGATCTGCCCAAGATTATGCTGGGCTGTGCTCTGGCCGCTATCGCGACGGACCTGTTTTTGATTCCCAACGGTCTTGCCGCCGGCGGCGTTACGGGTCTCGCCACGATTATCCAGGCGGTCGGTGCGTCTCATGGCGTCTCGCTGCCTGTCGGTATTCAAACCATTGTGATGAATGCCTTGCTGCTGCTGGTCGTTATGCGCGAGGGTGGCATGTTCTACGTGGTGCAGACGGCGACGGGTTTTGTGCTGCTGGGCTTTTTCACCGACCTGTTCGCTCCGTTTGTGGCGCCGCTGGCACATGCCGATCTGATGCTGCCCGCTATGTGGGGTGGCATTATCACGGGCATCGGCTACGGCATGGTGCTGCGCGCCGGTGCTAACACTGGTGGTTCCGACACCATCGGTCAGATTATCTCGCGCAATACATCGCTGCCGGTTGGCTCGACCGTCATGGCGATCGATGTTGCCGTGTGCGCGCTGTCGGCCCCGGTCTTTTCGGTCGAAAACGCGCTGTATGCGGGTCTTTCGATGGTCATTAGCGGCTACGTGATCGATGCCGTGGTCGATGGTGGCAACAGGCGCCGTATGGTGCTCATCATCTCGGACAAGTTTCCCGATATCGCGGCCGACATCATGTATGGCTTGGGTCGCGGCTGCACCAAGTTTAAGGCGACCGGTATGTACTCGGGCGCCGAGAAGCCGGTGATCATGGTCATTGTGAGCCGCCGCGAGCTCAACACGCTCAAGACCATTGTGCGTGAGCGCGATCCTCGCGCCATTGTGACGGTCGCCGACGTTACGGAAACCTTCGGCGAGGGCTTCAAGGACATTAACGCGTAGGGCCGACTGCGTTCCATCCAAAAGACGTTCACATTGATAAACCGTTTCATCAGCGGTTCTGCCTGCTAAATTGTTCAAATAATGATAAAAACTCTGGTAAAGCCATCAGTTTCCAGCATAATGAATGACGTACGTGCATTGCGGCTGTGTTGCGATTACCTTCGGTGCCGTGCGCATTTTGTCTAATGAGGATGAAAGGAAGGCACAATGAGCGACGAAGAGCTCAAAAAGGTTGCCAACGAGGTAAGGAAGGGCATCGTCACCGGCGTGCACGCTGCCAAGTCCGGCCATCCGGGCGGTTCGCTCGGCGCTGCCGACATCATGACCTATCTGTACTTTGAGGAAATGAACGTCGACCCGGCCGATCCCCGCAAGGCCGACCGCGATCGTTTTGTGCTCTCCAAGGGCCATTGCGCTCCGGGCCTGTACGCCGTGCTCGCCGAGCGTGGGTTCTTCCCCAAGGAGGACCTCGAGACGCTGCGCCATATTGGCAGCCACCTGCAGGGCCACCCCAACATGAACGACACCCCGGGCGTCGACATGTCCACCGGCTCGCTGGGCCAGGGCATTTCCGCCGCCGTGGGCATGGCCGTTGCCGCCAAGCACTGGGGCGATACTTACCGCACGTACGCCCTGCTGGGCGATGGCGAGAGCGAGGAGGGCCAGGTCTGGGAGGCCGCCATGTTTGCCGGCAACCAGCAGCTCGATAACCTCTGCGTGATCGTCGACCACAACGGCCTGCAGATCGACGGCCCCGTCGAGGAGGTCAACGACCCCATGCCGCTCGCCGACAAGTTCCGCGCCTTTAAGTTCCACGTGGTGGAGCTTGCCGACGGCAACGATTTCGACCAGATCCGCGCCGCCTTTGCCGAGGCCCGCGCCACCAAGGGTCAGCCGACCGCCATCATCGCCGAGACCATGAAGGGCAAGGGCGTTTCCTTTATGGAGAACCAGGTTGGTTGGCACGGCAAGGCCCCCAACGATGAACAGTTTGAGCAGGCCATGGCAGAGCTCACGGCCGCCGGAGAGGAGCTCTAGGATGGCAGACGTCAAGAAAATCGCCACGCGTGTAAGCTACGGCGAGGCCCTCGTCGAGCTCGCCAACGAGCACGATGACTTTGTGGTCCTCGACGCCGACCTGGCCGCCGCCACGCAGACCGGCAAATTTAAGGCCGCTTGCCCCGACCGCTTCTTCGACGTGGGTATCGCCGAGAGCAACCTGATGGGTGTTGCCGCCGGTATCGCGACCACCGGTCGTGTTGCCTTCGCGAGCACCTTTGCCATGTTCGCTGCCGGTCGCGCCTTTGAGCAGGTCCGTAACTCCATCGGCTACCCGCACCTTAACGTTAAGATCGGTGCCACGCACGCCGGTATCTCGGTGGGCGAGGATGGCGCCACGCACCAGTGCTGCGAGGATATCGCCCTTATGCGCGTCATCCCCGGCATGACCGTTATCGTTCCTGCCGACGATGTGGAGGCCCGCGCCGTGACGCGCGCCGCCTACGAGTGCGACGGTCCGGTGTACATGCGCTTTGCCCGTCTGGCCTCGCCGGTTATCAACGACCCCGAGACCTACAAGTTCGAGTTGGGTAAGGGCATTGTCATGCGCGAGGGCGCCGATGTGACCATCATCGCCTGCGGCCTGATGGTCGGCGAGGCTCTCGAGGCCGCCGAGCAGCTCGCTGCCGAGGGTATCGACGCCGAGGTCATCAACATGCACACCATCAAGCCCATCGATGCCGACCTGATCGTCAAGAGCGCCACCAAGACCGGCCACGTCGTGACCGTCGAGGAGCACTCTGTGATCGGTGGCCTGGGCAGCGCCGTTGCCGACGTCCTGTGCGAGCAGTGCCCGACGCCGCTCAAGAAGATCGGCGTCAACGACACCTTCGGTGAGTCTGGCCCGGGTGCCGAGCTCCTGCACAAGTACGGCCTGGACGCCGCCAATATCGTGGCGACCACCAAGGAGTTCTTGGCATAAGGCAAGGCGGATCTCAAGGACTGCTTCGCCAGAACTATAAAACTGTTTCGCCAGTACTATGGAAACCCGGCAGGGGCGCTCTCTTGGAGAGCGCCCCTGTTTCAGTTGCGGTGAAATAAGGACTGTTTTGCCAGCTTAAAGGCTCAACAGTTCCTATTTCACCGCAACTTATGAAGACGCCCCTCAAGCACGGTCCCATCAGGGAAAAGGGCATATATCGACAAAGCGCAATTCAGACCCTTCCAGCTTTGTATATGCAGCACCCCAAGATAAACGCGGCGACCCCTTAGTTATCGCAGGCCGGGCACAGGGTTACTCTCCAAATCTTTCCGCAGGACGGAGGAGCCCCCGCCGCGCGAAGCGCGCAGCGGGGGCTCCGACATGTCCGAGGACGATTTGGAGAGTAACCCTGTGCCCGGCCGACGGGATCCCTAAGCACGCCATGCTTCTTATGTGCAGCAAAGCTAATGCTGCTAAAATACAAAGCGCTCATGTAGTTTAAACGCACGACGATAAGGAGCACCAGTGGGTAACCACTTCCGTACCTCCGGTGCGGGCGATGATGCCCCCAAGACGCAGACAGGCGTCCAGGGCAGTCGTTTCGCCACTCCGGATTCAGAGGGCCAGCCTGTTGCTCAGGCTCCCGCTCAGCCGGCAGATCAGGCACAGCCGGCATCCGATCCCTTTGCCTACAATCCAACCAGCGATGTCGCGCTTTCCGGCACGGCGGGTTTTGAGCCCGTTCAGGCCGTGACCGCTCGCGTGGAGCAGCCTCAGGCTGGTGCCGCCACGCCGCAGCCTACCATGGCCGGCATTCCCGACCCCTTGGCCCCTGCGACGCCGGCTCCTCAGCCTGCGCAGTCCGGTCTCTTTGCCGCTATTCCCGACCCCACGCAGCCTGCTGCCCCGGTGGTCGAGAGCGATCAGGCAGCCGAGGTCGCAAGCCTCGATAACGCGCTCAACAACCCCGATTTTACGTCGGTGTTTGCGCCCATCGATCCGCAGGCCAGCCGCAAGAAGATGGCCAAGCAGGCCGGTGTCGAGCCCGTCATCCTTATGGAGCATGTCACCAAGATCTATCCGGCACAGCCCAACAAGCCTGCACTCGACGACATCAACATCGAGATCTATCCGGGCGAGTTCGTCTTCCTGGTCGGTCACTCCGGCTCGGGTAAGACCACGCTGCTGTCGACGCTCAACCGTGACGTCAAGCCGACGAGCGGCCGCATCCTGGTTGCCGGTCAGGACCTCATGAAGATCAAGAACCGCAAGGTTCCGTTCCTGCGCCGCCAGATTGGCGCCGTGTTCCAGGACTTTAAGCTTCTGCCGCAAAAGACCGCCTACGAAAACGTGGCGTTTGCCCTGCAGTGCATCGGCAAGCCCAAGGGCGTCATTCGCAGCCAGGTGCCCGAGGTGCTGCGTCTGGTCGGTCTGGCCGATCAGATGGACTCGCTGCCCGACCAGCTTTCCGGTGGCGAGCAGCAGCGCGTTGCCGTCGCCCGTGCTATGGTCAACCGTCCGCCGCTGCTGATCTGCGACGAGCCCACGGGCAACCTCGACCCGGCGATCTCGCTGGGCATCATGAAGCTGCTTGAGCGTATTAACCGCACCGGCACCACCGTGATCGTCGCCACGCACGACCGCGAGATGGTCGATAGCATGCACCGTCGCGTGATCGCCCTCGAGGGCGGCCACGTCATCCGCGACCAGGAGAGGGGAGGTTACGGCAACTATGGCACCAACTAACGTGGGCTACTCCTTCAAAGAGGCAATCAGCCACTTCTTCCGTAACTGGACTACCTCGCTCGGCGCCGTCATCACGATCTTCCTTTCGCTGTTTATCATCGGCCTGTTCATCATGGGCTCTGCGATGCTGAACTCCGTGATCGGCACCGTCGAGGATCAGGTTGTCATCAACGCGTTCATTAGTGATGACGCCGATCAGGCCGATGTTCAGGCTTTTGAGGCCGAGCTTAAGACGTGGAATAACGTCAAGTCCGTGACCTATAAGGACAAGGACGACGCGCTGGCCGAGTATACGAGCAAGATGTCGGGCAACGCCGACGCCACCATGAGCGCGCTCGATGGCCAGAACCCGCTGCCGGCTTCCTTCGCTATTGAGATGGACGATCCGTCCAAGGTCGAGAGCACGGCAAAGAAGCTCAAGAAGGATGCCGATTTCCAGAAGATCGCGGATGACGGCGACGTCAACGCGAGCGTGCTGTACGGCCAGGAGGAAGTGAGCCGCCTGTTCCAGGTGACCAACTACATCCGCATCGCCGCCGTGGTGCTCGTTGGCCTGCTGACTTTTATCGCGTTCATCTTTATCAACAACACGATTCGCCTGTCCATCACGGCGCGTCGTCGTGAGATTGCGATTATGCGTCTGGTCGGCGCCAGCAACGGCTTCATTCGTGGCCCGTTTATCACCGAGGGCGTGCTGCAGGCCATTTTGGGCTCGCTGCTTTCCATCGGCGTTCTGGAGCTGCTGCGCAATCTGATGATTCCGCGTCTGCAGGAGAGCATCGGCTGGATGTCGTTTGCCCTGCCGATGCAGTACTACCTGGTGACCTATGCTGCGCTGATTCTGGTCGGCGTGATTATCGGTCTCTTTGGTTCTGCCATCGCCATGCGCCGCTACCTGCGCGTGTAGGCATGCCTGGAATTCATCCCTTCCAACGGGTCGTCTCTTATGGGGCGGCCCGTTTTTTGATCCCTAGGGGACGGCAGGATGGCGAATCATTTGGGTAGACTCTTTGGAGTCGGCAATCGATAGTTAGGAGGCGCCATGGGGCGCAATAACAAGCATAAGCGTGGAGCTCGCAATAAGCGCGGGCCGGTGCGCAGCGAACGCCGTCCGAGCCTGACCGGGCGCGTGCAGCTCCATGAGCACAGTGCCTACGTTGTAACCGAAAACGGCGACTACAAGGTCATGGGCCGCGGTAAGCGCGAGATCATGGATGGCGATACCGTTGCCGTGAGCATTAAGAACAGCCCGCACGGTGAGCGGCGCGCCGTGATCGAAGGCGTGGTTGAGCGCGCCGCCATCAGCGTGGTGGGTACGTACCAGACCGCCGGTCCGCTCGGTGTGATCGAGCCGCTCGATTCGCGTCTGAAGGCTGACTTCTTCATTCTGCCTGAGGATACCTCGGCGGATCGTCTGGGCGTTCACCCGGGTGATGCTGTTGTCGCGCGCATTTTGACCTACCCGACGCGCCTGGAATCGGGCACTGTGACGATCGAACGCCGCATTGGCGGAGATGACGCGCCCGATTTGGGCGTTCAATATGTGATGGCGCGCTACGGCTATACCGATAGCTATCCCGAGGCCGCGCTAGACGAGGCCGAGGGGCTTTCGCTCGATGTGTCCGCGGCGCTTAAGGACCCGCTCCGCCGCGATCTGCGCGACCGCTTTGTCATCACGATCGACCCGGTCGACGCGCGCGACTTTGACGATGCCATTTCGCTGGAGCGCACGCCCGAGGGTGGCTACAAGCTGGGTGTGCATATCGCCGACGTTTCACACTATGTGGCTTGGGACGGGCTTATCGATCTTGAGGCTCGCCATCGTACGACATCGGTGTACCTGGCCGATCGCGTGCTTCCCATGCTGTCCGAACGCCTGTCCTGTGACCTATGCTCGCTTCGCCCTGACGAGGACCGTCTTGCGTTTACCGTCGATATCGAGCTCGATGCGCAGGGTCGCGTGCGGCATTACGATCCGTACCCCAGCGTGATTCGCTCGCGTGTGCGTATGGACTATGACGGCGCCGAGGCGCTGCTGGTGCGTGCCGGCGCGGTTGAGTATTCGGTGCTGGAGGGTGCGGCCGAGGATGTTGCGGCTGCCGAGACCTCGCGCGAGGAAGCGCTTGAGCGCGGTCTTGCGTGCGAGGAGGCCGCCCGCGGCTACAACGTCGACCTCGGCAATTTCCTTGTCGCCGCCAACGAACTCGCCGAACTCCGCCGTCGTATCCGTCGCGCCCGCGGCTCAGTCGATTTTGACACGGCCGAGATTCGCGCTCTATTGGATGAGGACGGAGTACCCGTGCAGATTGTGGCGCGCGAGCGTTCGTGCGCCACGTCGCTTATCGAGGAAGCCATGCTGCTCGCCAACGAATGCGTTGCAGAGTGGCTGGCGGACCGTGATATCGAGGCCTGCTATCGCGTGCATGAGGATCCGAGCCCCGATAGCCTGCACGGTGCCGCCGTTGCGCTGGCGCAGCTAGGCATCATCGACGATCGCCGTGCTGCCGGTATTGCCCTGGGGAGTCCCGATGAGCTGCAGGCTGCAGTCGATGCTGCCGCCGGTACGGCCAACGCACCGCTCGTCAACACGCTGCTTCTGCGCAGCATGCAGCGCGCGTTGTACAAGCCGCGCAACGAGGGCCACTTTGCGCTCGCTGCGCCGTGCTACTGTCACTTTACGAGTCCCATCCGTCGCTACCCCGATCTGGTGGTGCACCGCGTACTCAAGCTGCAGTTGGCCTATGAGCAGCTCGGCGGCAAGGACGCCTTGGTCCGTACGTCGCGGCTGATCGGCAAGGGACGCGAGTCGCTGCCGCGCATTCTGCCGCAGATCTGCCGCGCATGCAGCGATGCCGAGCGCGCGGCAGATGCCGCCAGCCATGCGACGCAAAAGATCAAGATTGCCCAGTACTATGAGGACCGTCTAGGCGAGCGCTATGCCGGAACCGTCTCGTGGGTTAGCAGCATGGGCCTCTTTGTGCGCTTGGATCTAACGCAGGTCGAAGGCTTGGTTTCGATCAAGAGCCTGGGCAACGAGTGGTTCGAGTTCGACGAGGACGCGCTAACGCTCACGGGTGCCGACACGGGCACCCGTTACGAGCTGGGGCAGCGCGTGATCATCGAGGTCTCGCGCGTCAATACCACGCGTGGGCACTTGGACTTTAAGCTTATCCATTAGCCAAATCCCGACCGATGGTGGGGGAGCGGAGGGCGGCCTTTCGGGACCGCCCTCCGCATTTGAATCGTGGCTACCTTGCCGTCTGCTCGGCCGCCCGCTTACCTGCTATTTGAGAGGTAGAACCTACCAAAATAAACCTGTCCCTTTTTGGCAGGTTTACAAGAAAGCGGGGATGAGATGGCGACGGTGTACGGTTATGCGCGGGTGAGTTCGCGCGATCAGAACCTTAATCGGCAGCTGGATGCGCTGGGCGCCTATGGCGTGGGCTCGGCGAATATTTATGCCGACCATGCGAGCGGCAAGGACTTCGATCGGCCGCATTATCGCGAGCTGCTGCACGTCCTGGGAGACGGGGACGTGCTGGTGGTGCTTTCTATCGACCGACTTGGCCGTAATTACTCCGAGATTCTTGAGGAATGGCGACGCATTACCAAGGAGCTCGGGGTTGCCATTGTGGTGTTGGACATGCCATTGCTTGACACGCGCGCCAGGGCCAGCGGCGCGCCGGATGTGACCAACGCCCTGATTGCCGATATTGTGCTGCAACTGCTGAGCTACGTGGCGCAGGTGGAGCGCGAGAATATCCATCGGCGCCAGGCGGAGGGAATTGCAGCGGCGCGGGCGCGAGGGGTCCGTTTCGGTCGACCTCGCAAGCCGTGCCCTCCTCAGTTTGAGCTGGTGCGCGATAGCTATGAGGCGGGCGATATTACCCGCAGCCAGGCAGCAAAGTGCCTGGGCGTGTGCGTGGGGACGTTCGATCGCTGGATGCGCGAGGCGGGGTAGGGGTTTGCGTCGCTTTGTCGCTTCCTGTTGCGATTCAAATTTTGATACGGTGACGATGTCATTTGGGGCTACACTCGCTCATATTTAAAAAGACGGAGGTTGGCCTTTGGCGCACATGAAGAAAATAATCGGGTGGACCGCGATCGCTCTGTTCGCCGCAACGCTGGCGGGCATCTGGGTGCTGACGGAGCAAAACGCAGTGCAGACGTCGTTGCTGAGCGAGTCCACCGCGCGCGTGGTGGAGGGTCAGGCTGCGAGCGTTCAGGCTACCGGCATCACGGGTGAAACTCAGGCGGGGGACGGCATGACTGAGAGTACCAATCCGGCTGCCTCGACGGTCCAGCCTGGTCGACTTGCTTCCATTCGCATGTGGGTAGGCGCAAACGTCCGTCGCGTCGCCCATACCGTAGAGTTTTTCTTCGTCGGATTGTTCGCCTCGGTGATCGTGGTCTGCTTTTCCAGGCGTCCATGGAGTGTGTGTTCCCGTTGCGTGCCTGTGTTTCTCTTTTGCGCTGCCTGCTCCGTTGACGACCAGGTGCATAAGATCTTTGTTCCCGGCAGGCATTTCGACGTTATCGATTTAGGATTCGATGCTGCGGGCTATGTCACCGCCATGCTGTTGGTATTGCTGGCAGCGGCGTTGGTGCGCCATGCGACTCGGCCGATCGGCGCCCATGCGAGGCGCTAGCCGGTAACAAACCCGTTTCTGATAATGCAACCTCGTTGAATTATTTTGTGTCGCTCGTATTTCCGAGCGGTCGGATTTGAGGGGCGAGCGGTAGAACGCTCGCCCTTTGTGCGCCACGATGCGGCACAATGTACCGCAAAAGCTGTTTGTATCCGGTACGAATCGTTCGTTGGTCTTTAATTCTTCTCAACGGAGGTGTTTGAGATGGCAAACGGATTGCTTTTGCGGCTTCGCGAGCGTGAGCTCAGCGCGAGCCCGGCGGAACGCAATGTCATCGCATATGTAAGCGCTCATCCGCACGAGGTGGTCGGGCTGTCCGTCCGCGGTCTTGCCGATGTCACGTTCTCCTCGCCCTCGAGCATTTTGCGCTTTTGCAAGCGTTTGGGTTTTGCGGGCTACAAGGAGTTCCAGCGCGAACTGATTGCCGAGCTGGCGCTCTTAGGTGACAAGAAAGACGTAGCCCTCGAGGACATCTCCATGGATGACAGCGTCGAACGTATCGTGGGGAAGGTGATGAAAAGCAACGTGCGCACGATCGAGGCGACGGCGCGAACGCTCGATTACACCGTCTTGGAGCGATGCGCGGCCCGTCTTAAGCGGGCACGCGCGGTCAATCTGTTCGGTATTGGTGCCTCTCGTTTGGTCGCGCACGATCTGGCGCAAAAGCTCATGCGTGTCGACAAAGAGTGCCATCTGTACGACGACTGGCATGATCAGCTCTTATGTGCCAAGAACATGCATGAGGGCGATATGGCAATCGCCTTTAGCTACTCGGGCTTGACGCAAGAGGTGCTGGACTGCACCGCCGAGGCTCAACGTCACAACTGTCCCGTTGTGGCCGTTACCAAAGTAGATGGATCATCCAAGCTTGCCACCATGGCCGATGCCGTGCTCGGCGTCGCTGCGAGTGAACCCTTGGTCCGCAGCGGTGCCATGGCTTCGCGTATGGCCCAGCTTATGGTTGTCGATGCCCTGTACGCTGCTTACGTTGCCAGTGACTACGAACGGGCGACGCATGTCATTAAGCAAAACTACATCGAGAAACAGGAAAGATGAGGTGAATGAAATGCTCGATTTAACAAAATTCACGACCGAACAGCGTAATCAAAGGTCAATGGACCTCGATACGATGACATCGCTGCAAATCGTCACGACGATGAACGATGAGGATTTTCGTGCCGTCCAGTCGGTCACGAAAGTGTTGCCCCAGGTTGCCATGGCAATCGACTGGGCTGCTGAGACACTCGAGCGCGGCGGGCGCGTCTTTTACATGGGCGCAGGCACCAGCGGTCGTCTGGGCGTACTCGACGCTTCGGAGTGTCCGCCCACGTTTGGCGTGTCACCCGATCTGATTGTCGGGCTCATTGCCGGAGGCGAGACGGCGTTTATCAAGGCTGTCGAAGGTGCCGAAGACAGCGAGGAGCTTGGCGCGAGCGACCTGCGGGAGCGTGGACTCTCGGACAAGGATCTTGTCGTTGGCCTGGCGGCAAGCGGCCGTACTCCTTATGTGGTGGGCGGCCTTGCGTACGCCAAGGCGACTGGGTGCAAGACCATTGCAATTGCCTGCAACCAAGGGTCGAAGATCGGGGAGAGCGCAGATCTTGCCATTGAGCCCGTGCCCGGTCCCGAGGTGCTGACCGGCTCAACGAGGCTCAAGGCGGGAACGGTTCAAAAGCTCATTCTCAACATGATTTCGACCGGTGCCATGGTCAAGATCGGCAAGGTATACCAAAACCTGATGGTCGATGTGCAGCAGACGAACGAGAAGTTGGTGGTGCGCGGCCAGAACATCGTGATGGAGGCGACTGGCTGCACGCGCGAGCGCGCCGTTCGGGCGCTTGCAGATGCCGGCGGCCACGTAAAAACCGCTATTGTCTCGGTACTGCTGGACTGCGATGCCGAGCAGGCTGCGGTAGCTCTTGAGCGGGCGCGAGGCCATGTCCGTGCTGCGGTGAGTGGCCATGAGAAAAGCAATGCCGATGCCCAATAGGTGTGCGGCGTGAGCTGATATGACATCCAGACGAGATACCCAATACAAGGAGGAGTTATGACGAACAAAGAGCTGGCTCAAAAGCTGCTGGACCTTTTGGGCGGTAAAGACAACGTGCTGGCAAACGCGGCGTGCATGACGCGCCTGCGCGTGACCGTCAAAGACGCGGGCAACGTCGACACGGAGGGCATTAAGGCACTCGACGGCGTGATGGGCCTGGTCGAGGACGACACGATGCAGATCGTGCTGGGTCCGGGCAAGGTGAATAAGGTGCTCGAGGAGTTCTCCAAGCTCACCGGCCTTGCGAAAGGCGTTGCTGACGAGAGCGTGGTTGACGCTGCGGCCACAAACAAGGCCGCGCAGAAGGCCAAGTACGAGTCCAAGCCGGTTCAGGCCTTCCTCAAGAAGATTTCCAATGTCTTCGTCGCCCTGCTTCCCGGCATCATTGCGGCTGGCCTCATCAACGGTATCTGCAACGTCATTAACGTCTCGACGGCAGGCGCGCTTGCAGGCGAGTGGTGGTACCAGGGCATTCGTTCCATGGGCTGGGCCCTGTTTGCCTATCTGCCCATCTTGGTGGGCTATAACGCAGCACGTGAGTTTGGTGGCTCCGCTGCGCTGGGCGGCATCGCCGGCATGATGTGTATCGCCAACAGCGCCATGCCCCTGCTTGCGCCTGGCGCGGCTGATCCTGCCACTGCCATTCTGCTGCCGCTCACCAATGCGCAGTACAACCCCGCAGCGGGCGGCATGATCGCGGCTCTCATCGCTGGCGCATTTTTTGCCTGGATGGAGCGTCAGATTCGCAAGGTTATGCCCAACGCACTCGACACGTTCTTGTCCCCGCTGCTGGTGCTCATCATCGGCGCCTTTGCTCTGATGCTCGTCATCCAGCCGGTAGGCGCATGGCTGACGACTGCCATCTTTAGCGTTTTGACCTTTATCTTCGAGAAGCTGGGCGTCCTGGGCGGCTATATCCTGTCGGCAGGCTTCTTGCCGCTGGTGTCCGTCGGCCTGCATCAGGCGCTCACGCCGATCCACGCTATGCTCAACGATCCCGACGGCGCTACCAAGGGTATCAATTACCTGCTTCCCATCCTTATGATGGCTGGCGGCGGCCAGGTCGGTGCCGGTTTGGCGCTGTACTTTAAGACCAAGAACGCCAAGCTCAAGAAGTACGTCGCAGAGTCCATTCCCGTTGGAATCCTGGGTGTGGGCGAGCCTCTGATGTATGCTGTTACGCTGCCGCTCGTTCGTCCGTTTGTGACGGCCTGCCTGGGTGCCGGATTTGGCGGTGCGCTCGCGGCGCTGCTTCACATCGGCACGGTTTCTCAGGGCGTTTCCGGTCTGTTTGGTCTGCTGATCGTCGTTCCTGGCCAGCAGTTTGGCTACGTTGCCGCTATGCTGCTTGCCTATGCCGCCGGCTTTGTCCTGACGTGGTTCTTTGGCGTCGACGAGCAGAAGATCAACGAGTTCTTTGGCGAGTAGTTTGATATTGCGAGCCGTGTTGCTCAGGGTTCGCGGCGCGCGGCAGATTTCTTGATGCTATGGTTGTGCCGGCGGGGCTAGCTGCTCCGCCGGCCTTTTTTAAAGGAGCGTTGAAGCGTGAAAACGGGTATTTCGATTTATCTTTCCAGCCCTTTGCAGGATATTGAGCGGACGATTGAGCGTGGTGCCGCGGCGGGTGCGCGCTACGCGTTCACCTCGCTGCATATTCCCGAGGATGGGGGAGCGGCGTATGCCGATAAGGTCCGTCATGTGCTGTCGCTGCTTTCCGCCCGTGGCATTGCGCTCATTGCCGATGTGGGGCCTCGCACGTGCGATTTGCTTGGGCTTGAGCGCATCGAGGACCTGCGCGATCTGGGGTTGGAATACCTTCGTTTGGACTATGGCTTTAGCGCCCAACGGGTCGCGGAGCTGTCCGGTGTATTTCGCATTGTGGTCAATGCATCGACAGTGAGTTCTGATGAAATCGCATCGTGGCGTGAGGCCGGTGCCGATGTGACTCGTTTTGCCGCCTGCCACAATTTTTACCCCAAGCCTTATACCGGTTTAGCTCTGGAGGACATTGCTCGGGTGAATCTTCGTCTTGCGGCGCTTGGATTCGAAATCATGGCTTTTGTGCCGGGTGATGCTAACGTTCGCGGGCCGGTATTCGAGGGACTGCCGACGGTCGAGGCGCAGCGCGGTCGCGCGTCAAAGGTTGCTCTCAATATGCTTGAGCTTGCACATGGCGCCGATTGCGACATTGTGTTGGTCGGCGACCCCGATCTTTCCGATGCGGGCTGGGCGCAGTTTGCTCAAGTTTCCGCCGGATACGTGGACCTGCAATGCGAGCTTGAGCCCGGTTATGCCTATGTGCGCGGGCAGATTCATCACGACCGGCCCGACTCGAGCGTCCTCATCTTTAGGTCTCAGGAGTCACGTACGACGCTTAAGCCGGATTCCGTGTCGACGGATGCCGGAGCCGGCCTGCCGCGAAAGGCGGGGTCGATCGCTGTGAGCAATAGCGGATATGGGCGCTACGAAGGCGAGCTTGAGATTGCGCGGGTCGATCTTCCCGGTGACGAGCGCATGAACGTTGCGGGCCATATCACGCCCGAGGCAATGGAGCTGCTGCCGTTCATCAAACGCGGATTCGGGGTACGGTTCGTTTAGCGTGTGACCCGTGGGCTACAATTGGCCCATCATACGAAGGCGCCTCGTGTGGCGTGTGCCTGCGTTGGCCGATCTATATTCGGAGGATTCCCATGACCGTACTGTTTGTTGAATATCCCAAGTGCTCGACCTGTAAGAAGGCCAAGGCATGGCTGGATGAACATGGGGTTGAGTATATCGACCGCGATATCGTTTTGGACAATCCTACGGCTGATGAGCTTGCGACCTGGATTGCTCATTCGGGGCTGCCGGTGCGGCGCTTCTTTAATTCGTCGGGCATGAAATATCGAGAGCTGGGCCTGAAGGCGCGTCTGGATGCGGGCATGACGGATCGGGAGTGCTACGAGCTGCTGGCGACCGACGGCATGCTGGTCAAGCGTCCGCTGCTGGTGGGCGACGACTTTGCGATTCCCGGCTTTAGGGAATCGGCTTGGGCCGAGGCGTTGCTGTAGCGGCTGCGGAAAGTGCGACCCGTTTTGAGTGCTCAGGGTGGGACGCACTTTCCGCCGGCGGGCCTGCCTCAGTCAGTCCGCCAGCTGTGCCCATTCGTGCGGATCGTAGACTTTTACGTGCTTGTTGGGCTTGCCACTCCAGTACTCCTCGTCCATAAAGGGCAGATATGCCTGAACGCCAGGGCAGATAAAGGGAATCCGCTGCTGTTGCAGTCGCTCGCGCTGACGCTGTTCCAGGTGCGCCTCGGATATGACGGTCGGCATGCCGGACAGCTCGACGAGACTTGCCTGGATTCGCTTAAGGTCGGGTAGTCCCGCGTGCCATGACATCCGCATGATCAAAAAGGATGCACGGCGGTATTTTGCCTGCACCACAGTAATGGCGGGGCGCAGTGTGGGATGGATTTTGTCCCGTTCGGGCCAAAGGTCGGCAGTGATCTCGAGGCCCAGGGTCTCCCATAGGTAATCAAGCTCTTCGTCCATGGCGCCTCGATATCTACGTGATCATTGATACTTCGATTGTGTTGCCTGGTGCTATCGTTTTCACGGTAGAATCTGCCAACGGTTGACGGCTACCGCTCGCGGCGTTTTGCCCTTCGTGTACAGCGGTCGGCTTCACAGGTCCTTCACGGGTTGGACTAAATTAGGCCAATTTGACTGAATTTAAAAAAAGTCAAAATTGGGGCTTGCGTCACGGCGAGACTTCCCGTATATTTCTTTCTTGCGCAAAGGCACAGCCGAGCGCAGCGATGCAGTCATTGGGATGTCGTCTAATGGCAGGACAGCGGATTCTGGTTCCGTCAATGGGGGTTCGACTCCCTCCATCCCAGCCATTGCATTTGCTACATATGGCCCGTTCGTCTAGCGGTTTAGGACGCCGCCCTCTCAAGGCGGAGATCACCAGTTCGAATCTGGTACGGGCTACCAAAATTGAACGCCCGGGCCTCGTAAGAGACCCGGGTTTTGTGTATTGACCGTATATACGGCGCCTGCCGTGTTTCGCTCAGATCGAGGAGTAGCCATGGATCTGCCCATCAGCTTGCAAGACATCACGTATGCCGAGAACTATCTGGCGCAGGGCGACCTGGCTACGGCGACGCCGCTGCTGGAGCGTCTGGTGGAGCTCGCCGAGGAGTATATTGATGCTGAGTGCAAGACGGAGGAGAAGCGTCAATACTTTAGCTTCGATAGCAAGTTTGAGCGCTTGGCCTATCGCCGCGTGGAGAAGGATCCGCGCGAGCTCGTGCAGGTTGAGGTGCCGTTTGACCGCCTGTACTCTGACATGGCGTTTGCCTACATTCGCCAGCAGGATTATGTAAGCGCTCGTAATGCCCTGATGCAGGCTGTGCGTTGGGACCCCATGAACTGCAACTATCGCTTGGATTTGGCCGAGCTGTTCCGTGCACTCGAGGACAAGCAGGAATGGGCATCGCTCTCGTTCTCGGTGCTGGAGCGTGCAAGCGATGGCAAGTGCGCCGCCCGCGCTTACGCCAATCTAGGTCAGTACTTCTTGGAGCCCGAGACCGAGAACGTTTCGGCTGCCGTGGGCTGCGCGCGTCTGGCGCTGCGCCTGGCGCCCAACGATGCGCATACGACGCGCCTGCTCAACAAGATCCATACCACCTATCCGGATGCCGCTGATGAGAGCGACGACCACGTGATGGGTGAATTGGCCCTGCAAGGCGTGCCGACCTCGCCTTCGGCCGAGATTGCCATCTGCCTGATTATGTGCGCGACCGATGCTGCAAGCGACGGCGACAAGCAGGAGGCGACGCGCCTGACGGTACGTGCTCGCGACTTGGTGGGCGAGGAGGCCTGCGCGGCGATTATCAAACTGGTGCGCGAGAGCGATGCCGAGCTCAATGCCGAGCGCAAGGCAAAGCGCGAGACTGCGGGCTCAAACGCCGATGGAGCCAAGGAGGCCGGCGATGCCCAGTAAGCGCGAGCGCAAACTCATTTCCAAGAATCGCTCGGCACATCACGAGTACTTTATCGATGAGACGTTTGAGTGCGGTATTGAGCTGAGCGGCACCGAGGTCAAGTCGATTCGCGAGCGCGCCTGCCAGATCACTGACACTTTTGCGCTGATTCGTGGCGGCGAGTGCTGGCTCATCGGACTGCATATCCACCCTTATAGCCATGGTGGCGTGTGGAATCGCGATCCCGACCGTCGGCGTCGTTTGCTGCTGCACCGCAAGGAGATCGACTTTCTTGACGGCAAACTTCGCAACCGTGGTTATGCGCTGGTTCCGTTGGAGCTCTACTTTAATACCGACGGCCGCGTAAAGCTGCTGCTGGGTCTGGGTCGCGGCAAGAAGCTCTACGACAAGCGCGAGGACATGGCCAAGCGTGATGTCCAACGCGAGATCGACCGCGCCCTTAAGGAACGCAACCGCTAGGCACTCTGTATAAGTTGCGGTGGAATACGGACTGTTTTGCCTGTTTGAGGGGCTATTCAGTCCTTATTTCACCGCAACTGCGGGCGTCTCATCTTTCTTACTGTTCTGACACATATGTCTCAAAGGCGGCGTCCGTTATGGGTGCCGCCTTTTTTGTGGGTACATACATTCATGAGGTTCCAACCCGAGTTAGGGGAGTGATCGTTATGGACAAAACTGCGTTCTTTACCATGCCGAGCGGTCTGTACGTGGTGAGCGCTGCGGCAGACGGGCTGCGCGCCGGCTGCGTCATCAACACTGCGGTGCAGGTGACGTCCATGCCGCCGCGTATTTCGGTTGCCGTGAACAAGGACAATGTCACCTCGGGCGTCATCGCATCGGCCAAAGCGTTCGCGCTGACCGTGATCGATCAGACGGCCGACATGCTCTACATCGGTAACTTTGGGTTCCGCACCAGCAGCGATTATGACAAGTTTGCCAAATACGAGACCCGCGAGACGGCTCTGGGCATGCCCTATGTGCCCGAGCACGCGGCGGCCCTGTTTAGCTGCCGTTTGATCGACACTGTGGATGTGGGCACGCATCTGCTGTTTATTGGCGAGGTCGAGGATGCCGAGCGCCTGAGCGACGAGACGCCGCTGACGTACGACTACTATCACAAGGTGCTAAAGGGCAAGACGCCGCCCAAAGCCTCGTCGTATCAAGGCTAGAAATGTTCTAAAAATACTTGCATTATGTTATTGAGAATATATACTAATAAGTAAGTACACCAGCAGTCACGTTCGAGAGGAGAACATCATGGCTGAGGAGAAGAAGACGTATAAGTTTGTGTGCACCGTTTGCGGTTACGAGGTTGAGGTCGACACGCCCGAGCTGCCCGAGGACTACGTGTGCCCGGTCTGCGGCGTCGGCCCCGATGAGTTTGAGCTTGTCGAGGAGTAGCTCGTAGACACACGACTTGCAACAACATATAGCTCTGTCCAAGGGTCCCGGTCGAATTCTCGGCCGGGACCCTTTTGATTTATCTGACGGTTTAAAACGGCCTTACGTGTTGCAGATTGAGACGTTATATCTGGACAGCCACGTCATCCCAATTACATCCCCGTTAGCAGCACGATGTCGAGAATCGTCACGATGACGCCGATTCCTACGAGCAGCGCGTTGAGCGGGCGCGAGTTGGCGTATTTGCCCATGACGCGGGGCGAACTGGTGAGTCGTATGAGCACAAAGACCGTAATCGGCAGCTGAAGCGACAGCAGTGCCTGACTCCAAATGAGACCCTCAAAAGGATTCGGGACGACCAGGCACGCCGCCACTGCGCCGACGAAACAGGTCGCCACCCCGATTGAGGAATGTCGGTCGTGGATGTCGTATTCCTCATCGAACATGCCCGCGGTGATGGTGCCCGCTGCCATGCCCGCCGTCACACTGCTCGATAGGCCCGCGAACAGCAGTGCCACTGCAAAGATGGTCGAGCTTGCCGGGCCCAGAATGGGGGAGAGCGTGGCCGCTGCGACGGCGAGGTCGTCTACGACAATGCCGTGCGCAAAGAAGGTCGTTGCGGCCAGGATGACCATGGCCGAGTTGATTGCCCAGCCCACACCCATCGAAAAGAGCGTGTCGAAGAGCTCGTAGCGCAGACGTTCTTCGATAACCTGCTCGCCTTGGCCTTCGAAGTGCATGGATTGGATGACCTCGGAGTGCAGGAAGAGGTTGTGGGGCATAACGACCGCGCCTAGGACACTTACGATAATCGCGGCCGAGCCGGTGGGCATACGGGGTGTGATCCAGCTTGTGGCGGCTAGCGGCCAGTCGACCTTGACTAGTACAAGCTCGGCCAAAAACGAGAGCCCTACCACGCCGACGAAGGCGATGATCCAGCGTTCGGCACGCTTGTAGGAGTTCGTCATGAGCATCACCAACGATGCCGCCGCCACGATGACGCAGCCCGCGCGCACGGGCAGTCCAAAGAGCATCTGGAGCGCGATCGCACCGCCCAGGACCTCTGCCATGGCGGTGGCGATCGTAGCGAGATAGGCGCTGACGAGCACCGCGCGCCCCATGATGCGGGGGAGAAAGCGGGTCGTGGCCTCGGCAAGACAGGCGCCCGTGGCGATACCCAGGTGTGCCGCGTTGTGCTGCAGCACAATGAGCATAATCGTGGACAGCGTGACGATCCACAGCAGCGCGTAGCCAAACTGCGAGCCGGCGGCCATATTGGAGGCCCAGTTGCCCGGGTCGATAAAGCCGACGGTCACGAGCAACCCGGGGCCGATATGCCGTGCAATGTCTAGACCTCCGTGACCGCCGGTGCGCCGGGAGCCAAAGTGTTGTTTGAGATGGTTGAGCATGGTGCGCTCCTGCGTGCCGTATGTTTGACGCCGCAAAGGATACCCATTTTAGGCTCAAAAGTTAACCAGGACTAACAAAATTGTTGTATTTGAATAGGATGGTGAAAGGGGATTACCGAAATGTCTTGATCTGTAACAACTAGGGATGGAGATTGGGCCTAGGTGTTACAGGTCAAGACAGGAAGAAATGGTCCTATGGAAAATCTCGATCTGTAACAGCTGACCGCCAAAACCGGCTCTTCGTGTTACAGATTGAGACATTTGGAACCGTCTTTCGAAAACATCTCAATCTGTAACAGTTAGTCGTCGTAATTGGGTCTTCCTGTTACAGATTGAGATGTTTGAAGCGGCGAGCTTACAGGCCGAACTTGGGGGCCCTTGCTGCCGCCCTTGAGCTCGGCGGTGTCCACTCGCAGGGCGCGCGTTACGCGATTGTTTCGAAACGGGTGGGAAACACAACGGGCCGGCGATGCTCCTAGTATGCCTATTCAACTGACTGACTAAATATCTAGGGGAGGATCGCGATGCAGGCAGATTCCGCTCAGCAGCAGGGCCTTTATCGCCCCGAATTCGACCACGATGCGTGTGGCATCGGCGCGCTCGCCGATATCAACGGTGAGCGCCATCACCAGATTCTGGACGATGCACTGTCCATTCTGGTCAACTTGGAGCACCGCGGCGGTACGGGACTCGAGAAGAACACCGGCGACGGCGCCGGCATCCTGTTCCAGGTTCCGCATCATTTTTTTCGCAAAGAGGCTCAAAAGTGCGGCCAGATTCTGCCGGCAGAGGGCGACTATGGCGTGGCCATGCTGTTCTTCCCGCAGGACGACAAGGGCGTAGAGGATGCCCGTCGCGTGTTTGAGGAGGGCTGCGCCGAGGCCGGCGTGCCGCTGCTCTTTTGGCGCGAGGTGCCGGTCGACCCGCACGACCTGGGCGAGACAGCCCGCGCCTGCATGCCCACCATCTTGCAGGCTTTCCTGGGCCGTCCGGACGACACGCCCGCCGGCGACGCCTTCGAGCGCCGCCTGTACGTGTGCCGCCGCACCATCGAGAAAAAGGCCGACGCCGAGTTCGCCCTGCGCGACAAGATCTTCTACGTGTGTTCCATGAGCTCTCGCACCATCGTGTACAAGGGCATGCTGGTCGCCACGCAGATGCGCCGCTTCTTCACCGATCTCAACGACGCCGCCGTCAAAACGGCCGTGGCGCTCGTCCACTCGCGCTACTCCACCAACACTACACCCAGCTGGGAGCGCGCGCACCCCAACCGTTTTATCATCCATAACGGCGAGATCAACACCCTCAAGGGCAACGTCAACTGGATTCGCGCCCGCGAACCCAACCTGTACAGCCCCGTGCTGCAGCACGATCTTGAGCGTGTGATGCCCATCATCAACCGCGAGGGCTCCGATTCCGCGATTCTGGACAATGTGCTTGAGTTTTTGGTCATGAACGGTCGCCCGCTTACGCGTGCCGCGTCCATGTTGCTGCCTGAGCCGTGGGACCACAACGACAGCCTGAGTGAGGAGCGCCGCGCCTACGACGCTTACCAGTCCATGCTCATGGAGCCGTGGGATGGCCCGGCGGCCATCGCCTTTACCGACGGTCGCACGCTGGGTGCCGCCCTCGACCGTAACGGCCTGCGTCCCGCCCGCTACTATGTGACGCGCGACGGTCGCTTTATGCTGGCAAGCGAGGTGGGCACCATCGAGGTGAGCCCCGAGAACATCCTGACGAGCGGCTGCCTGGGACCGGGCCAGATGCTCGAGGTCGACTTTGCCCGCGGTCGCGTCATCTACAACGATGAGCTGCGTGCCCGTTACGCCAAGGAAAAGCCCTATCGCGACTGGATCGCCGAGGAGACGCTGACCGTCGACGCGCTCGACAAGCCCGTCGCGCCCACGCCCGCCGAGGATACCGAGGTGCCCGCCGCCGTGCGCATGGCCAAGCTCGGGTATCACTGGGATGATGTTGACGAAGTCGTGCGTCCCATGGCCCAGCAGGGCAAGGCGCCGCTCGCCTCGATGGGTATCGATGCGCCGCTGGCCTGCCTGTCCAAGAAGACGCGCTCGTTCTTCGACTACTTCTATCAGCTGTTCGCTCAGGTCACGAATCCGCCCATCGACGCTCTTCGCGAGCATATGGTCACCTCGACCACGCTCTACCTGGGCAACCACGGCAACCTGCTCGAGGACTCCCGTACGGCCTGTCAGCTGGTGCGCCTGGAGCGTCCGCTGCTGAGCGAGGAGGAGTTCGAGCGTATCTGCGCCATCGACCGCGTGGGCTTTAAGACCCGCCGTTTCCGTGCCGTCTACCGCCGCGATGCCGGCGAGGGTGCGCTGCAGGCTGCGCTCAAGCAGCTTGCAGAGGACGTTGAGGCCGCGGTCCGTGACGGCGTGAACATCGTGGTGTTGAGCGACCGTGCCGCTGCGGGCGAGGTGCCCGTACCGTCGCTGCTCGCCGTGGGCTGCGTGCACAACCACCTGATCCGCGCCGGCGTGCGTACCTTTGCCGACATCGTGGTGGAGTGTGGCGACGCCGTGTCCCCGCACGACTTTGCGGCGCTGGTGGGCTACTCCGCGAGCGGCATCTATCCGTACAACGCGCATGCGTGCATTCGCGACTTGGCGGCGCACGGCGATCTGGACGTGACAGCCGAGCAGGGCATTGCCAACTACAACAAGGCTGCGACCGCCGGCATCGTTTCCATCATGTCCAAGATGGGCATCTCCACGGTGCAGAGCTACCATTCGGCGCAGATCTTCGAGGCCGTGGGCTTCACTCCGGAGTTCGTCAACGCGTACTTCGCCGGCACGGTGAGCCGTGTGGGCGGTATGGGTGTCGAGGACGTTGAGCGCGAGCAAAACGAGCGCTACGACGCCGCACTCGCTATCCTTAAGAGCCCGGCTCCCGATCAGCTGCCCACGTTGGGCCTGACCAAGTGGCGCCCGCTCGGCGGCGAGGATCACCTCATCGATCCGCAGACCGTCTACTTGCTGCAGACCGCCTGCCGCGAGGACAGCTACGACACCTTTAAGGAGTACAGCGCTCGCCTGCACCGCACCGGCCGTGCCGTGCGTCTGCGCGACTTGCTGGACTTTGATGCCAGCGGCCGCACTCCGGTGGCACTCGACGAGGTGGAGCCCGCGCTCAACATCGTCCGCCGCTTTAACACCGGCGCCATGTCGTACGGTTCCATCAGCAAAGAAGCACACGAGTGCATGGCCATCGCCGTGAACCGCCTGCACGGTCGTTCCAACTCGGGCGAGGGCGGCGAGGATTCGCGTCGCGAGACCCCGCTGGCCAACGGTGACTCCAAGAACTCCGCCATCAAGCAGGTGGCAAGCGCGCGCTTTGGCGTGACGAGCCGCTACCTGTGCAGCGCCTTCGAGATTCAGATCAAGATGGCCCAGGGCGCCAAGCCCGGCGAGGGCGGCCACCTGCCCGGCAAGAAGGTCTACCCCTGGATCGCCGAGGTCCGTCAGTCCACGCCCGGCATCGGCCTGATCTCGCCCCCGCCGCACCACGATATTTACTCTATCGAGGACCTGGCAGAGCTGATCTTTGACCTTAAGAACGCCAACCCCGGCGCACGCGTGTCGGTCAAGCTGGTCAGCGAGGCCGGTGTCGGCACCATCGCCACCGGTGTGGCCAAGGGCGCTGCCGACAAGATCTTGATCAGCGGCCACAACGGCGGCTCCGGTGCCGCGGCGCGCGATTCGATCTGGCACGCCGGTCTGCCGCTGGAGCTTGGCCTTGCCGAGGCCCAGCAGACGCTGCTGCAAAACGGCCTGCGCTCGCGCGTGGTGCTCGAGGCCGACGGCAAGCTCATGGACGGCACCGATGTTGCTGTCGCCTGCCTGTTGGGCGCCGAGGAGTTTGGCTTTGCGACCATGCCGCTCATCTCCATGGGCTGCCTCATGCAGCGCGACTGCCAGCAGGATACCTGCCCGGCCGGCATCGCTACGCAAAACTGCCGCCTGCGTCGCGGCTTCCGCGGCAAGCCCGAGCACGTTGAGCACTTTATGCTCTTTGTTGCCGAGCAGCTGCGCGAGGTCATGGCGAGCCTGGGCTTCCGCACCGTCGACGAGATGGTCGGCCATCCCGAGTGCTTGCGCCAGATTGAGGTCCCGGGCAACCGCAAGGCCAACCTGCTCGATCTGTCGCCCGTGCTGGCGAGCGCGACCTGCGAGTTCGGTGCCCACATCCCGGGTGCCGACGGTCGTCACTTCCTGCCGCAGATGGCTGCGGACAGTGAGCTCGACAAGACGCTCGACTCCACGTTGTTTGTGCCCTATACGGCCGATGCCCGTGCGCACCTGCGTCCGATTCGCTTCCGCGCCGATATCGCCAACGTCAACCGCTGCGTGGGCACCATCTTGGGCAACGCGGTGACCAAGGCGCATCCCGAGGGCCTGCCCGCCGGCTCCATCACCATTGATTGCGATGGTTCGGCCGGTCAGAGCTTTGGCGCCTTTCTGCCGCGCGGCATTACGCTCAACGTGTGCGGCGACGCCAACGACTACTTTGGCAAGGGCCTTTCGGGCGGCGAGGTGTCGGTGCGCCCCAACCCGCATGCGACCTACAAGTTCGACGAGAACATCATCGTGGGCAACGTTGCGTTCTTTGGCGCTACGAGTGGCCGCGGCTTCATTAACGGCCTGGCCGGCCAGCGCTTTGGCGTACGCAACTCCGGTGCCACGGTGGTGGTCGAGGGCTGCGGCAACCATGGCTGCGAGTACATGACGGGAGGTCTGGCGCTCATCCTGGGCGAGGTCGGGCAGAACTTCGCCGCCGGCATGACGGGCGGCGTGGCTTACGTCTTTGACCAGTACGGCACGCTCGATGCCCGTGTGAACCACGAGAGCGTTGAGCTCAAGGCCCCGACGGCCGGCGAGCTGGCGCAGATTCGTGCGCTCATCCAGGAGCACGTGGACGCGACGCAGAGCCCTCGCGGCATTAAGCTGCTCTACAGCTTTGAGACGATGAGCAAGCACTTTGTGAAGGTCATTCCGACCGAGTACGAGCGCGTGCTGGCGATTGTCGCCGCCGCCGAGGCCGTCGGCAAGACGCATGAGCAGGCCGAGGAGCTGGCGTTTGACATCGTGACCGGTCGCGCCGACGCCGCCGATGTCGCTCGCTTTGATGTCGCTGGCGGTGCCGCGGACGCTGCGTCCGTGGCTGCCAGCTCTGTTGCTTCGACCAAGAAGGAGGCGTAAGTGCCATGGGTAAGCCCGGTGCTTTTCTTGATATCGATCGCGTGACCCACGAGCTTCGCCCCGTGGAGGAGCGCAGCCATGATTTTGATTCGCTGTACGTGGAACTCGATGACGACGCACGTCGCGCCCAGGCGAGCCGCTGCATGATGTGCGGCGTGGCATTTTGTCAGATGGGCGCGAGCTTTGGCAAGGCGCGCCCGAGCGGTTGCCCGCTGCACAACCTGATTCCCGAGTGGAATGAGCTGGTGTACCGCGGCCGCTGGGATGAGGCTGCCGAGCGCCTGTCGCTTACCTCGCCCATGCCCGAGTTCACGAGCCGCGTGTGCCCGGCGCTGTGCGAGGCCGCGTGCAACCTGGGTTCGGTCGACGGTCAGCCCACGACGATTCACGACAACGAGCGTGCGATCAGCGACCACGAATGGGCAAATGGCGGTCCGCGTCGCTTTGAGCCGGCGGGGGAGGATGCGCCCTCGGTTGCCGTGGTAGGCTCCGGTCCTGCTGGTCTGGTGGCTGCATGGGAGCTTGCGCGTCGTGGCGCCCGCGTGACGGTGTTTGAGCGTGACGACCGCCCGGGCGGTCTGCTCATGTACGGCATTCCCAACATGAAGCTCGAGAAGTCCGTGGTCGAGCGTCGCGTGGCGCTCATGCGCGAGCTGGGCATTGTGTTTGAGCTGGGCGCTGATGTTACGAACCCTGCGGTAGCGGCCAAGCTCAATGGGTTTGACGCCGTTGTGGTGGCTCCCGGTGCTCGTGCGCCCCGCGGTCTTTCGGCTACGAATGTGGATGCCCCGGGCGTGGTGTATGCCGTGGACTACCTGACGGCTTCGACCGTCTCGGTGCTCGATGGCGGCGAGCCCGCGGTGAACGCGCGCGGCCTAGATGTTGTGGTCATTGGCGGTGGCGATACCGGCAACGACTGCGTAGGTACCGCGGTGCGCCAGGGTGCACGCAGCGTGCGTCAGTTTGAGTTCTTGCCGGCTGCGCCCGATAAGCGCGCGGCGAGCAACCCCTGGCCGCAGTGGCCCAACGTTAAGAAGACCGGCTACGGCCAGCAGGAGGCTATCGCTGCGATGGGTGGCGAGATGCGTGCTTGGGGCGTGGATACGCTCGAGGTGCTGCTGGACAAGAAGGGCGCGGCCGCGGGCCTGCGCGTGGCCGATTTGGATTGGTCGGCCGGCAAGCCCGAACGCATTGCGGGCTCCGAGCGGTGGCGCGCGCAGACGTGGTGTAAGAGCGTCCTGAGGTCCGTCGCTGCAAGCCCCGATGTTACTCCTTCTTGAGGCCGCGCCTCTCGACTATCTCGTCCACTATCTCCCTGGCGCGCCGCCCGAGCGCGCGGCGCCTCCCCTCTGTCGGGGCCGGCCTGTCCGCGGGCTCGGCGAAGCCCCCGGCGGCCGAGG
>DBEZMF010000074.1:0-29111 GCA_048250755.1 Collinsella sp.
TCCCGGGTCGGATACCCGATCGGAGCATAGTTCCGTTAGCGCAGTTGGTGAAAGTACGTTAGCGGGGTCGGCGAAAGCGCGTTAGCGCATTCGGCGAGATGCGTTTGCGAAAGTGGTCAATTTTAGATTAGCGCTAACACCGTCCGACTCCCGTCCGAAGAAGATGAGCTGGAGTTCTCGGACATTGCCCCTGTCGTCCGCCGCGTCCACCAGGTAGACGTAGTTCGCCCCGTCCCGGTGGCGTCGGCGTAGGAGCTCGCGTGACTGCCGGGCTTGGGCGCGGGCGCCCACATGGCGATCTCAGGGTTGGGCAGCACGCGGTCGGCGATCGAGCGCAGCGCCGACCCCCAGCCGGCGTCGAGCAGGGCATTCCCGCCCAGGACGAGCGCTGCGGAGAGGAGGACGAGCGCGGCGGTGAGCGGCTTCCTACTCATCTGCCCTCCCGTCCTCGAAACGGCAGAACCAAGCCAGAAGGACGGCGGCGGCTGCCAGGGCGAGCACGAGGCCAGCGAGCGCAGTCGTGAGGAGAGGGGCCGCCGCGCGTGCGGCGTCGATGAAGGCCTCTACCCCGAGCGACCCCAGGCGCGCGGGCCAGGCGAGCGGCACCCAGCTCAGGGGCGTCGCCAGGGCACCGGTGAGCTCGCCGGTCATGAGGCCGTGCGCAAGTCCGCCCACTGAGAAGAACGCGAGGAGCATCCCCGCCGCGCCGGCGCCGATGGCGGCGTTGCGGCCGAGGCGCAGGGCCACGCCGAGCCCCAGCGCGTAGAGGGGCAGACTGCCCAGCACGATGCCCGCCCAGGCGGCCGCAAGCGGAGCGGGCCCGAGCGGCAGGCGCCCGGCGACGGCGAGCACGGCCCCGAACACGCCGAGCGCCACGGCCAGCGCGCCCGCGCCGAGCGCCGCAAGGGCGAGCAGCTTCGCCGCGACGGCGCGCCCGCGCGAGGGGACCGCCGTGAGGTTGGCGAGGTGCCCGGCAGCGCGCTCCTCGTCCACGGCGAGCCCGCAGACGATGGCGGACATGAGCGGCATGAGGGCGCCGAGGAACTGGGCGTGGGCGTCCGCGCCCAGCGCCGGGTCCCATCGGGTTACGGAGAAGTACTCGCCGCAGGCAAGACCGGCTGCCAGGCCGCAGACGAGGTGCACCGCCGTGAGCGGGGAGCGCGCCAGGCGCAGGGCCTCGGAGAGCAGGGCCCGCGGGAGAGTCATGCGCGGCGTCGGGTCGGAGAGTCGTGTCATGGCCATCACCTCTCCTCGGAGCGCGCGAACCAGGCCGCGCCCGCCGCCGTGAGCGCGGCGAACGCGAGTGCGCAGACCGCAAGGCCCGCCAGTGTGAGCATGCCGTCCGCCGTGAGCGCCCCGCCGAGCGCCATGTCCGCCGCGAGTGGCTCGCCGCTCGGCAGCACGGGGATGAAGCTCGTGGGGATGACCATGCTCGCCGACGGCGGAAAGAGCTGCGGCAGCGGCATCAGCGACCAGGCGAACCCACCCACGAGCTGCGCGGCGAGCGGGCAGAAGATGCCCGCGAGCATGCCGAGTCGCGCCGTGAGGAAGAGCCCTGCGGGGATCATCCACGCCGCGGTCACCGTGTTGGCGAGCGCGCAGAGGAGCATCGTGAGCGTGCCCGCGGCCGTGAGGCCCTGCGAGGAGAACGCCGAGCCCGCGAGGTAGATGCCGAAGACCACGAGGTTCGAGAGCGTGCAGAGCGCGAGGCACCAGAGCGCCTTGGCCCACCAGGCGCGCCCGAGCGGGAAGCCTAGGCCTAGAAGCCCCCGCATCCGCGTGCGCGCGTCCGCCCGCGCGACGCACGCCACCACGAGCGAGAGAGCCACGGGCAGGAAGAGCGCGTACCAGTAGTTCCACGCGCTGAAGATCTGCACGCCCCGGTAGGGCATCGCGCCGAGCAGCGGCATCGGCAGCGCCATGAGCACGGCCAGGCGAACCGGTGCCGCGTGGCGCGACTTCAGGGCCTCGGCGCGCAGGCCCGCGAGCAGGCCGCCTTTCTCGCCCGTCATGCCGCCACCTCCCCGCGCGCTCGTCGCCCCTCCCGGCAGACGCTCATGAAGAGTTCCTCGAGGTCCTGCCCGGGTCGAAGCGCATCCTCGTAGGCGAGGCGCCCCCCGTAGATGATGCCGATGGTGTCCGCCATCTGCTGCACCTCGGAGAGGATATGGCTCGAGACGATCACCGTCGTACCCGCCGCCGCGAAGCCGCGGATCTGGTCGCGCAGCTCCTCGATGCCGATGGGGTCGAGGCCGTTGGTGGGCTCGTCGAGCACGAGCAGGCGTGGCCGGGCGATCAGCGCCAGCGCGAGCCCCAGGCGCTGCCGCATGCCCATCGAGAAGCGCCCGGCGCGCTTCTTCCCGGTGTCCGCGAGGTCCACGGCGGCGAGCACCTCATCTACGCGGCTCTCGGGAAGGCCCAGCAGCGTGGTGCGCACGCGCAGGTTCTCGCGCGCGGTGAGGTTGGGGTAGAGCGGCGCCTCCTCGATGAGGCTGCCGATTGCGTAGAGGTCCTCGCGGCGCCAGGCGTGCCCGGCAAAGAGGATCTCCCCGGCCGTCGGCCGCAGCATCCCGCAGATCATCTTGAGCGTTGTCGACTTGCCGGCGCCGTTGGGGCCGAGCAGCCCGTACACCTCGCCCTCGCGGATATGAAGGCTCACGTCGGCCACGGCATCCTGCGCCTGGTCGCCGCGGCCGAAGCGCTTGGTGAGCCCGCGCGTCTCGAGCATGTAACCCATGGGTTCGTCCTTTCTCTTCCGGGCGCGCGGGCCGAGTCGCCGTGCCCGCGCGCCTTACCTTTCGGGTTCACCATCCATGGTGGGGCGCGTTTCTAACGAAGCTGTAACGGCCGTTGGGCTCTTTTGGCGCCAGCCCTTCTCGACCCGTACGCCACTCATGGTATGTTTATCGCGATAACAAGGACGGAGGTGCCCGTGGCACGCAATAAGTACCCGGAGGAGACGGTCGAGAAGATTCTTGACGTTGCCGAGCGGCTCCTCGTGGAGCGCGGCTACGAGCACACCACGATGATCTGAAGAGCAATACGCTAAATCGAAAAAGGTAATCGAAGCCGCGCCTGTGGACTTATCGAGGGTCGAGATTCCCGCCCCATCCATCGGCACCCAGCAGAAGGTCGTCGACATCCTCGACCGCTTCGGCACCCTAACCAAATCGCTCACCGACGGTAGGATAAACCCCCATGAATATATGAATTGACCTGCTGACTCCAATGAAGATTGGAGGGTAACTGCCAGGGGTGACGGCCCAGCGAGTGTTATTTTGCGAGCTATGCGCATTGAAAGCGACCTTTCGTGGTATAAACTACTTGCCGGAAGCCGCGGCTTTCAGAGTACGGCTTACGTGTACGTTTAACCTCCGTGGGCGACGGGGTGCCGCAAGGCGTAGAATATCGCCCACCTGTAGGGGCCTGCAGCGATGCGGGCCCCGCTTCGTATGAGGGGGCGTAACCGATGAAGATCGTATCCATCTCCCAGGACTTCTTCGACCTCGTCGATGGCGACCGTGAGCTCATGCTTAAGCACAATCGCCCCTGCATCGTGGTGGTGAGGCTGCGTTTCCGCGGAAAGCGCAGGGACTTCGCCGTGCCGCTGCGTTCCAACATCGCCCCTAACGTGCCCAAAGACCAGTACTTTGCGTTGCCACCCCGCCCCACGACGCGCCCCGGCTGCCGCCACGGCATCCACTACATCAAGATGTTCCCCATAACCAAGGCCTACCAGCGCCGCTTCAGGACCGAGGGCTCGGCCTACTACGAGACGCTCCAGCGCATCATCGATGGCAACACCAAACGCATTGTCTCCGAATGCCAGGCGTACCTTGACCTCTATGAGCGCGAGGGAAGGTCCTGCTTTGCCGTCGACATCGATCGCATCGTGGGCCTGCTGGAAGGCGAGAAGTAGGGCACCTCGGCTCAGTCTCGAGCCATGCGGAGTCGCTCCGCATTTTTGAACGCCGCGTGTGCGTCCTAAATACTTGAGAAACAAGCTGTGAAGTGCGGTGGCGCGCCCGTGCCCGTGCATAGCCGTCACCATCAGCGTCTACGCGGTGTCGGCTTCAAGTGGAACTGGCGCCGCTGCTGTATATGGTTTGCCTTGCTGCAAATGGCAATCAATGCCCACGATGCTTCTGCTTGCGCTTCAGCTTTCGCTGCTCGAAGCGCGCATCAGCCTCTTCCGCGCGGCGTCGGCTTCTTGCATGAGCTGACTCCTGTTTCATCGCTTCTCTCTGTGCTGCGAGCGCCTGCTGCGCCTTGGTGCTCATCGCGGGCCGCTTAAGGGCTTTCGCCGCCTCACGGGCGCGCCGCTTGGGGTTCTTCGCGGGCTTGTTTGTTTCAATGGCCTTGTCGCCGAAGAACGAGAGCTTCTCCCATTCGCTTGTAACGAATCGCAGGATCTCCTCATCGGACGGCTCCGCGCCGAAGACGATGCGGGCGACGCCGTACTTTCCGCCCTCGACGTGCTCCGCCAGCCCGACCCAGAATTGACCGTCGTGATATACGGTCAGGGTGGACGACACGCTGATCTGCGTGGCTGGTTCCTCCTTTATGTAGATGACCATGCAGAGAAGGGACAACCAAGGAGGCAGGTTACTGATGCGGACTCCCGCACGCCCACGACTACCCGACGGGGACTGTGTTTTCATCTCTGATGCCCGCATTGTAGCACGCGCGGATGCGCCCTTCATCGCTGCCGACATGACGTGGCTGGATTCGTTCCTCGACACATCCTTTTGTATATTGCCTTCCCGGTTTCGAAACTTTAAATCAATTCGAGTTTCGAAACCGGGAAGGAGAGCGTATGTGAGAGGCGATATGAGCATCAACTTGATGCTTGAGGGGGAGCTCGCGTCGCTTCTGCCCATCGGGGACGTGTTCCCGAAGGTCCTCATCTCCCGCATAGGGCATGAGACCTGTACCCGGGAAGGCGTACTCGTGCTGGACCTCGCGCGGTGCTGCTCGGTGAGCAGGGGTTCTGAACACTGCGTAGGGATATAGCGCGACAGGGGGTGCAGCACCGTTTGCGCCTTGTCTAGAGAACACGAACAAGAGATGTGGCCTGCAGACGACTGAATAGCTCCATCCGTTTTGGTTACAACAAAATGTGTGCCGCGCGCCTGCGGCATGAGGGAGGGAGATTTCTATGAATATCGTTGTATTGAGTGGTAGCCCGCGCAGGGGCGCCAATACCGACACCATGGTCGAGGCGTTTGCCGAGACCGCGCGTGAGGGCGGCAATACGGTCGAGGTCGTCCGTGTTGCCAGCAAGAAAATCGGTGGTTGCCTGGGGTGTCAGTATTGCTTCGCCCACGAGGGCACTTGCGTGCAGAAGGATGACATGGTCGACGTGATCGAGTCGCTGAAAGGCGCCGATATGGTTGTCTTCGCTTCGCCTATCTACTGGTTTGATATCACTGCGCAGGAGAAGGCCGCCATCGACCGCCTGTACGCCTTCGGTGCTACAGGCTTCCCGTTCACCAAGACGGCCCTTTTGCTCGATAGCCACAGCGAGGGCGTCTATGATGCGGCGATTGCTATGTACAGGGCCACATGCGCGTACTGCAAGTGGGAGGACCAGGGCATTGTCACCATCAGCGGCATGACCGAGCGCGACAGCATGGCATCGTCGCCCAAGTTGGAAGGGGTGCGAGAGCTCGCCCGCAAGCTCGCCTAAGGACAAGAGGGGCGCATGGCAATCAGCACTAGCGGAAATGCTTGCTGCCCTTACCAGGAGGAATGCTGATTGCCATGCAACGATGCTCCCGCGGACAATTCCGGTGTGCTAAAACGCCTTCTCGTTCAAGAATTCTCTGAACGCGGGG
The DNA here is from genome assembly GCA_048250755.1 of Collinsella sp. Lineage (GTDB taxonomy): Bacteria > Actinomycetota > Coriobacteriia > Coriobacteriales > Coriobacteriaceae > Collinsella. The sequence goes on from DBEZMF010000074.1 coordinate 5,838, forward strand.
ATGTCGAAGCCGACGAGGCCACGCCCACGTTCCCCGATAACGCCGTCCTCGAGGAGGCGGCGTTTGTATTGGCTTGCGTAGTTGCTGGCGACGCCCATGCGTTTGGCTATCTCCGAGATCCTGCTGGGGCCAGAATCGGGCAGCATCGCGAGCAAAAACTCAATGTCTTTATCGGAAAGCTCTCGATAGGTCGTTTCGAGAGAAGCCCGATGCCATGCTTCTCGAGTTGCCTGAAGATGCCATTCATGCACGTGCGCCAGTTGCCCTGGGCTTCTTGAACATATGTCCAATCGATGCCCACTGGACCAATTTGAACGCCGTTCATGCGCGCGTGAGGCTGTGAAAGGTAGCTATCTGCCGCTTCTTTGGTTCGCTCGATAATATCTTCGAGCATGCCTGGCATGGCGGAGCCATTTGCTGTACTCCATGGTGGCTCCTTTGCAAGTTTTGCTAATTTTTGCAACTTTTGCTAACTTTTGCGAGTTTTGCTAACGGCTTAGGACGGTGCGGGAAGCCCCCGTATCGTCGACATTTCCGAGGATGACCTCCGCAACGAGCGGGGCCCGGGGCGCGATATTGCTGCGCTCCGGGCCCCGCTGCTTTGTAAAACCATGGCGGTTCTGCCGTCGTCCTAATCAAACAAACTCGGCATGTCGTTTTCTTTCATGAGGGCACCGGCTGAGGGGAGGCTCTGCGCGGTGAACTTCTCGGCCGAGACGCCGGCGCCAAGGATCTCTTCGGTTGTGCCGACGGTGGTGACCGAGCGGCCCTTCTTGGCGGTAAAGGCCTGGACGCCCTGCGTGTTGGTAGTCGTCTTGGTCTTGAGCAACGACGTGTTGAAGTTCATCAAACGATAGTCGCTCGAGACCAGTGCGATGTCGCGGTCTTCCTTGAGCACCTGGGCATACAGCAGCTTGCTGCCGCCGTAGATAGCGTTCTTGAGGCGCTTGCGGTTGGTCTTGGTGACGTATCCAGAAAGTGCGACACGCACCACGCGGCCGTTCTCAAAGACAAACAGCACGTCGGCCTTATAGTCCTCGGGGTCGATGACCCAGATGACGCTCTCGTCGGGTTCCATCTCAAGATCGGTCGGCAGGTACGAGCCCAGCTGGGCCGACTTGGTGTCCTCAAACGCCGCAACCTTGCATTTGTACACCTGGCTCTTGTTGGTAAAGACCAGCAGCTCGTGGGTGTTGGAGGACGGGAACTCGATAAAGGGTTTGTCGCCGTCCTTGTACTTGAGCGTGGTCGCCTTCTTGAGCACGCGGTCCGTCATCTTCTTAAGGTAGCCATCGCGCGAGAGCATGATGGTCACCGGGTACTCCTCGACCTCGGGCTCCAAGCTTACCTCGATAACCTCATGGGGCTCGATCCTGCCCGTGCGACGCGGCATCACATATTTCTTGTTGACCGCGGCCAGCTCGTCGCTGATGACCTTCTTGATGTTCTCCTCGCTGGAGAGGATCTCCTCAAGCTCGGCAATCTCGCTCTCAAGCTTGGCGATGTCCTTGGTGCGGTTGAGGATGTACTCTTCGTTAATGTTGCGGAGCTTGAGCTCGGCAACAAACTCGGCCTGGGTCTCGTCGATGTCGAAACCCTTCATAAGGTTGGGCACGACCTCGGCTTCAAGCTTGGTGCCACGGATGATGGCGATGGCCTTGTCGATGTCGAGCAAGATTGCCTCGAGGCCGTGCAGCAGGTGCAGGCGCTCGGACTTTTTGCCCAGGTCAAAGTTAATGCGGCGACGCGTGGACTCAATACGCCATTTGACCCACTCGTGCAGAATCTGGCGCACGCCCATAACACGGGGATAGCCGTCGACGAGCACGTTGAAGTTGCACGAGAACGAATCCTGCAGCGTGGTCGAGCGATAGAGCTTGGCCATGAGCTTGTCGGGGTCGACGCCGCGCTTAAGGTCGATGGCGATGCGCAGGCCCGAAAGATCGGTCTCGTCGCGGATGTCGGCAATCTCCTTGACCTTGCCCTCCTTGGAGAGCTTGACGATGCGCTCGATGATGACATCGGTCTTGGTGGTGTAGGGGATCTCGTAGACCTCGATGATGCGCTCTTCGGGAATCCAGCGCCAGCGGGAACGGATCTGGAAGCTGCCAAGACCGGTCTCGATGATCTTCTCCATCTCCTCGCGGCGGTAGATGATCTCGCCGCCGGTCGAGAAGTCGGGCATGGGCATATACTCGAGCAGGTCGCAGTCGGGATCCTGCAGGTAATGCATGGTGGCGGTGCAGACCTCGTTGAGGTTGAAACCGCAGATGTCGGACGCCATGGCGACGCCGATGCCTTTGTTGGCCGAAACCAGAATATTGGGGAACGTGGTGGGCAGCAGGCGCGGCTCCTTCATGGCGCCGTCGTAGCTGTCGACGAAGTCGACCGGGTCCTTGTCGATGTCCTTGAAGATCTCGGCGCTGATGGGGGAGAGCTTGGCCTCGGTGTAACGCGAGGCGGCGTAGCTCAGGTCGCCCGAATAGTACTTGCCAAAGTTGCCCTTCGACTCCACGAAGGGCGCAAGCAGCGCTTCGTTGCCCGTCGCCAGGCGCACCATCGTCTCGTAGATCGCGGCATCGCCGTGCGGGTTGAGCTTCATGGTCTGGCCCACGATGTTGGCGCTCTTCTGGCGCTCGCCCTTGAGCAGACCCATCTTGTACATGGTGTAGAGCAGCTTGCGGTGCGAGGGCTTAAAGCCGTCGATCTCGGGGAATGCTCGCGAGACGTTGACGCTCATGGCGTAGGGCATGTAGTTGACCTCGAGCGTCTGCGTGATCGGCTGGTCGGTGACCTCGGAGTGCAGGCCGATGACGTTCTCGGCGTTGACCTGCTTTTTCTTTGGCTGGTTCTTCGTCTTCTTCTTTGCCACGATTTCCTCTTGAACTTCTTATGGGCCGTCGTTATCGATTTGCTGCTATTGCAGGTCCAGCTGGTCCAGATATTCCTTGCCGTGCTCGGAGATATGGCGCTTGCGGCCCGCTTCGTCGTTGCCCAGCAACAGGTTAAACATGGTCTCCATCTTGGTGACGTCCTCGGGCTCCACCTTGATCAGGCGACGCGTCTCGGGGTTCATGGTGGTGAGCCACATCATGTCCGGGTCGTTCTCGCCAAGACCCTTGGAGCGGTTGATGGAGCACTTTTGGTCGCCAATCTCCTTGAGGATGCCGTTCTTCTCGAGCTCGGTGTAGGCAAAGTAGGTCTTCTCTTTGCAGTTGATCTCGTAGAGCGGCGACTCGGCGATATACACGTAACCCTCGTCGATAAGTGTGGGCACCAGGCGGTAAAGCATGGTGAGCACGAGCGTGCGGATGTGGTAACCGTCGACGTCGGCGTCCGTACAGATGATGACCTTGTTCCAGTTGAGGTTGTCCAGGTCAAAGGCACCAAGGTTCTTGATGCGCTTGTCTTTGATCTCCACGCCGCAGCCCAGCACGCGCATGAGGTCCATGATGATGTCGGACTTAAAGATGCGCGGGTAGTCCTCTTTCAGGCAGTTGAGGATCTTACCGCGGACGGGCATAACGCCTTGGAACTCGGCATCGCGCGAGGTGCGAATGGCGCCTGCTGCCGAGTCGCCCTCTACGATGTAGATCTCGCGACGGTTCTTGTCCTTGGAGCGGCAGTCGATGAACTTCTGCACGCGGTTGGCCATGTCGGTCTTCTGCTGCAGGTTGGTCTTGATGCTTTGACGCGTCTTCTCGGCGTTCTCGCGCGAACGCTTGTTGATGAGCACCTGCTCCATGATCTTGTTGGCGGCGTCTTTGTTCTCGATCAGGTAGGTCGAGAGGCGTTCCTTAAAGAAGGCCGTCATGGCCTGCTGGATAAAGCGGTTGTTGATGGCCTTCTTAGTCTGGTTTTCATAGGACGTTTGGGTGGAGAAACAGTTGGTCACCAGCACCAGGCAGTCCTGGACGTCCTGCCATTTGATGCCGCTCTCGTTTTTGTTGTACTTGCCCTGTTGCTTAATGTAAGCATCGATGGCACTGGTCAGAGCGCTGCGGGCGGCCTTCTCGGGCGAGCCGCCATTCTCGAGCCACGATGAGTTGTGGTAGTACTCCTGCATCATGAAGGTGCGCGAGAAGCACATGCACGCGGTAATCTTGACGTTGTAGTCGGGCAGGTCCTCGCGATCTCGACCGCGACGGTCGGCCTCGATAAAGAAGGGCTCGGTGAGGTAGTCGGTACCGACCTTCTCGAGCACGTAGTCCTCGATGCCCTTGGGGTAGCAGAAGTCCTCTTCGGAAAACTCGCCATCGTCACCTTCGATGCGCAGGCGGAAGGTCACGTTGGCGTTGACCACGGCCTGGCGGCGCATGGTTTCGCGATACCAATCGTGGGGGATGCTGATGGAGGTAAAGACCTCAAGATCGGGGCGCCACTTGATGGTGGTGCCGGTGCGGTTCTCGTCGCTGGGCTCAATCTCGAGTGCCTTCTTCTTGGCGCCGACAACCTTGCCCTTCTTAAAGTGCAGGGAGTACTTGTTGCCATCGCGCCAAACCGTGACGTCCATGTACTCGGAGGCGTACTGGGTCGCGCACGAGCCCAGGCCGTTGGTACCGAGCGAGAAGTCGTAGTCGCCGCCCTGGTTGTTATTGTATTTGCCGCCGGCGTAGAGCTCGCAAAAGACGAGTTCCCAGTTAAAGCGCTTCTCGGAGGGGTTCCAGTCGAGCGGGCAGCCACGGCCGTTGTCCTCTACCTGAATGGAGCCATCGCGAAAGGCGGTAAGGGTGATGAGCTTGCCGTAGCCCTGGCGCGCCTCGTCAACGGCGTTGGACAGAATCTCGAAGGCGGCATGCGCGCAGCCATCGAGTCCGTCCGAGCCGAAGATGACGGCAGGGCGCAGGCGTACGCGCTCCTCGTCCTTGAGCTGGCGGATACTGTCGTTACCATAGTTCGCGGTGTTTTTTGCCATACTCGCTCTCTCGGTGCTCCTTTGCTGCGTTTTAGTCATATAGATAGTCAAGGTAGCATAGCCCAGCCCACAGACGATTCCAACCAACACGAAATCCATCGAACAATCGTTCGATTAGATAATGAATGCTTGGAATGCGGGAGGGACCTGTCCTGTCCTATCCAAACATCTGCGGCAGGTCAATGAAGACGGTTCGATCGCTTTCGCCAGCTTCGAAGCCCGAACGGGAGAAGAATCCATAGCGATGGCACTTGAGTCCCGTTGCCTCGACTTGGGCGATTTCCTCGTCGACCATTTTTTGCGTGATGGGGGATTTGCGGAACTTTGCTTCGTAGAATGCGTAGCCCTCGGGGTCTTGCGTTACCACATCGAATTCGCCGCTCGTTTTGTTTGTGGGGTCGTCGTACCAGTACTTGCCTATGGCGTCGAAAGCTGGTTCGATCTTGCCGGTCCTGTTCTGCCGCACGAGGTATTGACGGCAGATCTCCTCGAACATATGAGGAACGTAGTTTTCCTCGAAGTCTTGGAAGACGTGACGATCATAGAAGACTTCCGGGTCGAGCAGCTGACGCGCCGAGGCATTGCGGAAAACATAGCGATAGTAAAAGAGCGAAAGTGGGTCCACTACAAAGTAGCCAGACTTGCGCTTGTTCGTAGGGTCGTTGATGGGTGCACGCTTTTGGACGATTTCGAGTGACATGAGCTTGTCGAGCACGTCTGCCATGGCCGGACCGCTCGAGACGTGCGACTGTGCCAGCACGTCCCCCCAACGGGAGTAACCTTGTGCGAGAGCTCCGAAAACTTCGTTGGCGTTGGTCATCTTCGAGATCTCGGCGTTGAGATAGGACGGCACCTCGCTTTCTAAGCGGGCGCCAGGTTCCGTGACGAGCTCGATGATGTTGTCGCGTACGCTTTGGGACTGATCGATGAGGCGATTGTAAAAGGGGATGCCGCCAAAAACGCTATAGAGCCGCACCTTGTCCTCGGGTGAGAACGCGGGATAGAATTTCGCAGCGTCAAAGTAGTCCATGGGCTTAAGCTCAAGCGCGAGATCAATTCGCCCGTAGAGGGGGCTCTCATGCTCGATGAGGGATTTCATAATCTCAACGTAGGAGCCGCACAGGACAATGTTTAAACGTGAGTCTTCCCTGTGGGCGTCGATTGAGGTCTGAAGAATGCTGTCTAAGCCTTTAACCGCATCTCTCAAGTAGGGGTATTCGTCGAGAACGAGGGTAATGTTCTTGTCTTTAGCTTGGGCAAACAGAAATTCGATGAGCTCGCGGATGCCTGTGAAGGCGAGCGGAGGAAAGCTCAGCGCTTCAGCAACAAGGACGGACAGACTCTCGAGGTTGTCTGCCTCGGAGGTTTGGCGGCACTCGTAATAGACCGTTGCGACGTCCGACAAATCGGTTAGCGCCTGCTTGATGAGCTCACTTTTTCCGACGCGACGCCTGCCGTAAATGAGAACATTGCGCTGCTCGGGTGCTTTGAGCGTTTTCTTAATACGGGCGAGCTCACGCTCCCTGCCAATAAATTCCACTTACTCGGTTCCTTCCGACTCGGTTTTGTCCGAGTTAATTGTATCGCATGGATCAGTTTATGCTCGAGTTTACTCGGACAAAACCGAGTCGGTTCTGCCCGAGTAAATTTGAAGGCGGCCGAATGCGTCTTGCTGCGTTTGCGGTTGGATACGTTGTCGAAAACGTGTCGTGCGGATTGTTGGATCGAATCGAACATTGGGACAGACGTCTCGTTTTATGGGCCGGGGGCGTGCATGTGCGAGTTCTTTTGGCCCATAAGGAACGCTGGTGGGTCGTTATTTGGGCCACGGGTCACTTCGCCGGCGCCGTGTTTCGTCATACGCTCATAGTGGAAGCCGATGCCACGGGGTCGACTTGGGACTCGGGCAATGGATGAGCTGCAAGCCGAAAGGAGCGGTGAGAATGATGAGGCCCATGACAAAGAAACTGCTGTTAGGAATTCCCACCGTGACGCTTTCGGCCGTGCTGGCGTGTACAGTGGCCGGCTGTGGCGGTAGTGCTCCGAGCGGCTCGCCTGGCGGTTCGGGCGGCAGCGCGCCTGTGCAGGAAAAGCCCAGGGCCTATGATTCGCAGACGGTCGAGGTGGCAGGCATTACCTATGAGTCGGTGGCTCACGGTACGTTCTATCGCGGCGATGCCAAGCTGCAGGACGGCTTTTACCTGCACATCAAGATCACCAACAACAACACAAAGAACAGGACGTTCAGTTCCTTTAACGTGCATGCTGCCCAGGGCGATCTTGAGGCAGGCGACCCGTTGTTTACTTCCGGCAAGGCGGCCGTGCTCGACTACGTTGCAAGCGAGGCTCCCGATGAGCTGCACGAGGGCATCGACCTTTCCGAGAGGCCAGGTATCGGCCCGGGCGAGACCGTTGAGTACGTGTATTTCTGGGCGCCCAAGACGGCGTACTACGGGCCCATCACTGTCGAGTTCGTAGACGCTTATGCCCCCGCCAAGAATCATGAGGCCATGCACTTTGACACCACGGGATGCGAGACCAAGGAGTTCAAGGCGGCCGGCGGCGTGGCCGATTCTGGCGAGAAGACAGATTTAACGGGCATCGACTGCGCATCGTACAGCATCGAGGCCGCCGATGGGTACACGCTGGATTCGTCCGACGAAGAGCGCGAAAAGGCAAACTTCTTCCACGACGAGACTGGAGGACGCCTGAACATCAGCATCTTCCCGCGCTCGCCGGAGGAAGAGGTTGCAAGCCTAGAGCAGGTCTACGAAGGCAAGGAGACAACAACCGACCAGGTCGAGTACAACGGCATAACGTGGCTGCGCTTTACCGGTCCCGACAACGGCCATACGCTGTTTGCGACGGCTCCCGCGACGGGCGAGACCGTCCGCGTGTCGATTGGCTGGAAGATCGATTGGGACGCCGCCGCGCCCATGATGGAGGCATTGAAGCTCAAGTAGCGGGTTGCGATTCCCATGTCAGGCGACTCAGGGCTGGCTCCGAGTTATCGGGGCCAGCCCCTTTTGGTGTTCGATGAGCCGAGTCGGCGTCTCTCACAAAAGTAACTAGGAGCTAGCGAGACCTATCCGAATTGACCTCATTGGCGGTGTCTTTTTCGAGCGCCGTGCGGCGGGCGCTGTAGGCGATGAGGCCGGCGCCTGCCGCGGCGAGTGCTGTAGCGGCTGCCGTAAGGGGAGCATTGACATCGCCCGTGCCAGCGAGCGCGCCCGCTTTTCCGGAGCGCTTGTTATTGCTGTGGTCCTTGCCACTGCCGGAGCTCCTTCCGCCGGAGCCGCCGCCCTCGTCGGTACCGCCGCCACTCGAGCCGCCATCGTCGTCTGCTGTCATCGGGGCGTCGTGAAGTTCTGTCGTATCCGCGCTGTCGCATACGCCGACCTGAACTTCTGAGCGTTCGCATGCCGCGTCGGGCACATGAAGCTCGTGCAGTACGGCACCCAGCGCCGAGTTTGCGCCCGGTCGAATTTCCTCGAGCGTTACGGGATCGAGCGCCACCAGATTACGCGCCTTCGCATATAGCGTTACGCGTTTGCCCACCTCGTCGCTCCAACTCTCGGGGATGGCGAAGCTCATGCGGAACTGTGCCGTGCAACCCGGTGCCAGCACGGCGTTGCCGCTGTCGGCTACCAGCGGGTGCGTTGCAAAACGTGCGCCCAGCGTCTCGAGCGCGTACTTCACGTGTGCCATGTCGTTGGCCGAAGCATCCTCGGCAAGCTCCGGATCGTAGATCGAAGCCATGCGTGCGTTTGCTCCGAACCCGATGGATGCGCTGGAGAACGGCTGGCTGGAGCCCTCTCGGTACAGATCGATTGTGCCGGCGGTCAGCAAGGTGTTGCCGTCGTTTCGCACCGTGACCATGAAGGATTCGCCTGCTGCTCCGGGCACCACCGCGCCCGAGGTAGCGACTGCGCCCGTCGGAGTGGCACACGCCACCAAGGGCACTTCGATGCCGTGTAGTTCTGCCTCGCTCTTCTCCGTGCTCACAATGTGCGTGGCGAGCGCGGAGAGCATGCCCCCCGACGTCAAAAATGTCGTTATCTGATCGACGGGATGGTCCAGCTCGCATATCACGAACGGCTCCGTAAACAGATCGCCTGCCAAGGTGCTGGCGAAGATGCGGAAGTGCTTGCCCATCACTGCTACCGGGTTGCCTTCTTCGTCGTAGGTTTGCCCCACCTTGCCATCGGTGTTCTCTACATAGAGCACGCACCTGCCGTTGTTGCTTACGCTAAACGATGCCGGGCCACAGCCTGCGGCACCCACGGGCTGCGTTGCAAATGCCGATGCGCCTCGTGCCCAAGTAATATGCTGCAGTTGCTCGTTGACGGTAGCCAAAAAGCCCGTGTGCTGCGGCCACGGCACCGCGTGGGGTACTGTGGCATCTGGCGACATAACGCCCCAGCTCGCAATGGACTGGCCGATCACGGCGTACGATGCACAGCCACAACCGCCTGCGGTCTCGTATACAATGGGCACCACCATTTTGCCGTTGATATTCTCGGGCGCGCCGAGCTCGATGCTCGACGGTGCCTGCGGAAAGCGGAGGACCTGACGGAACGTGAGACTGTCGCCCGAAACGTCCGACCACAGGGTAAAGCACTCCAGCGCAACCTCGGCCTCGCTGCCGAGCGTCTTTTCTGCGGTGGTTCCGCGGCGGTGGAGGTAGGCGCCCGACAGGCGCCCGTCGACAAGTGTCTTGCCCACCGTGATGCGTGGGCACTGCAGGCAATGGTAGCCATCCTCCTGAAGGCGGCCGCGCGAGATGCTGCGCCACGACGTGTGCGATATCACGCGAACTCCGTCGTTGCTTATGCGCAGGCGCACAACGGACAGTATGCCGGATGTGCTCGCCGTATCGAAAAGGGTGTTGTCGCCGGCGGGGCGCTCGCCCGAGATCAGCAGCACGTAGGCGTCCTGGTTTCCTCTTCCGTCCGTATATTCCACTACGTCGAAGTCGTAATCGTATATGCCGTCGCGCTCCACGTCGCCCTCGCCAAACCCAAGGGGAAAGTCCACAGGCGTGGGAGCGGACCACGTCCCGTTTGCCTTTGTGTGTACCACCAGGCGCGAGCGACCATTGTCGCCGTAGCGCACCGAGGCGATACGGAACAGGCATTCTACGCCGGCAATCATTGCCAGCTTCATGTGGGCTTCGCTGAGCACGCCAGCAAACAGCACGTTGTCGCTCGAGGGCTTGATGCCGCCACGCTCGTCCTCCGACACGCCGGCAGAATCGGCGTTCGGGTCGGCAACGGTGTTCGTTGCCTGACCGATGTAGGTGTACTCATACATCGGCGCGGCGTTTTCGTCGTTCTCTATCAGTGCATGGACGAAATGCTCGATCTGTCCCGTGTCGTCGCTTTCTGCATCCGCCTCGAGCTCAATGCGCGTGACCGCCCGATCCCAATCGCGCACGACAGGCGCGGCGTTTACGGCAGCGGCCTTAACCTCGGCGCGTGCGAGCAGTTCGGCGTTGGTGACGATGGTGGCCGATGCGATAAATTGCGGCACGCCGCCCGCCTCAATGTTGCCGGCCGAGCCGAAGCAGGCATCCAGCGTATAAGGCGTATCTCCACCCAATGCGAGCTCAGAGCGCTGGAGCACATACTGGCCGCCATTGTTCACCGACATATTCCACGAATCGATGAGCGTGGGCCACGACCCCGACCAAGCCTTGGTGGTCCACTTGAACATTACGAATTGGAGTATCACATCGACATCGACGTCTGCACCTACGCGCAGTCGCGGAAGCTGGTGTCCATCTGCCTTCTCGTACCCAATGAACAGCGTGAGGGATGCGGCGCCGCGCACGGCAGACGAAGCGACGCCTGCAACGCCGGCGCCAAAGGTGACGGCAAGCCCGATCTGGATGGTGAACGAGCCCGACGTGTTTGAATAGTCGAGCGAAATGTTTTTAAAAAACGCCGCGCCGCTGCCGTGCGTGTGGGCACCCACGGCGAGCGCCAGTTTTGCCAGCACCCAGGGGTTGACGTTTAGGAAAAATGGCACCGGTCCTAGGGTAAACTGCTCGGTCCAATTGAGGTCGGTTCTTACCTGGAAGAGGGCCTTAATATTGCCGTATGCGGGGTCGTTGTTGTTACCCCAGGTTTTGCCCACCCAATCGTAGGCGAGCGAGCCGTACAGCTGTGTGGCGATATCCATCGTGAACAGCGGCGTGCAATGGTGGCGAAGGAGCTTGGTGTTTCTTGGATCGGTGCCCGAACCGGCACTCATCCTCTTGTACTGATTCCACTTCCCCTCCATCTCGTCGAGGTAGCGGTTTGCCTGCTTGGCGCCCGACTCGCGCGGCGATTTCTTCCAGTATTCCGGATCAGGGTTGCCCGAATCGTTCATATAGCTAGCTGGTTTGTACCCTCCGCCAAACAGCACGTATCCAGCAAACGAGAAATCGAACAGAATGGGAAATGTGGGCATCCAGCACGTGAACTTATTACCACCGATGCCGGGAAACGCCGCTGGGAAATCAAACGGAGTGACCTCTTGGTCCATGGTGGTGGGAATGATGGTGGTCGAGCCCGATTCCGCCTTTGCGGCCGGCGCGGTGACAACGGCCATAGGGGATGAGAGCGTGTAGGTTTTGCCCTGGTAGTCGAGGACAAAGCGCAGCTTGCACCCTTCTTCCAGAAGGCCCGATGCCGCATCGAGGAACTTGTCTTCGAGTGTGAACGTTGCCAGATTATCCGCGCCCGATGCGCTGGCCTTGATTTGGCCGATCTGCGTGACGGTTTCGGGTGAGCTGCCCGCAGAGGGCATCACTTTATTGATATGCAACGTTGCCTGCCCGCCCTGCGGCAGATGAGCCTGCACGGTAAAAGCGTGCGTGTCGGGCTGGTCGTTTGCTGCTTCGTCCGCTGGCATTGCCATAAACGTGGCGTCGGCGTACTGGATGTCCCATTCGTCGAACGTGAGCTGTCGAAAGTACGGCTCGCCATCGGAGAGCGGACGTGTGGGTGCGGTAATAGCGGTGCCGCCCTGGATACGCGCAAGGGGAATCTCGACATCGCGGTAGCCTGCCATGCTAATGGAGATGCCGCCGTTAAAGTCGTACGCGTCGAGAAGCGTTGCCTCGTCCACGTAGCCTTCTGAAAGAGGGGCGACCTCAAAGATGGCCGTGCCTTCGTCATCGGTCGTGGCGGTGAGCTGCTTGCCTGCGGCATAGCGCGATATGAGCGTGACCTGGGCACCCGTGATGGGCGTATTCTTGTTGGCGACGTCGACCACGACCACACCGAACATGGTGCGCGAGAGAACGAGCACCCTGAAGGCGTTTGCGCTTCCCGGCACGCGCGGCATCATAATGCTCGCTAACGAGGACGCTCCGGCGACAAGTAACGAACGGCGATCAAGCATCTTGGGCTCCCATCCCGCAAGTATCGGTGGAAATAATCCAATTTTGCGAGAAGGCGCCCCGTGGCGGTAGTGCCGTTCAAGGGTCAAAATGTCCAAATTGATCGAGCGAAGCGCCGGGTTCCGGAACGCGTTCGATGCGCTTGGTAGTCCGGTCGCTAACGTAACATATGCGCGACCAGCTCGGCGCGTGTGCCGATGCCAAGCTTTGCGTATACGCCGGATAGGCGGTTTTTGACGGTGCCCGGCGATACTCCCATATGGCGTGCGATTTCGGCGTTGGTCCACCCACGACAGGCGAGCATGGCCATGGTGAATTCCGTGGTCGTTAGATCGTCGGCAACGTCCTCGCCCGAATCGGGGTTGTGGATGCGCCGCCAGCCGTAGCTGAAGCGGTACGTGATCTCGATGATGCGCGCGAAGTCGTCAGGGTATTGCGTTTTTAGGCATGCCTCGATAAGCCCCTGTAAAAGGCCGTGGTGCTCGCCGATGAGCTCGATAAGGCCGTCGGGACGCGCAGTGTCCCAAGCGGCTCCGAAGTGTGCCTTTGCGGCGTCGACGTCTTTGAGACTCATACAGGCCATGGAAGCCGACAGGTGCAGGAACAGCTCCGAGATGGGATAACTTCCCTGTTTCATGATCAGGGCGTTTTCCGCCATGCCCAGACTGCGGCCATATTCGCCGCGCAGGTACAAGGCGTGCGCCATCACGTAGCTGGCGAACAGGCGCAGGCCTTCGGGCAGATGCGCCGCAAGCGGATAAAACTCTTCGGCAGAATACGGGGAAGGCAAGTGCAACAGGACGCTCGCGGCCGAGGCGAACAGGATATGCGTGGCGTGGATGGCGGGCGATTCTTTGTCGGCTGGCGTATCGAGGATACCAGCAAGGCACCGGCGGGCGTCGGCGATACGGTTGAGCGACAGGCTGGCGTATCCGCAGATAAAGCATGCGGAATAGCGCAGCGCGGGATCGGTGGCGTCAAGATAGGGGCGCGCCGTCTTGGCAGCGAGGGCGGCCTGTCCGCGAAAGTACAGCGCTTCTGCCGTGGCAATGGCGCGCGAATCGGGGTCGGAAATGCCTGCAACCGCAGCGTCAATCTGCCCCGGCACAAAGGCGGTGCACATCAACGGCATGGGAACGCATGGGTAGCCATCGCAGTCCATCTTCCATCTCCCAACAGCTGGCAACAATGCAGCAATTGTACCCCTGTTGCTCGGGACCCCTTTCGTTTTACTGTTCGGTTGACGCTGCGGATCGTTTTGGAAGGCTTACGAGCATGGTGGTTCCGTTCTCGGAACTTGCTTCGACCTCTACAGCGCCACCGTGTAGCGCTGCAATCTCCCAAACGAGCGCTAGTCCGAGTCCTGCACCGCCATATGCCCTGCTGCGGGATTTGTCTAGACGAAAGAACGGCTGGAAGATGCTCTCTCGGTACTGCTTGGGTATTCCCGGGCCCTCATCTTTGACTCGCAGGAACACGTGGCTGTCGTTGTCGCTGATGGAGACGTTGACAGTCGAGCCGGGGCGGCTGTAACGGATGGCATTTTCGACCAGGTTAAACACCAGCCGATAGAGGAGCGTGTCGCTCCCGATTACTAAAGCGTCTCCAGCGCAATCGAGGGTTATGCCCTTATTTTCGGCAAGTGGCGTAAGGTCGGTGAGGACCTCTTCGGACAAGGGACCAAGTTCGACATCGTCCTCGCAAGGAACGCTGCGGAGCTCACTCATTTCGAGCAATACCTTGGTCATTCGAGACATGCGCTCGGTTTGTTCTTGCAACAGGTCGAGCAGCTCGGCTGTTTCGGGTTGCAAACCGGAGTGCTCGGAGACGAATAGTTCAATCTGTGCTTGTATAAGGGCGAGCGGGGTGCGCAGCTCGTGTGCGGCGTTGCCGGTAAACTGACGCTGTGCAGAGAACCCTTCGCCAAGACGAGCGATCATGTCGTTGAAAGAGGCGCTGCATCGTTGTAGCTCGGTGGGTACATCTTCATTGAGTCTGATTTCGCTTAGGTTGTCAGGTTGCACACGCTCAACCTGGGCTGCAAAAGCCCGTAGCGGTTTGAGTGCACGGCCGCTCACAAAGTATGCCAGCGCGCCGCCAAGGAGTGTGACTCCAGCCGTGATGTACCAGGCTGTCGTACCAAAAGACTCCTGTGCGTCGTTTACGACGATCGTGACCTCGTCATCGAGGGTCGTTTTCGTTGGGTCGAACGCCTGGGGCGAATCTTCGCCGGTTGCGTTAAAGGCCGAGATGTCACTGCCGATGGCATCCATGTAGCGCATGCCCGTATAGCCGACCAGGCAGTTCGTCAGCACGCATGCCGCACACGTGAGCAGTGCCGTCATAATCGTTATGCGCCATTGCAGCGAAAGCCCTTTCATTCGCCATCCTCCATAACATAGCCCTCTCCAATGGGTTTGCGAATCGGGTCGTATCCCAAAGCGCCGCGCAACTTTTTGCGGAGTGACGAGATGTGAACGCGGGTTGCGTTGCTAAAGCTGTTCACGGTGCTATCCCAAACGTGCTCTATAAGCTCCTCTTGGCTTACCGGTCGCCCCCGATTAAGCATCAGGTATTCCAAGATTCCCGTTTCCTTGCGTGTAAGAGATAAAGCCTCGCTGTCCACGGAAGCGATGCGCGCCTTGGTGTCAAAGCGGAGCTTTCCACAGGTTAATACTATGTCGCTTTGTGCGAAGCGCCTGAGGGTAAGGCTGCGGATCCTTGCCGCAAGTTCGTCCAGATGAAACGGCTTGGTAAGGTAATCGTTGGCGCCGGCATCGAGTCCGGCGACTTTATCGGATACTTCGCCACGCGCGGACAGAATAAGTACCTTGGTCTCGCAATCGGTTTTCCTAAGTTCCCTGAGCACGGTCATGCCGTCGACATGGGGAAGATTGAGGTCGAGTACCACGAGGTCAAAGACTTCGACGCCCAGCAGGTCGAGCGCCTCCCGTCCATCGTGGCAGCAGTCGACGCTGTACGCCAAGTTTCGCAAGCTGCGTGCGATCGTGTCGCACAGCGCTCGCTCGTCTTCGACGATCAAAATACGCATAACAGTCTCCTTGCACATTCCAAATCGCGCTTAACACGGATTTTATAGTCGATATGGTCCAATGGTCGCGTAACGAAAGGAGTGGTCGAGTTGTTCAAAGCGGTAAAACCCATGGTACAGGTCGCTTTGTTGATCGTCGGAATTGCCATGGTGTGCTTTGGCGTTATGCGTGGCGAGGCGGATGCCGTGCTGGCCAAAGCGATTAGGCTGTGCTTGGAGTGTATCGGAATTGGATAAAAGAGAAAACACCGCGTCGCATGTTTTGGCCCGATTTCGCGGATTCATTCAGGCGGCGGCGACGCTTGTCACCAACATTCACCTGCCAAACTTTGCCAAAGGCGGCATCTATCAGGGCGCGGGAAAAACAGTCTGCGTACCTGGACTTAATTGCTATTCGTGCCCCGCGGCATCGGGTGCGTGCCCCATCGGGTCGTTCCAGTCGGTGGTGGGTTCATCTAAGTTTAACTTCTCCTACTACGTCACCGGTACGCTCATTTTGCTCGGCGTGCTGCTGGGACGCTTTGTATGCGGGTTTTTGTGCCCGTTTGGCTGGCTGCAGGAGCTGCTCCATAAGATTCCCGGCAAAAAGTTCTCCACGAAAAAGCTCAAGCCGCTCACGTACATCAAGTACGTCGTGCTGCTGTTTGCCGTGGTGCTGCTGCCCGTCTTGGTGGTTAACGACGTGGGCATGGGCGACCCGTTCTTTTGTAAGTACATCTGTCCGCAGGGCGTGCTCGAGGGTGCCATTCCGCTGGCCATTGCCAATGCCGGCATTCGATCTGCGTTGGGACATCTCTTTACTTGGAAACTTGCAGTTCTCATTGCCGTGGTAGTGCTGAGCGTTTTGTTCTACCGCCCCTTCTGCAAATGGATTTGTCCACTCGGCGCATTCTATGCGCTCATGAATAAGGTGTCCCTATTGGGGATCCGGGTCGATGCATGCAAATGCGTCTCGTGCGGCAAGTGCTCAAAGGTTTGTCAGATGGACGTTGATGTGGTCCACGCGCCCAATCATGCCGAATGCATCCGGTGCGGAAAGTGCATCGGGGCCTGTCCCGTCGATGCCATCAGCTATCGCTATGGCCTGGATGTGTCGGCGGAAAAGTTCCCCTTGACCGCCGATAAAAAGTAAACAAGCTTCGACAAAACGGAGGAATGACTATGAAGCTTTCTAAGATTGCGGCCCTGTTTATGGTGCCGGTATTGGCCTTGTGCCTTGTGGCATGTTCGGCGCCCGGTGGCAATGCGAGCGAATCTGCGAGCTCCGATTCTAAGATCGCAGAACTCACTGCGCAGAAACCGGCCAATGCCGACGAGGCCGCCGAGCTGTATGCGAAGCTCATGCAGAAGGAGAACGAGATCTTTGCGAGTGATAACGCGCTGTGGGAAAAGGTATTCAATGCGGCAAATAAAGACTCGGCAATGATTGAGGACGGCAGCAATTACGGCGATTTCCTGCTCAAGACCATCGACGGCGCCAAGGATGAGTTCACGGCGGATGAGCTTAAGACACTCAAGGCCGGTGCACAGCAGATCAAGGAGATCGAGGACAAGCTCGAGAGCCTGGAGAAGGAGTTCCCCGGTTGTGGAAGCACGCCGAGTGCAGGCGAGAGCGTCGACGCTTCGACCGCTGGCATGACGGCTGGTGCCAATACTTCGAGCGAGGCGACGAAGTTCCCCAGCTTTACGGGCAAGGACCTGGATGGCAACGACGTGAACAGCGACGAGCTGTTCTCTAAGAACAAGGTCACCGTCATGAACTTCTGGTTCACTACTTGCAAGCCGTGCGTGGGCGAGCTGGGCGATCTTGAGAAACTGAATCAGGAGCTTGCCAAGAAGGGCGGCCAGGTCGTGGGCGTCAATTCCTTTACGCTCGATGGCAACAAGGGCGAGATTGCAGATGCCAAGGACGTGCTGAGCAAGAAGAGCGTGACATATAAGAACATCTGGTTCAAGTCGGATAGCGAGGCCGGTAAGTTTACGTCAAATTTGTTCTCGTTCCCGACGACGTATGTCATCGATCAGAATGGCAACATCGTAGGGGATCCAATCGTGGGAGCCATCAGCTCCGCCGAGCAGCGCGCAGCACTCAACAAACTTATCGACCAGGCGATTGCGAATAGCGAGCAGTAAAAAACGCGTAAAGCATAGCGAGGATCGTGCGCCGCTGTGCGAAGTAGTCCGCTACCTTTCAAGATAAGCTCCACCATATAGAGGTCCCGTTCGGGACCTCTTCTTTTGGGTGCCATCCCGTTCGTTTTTTGGCGCGGTTCGTTACATTCCTCACTGGTTCCGGCAAAAAATGGGGATAGAGTAGGACAAACGCGTCGAATACGAACGGCGGGGGAGAGCGGGCAAGTGCGCCCGCGTGGGAGAGGTTGCCGTCCATGTTGGAGCTCAAGGGTATTTGCAAAAGGTACGTTACGCAGTCGTTTACGCAGGTGGCGCTCGACAGCGTGAGCCTGTCTTTTCGCGATAACGAGTTCGTGGCCATTCTGGGTCCCTCGGGCTCGGGCAAAACCACGATGCTCAATGTTATCGGCGGACTGGATCACTTTGATTCTGGCGACCTGCTGATTGACGGTATCTCGACCAAGGACTTCCGCGACCGCGATTGGGATGCCTACCGCAACAACCGCATCGGCTTTGTGTTCCAAAGCTATAACCTCATTCCGCATCAGACCATTTTGGAAAACGTTGAGCTGGCGCTCACGCTCACGGGTGTGGGGCATGCCGAGCGCCGTCAACGTGCGCGCGAGGCGTTGGAGAAAGTTGGCCTGGGCGAGCACGTTAACAAGCGCCCGAGCCAGCTTTCGGGCGGGCAGATGCAACGCGTGGCCATCGCCCGCGCCCTGATTAATGATCCCGAGATTGTGCTTGCCGACGAGCCGACCGGCGCTTTGGATTCAACGACATCCGTACAGGTCATGGATCTGCTCAAGGACGTGGCGCGCGACCGCCTGGTCATCATGGTCACGCACAATCCCGAGCTGGCGTACCAATATGCCACGCGCATCGTCAATCTGGCGGACGGCAAGATCACCGACGATTCCGATCCCTTCGATGCTGCCAAGGCCGCGCGTCGCGAGGCAAAGCCTACGCGCAAAACCTCGATGAGCTTTGTGACGGCGCTGGGGCTTTCTGCTCGAAACCTCATGACCAAGAAAGGCCGTACGGCCATGACGGCCTTTGCGGGCTCGATTGGCATTATCGGCATCGCGGCGATTCTTGCGCTGTCCAACGGCGTAAACGGCTACATCAAAAAGGTCGAGGAGGATACGCTCTCGAGCTACCCGCTCACCATTTCCAAGCAGGATTACGACCTGTCGTCCATGATGGGCGGACAGGGGGCCACGGATGATGGCTCGTCTGAAAGCGTGGACTCGTCCGACGACAGCGCCGGCGGCAAGGCTAAGGGAACCGATAGGATTCCTGTGGTCACGGCCGTAAAGGATATGTTTGCGAGCGTTAAGTCCAACGACATGACGAGCTTTAAGGCATGGCTCGATGCCGGTGGCGACGGCATCGATAAAGAAGTCAACGCCATTCAGTACGGCTACGGTGTATCGCCGGTTGTCTATCGTGCCGGCAAGGGCGATGAGAAGCCTGTCCGGCTGGTGCCCAACGCCATGACCGAGGCCATGAGCGGAGGCGCGAGCTCGGCGGCAACGGTGAGCATGGAATCCATGGGAACCTCGGTCTTTAACGAGATGATTGAAGACCAGAGCCTGCTCAACAGCCAGTACGATGTCGTCGCCGGCCATTGGCCTACGTCTGCTAACGAAGCCGTAATGGTGCTTTCGAGCCGTGGCACGGTGGGCGACTACACGCTCTATAGCATCGGTGCGTTGGATATCGATGAGCTCAACGATCTGGTAAACAGTGCCATGACGGCTGACGGTGGGGTCGAAACGCCCGAGACCGGTACCGACTTTACCTACGACGATGCGCTGTCTACCACGTTTAAGGTGCTGTCGCCGGCTGATGCGTATCGCAAAAACGAAGAGACTGGCATGTGGACTGACATGTCTGACGATGCCGACTTTATGACGGCTAAGGTTGCCGACGGTATTGACGTGCGCATTGTGGGCGTGGTGCGACCTAACGAGACGGCCAACGCGAGCGCATTGACCCCGGGCATTGCCTATACGCATGCACTGACTCGTCAGCTTATGGAACGCGCCGCAAATTCGCAGATTGTGCAGGAACAGCTTGCTCACCCCGAGATGGATGTCTTTACGGGCAAAACCTTCGACGAACTGCAAGGCGAGGCCAAACAAGGCGTGGATCTGAGCAGCATGTTCAGCGTGGACGAGGCGGCGCTCAAGAGCGCGTTCTCGTTTGATGCGTCTGCACTCTCGGGTGCGGCCGGCGGTATGGACCTTTCTGGCATCGATCTGTCGGGGCTGGACATTGACCTTTCGGGCGTTGGCAAGGACATCGACTTCAGCGACATCATGGCAAAAGCGCCAACCCCAGATTTCTCGGGTATCTTTGACGGTCTGGAACTCACGCCCGAGCAAATGCAGCAGGTGGGAGCACTAGCCAACCAGCTGTTTGAGGGATTTTTGCAGTCTGATCAGTTTAAGGCGCTGTCGCCCGAAGATCTTAAAGACGCGTCAAAGCTCGCTGCCGCATTCTCGACGTATCTTGAGCATGATGCCGCAGCCCAGCAATGCCTGGCTCAATTGAAGGCGCTCGGCGGCGATGCCCTGGCCGAGCGCCTGCAACAGGCGATGACCGACTATGTGCAAAAGCAGCTGGCTCCGTATCTGCAGCAGGCTATGGATCAGGTGATGAAGGCAATCAGCGAGCAGATAGCGTCGACGGTATCGTCCCAGCTCAAGGCGGGCGCAGCGGGGCTTATGGACCAGATGGCGACGCAGATGTCTTCGAGTTTTGCCAACCTGACGAGCGCCATGCACGTGGATGCGAGCGCCTTTGCTCGTGCCATCCACTTCAACATGGACGCTGAGGACCTGAGTTCGCTCATGATGAGCTATGCCAAGGCGTCGAAGCTCACCTACGACAACAATCTGACCACGTTGGGCTATGCGGACGAGGCAGACCCCATCTCGGTCAAGATTTTCCCGCGCGACTTTGAGGCCAAGGAGCGCGTGCTCGATCACATCGACGCGTACAACAAGCAGGTCAAAGCCTCTGGCCACGATGAACAGGCAATCTCATACACCGACTACATGGGCATCATCATGGGCTCAGTGACCGACATCGTGAACACCATCAGCTTGGTGCTCATCGCATTCGTGAGTATCAGCCTGGTGGTGAGCTCCATCATGATCGGCATCATCACCTACATCAGCGTGCTGGAACGCAAAAAGGAGATTGGCATCCTGCGTGCGATCGGCGCGTCGAAGCGTAACGTGGCCAACGTATTCAATGCCGAGACCTTTATCGAGGGCCTCATTGCCGGCGTCTTTGCTGTTGTCGTCGTGGTGGCCGTGAGCTTTCCGGTTAATGCCTGGGCGCTTACTGCCAAACAGGTACCCAATCTGATGAGCCTGCCCGTGCAGGATGCGCTGGTGCTCATTGCAATTTCGGTGCTGCTGACGGTCGTTGCCGGCCTGCTGCCGGCCCGTAGCGCATCCAAAAAGGATCCCGTGGAAGCCCTGCGCTCCGAATAATGTGACAAAGGGGCAGTCCCTTTGCCACGTTCGTTGATATGAGAGAAGAGTAGATGATTCTATCGTTGGCCCCTATGGAGGGGATTACCGGGCATGTGTTCCGTCGCGTGCATGCGGAGTGCTTCGGTGCACTCGATTGCTATTACACGCCGTTTTTGCCGCCGCCGCGGGTGGGAAACCGCTTTGGCGGCAAGGCGTTTAAGGAGATCGATCCTGCCAATAACCAGGGGCTCAACGTGGTGCCTCAGCTGATGTCCAAGAACGCGGACGAGTTTGTGTGGGCGGCACAGGTGCTCGCCGACATGGGCTACCGCGAGGTCAATCTCAACCTGGGTTGCCCCTCGGGTACGGTTGTTGCCAAGGGTAAGGGCTCGGGTTTCTTGCGCAATCTCGACGAGCTCGAGGCGTTCTTAAGTGATGTGTGCGAGCGGTCGCCGTTGCCGGTGTCGGTAAAGACCAGGCTGGGGCTGGAGAATGACGACGAATACGAGCGCGTGCTCGATCTGTATTGCCGCATGCCGCTAACAGAGCTGATCGTGCATCCGCGCGTACAGAAGGACCGTTATACAGGCTCGCCGCGCAAAGAGTTTTATGGCGAGACGCTGGAGCGTGCGCCGTTTCCGGTGGCCTATAACGGCGACATTTTCGATCTTGAGGATATGGACGCGCTGGCGGAGGCCTATCCCGACACGCGCCATGTAATGCTAGGGCGTGGCCTGCTCGCGAACCCCGCGCTGGCTCGCATGGTTAAGGGCGGTCCTGCTGCCACGGCAGCCGAACTGCAGCGTTTCCACGACACGCTGTTTGCGGTCTATGCAGAAGAGATTGGCGGCAACGCGGTCTTTCGTATGAAGGAGTGGTGGTTCTACGCCAAGTGCGCTTTCGCCGACCCCGCTACCGTTCACAAGCTCGTACGTAAGACCAAAAAGGTCGACGAATACCGCGCCGCCGTCGAGCGGGTCTTTCGCGAGCAGCCACTCGCACCCATAGCTCGCTTCCGCGGCTAGTTAGACATCGGGGACGTTCTTTAACGACTGGTCATTTAAGGACGTCCCCAACGACTATGTAGCAAAAACATGTACACCAGCATCCAAAGATGTCGAAAAATGTCGACTTTGGATGCTGGTGTACATGTTTGGGTCCGACGGGGGAGCGGGCCTAGGCAATCAGTGCATCAAGTGTAATGAGCTCTCTGAGCCGCTCCGTGCATGTTTGCCCATGGCGTTTGGCTTTTTCGTCAAACGCCTCAAGAATCGATTCGCCCACACGTGCTGATATAACGACGCTCGGCTCATCGGAGATTGGTGGCCTTCCCAACTTGATGGTGCGACCTTTCGGCCACTCATCTTTTTCGTAGGCTTCCGCGGCTTTCTTCAACTCTCCGGGAGCAAACCCCATCATCTTTTCGAGCTGCTTAGCATCCATGGCGCCTCCTATCGATCGACATAATGTCGAGCGCCGGTTCTCGGATTCTCTTTTTGTATACAATTTTGTAGACAAAAATACAAGCAGTTCATCGGGCTAATTAGCTTGTTTTGACCCGCCTGTTCGATAGGAAATGAGCATTGACGGCTTCGATACTCCTTTGCTTTTCAGCTTGGAATTTGGATGCTCATTGAACTTCCGGAGGGGAGCCCTTTATTAAGCTATCGAGATTCTGGGCAGGAGCTCTCACTGGTCTTCGGTAATGGGGCCAGCTTAATTCGCGACACAGTGTGTCGCGAATGGGAGTAGTCGTTAGGTGTCCTTCAATGGCTACTCATATAAGAACGTCCAAGTGTCGGATTTTGTCATTTAGTGTCGTTCTTAGCGACTATTCTGGAGGGTCGTGGTCAAAAAAGGGCAAATATGAGTACTGTTGCCATTATGGTTGCATTTATTTTGCTATAAATTGTAGCTCCTGATGAGATTTGTTCCCATTAGGAGCTACTTTTATTGAACATATGAGGAGAAATAACGTCGTCTGCGGACGAGTGGAACGTTGAATAGTTCCTGAAGTGATCAAAATCGCTGCTACTAAACAGGTAGCAGTACTCATATTTGCCCTTTTTTGACCACAGCCCTCTCGGAAACCTTTCCAGAGGCGTCAAACAGCCATAATCCAAAGGTCGCCTCAAACAATTAGCCGGCTAAGAGGGTGGCGCGCGCAGACGTGGTGTAAGAGCGTCCTGAGGTCCGTCGCTGCAAGCCCCGATGTTACTCCTTCTTGAGGCCGCGCCTCTCGACTATCTCGTCCACTATCTCCCTGGCGCGCCGCCCGAGCGCGCGGCGCCTC
>DBEZMF010000075.1:0-50781 GCA_048250755.1 Collinsella sp.
AGACAGGGTGCCTTACGCAGCCTAGCCGAAACGCACCGAGCAGACTGAAGCCCACCGGCCTAATGGCTTGGCGTCAGCATGCCGCGATTCGGTCGCACGGAGAGCATTTCCCAGTTGACAAAACTATAGGAACACCCCCCGCCGAAAACTTTCCTCTCCAATTCCCTTCTCCCCCTCTGGTGTCGCCTTCTCTTCCCAAGAGCGATCTATTGATTAGGACAGTTTAAAGACAACATTATGCCCGCGAAGAATCGCCGCGAAGATATTCCACATCTTCGCCCGAAATGTAAAGTAACAGAAAAGCCCCGTAAACTAAGTTGTCAAATCGTAAAGGCATCCGCTACCAGCGAGAATGAAAATGACCGCCAACGATCACGCGCTGCGTGCACGCAATTGTTGGCGGTTATTTTTATTTCACCTTAACATTCGCCGCTACTAACTTTTGATACAGCAGCCCTACGCCGGCGGTCTATTTGGTAGCCGAGCGATCCCGCAGACGCAGCCGAGGATCAGCAAGACGCTCATCACGCCCGGAGAATGGCCCGCCGATGTTTTGGCAAAGTCAGCGAGCGCCACCCAGAGCGACAAGTTGGCATGAAAAAGGCAAGGCATAGACCTTCTGGTCATGCCCTGCCTTTTGAATGACAAATTGTCGCTCTGGGCGGCGCGCAGCGTCGGCCCGTTACGCGGGTTGGTAAACCCGCGTAACTACAAATCTCCTCCCGCGCCTAGCAGCTTGCGCATGACTTGCTCGGGGTTAACCGAGCCGTCGCGCGGGGCCAGGGCGGTGATCTTCTTCTGCATCTTGTACTCGTGCAGTTCGTCCTCGAGCTGGCGCACGCGAGCACGGAGCTTTTCGTTTTCGCGCTCACGCTCCTCGGCACGCTCCTTCATATCGAGGATGCGCACCACGCCGGCAAGGTTGATGCCCTCGTCGGTCAGCTGGTTGATGAGCTCCAGGCGCTCGATATCGGCACGCGAATACAGACGCGTGTTGCCGCCCGAGCGCTGGGGGTTCACCAGGCCCTTGGACTCGTAGACGCGCAGAGTCTGCGGATGCATGCCGGTCAACTCGGCCGCCACGCTGATCATGTACAGCGGTTTGTTCCTATTGTCCTCGGCCATGCTACCTGACCCCTTTCCGTCTCGTTATCGTCCATCATAAGCCCGCGGGCGCGGGTGTGCGCCACGACCGCCCTAGTACGTCGCCTTGTAACGGTTGACCTTCTCGCGATAATCGCGCGTGTCGGCCTCGCGCAGCTTGGTCATAGCATCGCGCTCGTCATCGGACAGGTTCGTGGGGACCTGTACCTTGATTTCGACGAGCAGCGCGCCTGTGCGGCCACGGTGCTTAACGTCGGGCGCACCCATCTCCTTAAAGCGGAACTTCTTGCCCGTCTGGGTGCCAGCGGGCACCTTCAGACGAACCGTCGCGCCGCCGGGCGTGGGCACATCAACCGTGCAGCCGAGCGCCGCCTCGTAGACCGAGATCGGCACCTCCATGGTCACATCGGCACCCTTGCGCTTAAACAGCGGGTGCTCCTCCACATGCGTGGTCACGACCAGGTCGCCGCGCTCGCCGCCGGCAACGCCATACTCGCCGCGACGCTTGTAGCGTAGCTTGCCGCCGTCGACCGCGCCCGCGGGCACCGAGACCGTAATGGTCTGCTGCTCGCCTGTCGAGGGAATGCGATAGGTGACCTTGTGCGTCACGCCGCGAAACGCGTCCTCGGCCGTCACATCGACGGTCAGCGACAGGTCGCCGCCCTTGCGAGCACGGCTGCGACCCGCGCCGGCACCGGCAGCGCCCGCAGCCCCGGCAAAGCCCGAGCCCCAATCGCTGCCCCAGGCGCCGTTGCCGCTAAAGATGCTGTCGAAGATGTCGCCCCAGCCGCTGGCACCCGCGCCGGCACCGTAGCCGCCGCCATACGCGCCGCCCGCGCCCGGCATGCCGCCAAACATGAGCATCTGGTCGTACTCTTTGCGCTTCTTCTCGTCCGAAAGCGTCTCGTAGGCCTCGCTGATCTCCTTGAACTTGGCCTCGTCGCCGCCGGCATCGGGGTGATATTTTTGCGCGAGCTTGCGAAACGCGCTCTTGATCTCTTTGTCGGAGGCGCTCTTGGATACGCCCAGGATGTCATAGAAGGTTTTGCCTGCAGCCATCGTAGCTCCTCTCCTGTTTCATCCGCCGCCCAGCGGGCGGCGGCTCATGCTTTCATATGGCACTAGGCCAGAAAGGGCCCCGGGTGTTGCCCCGGGGCCCTTCTCAATTACTCCTCGGTGCTCTCGGCCGTATCGGCCGCAGCATCCTCGGGCGCCGCTTCGGGCTCCGGTGCGGGGCGTTTCTCGCCGCCGTAGGTCACCGTCACCATCGCGGAACGCAGGATGCGGTCCGCCATGCGGTAGCCCTTCTGGTACACGTCGTTGACGGTCTCGTCGTACTGCGACGCGTCCTCGACGCGACCCACGGCCTGGTGCTCGAGCGGATCGAACGCCTCGCCCTTGGGGTCGATGGGCTCAACGCCCTCGTGCGCAAAAACATCGAGCAGCTTGGCATGCACCGCGTCGACGCCGTCGACGAACTGCTTAAAGTCGTCGGCAAGCTCCTGGCTGCGGGCATGGTCGATCGCACGCTCGATATCGTCGACCACCGGCAGCAGCGCGGTGACGAGCTTCTCGGTCGCGCGCTCGCGCTCGGCGATACGCTCATTGGCGGTGCGGCGACGGAAGTTCTCCCAGTCGGCCTGCAGACGGGCGGTGCGCTCGGTGGCGTCCTTTGCCTTGTCCTCGGCGGCCTTCTGGGCCTCTGCCGCAGCATCGAGCTCATTGCGCACGTCGGCGAGCTCCTTTTGGGCCTGCTCGAACTTGAGCTTAAAGTCGTTGTCGGCGGCTTCCTCACCGGCGCGGATAGCGGCTTCCACCATCTCGTCCTCGGTCATCGTCGCCTCCTTGTTGGAATCCTCTACCTGGTTCTCGGCAGCCTCGGCGGCCTCGGCCTCGTTGGCCTCGGTATCGTCGACGGCCTCTACGGGAATCTTCACGTCCTTCTCCTCAGAGTCAACGGGGGCGGCGCCAGCGGCAGCCGCCTCCGTGCGAGCTTTACGGGCGGACATGATTACTTGTCCTCGTCGTCCACAACCTCGTAGTCGGCGTCGACAACGTCATCGTCGGCAGGCTGGGCACCGGCGGCACCGTCGGTCTGCTGCTGAGCGTCGGCGTAGACAACCTGAGCCAGCTCGTAGGCCACGGACTGCAGGGACTCGCCAGCGGCCTTGATGGCCTCGACGTCAGAGCCCTCGAGCGCCTTCTTGGCGTCGGCGATAGCGGCCTCGGCCTTGGACTTCACATCGGCGGAAACCTTGTCGCCCAGCTCGTTGAGGGTCTGCTCGGTGGAGTAGCACAGGCTGTCGGTCTGGTTGCGGACCTCGACCTCTTCCTTCTGCTTCTTGTCCTCCTCGGCATGAGCCTCGGCGTCCTTGACCATACGATCGACTTCGTCGTCGGACAGAGCGGTGGAGCCGGAAATGGTGATCTGCTGCTCCTTGCCGGTGCCCTTGTCCTTAGCGGAGACCTTGACGATGCCGTTGGCGTCGATGTCGAAGGTGACCTCGATCTGCGGCACGCCGCGGCGGGCAGCCGGGATACCGGTCAGCTGGAACTTACCGAGCGACTTGTTGTCGCGGGCAAGCTCGCGCTCGCCCTGGAGCACGTTGATCTCGACGCTGGTCTGGTTGTCGGCAGCGGTGGAGTAGACCTCGGTCTTGGAGGTCGGGATCGTGGTGTTGCGGTCGATCATCTTGGTCATGATGCCGCCCATGGTCTCGACGCCCAGCGACAGCGGGGTAACGTCGAGCAGCAGGATGCCCTCGACGTCGCCGGTAAGCACGCCGCCCTGGACGGCAGCGCCGTCGGCAACGACCTCGTCGGGGTTCACGGACATGTTGGGCTGCTTGCCGGTCATGGTCTTGACGAGCTCCTGGACGGCAGGCATACGGGTGGAGCCGCCGACGAGGATGACCTCGGTCAGATCGGAGAGCTTAAGCTTGGCGTCGCGCAGGGCGTTGGTGACAGGCTGCTTGCAGCGCTCGAGCAGGTCGCGGGTGATCTTCTCGAACTCGGCGCGGGTCAGCGTGTAGTTGAGGTGCAGCGGGCCGGACTGGTTCATCGTAATGAACGGCAGATTGATGGTGGTCTGCTGGGCGGCGGAGAGCTCCTTCTTGGCGTTCTCGGCGGCCTCCTTCAGACGCTGCAGGGCCATGGGGTCCTGACGCAGGTCGACACCGTTCTCCTGCTGGAACTTATCGGCCATCCAGTCGATGACGCGCTGATCCCAGTCGTCGCCGCCGAGGTGGTTATCGCCCGAGGTGGACAGAACCTCAAACACGCCGTCGGCGAGGTCGAGGATGGAGACGTCGAAGGTGCCGCCGCCCAGGTCGAAGACCAGGATGCGCTGGTCGGTGCCCTGCTTGTCCAGGCCATAGGCCAGAGCAGCAGCGGTCGGCTCGTTGACGATACGCTTGACGTTGAGGCCGGCGATCTTGCCGGCGTCCTTGGTGGCCTGACGCTGGGCGTCGTTGAAGTAGGCCGGGACGGTGATGACGGCGTCGGTGACGGTCTCACCCAGATACTTCTCGGCGTCGGCCTTCATCTTGGCGAGCGTCATGGCGCTCACCTGCTCGGCGGTGTAGTCCTTGCCCTCGATGTCGACGACGGCACGGCCACCCTGGCCCTCCTTGACCTCATACGGCACGGTCTTGATCTCGGAGGTGCACTCGGAGTACTTGCGGCCCATGAAGCGCTTGATGGAGAACACGGTGTTCTTGGGGTTGGTGACAGCCTGGTTCTTAGCGGCCTTACCCACGACGCGGTCGCCGTCGGCACGGAAGCCCACGACGGACGGGGTGGTGCGGTCGCCCTCGGCGTTCACGATAATGGTCGGAGAACCGCCCTCGAGGACGGCCATTGCGGAGTTAGTAGTACCAAGGTCGATACCAAGAATCTTGCCCATTAGAAATTCCCTCTCTCTTGTGCGTTTGCACCGACTCGGCGGTCTGCCGAGCGGTGTTTCGGCTTGTCTTTCAGGATGTAGTGTATCCCCTTATGGGCCGGAATATACAAAATCTAAGTCAATTCATATAAGATTTCTTATTGCCGAGAGTTTAGGTTCTTAAATGCGCAGGTAGATGCGCTGATTGAGTTCTCGGCAAATCTATCGAGATCTATGTAGAGATGGCTGAGGTTTGGGTCCGGGGGCGCCTGGGGCTGCCTTGCGGAAAGCTCGTCCCGGTTTGAGCGTGGATTCCGGGTCGCAGTTTCCGTCTGAAGACTCAACCGGAAACCGTATCCCGTTTTGAGAGCTGATACCGGCTCGCATTTTCCGCTAGCGGGCCTAACCGGAAACTGCAACCCGTTTTTCGACAAAATAATGGGATGCGGTTTCCGCAAGCACGCTCAATCGCCCTATATTTCAAGTCACCTTTAGCTAACATTTGCGCAGCTCAACGGCCCCACCTGCGCATTTTTTAGTAAACCTTGGCATACTCGGCGAACGGTATGAAGATGCCGGTCAGAGGGTATTGCAAACGGTCGCTCCCGTGGTATGTTTTTGCCCGAATCAAACCGGCGCGCATCGCCTGTAGCGTCGGTCAACAGAGAGGAAACTACCATGGCTCATCCCGTAATTGATGCCGACGAGTGCATCGCTTGTGGCGTTTGCGTCGACTCCTGCCCCGCTGGCGTTCTGGAGCTCCAGGACGTCGCTACCGTCGCTGACGAGGACTCCTGCGTCGCCTGTGGCGCTTGCCAGGACGCTTGCCCCGCTGGCGCGATCACCGAGATCGTCGAGGAGTAACAACTCCCCCACCTGCACACTCAAAAGTACACCGTGCACAAAAAAGGAGGCCTCCGCATCGCCGCGGAGGCCTCCTTTTACATATGTGGGCAGTTGCGGTGGAATAGTTCCTGGCTCATTGCTTAGGTGCCGATTTTAGGAACTATTTCACCGCAACTTATAGATGCAGCGTCGGCTACGAGAGATCATCCTCGTAGGGCATTAAATCGGCAAGGTAGCCCTTCTCCTTGAGCATCGCCTCGATTTCGTCGAGGGTCTGTTCGTCTTCCGCCGCAATGCGATGGAAGTGATAGCCGCTCGTCACCGTTAGCAGCGGAAAGCTCTTGCCGCTCTCGATATCGCGCAGATAGCGCTCGACATCGCGGCGATTGCGGATGTCCAGATCAGCCGTGATCTTACCGTATACGCGGTGATTGACGATCACATTGAGCACAGAGCCGCCGGCGTCGACGATACTCGTGAGCTCATCGCCCGCCTGCTCCACGCTGTGGCGAACCTTGACCAAGCGCGTAGGCACGGCGGGGCTGCTGGGGGCCTCCTGCAGCACGTAGCCGCGGTTGGTCGCCACGATATCGTGCCCATCGGCGCGCAGCAGGGCGATGTCCTGCACCACGATCTGGCGGCTCACACCCACCTCGCGGGCAAGCGCGCTGCCCGATACGGGCCCCTTGGCCCCCTCGAGCACGGCCATGATGGCACGGCGACGCTCGCGGGCGTTCATTATTTACCGTCCAGCAGACGCAGGTGCTTAAGCGAGAGGTCGAGGATCGGCGCGGAGTGCGTCAGGGCGCCCGAGCTAATAAAGTCAACGCCCAGGTCGGCAAGCGCGCGGATATTGCTGGCATCCACGTTGCCCGAACACTCGGTCTTGGCACGGCCGGCGATAAGTTCAATCGCGGCAGCCATATCGTCGTGGGTCATGTTGTCGAACATGATGATGTCGGCGCCGGCCTCCATGGCCTCGCGCACCATGTCCAGGTTCTCGCACTCGATCTCGACCGTCGTGGTAAACGATGCATGGGCGCGCGCCATCTCAATCGCACGCGTCACGCCACCGGCGGCATCGATGTGGTTGTCCTTGAGCATGACGGCCGTCGACAGGTTATAGCGGTGGTTGCTGCCGCCGCCAATCTCGACCGCGGCCTTCTCAAAGACGCGCATGCCCGGCGTGGTCTTGCGCGTATCGACGAGCACGGTCTTGGTGCCCTCGAGCGCCGCGGCCATCTGGTGCGTATAGGTAGCGATACCGCTCATGCGCTGCAGGTAGTTGAGCGCCACGCGCTCGCCCGAAAGCAGTACGCGCGCATCGCCACGCACCTGCCCCACGTGGTCACCGGCGTGGACCTCGTCACCGTCGGCAACATCAAACAGCACCGAGCTCTGTGGATCCAGCAGCTCAAAGGTGCGGGCAAACACATCCAAGCCGGCGATGATGCCGTCGGCCTTGGCGATAAGCTCCACCGTGGCGGGACGCGCCGTGGGGCACACGCTCGCCGTGCTCACGTCCTCAAACGTAATGTCCTCGCGCAGGGCCTGCAGAATCAGATCATCGACGACGAGCTTCATGGTAATGGGATTCATGGTCTACTCCTCCACGGCCTGCGTGCCGGCGGCACGGGCCAAATCATCGATTGCCAGAGGGTCGGCGCCCAGGGCGCGATGACGGCCATCGAGCACGGGATCGCCCGCCTGCTCCACTGCGAGCGACTCGCCGGTGCGCATGTACCACGCGGCGCGACGACCCCAGACCAGCGCCTCGAGCAGGCTGTTGGAAGCCAGGCGATTCTTGCCGTGAACGCCGTTGCAGGCCGTCTCGCCCGCGGCGTAGAGCTCGGGCATCGAGGTGCGGCCGTCCTTGTCGACCCACACGCCGCCCATAAAGTAGTGCTGCGTCGGCGTAACGGGAATGGGCTCGTCCAAGATGTCGCGGCCGTCCTCCAGGCAGCGCGCGCGAATGTTGGCAAAGTGCCCGGTCACCACGTCGCGCTCGACGGGGGCAAAGCTCAGCCACTCGTGCTCGGTGCCGTCCTGCTTCATCTGCTCGCGAATAGCGGCGGCGACCACATCGCGCGGCTGGAGCTCATCGGTAAAGCGCTCGCCGGCGGCGTTAAGCAAAATCGCGCCCTCGCCGCGGCAGCTCTCGCTGATCAGGAAGGTGCGGCCCGGCTGCGGCGAGAACAGCCCCGTGGGGTGAATCTGCACGTAGTCCAGGTGCTCCATCTTAATGCCATGCTCCTGAGCAATGTAGCAGGCATCGCCCGTGAGCTGCGGGTAGTTGGTCGAATGGTCGTATACGCCGCCGATGCCGCCCGTTGCCCACAGCGTGTGGCGGGCATGGATCTTAAACGGCTCGCCGGCATGCGCGCCCTCGGCGGCATTTACCAGCTCGTCGGCGGGACGAACCGAGTTGTTCTCGTCCACGGGAACGGCGACGATACCGGTGCACACCGTGGCGCCGTCACGCTCGCCCGCCAGGATGTCGGTCATGGCCACGTGCTCCAAAATCTGCACGTTGTCCAGCTTGCGGACAGCCTGAAGCAGCTTGGTCGTAATCTCCTTGCCGGTGATATCGGCATGGAAGGCAATGCGCGGACGGCTGTGTGCGCCCTCGCGGGTAAAGTCGAGGCCGCCGTCGGCCTTGCGCTCAAAGTCCACGCCCATCGCCAGCAGGTCGTTGATGACCGAGCGGCTCGAGCGAATCATGATGTCGACGCTCTCGCGGCGGTTCTCGTAGTGGCCGGCGTGCATGGTGTCCTCAAAGAAGGCATCGTAGTCCGAGCCTTCGGGCAGCACGCAAATGCCGCCCTGCGCGAGCATCGAATCGCACTCATCGACCGCGCCCTTGGAGAGCATGATCACGCGCGTGCTCGTCGGCAGATTGAGGGCCGCGTACAGACCCGCCACGCCGCAGCCGGCAATGACGACGTCGCACTCCATATCGGAGTATTGCTTGGTTTCCACAGGAATCCTCTCCCTTGAATGTGACATAAGGGACCGTCCCTCATGCAACATTGTTCTAGCGCGCTGCGTACTCGAGCATACGGTCGAGCGTAAGTTTTGCCTGGTCGGCAGCCTCGTCCGAGACGCCGATCTGCACCTCGCCCTCGCCCGTCTCCAGGCAGCGCACGAGCTTTTCGAGCGTGATGAGGTCCATGTTGACGCAGGTGGGCTGCACCGCGGGGAAGTAGAACTTCTTGCCGGTGCCCTGACAACGGCGCTCGAGTTCGTAGAGCACGCCGCGGACCGTCACGATAATGAACTCGCTCGCGTCGGACTCCTCGGCATACTTGATGATGCCGGCAGTAGAGCCGATGTAGTCGGCCTCGGCCAGGACGTCGGCCTTGCACTCGGGGTGCGCCAGCACGAGCGCGTCGGGGTGCGCCTCCTGCGCGTCGACGATCTGCTCGACGGTGATGATGTGATGACGCGGGCAGTAGCCGTTGTTGAGGATGACGTGCTTTTGCGGCACCTGCTCGGCTACGAAGCGGCCCAGGTTTTGGTCGGGAATGAACAGAATATGCTGCTGCGGCAGCTCGGACACGATCTTAACGGCGTTGGAGCTGGTGACGCACACGTCGCTCCAGCTCTTGATCTCGACCGTGGAGTTGACGTAGCAGACGACAGCCAGGTCGTCGCCGTACTCGGCGCGCGCCGCGTCGACCGTCTCGCGCTTGACCATGTGCGCCATGGGACAGTCCGCGCCCGGCTCGGGCAGCAGCACGGTCTTAGTGGGATTGAGCAGCTTGGCGCTCTCGCCCATAAACTCCACGCCGCACAGCACGATGGTCTGCTGCGGCAGGCTCTTGGCGAGCTTGGCCAGGTAGAAGCTGTCGCCGACGTAATCAGCCACGGCCTGCACCTCGGGCGCCACGTAATAGTGCGCCAGGATTACCGCGTCACGTTGGGTTTTTAGTTGCTGAATGGCCTCGACGAGCTCTGCGGGCACCAGTGCCGCGCGCTCCGTTGCCGTCGTTGCCGATGCTAGGCCGGCCGCGATATCGCGTGCAAGCTCCGACGCATCCATGTTCGCGCTCTGTGCCATCAAGGCCCCTCTCTTTTGGCGAATCTTGGGGCTTTAGTATGACACCTAGGTTTACAGCTGACAAGACAGCTGTAAACCTAGGTGTAAAGTTGAAATAAAGATTCAATCATGTAGCAGGTCCATTTTTGAACTGGCAAGCTGAGGATAGCCGAGCTCTCGATAGCGCAGGAGGCATCTTTCGCCACCGCAATACCGCTTGGCGCGAGTTGCACGCCGTGGGGCGCAAACGGTCCGCACCCCCGCAAGCGGCGCGTGCCCGATGTGGCAAAATCGAACTACTTAAGGGGGCCGAATGCTCAAGATTATCGCCTGCGACGACGACGTCGCTTTTCTAGATAGACTGCACCGGATGATCGACCGCTGGTCGACCGAGACGGGCACGGCAGTCGATGTTGCGCTCGTCACGCGCGGCGAGGACCTGCTGGCCCGCCATGCCGCATCGCGCGCCGACATCATTCTGCTCGACATGATCATGCCGCTCGTCAACGGCATGGAAACCGCGCGCGAGCTGCGCCAATCCGACACCGCCGTGCGACTGGTGTTCCTCACCTCATCGCCCGAGTTCGCACTGGAGTCCTATGAGGTCCGCGCCTTCGACTGCCTGCTCAAGCCCGTGACTTACGAACGCTTGGCGCAGTTGCTCGACGAGCTTTCGAGCATGCGACCTGACGCGACCGATGAGCTCGTAATCAAAACATCCTTTGGCTACCATGCCCTGCGCCCGTCCGATATCGAATATGCCGAGGCCCGCAACAAGCACGTGGTATTCCACCTGCGCGATGGGCGCGATATCGAGGCGCTCGAGCCGTTCCGCAACATCGAGGACCAGCTGGCCAAAAACGCGAACTTCTTTAAATGTCACCGCAGCTACCAGGTCAACCTGCGCAATATCGACCACTTTAACCGCACGGATATCGTCATGCGCTCGGGCGCTTGCATCCCGCTGGCGCGCAGCTGCAAGCAGGGTTTCCAGGATGCCTACTTTGCGGCACGGTTCGAGGGCGGGAGGCGCTGATGCTCCCCACGGTCGAGATGTTACTTTGGGCAATCCACCACGTAACGACCCTACTTTTTGGCGTTTTTGCCTCGGCGGCGCTCTGCGGCATCGAGATCAACCGGCGTCATGCACTCGAACTAGCGATGGTCAGTGCCGTAACCGGATGCGCATTCGGCCTCGCCAACGCCGTCGGCGGCGAACTTTTCGCCCGTCAGGCATATCCACTCGTCGTGCATCTGCCGCTCGTCGTCTATCTGTGCGCGCGCCATCGTCTGAGCCCGCTGCTCGTTGTGCTGGGCGTCACCAGTGCTTATCTGAGCTGCCAGTTCAGCAACTGGATGGGCATCGCCGCGCTCGCCGCCACCGACTCGCAAATCGCGTACTACGTGGCACGCATTATCACCACGGCCGTCGTCTTTGCAATCCTGCTGCATTGGGCCAGCGACATCGGTCCGCGCCTGGCGGTCAAAACCCCTACCGAGCTCGAAATTTTGCTCATCCTGCCGCTCGTCTATTACATCTTTGACTACGCCACCAATGTCTACACTACGCTCTTCCACTCGGGCTCCGTGGTGACGGTTGAGTTTTTGGCGTTTGCGCTTTGCGCGTTCTACCTTATGTTTCTTGCTGTGTATCTACGTGAATACGAGGCAAAGGAAACTGCCGAGCGCGAGCGCTGGATGCTCGCGACCCGCGACAGCGCGGCCATCAAGGAGCTCGAGGCTTGGCGCCAATCTGGACGCGAGCTTTCGGTCCTCCGCCATGACATGCGGCACTTCCTGCGCGGCCTTGCGGCTTTGATCGAGGAGGGCCACATCGTCGAGGCGCTCGAGCGCATCGACGAGCTCTGTGAGACGAACGACCGCACCGCCGTGCGCCGCTACTGCGCCAACGACACGGTCAATATCGCGCTTTCGTCATTTAGCTCCGATATCAACCGAAACGGCATCACCGCCGATTTGCGCGCCGCCGTGCCCGAGAGCGTCCACGTAGCCGACGTCGATCTGTTTAGCGTGCTCTCGAACGCCCTGGACAACGCCATCGTCGCCGCGAGCGCCGCTCCCCAGGGCAAGCGATTTGTCGATCTGGACCTGCGTTGCGAGGACGGACAACTGCTACTTTTGGTCTCTAACACGTTTGGGCGCCCGCCGCGCATGGTCGACGGCATGCCCGTGGCCGGGCACACCGGACACGGCTTTGGAACCAAGAGCATTAAGCTTGCCGTCGAGCGCATGAACGGCAACTGCCAGTTCCGCATCAACGGCGACCGGTTTGAGCTGCGCGCCGTGATGTAAGGCGCGACAAGCCGGCGCTGGTCTCGAACCGCCAGGGCCGCCTTGCCGGCGCCAGTCCGCTACAGCGGCGCGGCTGCCGGGGTCAGCTGCTTGATGTATGCCCACATGCGCTGCTTGGCGGCTTTGTCAGTGAGCGCAGCCTCAAAACCGTCGAGCGCAAGCACGCGACGACCCTGCACATGGGCGACCAAGCCGGGCTTGAGCATGGCGGTATCAAAGTCGTCGATTGCCACGAGCATGTCGGCATAGGTCTCGCGCATGGTATCGGCCGCGCGATCGTCCAGCAGCAGGACTGCCTCGGGGTCCAAGGCTTCGAGCGCCTCGCGGAACAGCTCGCACGGCAGGCCCTCGCCTATCGCAACCGCTCCGTCGCCCGCGCCGGCAACACTTGCCAGCACGCAAAAATCCTCGGGCGCGTAGCCGATGGCACCGAGCGCCTTGCGCAGCGCGGCACCGTCCGGACCGGCAGCCAGCTCGCCGCCCGCACGCTCGGCATCGTCTAAATCACCTTTTACCAGCACAATCGGCGAGCACGCGTTGCCCGCGATACGCACGCCGCGACCCGCGAGCGATGCGAGCTCCTGCTCGGTCGCCTGGGCGATGGCTTCTTTTTTCTGGCTTTGTGACGTGGACATGCGCTCTCCAATCGTTTGCGTGCCCACCATTATATAAAAGAGCCGACCGCGAGTGGTTGCATTGCGGGCCGTTGGGTATAAGCACGGTCGTACTGAGTTTTACGCGGCCGAGCCGCGTCGCACTATGGAGGTCACCATGGCTGACATTAAGCAGATTACCCCCGAGAACTTCGATTCCGTCGTTAACGGCAGCCTTCCCGTGCTGGTTGATTTTTGGGCACCGTGGTGCGGTCCCTGTCGTTCGCTCTCGCCCATCGTTGACGAAGTGGCCGACGAGCTGGCCGGCAAGCTTGCCGTCGCCAAATGCAACGTCGACGACAATCAGGACCTGGCCATGAAGTTTGGCGTCATGAGCATCCCCACGCTGGTTGTCTTTAAGAACGGCGAGGAAATCGACCGCTCCGTTGGCGCGCTGCCCAAGGCCAGGCTGCAGGCGCTGCTTGAGAAGCACCTGTAATACGCCGGTCATGTGTTGCCGTCCATGAGCGGTTTTGCGCCGCTCACCGGAGAGCCGGGTGCTGCGCCCGCGACCACGGATAGTATGGTAATCACAAACAGCCCCCAGTGAACGGGTGCGGGTCAGACGGACTCGCACCCGTTTTCTTATGCGGCGATGCGCAAAGCGGGCGTAGTAGAATCTGAACCACTGAATAGACCCGTTAAAAGGAGATTTTCCATGCATGACGTCGGAATGAATATGAGCCAGCTTGCCATGAGCGTCAAGCAGGTCGACGACACGATCGAGCTCGCCCACGAGTGGAGCCATCAGCTGCTGCATGCGACCGAGAACTTTGATATGGAGCGCATTGGTGCCAAGCTCGAGGCCGCCATGGCGGCGCTCCACGAGGCGCACGACGCACTCGAGGGCTACG
This sequence comes from Collinsella sp., assembly GCA_048250755.1. Classification (GTDB taxonomy): domain Bacteria; phylum Actinomycetota; class Coriobacteriia; order Coriobacteriales; family Coriobacteriaceae; genus Collinsella. Next base: position 13,693 of record DBEZMF010000075.1, read on the forward strand.
AGGAGGCCATCGAGGCCGACCATAACTCCGTTGGCTCCGTAAAGCTGGTGTAGCGTGGCCGAGCACGAGCACACCTGCGATCACGGACACGAGCATTCGCACGGGCCGACCGGCGACGCGGGCTGCCGTTGCAGCGGCTCCGCCTCCGAGCTGGTCCGCTTTTCGGTCACCGCGCCCGACGACCTGCTGCGCCGCTTTGACGAGCAGATCGCGCGCCGCGGTGACGTGGCCAACCGTTCCGAGGCTGTACGCGATCTGATTCGCGCCTCGATCGCCAAGGAGCAGATGCGCACGCCCGACGAACAGGTCATCGGCTCGCTCACTATGATCTATGACCACCATACCGGCGATCTGACGCGCCGTCTGGACGAGGTGCAGCACGACTACACCGACGAAATCGTATCGACCATGCACGTGCATCTGGATCACCACAACTGCTTGGAGATTCTGGCGCTTAAGGGTCGCGGCGAGCGTGTCTACGAGCTGGCCGACCGCCTGCTGGGCCTGCGCGGCGTTAAACACGGCGAGCTCACCTGCGCCGCCACCAAGCAGAGCTTGGGGCTGTAACAGCACACATTTCAACGAAGGAGGGTCGCATGCGACATGCGCATATCCATGTAACGGGCATTGTGCAGGGTGTCGGCATGCGACCGTTTGTGTATCGCGAGGCCATGGCGCACGGCATTTGCGGCTGGGTGCTCAACGCGGGCGATGGCGTGCATATCGAGGCGCACGCTCTAAGCGAGTCGCTCGACGAATTTGTCGACGCGCTTTCCGAACATGCGCCTGCGGCGTCTCGCGTGGAGCATGTCGAGGTTGTGGACCTAGCACCCGGCGACTGGGACGCCGCTAACGAGCAGGGCTTTCGCATTGTGGCGTCGCAGGATCAAACTGCCCACACGACGCTCATCTCCCCCGATATCGCCACCTGTGACGACTGTCTGCGTGAACTGTTCGACCCCGCCGACCGACGCTATCACTACCCCTTTATCAACTGCACCAACTGCGGGCCGCGCTTTACCATCATTCGCTCGCTGCCCTATGACCGAGCGGCAACCTCGATGGATCGCTTTCCTACGTGCCCCACCTGCGCCGCAGAGTATGCCGACCCGCTCGATCGGCGGTTTCACGCGCAGCCCGATGCCTGCTTTGATTGCGGACCGCATATTACGTGGCGCGAGGCCAATCGCGGTGTTGCGCCAGCGGGCGTTGACGCAACACCAGCCGTCGGCTCCACGCGCGAGGCCAGCGATGCCATCATCGAACGCTGCGTCGAGCTGCTGGCAGGCGGCGGCATCGTCGCCATCAAGGGTCTGGGCGGATTCCACCTTGCCTGCGATGCCAGCAACGAACAAGCGGTGCGCGAGTTGCGCCGTCGCAAGCGTCGCAGCAATAAGCCGCTTGCCGTTATGGTGCGCGGCCTTGCCGACGCCGAGCGCCTGTGTCATATCGATGGCGTTGAGCGCGACCTGCTGGCCGGCAGCGTTCGTCCCATTGTGCTGTTGCGCCGCCGCGCAACCGGCAGCGACACCCACGGCTCCCCCGACGACCCTGAGCTCGCGCCATCCGTCGCGCACGACCTGCCCGAGCTCGGCGTCATGCTCCCCTACACCCCACTTCAACATTTGCTGCTCGCCGCAGCCGCGGCGCACGGCATGCACGCAATCGTCTTGACCAGCGGAAACCTGAGCGAAGAGCCCATCGAGACCGACGATGCCCTTGCATGGGAGCACCTTGTTGCCGCCGTCATCGCCGATGCGCTGCTCGGTAACGACCGCGCGATTCTGTCGCGCTACGACGACTCCGTGGTACGCGTGGTCGACGGCGACGTCATGCTCGTGCGTCGCGCACGCGGATATGCGCCGCAACCGCTGTCGTTGCCGGCGCTCGACGACACCACGCCCTGCGTACTCGCCTGTGGGCCGCAGCAAAAAGCCACGGTCGCACTCACGCGCGAGGACACCGACGGCCATGTGGCCTGTTTTGTGTCGCAGCATATCGGCGATGTCGAAAACGGCGCAACTTTCGATGCTTGGAGCGCCGCACGCTCGCGTCTGGAAAACCTCTTTGACCTGGCGCCTGCCGCCTTGGCATGCGACATGCATCCCAGCTATCTGTCGAGCCAATGGGCGCGCGAACAGGCACGGGAGCACAATCTGCCGCTTATCGAAGTCCAGCACCATCATGCGCACATCGCGAGCGTAATGGCAGAGGCGATTGCCGCAGGCCGGCTTGCGCCCGATGCACGCGTCCTCGGCATCGCCTTCGACGGCACGGGTGCCGGCACCGATGGCACCATATGGGGCGGCGAGTTTCTTATCGCCCGTCTCGCCGATTTTGAGCGCGTCGCACATCTGCGCACCTGGGCGCTTCCCGGTGGCGCCGCATCCGTACACGATGCCCGCCGCAATGCCTTTGCCCTGCTCAGCGAGCTCGACCTGCTCGAGCACCCGGGCGCCGCGGGACTCTTGGACAGCCTTGACGAGCAGACGCGCAGCATAACGGCAACGATGATCGAGCGCGGCATCAACAGCCCGCGCACCAGCAGCATGGGTCGCCTGTTTGATGCCGCAGCCGCGATTTTGGGCATTTGCGGCCAGGCAACCTACGAGGGCGAACCCGCCATCGAGCTCGAAGCCACCGCCTGGCGTGCACTGGACAGCGAAATCGCCCGTTTTCCCGACGACAACGCCGGCTATTCCGCATCTGACCCATCGTGGTTGGACGGCTCCTATGTTCTGGACCAGAAAGCACTCTTTGAGGCACTTTTGGAGGGAATTGAAGCCGGAGCGCCCGCCGACAGGCTCGCGCTCGACTTCCATGTCGCCGTCACGCGCTCCTCGGCACACATCTCCAGCGATATCTGCGTGCGCGAGGGCATCGACACCGTCGCCCTATCGGGCGGCGTATTCATGAACCGACTCCTGCTTCAGCTCCTCACCCGCGAGCTCAAAAGCGCAGGCCTTACCGTCCTCGTCCCCCATACCGTGCCCGTCAACGACGGCTGCATCGCCTACGGTCAGGCGGCGGTCGCAAGCGCTCGTCTTGCGCAGATTGCATCGCAGTAGCTCGCTCTCGCACGCCGCCGTGCCCAGCCGTCTCACAGGCGTAACGCGTTTGCCCGCGAACCCCGCGAGCGCTACCATCAACTGATGGATTATTAAGCGCCCATCCAGCGCAAAGCGTCTAAAAGGGGAACAATATGTGCCTTGCCGTTCCCGGTAAAGTAGTCAAACGCGACGACGACCTCAAGGCCACCGTCGACATGATGGGCATCGAGCGCCCCGTGTCGCTACGACTCGTGCCGACGGCTCAGGTTGGCGACTATATTCTCGTGCATGCCGGCTTTGGCATCCAGATTGTCGACGAGCAGGAGGCGCAGGAGACGCTCGACCTGGTCAACACCATGACCGAGCTGGCCGAAGAAGACCAACTGGCCAGCAACCCGGCCGAGGCATACTAGTGGCGGCCGGACAGCCGGCTCGCTCCGGTATCGACTTTTCGGCATTTCGCGATTCCAAGCTGGCCCGCGAGCTCATCGATCGCATTTGCGAGCTTGTCGGCGACCGCACCATCAACCTTATGGAAGTCTGCGGCACGCACACCGTAAGCATCGGCCGCTATGGCTTTCGCTCCATTATGCCGGCCGGGCTCAAGCTGCTGAGCGGACCGGGCTGCCCCGTCTGCGTTACCGCCAACCGCGACATCGACCACGCGATCGCGCTCGCCAACATAGACGGCGCCATCATCACCACCTTTGGCGACATGATGCGCGTGCCCGGATCGTCCACCTCGCTCGCTGCGCAAAAGGCGGCAGGGCGCGACATCCGCATCGTCTATTCCCCGCTCGATGCGCTCGACATTGCCGAGCAAAACCCCGATCGTCCGGTCATTTTTATGGGCGTGGGCTTTGAGACCACAACGCCCACCATCGCCGCCGCCATCCTGGAGGCCGAGGCGCGCGGGCTTTTGAACTTCTCGGTCTATTGCGCCCACAAGACCACGCCGCCAGCGTTGCGCGCCATCGCCAACGATCCCGAGACCACTATCGACGGCTTTATCCTGCCGGGCCACGTCGCCACCATCACGGGCTTGGCACCCTTTGGCTTTTTGGTCAACGAATTCGATACCCCGGGCGTGGTCACGGGATTTGAACCGGTCGATATCCTGCAAGGCATCTGCATGCTGGTCCAGATGGTTGTCGAGGGCGGGCCCGCGATTGGCAACGCCTACCGCCGTGGCGTCAACGCAGACGGCAACCCCGTGGCGCGCCAGCTGGTCGAGCAGGTGTTTAAGCCGTGCGACACCACGTGGCGCGGACTGGGGCCGATTGCCAACTCGGGCCTTTCCATCCACCCCGAGTTCTCACGCTTTGATGCCCGTACCCGCTTTGACGTGCCCGTCGAGGAGACGGTCGAGCCGCGTGGGTGCCGCTGCGGCGACGTGCTGCGCGGGGCCATTACGCCGAGCAGCTGTCCGCTCTTTGGCCGCACCTGCACGCCCGAACACCCCGTCGGCCCGTGCATGGTGAGCTCCGAGGGCAGCTGCGCGGCGTACTACCGCTACCGCGACTAGTCCGGACGCACCCGCACACCGGCACCACCCACGATTGGAGTTTTGGATATGTCCCATAGCATCACCGATAGCACCGTCCTGTTGGGCCACGGCTCTGGCGGTCAGATGATGAAACGCATCATCGATGAGGTCTTTTTGGATGCCTTTGGGTCGCCCGAGCTGCTCGAAGGCAACGATGCCGGCGTGGCCGCGCTGCCCGCGAGCGGGCGCATCGCCATGTCGACCGACAGCTTTGTGGTCTCGCCGCAGTTCTTCCCCGGTGGCAATATCGGCCGCCTCGCCGTGTGCGGAACCGTCAACGATGTCGCGACCTCGGGCGCCAACGTGCGCTACCTATCGTGCGGCTTTATCCTCGAAGAGGGCTATCCCATGGATAAGCTCCGCCAGATTGTGCAGACGATGGCCGAAACGGCGCGCGAGGCGGGCGTGTCCATAATCACGGGCGACACCAAGGTGGTCGAGCGCGGCGGGGCCGACGGCGTCTATATCAATACCGCCGGCGTGGGCGAGGTTCCCACGGGCGTGGCGCTCAGCGGCGCCAACTGCCAACCCGGTGATGTCATTCTGGTATCGGGTACGCTAGGCGACCACGGCATCGCCATCATGAGCCAACGCGAGGGCCTGGCGTTTTCGAGCACGATCGAAAGCGACGCCGCGCCGCTCAACCACCTGATTGCCGACGTTTTGGCCGCAGCGCCCGGCACGCGTTGCTTTCGCGACCCCACGCGTGGTGGTCTGGCGTCCACACTCAACGAGTTTGCCCAGGCCAGCGGTGTTGCCATGGAGGTCGACGAGGATGCCGTGCCCGTGCGTCCCGACGTGCAGGCCGCCTGCGAAATGCTCGGCTACGATGTGCTGCAGGTGGCAAACGAGGGCAAGATGGTCGCCGTCGTGCCGGCCGAGCAAGCCGATGCCGCGCTGAGCGCCATGCGCGCCGCCCGCTACGGCGAGAATGCCGCCATCATCGGTCGCGTGCTGCCGCTTGAGTCAGGCGCCCGTCCCGCCGTGCGCGTGCGCACCGGCTGGGGCTCGACTCGTATCCTCGACATGCTCGTGGGAGAGCAGCTGCCGAGAATTTGCTAGGGCGGAACCGCACGGTCGGCGCGATGCGGCTTGATATCCCTGGAGATGTTCAGATTCCAAGCTCGCCCAACGCGGAAGCCCAGTATTATGAGGTGCGTTTTTAAAGCCAATGACGGGAGCTTTCATGGCAGCAGCTTTTTCCCATGTGATCTTTGATCTGGACGGCACCATCCTCAACACGCTCGAGGACCTGGCGGCCGCCGGCAACCATACCTGCGAGACGCACGGCTGGCCCACGTTTGCCGTAGACGAGTACCGCTACAAGGTGGGAAACGGCATGCTCAAGCTGGTTGAACGCTTTATGCCCGCCGAGTACGCGGGAGACAGCCGTATGTTTGAGCAGACGCTTGCCGAGTTTAGGGCTTACTACGGCGAGCACAAGGAGGACCACACTGCCCCCTATGCCGGCACGATCGAGATGCTCGACCGCCTGCGCGCCGCGGGTGTGCAGCTTGCCGTGCTCACCAACAAGGATCACGTCTCGGCGGCTCCGCTTATCGAGAAGTATTTTGGTTCCGAGCGCTTTGCGCTGGTACAGGGCCGTGTTGATGCGTTTCCGCCTAAGCCCGAAGCACCCGTCACGCTGCATGTGATGGAGGAGCTGGGCGCCGATCCGGCAACCACGATCTATGTGGGCGATTCCAATGTCGATATCCTAACCGGTCACAACGCCGGCCTTAAGAGCGCGGGCGTCAGCTGGGGCTTCCGCGGCCGTGCAGAGCTCGAAGCAGCCGGCGCCGACTACGTGGTGGATAGCCAGGCAGAGCTCGCGACGCTGGTGCTGGGCGAGTAACCGCTCATCCCTCCCACGGGTAGCTAATGTGGGACGGAACTCTTTTAGCCGCCCCCCCTGCACCAAAGGAGTGTCCCAACTGCCGGCAGAAAAGAAACGTCCCCAAGTGCCGCACCATGGCAACGTCGCAGGTAGAGGACGGACAGCGAAAACGCCCCTAAGCGAGCAAGGTGACGTGAAATGAAAGGGCGCTGACCTTCTGGTCGCGCCCTTGAAATTGAACGTCAGATTGCCGCTTAGGGGCGTTTGCAGCGTCGAGCAGTTACGCGGTTCGTAGAACCGCGTAACCCCCTAGCTCATCATCGCATTCATCATCTCGGTGGTTGCGGAATCGTCAGCAGACCACTCGTTATCCTCGTTGGCGGAATACTTAAAGGTGACCTTGGTGTCCTTGGTCTTAGCGGCCTTGGTCACGTCGACCATGACCTGACCGGCCATCTTGTACAGGTCGTCCTCGGAAGGCATCGTATCGAGTGCGGCGATCTTCTCCTGATACTGGGTGGCGAAATCTTCGACGATCTTGTTCATGGACTTGCAGGTGATGGTAACCTCGGCAGTCGCGGTACCCTTGTCCTCGTCGACCGTCACATCGCCGATCTTGTAATCAAAGCCCTCGAGATAGCTCTTGGCATACTCCTTGGGATCGATGCCCAGCTGCTCAAACTCGTCGCCCGAAGCCTCTTCCAGGCCGGAGAGGAAGTCATCGCCGCCGTTCTTGATCTCGTCAAACTGGTTCGTAAGGTCATTGGTGATGAGCTCCTCCACCGAAGGCCCTCCGCAGCCGGAAAGCAAAACCACGCACGCGACCAGGGCGGCCATCAGGGGCGCAAGCAGCAGCTTCTTTTTCATGACATTCCTCCAAACAAGCGGCGCCGCGTTCCCTACGCAGCGCACGTCGTAACAGCAAGTCCATATTAGCGGCTCCGTCCAAACCCCTACGTCGCAAAAGCGCAAGCGGCTCAATTTGACGAACGAATGGCCCGTAAAGCAAGCCCCATGCAATAAAATGCACCTGCTTAACCTATTAAAAAAGGGTGGCCGGATAACCCGACCACCCTTGTGCATCTTCTGGATGCCGCAGACTACTTGCGGACGACCTTAACGATGGCGTCACCGGCGGCGACGGCAGACTCGGCCTCGACGGCGAGCTCGACGTCAGCAAACTCGGCAGTGTTGGACACGGCCACGACGACGCAGTCCTTGTAACCGGCGGCAGCGATCTTGGCGCGGTCGATCTTGAGTATGGGCTGGCCGGCCTTCACGACGTCGTCGGCCTTGACGAAGCCCTCGAAGCCGTCGCCGTTCATGTTGACGGTATCGACGCCAACGTGCACCAGAACCTCGATGCCGCTATCGGACTGCAGACCCACGGCGTGACCCATGGTGACGGTCACCTTGCCGTCGCAGGGAGCGTAGACCAGGTCGTCCTCGGGCCACACGGCGCAGCCCTTGCCCAGAACCTCGCCACCAAAGACGGGATCGGGCACGTCGGCCATCTTGATGACCTTGCCCTTGACGGGCGAGCACAGCACGTCGGCGCCGGCAGAAGCAGAAATGGAGGCAGGAGCAGCAGCTACCGCGGGCTCAGCCTTCTTCTTGAACATGTCAAACAGACCCATACGTTTTCTCCTCTTGATTAAGCGCAACGTTATGCGCATGCCTATGGTGATTATAGTGCCAAATGATCAAATTGCTAAGGTGAGGGCTCGAATCGCAAGCCCTTCCAAGCCCTTCCCAAAACCTTTTCCCCAGTGGCACTCATATTGTCGATTAATCCAGCCCCTCGGTGCCGTTGGACTTGATGATCTTCTGGTATGCGAAGAAGCTGTCCTTGCGGCGGCGCTCGTAGGTACCGGTGCCGTCGTCGTACTTATCGACGTGGATGAAGCCGTAGCGCTTGCGCATCTCGCCAGTGCCGGCGGAAACCAGGTCGATGGGACCCCACCAGGTGTAGGCAATCAGGTCAACGCCATCGGCAATGGCCTCGCCCATGGCCTTGATGTGGCTCTGCAAGTAGGCGATGCGATACGGGTCGTGGATGGAGCCGTCCTCCTCGACCTCGTCGTAGGCGCCCATGCCGTTCTCGACCACCATCAGCGGAATCTCGTAGCGGGCGTAAATCTCGTTGAGGGCGATACGCAGGCCCAGCGGATCGATCTGCCAGCCCCAGTCGGTGGACTCCAGATAGGGATTCTTGCCACCAAAGGTCATGTTGCCCTCGGTCATCTCGTGGTCCTTGTGGGTGCCCACGGTGCCGGACATGTAGTAGCTAAAGGTGTAGAAATCAACCTTGCCGTCGGCAATATCCTGCAGGTCGCCGTCCTCCATCACGAGCTCAACATCGTTCTCGGCCCAGAAGCGCTTGGCATAGAACGGGTACTTGCCGCGCACCTGCACGTCGGAGCAGTACCAGTTCATGGTATTCATCTCCTGCTGCGTGGCGAACACGTCGGCCGGATCGCACGTGGCGGCATAGGAAAGGATGAAGCAGTCCATGTTGCCCATCTTAAACTGCGGGTAATGCTCGTGGGCATAGCGCACGACGCGGCCGCTGGCGACAAACTGGTGATGCAGGGCCTGCATACGAGCCTGCGGCGTAGTGTGAACCGCCGACGCCGGACCCTCAAAGCCCTGAATCATGCTGGTCTCAAAGAGGTTGCCCATGTCCTGGGTACCGCAGTTAATCTCGTTGAAGGTGAGCCAGAACTTAACCTTGTCCTGATAGCGGTCGAAGACGGTCTGGCAGTACTTCTCAAAGAAGCCGATGAGTTCGCGGCTCGCCCAGCCGTTGTATTTCTCGACCAGGTGATAGGGCATCTCGTAGTGCGAGAGGGTCACGAGCGGCTCGATATTGTGGGCACGCAGGCAGTCGAAAACGCGGTCGTAGAAGGCGAGGCCGGCCTCGTTGGGCTCAGCGTCGTCGCCGTTGGGAAAGATACGGCTCCAGGAGATGGACATGCGGAACATATTGAAGCCCATCTCGGCGAACAGCGCGATGTCCTCCTCGTAGTGATGGTAGAAATCGATACCGTCATGATTGGGGTAGAAGCGGTTGGGGTCGATATCGATCGTAATCTGACGCGGCTCCTTATAGCTGCCGCCCAAGAAATGGTCGTCGACGGAAGGACCGCGGCCGTCCACGTTCCAAGCGCCCTCAAACTGGTTGGCGGCGGTGGCGCCACCCCAATAGAAACCCTCGGGGAACTTGATGTTTGCCATGAGCATCTCCTTTGCATCGCGGATCGATGAGCTGAGTATCGCCCACGCGCGGGACGGGCAGAAGTGGGCGCGCCAAACCCGATACTTCTTTTCGCGCCCACGGACCGTCACCGCCCCGCCCCTGACACTTCCTGATACCGACCGAAACGTGCCAAAATAAACCTGTCCCTTTTTGGCAGGTTTGGCGAGTGTGGGAGTTCGCATGGATATCAAACGCAAGATCACCGAGGCGCAGGGCCTCACCCCCACCGAGCAGCAGCTCGGCATCTCGGCCCTTGCCATGGGCGAAGACGTCCGCGGGCTCTCCATCAAGGAATTTGCCGCGCGCACCAACGTTTCTGTTGCGAGCGTGCACCGGTTTTGCAAAAAGCTCGGCCTCGAGGGCTTCAAGGACCTCAAGGTCGAGCTCATCCGCCTGGCAACCGAATCGGGCAACCGACGCGACGTGGATATCAACTTTCCCTTCGACGCCGCGTCCACCCCTGCGCAGGTTATGGAGCGCATGGAGGGACTTTACCAGACCACGCTGGCCGAAACACAGGAGTTGCTCGACCCCACGCAGCTTGACCACGCCGCCAAGCTCATCGCGAACGCCCGACAGGTCGACATCTACACGGGCTCGCACAACCTCTATCCAGCGGGAATGTTCCGAGATCGCCTGCTCTCCGCCGGTAAAAGCGCAACGTGCCACAACGGTGTCGAGGCCCAGGTGCGAACGGCGCTCGCCTCGGGTCCCGACCATGCGGCAATCGTCATCTCCTACAGCGGCCTTGCCCCCAACCTCAAGGACATCTTGCCGATCCTCAGCAGTCGGCATGTCCCGGTCATCGTCATCGGCACGCCTTATTGCGCTCGCATTCACCCCGGCTTTGCCGCCTACCTTACGGTGAGTGACCACGAGAGCATGACGCATCGCATCACACAGTTCGCCAGCCACATCGCCGTGCAATACGTGCTCGATTCGCTCTACAGCAGCTACTTCGCCAAAGATTACGACCGCTGCTCCGAATTCCTAGAGCGCTCATTCCCCTACACCCGCCTGCCCGGGCTCAAGTAGCGACGAGCGTGGATTTTTGGACGCCTATCTAACGAGCGTGGATAATCTCCCACTTTGAGCCCGCACACACGCCAAAACCGGGAGATTATCCACGCTCGTGTTGAATGATCCGTTTTCCTCTGCGCCCGAGGGACCACTCGACCACCTTGCACCAAAGCAATAACGACTTCTCGTCATTAGATCATTCAAATCGAATCTAATAACTATTTTCGCCATAAACTCGTTATTAGAATTGATATGATTAGCCTAATAACGAGTTTCCGGCACTAAAGATATGGAGGGCGCGATGCAAATCGAGGAGAACGGCCAGGGAACGCTCCGCAATAATCTATCGGGGAAATTGGCTTACTATTCGTTTTTGCCAACGCCCTTGCAATCATTGAGGCAGCTAAACCTCACTGAGGAAACCTATCGCACGCTTTCCACATGCTCACGAAAGCTTGGAGAGCTTGAAGGCATGCTCTACTTTGTTCCCAACGCCGACATGTATCTGACAATGTACGTGCGCAAAGAAGCACTCCTTTCTTCGCAAATTGAGGGAACCCAGTGCACGTTTGACGACCTACTTAGTCCATCGCAAACCCAACTCCATCATAAAGATGTCGCAGATGTCGTGAATTATGTCCGTGCTGTCGACCGCGGCGTAGAACTGCTCAAAAAGATGCCCTTGTGTACGAGACTTCTCAGGCAGGTTCATGCGGTCCTGCTGGACGGAGTGCGCGGAACGGAGAAGAATCCAGGCGAGCTGCGCTCCTCACAAAACTGGATTGGCCCCTCAGGCTGCACCATTGCAACCGCATCGTTCGTCCCCCCAAACATTGAAGATTTGAGCAACACGCTCCAGGACCTCGAACGATTTATCAATGAGCCTCAAGTCGAAATGGATCCGATCGTGCGGGCGGCGCTCGTCCATTACCAATTTGAAACTGCCCATCCATTCCTAGACGGAAACGGTCGCCTGGGCAGGCTTCTCATTACACTTATGCTCATCAATGATGGCGTTCTTCATTCTTGCTTGTTCTATCCATCGTTCCAGTTCAAGAAAAATCGAAGCGAGTACTACCGACAACTCACATCCGTAAGGGAACGAGGAACTTACGAGGAATGGATAGAGTTTTTCTGCGCCAGTCTTCTTGAGAGCGCGAAGGACTCGGTAGGGTCTTTAAAGAGTCTTGTTGATCTCCATAACCGTTCGACGGCAGCCATTACCGAAAACCTCGGAAGGACTGTCGCAAACGGACAAAGGCTGCTGAGCCTTCTTGAAGAGCATCCCATCCTCGACACCGCATTTATCGCTGCCCGACTCGATATCGGTAGGAGTACCGCGAGCTCGCTCGTCAAATCATTTGAAGAATTGGGTATCCTCCGTCCGCTCGACGAGTCAAGACAGAGATACCGACAGTACGGGTATGAAGAGTATCTTTCGATTCTCAGGGAAGACGCTGAGCCGATTAGGTAGGCACCGCAGCCCAGCCAAATTAAAACGAGCGTGGATAGTCTCCCACTTTGAGCCCGCACACAGGCCAAAAACGGGAGATTATCCACGCTCATTTCTGACTAGTCATTTACGAACGTCCCCAATGACTACTCCGGCATCGCCGATGCCTTGGCAACGGCAGCGAACGGGCCGCATTCGGAGCAAGACGACGCCGCAGGTAGAGAACGGACAGCGAGCGGGTCACATTTGAGACAAGGTGACGTGAAACGAAAGGGCGCTGACCTTCTGGTCGCGCCCTTGAAGTAGAACGTCAGATTGTCCAAATGCGGCCCGCGCAGCGTCGAGCAGTTACGGCGTTTGGTAAAACGCCGTAACTAACGTGCTCCGTACTGCTCGTAGTAGGCGTCGATGGCGGTCTTGAGCTCGTCGTCGATGACGACCTTGCCGTCGATCTCGTGGTTGTAGAGGGTCTCGACGACCTCGGCCATGGAAACGATGCTCGCGACGGGGAAACCGTACTTTGCCTCGATCTCCTTCTGCGCGGTGGTCACGCCGCCCTTGCCGACCTCCATGCGGTTGAGGGACACGATGAGGCCCTTGATTTCGACGTCGGCAGCAGCCTTAACCTTGGGATAGGTCTCGTCGATGGACTTGCCGCTGGTGGTGACATCCTCGACCATAATCACGCGGTCGCCGTCCTTGGGCTCATAACCCAGCAGGTTGCCCTTATCGGCACCGTGGTCCTTGGCCTCCTTGCGGTCGCAGCAGTACTTGACCTCCTTGCCGTACAGCTCGTGGTAGGCAATTGCGGTCACGACGGCCAGCGGGATACCCTTGTAGGCCGGTCCAAACAGCACATCAAAGTCGTCGCCGAAGTTATCGTGGATGGCCTGGGCGTAATACTCGCCCAGCTTCTTGAGCTGGTAGCCCGTCACGTAAGCGCCGGCGTTCATAAAGAACGGGGACTGACGGCCGCTCTTGAGCGTAAAGCTGCCGAACTTAAGAACGTCGGACTCGACCATGAACTTGATGAACTCTTGCTTGTAAGCCTCCATGCGGGCTCCTCTCGTAATCGCGTACGTGCCTTCCAGTTTAGCGCAGGCGAAGCGTCGATGCGGGGGCGCTTTGGAGCTACGGCATTCTGTAAAGGCTTTGTCAGGGGCGATGGTTTTCCGAACAATGGGGTTGACATCGCAAACCCCCTCATCAAGAATACGAGCGGATTAAAAAGGGGTACGAGATACCCAAAGCGCGCTGCGCTCAGCCTTTAGGAGGTGTGCCATGGAAGGCAGTCCTAGTCGAAAAACCTGCATGTCGCCCTCGGCACGCCGCGAGGACTCCGCACACGCGTAAACGCCACCGGTAGATCACCAAAACCACCACAAAGGCGCGCTGCGCCCTTTGTGGGCTCAAGAGCTTGGCGTGAGCGACATCTAGGTTTTTTGAAGCAAATACGACACGTACGCTAACTCCCTTCAACAAGGAGGACCCTATGCTGATGCTCAAAACCGTCACGGTACTCGAAGCCATCTCCAAGCGCCGCCGCACGGCGCGCCCTGCCGCTCATACCGGCCTGTCCAAGAACACCATATTCGCCGCCACCCATAGCGCCGAGGACGCCCTCGTACTGCTCGACGCCACGGCAAACGGCCTCACCGCCGAGCAGGCAACCGAGCGCCTGGACGCCTCCGGCCCCAACACCATCGAGGCACCGACCAAGACGCTCGCCCGCCGCATCGCCGACGCCTTCATCGATCCCTTCGCCGGCATCCTCGCCGCGCTCGCGCTGGTCTCGCTCTACATCGACGTGCTCGCCGTGCCCGAGCCGCAGCGCGACCCCTCCACGGTCATCGTCATCGGCATCATGCTGCTGGTATCGGGCGGTATGAAGTTTATCCAGGAAGCCCGCAGCGGCAATGCGGCAGAGGCCCTCAAGGACCTGGTCTCCAACACTTGCACCGTCCTGCGCGACGGCGAGCGCGTCGAGATCCTCTTCGACGAGCTCGCCCCCGGCGATGTGATCCGCCTCTCTGCCGGCGATATGGTGCCGGCCGATGCCCGCGTCATCACCGCGCGCGACCTGTTTGTGATCGAGTCCGCACTCACCGGCGAGAGCGAGGCCGTCGAGAAGACCGCTGCCGTCACCGTCGTCGATGGTGCCGACGGCTCCGCGCTGCCGCTCTCTGTCTGCAAGAACATCGTCTTTACCGGCACCTCCGTGCAAAACGGCACCGCCATGGCGCTTGTCGTTGCCACCGGCTCGGACACCTACCTGGGCGGCATCGCCAAGATGCTCAACGGGCGCGGCGAGAAGAGCGCGTTTGACCGCGGTGTCTCGAGCGTCTCCATGTTACTTGTACGCCTTATGCTCGTTATGGCGCCGGCCGTCTTTGCCGTCAACGCCGCCACCAAGGGCAACGTCATCGACGCGCTGTTGTTCGCCACGAGCGTGGCCGTGGGCATCACGCCGCAGATGCTTCCCGTCATCGTGATCACGAGCCTGTCGCAGGGCGCCAAGGACCTCGCCCGTCGCCAGGTTATCGTCAAGGAACTGCCAGCGATCCAAAACCTGGGCGCCATGGACGTCCTGTGCTGCGACAAGACCGGCACCCTCACCGAAGACCGCATCGTGCTCGAGCGCTACCTCAACACCGACGGCAACGAGGACACGCGCGTGCTGCGCCATGCGTTTTTGAACAGCTTCTTCCAGACCGGCCTCAAAAACCTTATCGACCTGGCCGTAATCGACCGTGCCGATGTGACGCCCTCGACCGTCGTGCCCGATTCCATACTGGGCCAGAGCCTGCGCGACCGCTATACCAAGGTCGACGAGGTGCCCTTCGATTTCTCGCGCCGTCGCCTGAGCGTAGTTGTCGCCGATGCCCAAGGCAAAACCCAGATGGTCACCAAGGGCGCTGCCGAAGAAATGCTCGAAATCTGCTCCTTTGTCGAAGTCGATGGTGTCGCCCAGCCTCTCACCGAAGATAAGCTCGCCCAGATTCGCAAGCAGGTCGCCGGGCTCAACGCCGAGGGCCTGCGCGTGATTGCCGTGGCGCAGAAAACCAATCCGCGCTGCGTGGGCGAGTTTGGCATCGCCGACGAATGCGACATGGTGTTGATGGGCTTTTTGGCTTTCCTCGATCCGCCTAAAGCAAGTGCCGCGGGCGCCGTCGCCACCCTCGAAGCCAAAGGTGTGGCGGTCAAGGTCCTGACCGGCGACAACGACCGCGTGGCCGCTACCGTCTGCGAGCAGATCGGCATCGATGCGAGCAACGTCTTGCTCGGCTCCGAGATCGATGCGCTCGACGACGCAGAGCTTGCCGAGCGTGCCGAGAAAACCCATCTCTTCGCCAAGCTCTCGCCGCTGCAGAAGGCGCGCCTAGTGCGCGTCATGCGCGAGCTGCTCGGCCACACTGTGGGCTTTATGGGCGACGGCATCAACGACGCCGCTGCCATGCGTGCGAGCGATTGCGGCATCTCAGTCGATTCGGCCGTCGACATCGCCAAGGAATCCGCCGATATCATCTTGCTTCAGAAGGACCTGGGCGTGCTCGAGCGCGGCATCATCGAAGGCCGCCGCACCTACGGCAACCTGCTCAAGTACCTCAAGACCACGGTGAGCTCCAACTTTGGCAACGTGCTGTCCGTGACCGTCGCGAGCTTGTTCTTGCCGTTTTTGCCTATGAGCGCTCTGCAGCTGGTGCTGCTATCGCTCGTCTACGAGATCGTGTGCATCGCGCTGCCGTGGGACACCGTCGATGACGCCTGGACTGCCCGTCCGCGTGCTTGGGATGCCGCGTCCATCAAGGGCTTTATGCTCGAGCTGGGCCCCGTGAGTTCGCTGTTTGACATCGTGACTTTTGCCGTGCTCTTCTTTGCGGTGTGCCCTGCCACCGTAGGCGCAAGCTGGTCCGAGCTCGCCGGGACGGGCAACGTCGCGGGTATAGCGACCTTTGCTGCGCTCTTCCAAAGCGGCTGGTTTGTCGAGTCCATGTGGTCGCAGACACTCGTGGTCCACATGCTGCGCTCCCCGCGCCTGCCGAGCCCGCGCGACCACGCCGCGCCCGCGCTGTGCGCGCTCACCGTGCTAGGCCTGGCGCTTGTCACCTGGCTGCCGGCAAGCCCCATCGCCGATGCGCTCGGCCTCATGGCACTGCCCGCGAGCTTTTTCGCGCTGCTCATCGGCATCGTCACCGCCTACATCGCGCTCACTCAGCTGGCAAAGCGCCGCTACATTGCCCGCCATGGCGAGCTGCTGTAGCAAGCAAGCGGAAAACACCCTGCCAGCTGCCATTACCGCTACCACAGCTGCCGACGCCGCTGCCGTTGCCTCTGTCGCCGCCGCAGTCTATCCCCTCAGCAGTTGCGGTGAAATAGTTCCTGTTTAAGGTCCCGTGACTTTAATTTAGGGACTATTCCACCGCAACTTATTGGAGGATTAGCTAGTCCTTGGGTGTCCAGGACCAGAAGAAGTTGATAAGGGCCACACGTGAGGTGGTGCCGGTCTTTTTGTTGATCGAGGAAATGTGGCGGTAGAGCGTGGAGCGCGAAAGGAAAAGCGTTGTGGCGATGTCCTGAACGCTCTGGTCCGAAACGACCAAGGCCGCAAGAATATCGCGCTCGCGCTCTGTAAGCTCAAAGGTGGCGACGAAGGCATCGAGGCGTTCATCGGACGTGAGCTCCGCTGCCTCCACGGGCTCGGGGTCGGAGCATGTGGGCGCAAGATCCCCACCAAGATCATCGGTGGCAGGCGCCAGCTCGTCCCGTATCACGGCGTCATCGGCTCGTTGCCCCAACTGTCCCAGCAGCGTAATCGCAATGCCCACAAACATCACGAGCGCCGCGCCGACCGCAGTCAGCACGTTTTGACTCGAGATGATCGCCACTGCCGGCGCCGTCACGAACATCGAGCACACGTTGTTGACGACGCGACCCATGCACGGCCAAAAATATGACCAGCGCGCATAAAGCGAGACGGCGGCATATTTTGTGGTAAAGAACACCACAAAGAAGCCTGAACCCAGATAAAAGATGATCGTGGCAGCAAGCTCGTTGCCGCCATTGCCGTCGACGATGAGCACAAAGAACGAAAGCGTGGACAACATGGCGGCGCATGTCATGCCGATATTCATATACGAACGGCCGTGCAGGTCAAATAGGACGCCAGCGGCCAACGAGCTCACGACAAGCAGTAGGCGCGGCCAATCGCCCAAATCGACGGCTCCGACAGCATGCAAGGTCGTGAGGCCAGCGTTGAGAGCGGCGAATACGCCGGAAAGATACACCGTCGCCACGGTCAGGCGAACTACGGCGCGGCGGAATGCCGCCTTTGCCTTGGGATCGTCTTGCCACTTGGCGCCATATTCCAAAGCATCTACCGAAAGTCCGGCAACGCTGGGTTCAAAGTTGGGATCGGACTCGTCGCGCAGTTTGGCGCGTCGGGCACCGTGGAGCAACGCCACCTGCACGATCGCACAAACGACCAGAACAGCCTGCTGAGGAATACCGACAGGCATCACCATGTGGTTGAACACCTGTACCAGAACGCCCATGGCGTAAGAAAGTGCGGCGGCGCTCGCCAAGCAAGGCGTCCGCGCAAAGCGCCGCGCAAAGTTTGCGTGAGCAGTCGATCCGCAGTAGCCCAGCGCGCAGCACGCCACCAAACCTCCGGCAATTATTACCTCAACCTGAACCGCCATAATCAGCAGCAGCAATGCCGCCACCAGCAAAACGCCCGTGACGTCACTCGTTGCGTCGATGGCATGGGAACGGTGATAATACAGAATGGGACGCACAAAAAAGCCAATCACGCTCGCGCCGAGGACAAGGCTCTCATAAATAACGACCTCGTTCGGAGACACGAACTCGGCCATGCGCACATCAAAGAGATACTCGCACGCCAAAAACGTGAAGGAGAACAGCGCCAGGCATATAATCTCCCGAATGCCCCGACGCAGATATGCGGTTGTGTCTCCCATGCCCCTCATGGTTAACCCCCGGCCGCTCAATTGTCTGGAATTCCATTTTAATAAAGAACCAATCTCAATATCGAAGCCGAGCTCGAAATGCTGCAAATTTGACCCCAGCCGTTCACATCACGCCGCGATTTTTAGCCGCATGGACCAGAAGGGACACGCGCGACCTCTAGCTCGACAAGGAGTGTCTCCAACTACCGCTCATTTAAGTACGTCCCCAATGAGTGCGACGGAATGGCTCCCCTTGGCAGCTTAAAGCCGTCATGCAGGAACCATTCCGTCGCAACCTCATGAAAGGGACTGGGTTGTAAATGTTGGAGTAGAGCCGTTAGCGCCCGGGGGCCAGGATCACCAGCGCGTCGTGCTCAAAGGGATGCTGAGCCACGCGCACGGTGCCGTCACCGTTGTCGCGGACGGGCAGCTTGGCGATGCGCTTGTCCTCCATGTCGAGGACCGTCGCCGTCCAGCAGCGCGCGCCGTCGAGCTTAAACTTGAGCGCCGTGGTGCGCGGCAGGTACGTGACGACGCGATCGCCAACGCGCGCCACGCGAATGGCCTCGCGCGCATCATCGAGAAGCTCCTGCGCGGGGACCACGGCAAGTGCGTCGTCGCTAGCCGTAGCGCCCAGGCCGGCAAGCACATGCTCGATCGCGCCAAAGTCCCAAACGCCCGCAAATTGCAGGCACTCCTGCCAGCGAAACGGCATGTCGAAGCCCTCGCCCAGCACCGAGCCCTGACTCTTGCTGGTCTGCCAGTTCCAAACGCCGTGCGCGCCATAGGTCACGCCGGCGCTCGCACCGGCAAGGATCGACGACCACACACTCGCGCGGCAGTCCTGCGCGGTGAAGCGCCAGTACACGTTGCGCGACGCACCCATCTGCTCGTAACAGGGCTCGGAGTTGACCATCGGCTTTTTAGGATAGTTTGCGGTAAAGTCCCGCGGCAGGCGCCAAGCCTCGGGCTGGCCCTCGTAGTTGTGGCCGGGCTGGAACATGTAGAAGTCCAGACGGTCCAGGTACTGTGACGGAATGGTGCGGTTGCCGCGGTTGATATGCATGGTGCGCAACGCCTCGGGCGCGCGCTTGACGACTTCGTCGAGGGCATCCTCGTAATAGGCGATCGCCTCGTCGCTGGTAAAGTCGGTATCGCCCGCCACCACGTAGACGGGGTCAAACTCGCCCAGGTTCTCGACGACGCGGGCAACGTGGGCACGGACCTCCTCGCGCGGCATAACCTCGGCACCGCAATGCTCGGCAATCTTGGCGCCCCAGGTACCGGGCACGTAGTTGCACCACATAAGCACGAGTGCCGGACGAATGCCGTGCTCGACGGCAGCGCGACACATGGCAGCAGCGCGATCCCAGTACGCCTGGTTGGGACGGGACCAATCAAAATGCACGCCGTCCTCGCTGGCATAGGGCCAAATGCCCAGATCGGGGCAGCAGCGATCCCACTGCGGCAGCGTGTTGATCTGCAGCACGTTCATGCCCTGCTCAGCGCGGCGGGCCAGATAGTAGTCCCAATCGGCCTCGGCGATGCTCGTAAACGCACTCCAGCACGTATCGGCAAACCAAAAGAACGGCTTGTCCTCGCACAAAAAGCCATCCTGGCGACCGTTGACAGTCAGTTTTCCCAAACTCATCTGCATGTCCTTTCGTTTGATAAAGGAGTTGCGAACCGGCAGATTCTTTCGCGGTAACCTTGGCACAAAAGCCTCCGTCGTTTAGCAAGCCCTTGCGGGCGGGCATCTCCCGTCCCAATCAGTCTACCTTGCAGGAAAGGCCCCGTCGGGCTTGCGCCTGACGGGGCCCTGTCGTGTAGGTAAGGTCGCATGTGACCGAATGGCTTGGCCTTAGGCCTCCATCTCGGCGAGCTCCTCTTTGGAGAAGCCAGTGGCAAAGACGACGGCAGCGGCGATGACAAAGGAGATCGCCATACCGACGATAGCCCAGACGGTGTTCATCTGGCCACCCTGCAGGTAGTTGGTGAAGACCAGGAAGTTGGAGGCACCGCCGGCCAGGTAGTAGGTAACACCCATGAGGCCGGAGAACACAGCGCCGATGGCACCGCCGATAAACATACCGAGCATGGTGCGACGGAAGCGCATGAGGATACCGAAGAGCGCAGGCTCGGTGACGCCGCCGGCGATGGCGGAGATGACGTAACCCAGGGCAAGACCCTTCTCGTCGGGGTTCTTCATCTTGAGGAAGGCACCGAAGGCGCAGCCCCAGACAGCGGCCATAGCGCAGTTGATAGAAACGAAGACGAAGGGATCGTAGCCGGCGGCGATGATCTGGACCTGAGCGAGCAGGATGACGGGCATGTGCATGCCGCAGACCACAAAGAGCTGCCAGAAGGCGCCGAGGATGGCCATGACGATCAGGATACCGATACCGCCAAGGTCAGCAAGGCCAAAGAGGGCGTTGGCGATGAGGTTGCCGTGCTCGTTGCCGATCGGGGCAAGAACGATGAAGGCGATGGGGATCGTGACAATCATGGTGCAGAACGGCGTGAAGACCGTGGACAGCACGTCAGGCATGACCTTCTTAAAGAACTTCTCGACAAAGTACAGGACGGGCACCGAGAGGATGATCGGCAGGACGGACTGCTGGTAGTTGGCAGCGGCGATCTGGATGCCGTAGACGGAGATGATTCCGCCACCCTCCTGAGTCGCGACACTCACGACGGACGGGGCCATGAGAGCGCCGCCGAGGAGCATGCCCAGAACCGGAGAGGCGCCGAGCTTCTTAGCAGCGGCATAGCCCAGGTAGATGGGGATAAAGGTAAACGTGGCCTCGTACAGGGTGGTATAGAGGAACGTGTAGGTCGGATCGGTATCGGAGAGAACGCCGAGCATGGTGGGACCGAGGACCGCAGCGATGGTGCGGAACAAACCGCCGGCCATGAGCAACGGAATCAGCTGGGTCATGGAGCCCGACAGATAGTCGAGGATGATATTGGGCAGGTTCTTGAGCTCGAACTTCTCCTTAGGAGCGTCGAGGTTCTCGTCGACCGCGGCACCCTGCTTGACGCCGGACATGGCAACGAACTCGGCGAGCACCTTGGGCACGTTCTGGCCAATGATGACCTGGAGCTGGCTGCCGGCGAACTGGCAACCCAGTACACCCTTGACCTTCTTGATCTTCTCCACGTCGGCCTTGCTGTTATCCTTGAGCGTCAGACGCAGGCGCGTCATGCAGTTGGTGGCGACGGCAACATTCTCCGCACCGCCCACGAGCTCGAGGACATCGGTGGCAATCTGTTTGTTATCTACTGCCATGGGACCCCTCCCCATATCATCGTGTGTCTACCCGTTTGGACGTAGGCACGCCTTTGGCCCGGCGGCTATAACCCCTTACGGCTGCCGAGCCCTTGGATACGCTGTCGTAAACAATCTGTTTACTGAACGTTTACAGCGCTTAGTTTACACGCAGCGTTGAATTTGTGGCAGTTTTGCCGTTTGCAGTCCGGTGAACGGTAGGAAATCGGGGGTGAACGTAATTGAATGCCAAGGCATTACATATAGTGTCGTTTATTTATAAATGGCCGTCTACGTGGGATTTTATATAATCTGGCACCCAAATGCCTTGTTGACTTATCAACAAAAGCCCTGCTAGATAGTGGTAAACGAATGTTTAATAGTTCATTGAGCGTTTGATGTGACCGTTTACCGAGTTCATCTGCTTATTCTCTAATTCTGCTTTACACTAAACATGTTTAGATTGTATTGCCGCACACGTTTAGCTCTCGCGGCACAAGGGAGGCAGCTCATGGAACTCAAATCGTGCACCTACGCAACCGTCACCACCTTGGGTGACTTTGGCCCCTGGATCAGCAAGGTCGTTCTCGACCTACCCTGCACCGTGCGCGTCAACGATGTCGATGCGAACGCTTTCCATATATATGTAGAGCGTCACGAGCGCACGGGTGAGGTCCTGATGCGCAAGGAGCACGGCGCCGACCATGCCGCGCCCTCCGTGGGTTACATCGACGTTCTCGCCGCGTATCCGTGTGACGAGAACGGCCGCAAGCTCGCCGTGGGCACCCATGTGGCACTCGAGGTCGCCGAGCAGCGCCTGACCAAAAAGATCGAAGGCGGCGTCATGGGCTCGCGCATGCTCGATGACCAGCTGCACGTCACGCAGCTCGCGGCTCTTCCCGGCAACGACGGCGACGACCCCACCTGCGGCCTGGTCTTCGATACCTGTCGCGGCGACATCTGCCCCGCGCTCAAGGGCTGGAGCAATGCCGTGCAAAAGACTGCCATTGATGGCATCGCGCTCGAGTACGGCTTCTTTGAGCCCAGCTTTAAAGCCGAGGACTCGGCCTGCTTCAATCCCTTCGCGCCCGAGGCCACGGTCGTGCCCCAAAAGGCCCCGCTCGTGGTGTACCTGCACGGCGCCGGTGAAGGCAAGGGTGCCACGCAGGGCGAAGGCGCCACGCGCGCCTATGTCGGCAACCGCGTGACAGCCATTAGCCAGGCGCAAATCCAGCGCTACTTTGGCGGCTTTGCCTGGGTGCTCGTGCCGCAGTCTCCCACGTTTTGGATGGACAACGGCGTCGAGCAGCTCGGTCGCTCCAACCAGAGCATCTACTCCCCCGTGCTCAAGGCGCTCATCGATGAGTTTGTCGCCGAGCATGCCGAGCGTATCGACACCGACCGCATCGTGGTCGCCGGTCTTTCCAACGGCGGCTTTATGACCCTGCGCCTGTGCGCCGACTACCCCGATTTCTTTGCCGCGGGCCTTCCCTGCTGTGCCCCCTGGTACAACGCCACGGACGAGGACGTAGCCGCGCTCGCCAAGACGCCGCTGTGGTTTACGCACTCCAAGGGTGACGAGCTCGTGTCTCCGCAACAGACCGCGCTGCCGCTCACGGCGCGTCTGCGTGACGCCGGCGCCAACGTGCACCTCACCTACTTTAGCCATGTCGAGGACCTGACCGGTGTGTATCGCGAGCCCGATGGCTCGCCCAAGAAGACGTTCAACCACGGCGTGTGGATCCATCAATTCAACGACCTGTGTTATCAAGACTTTGACGGGGGCAACGTACTCATCGACGGCGAGCCGGTGGGCTGCTGGGAGTGGTCGGCCAGGGTCAATAGGTAATCCGTCCCTTCGCGGGCACCGGGGTTTACCTCTGCAAACGTCCTCGGGCATGCATGGTTCGGCGCTTTGCGCTTCGCGCTGCGCCGGACCATGCCCCCTGCGGAATGTTTGCAGAGGTAAACCCCAGTGCCCGCTATGTTTCCATTGCTGAGACCCTGGCCGGGCGCTTCCGGCGGCGCGCCGGGTCGGCGGCGATGGGGGCGTGGGCCCCGTCTTGCCTTGCGCGTAACTGGCTGAATTGATTTTGATTGGAGCTTTTCCTATGTCCCAAGAGTTGACTCGGGTGATTGTTACTACCGATATGGAAGTCGACGATATGAACTCGCTCGTTCATTTGGCTCTGTATCTCAACTTGCTTGATGTTCAGGCTGTGGTGTATACGGCTTCGCAGTATCACTTTCTTGGGGATGGGGTTCATACGCTGGGCGAGGTGAATTCGCATTGGCGGACTAAGGGACGTCGCTCTTACGAGTGGGCTGTTGTGCCTCATGAGCCCGATCCGCTGGCCGGGGAGCTTCGTGAGTATCGTCCGTTTCCCGAGCATTGGATTGAGAGTCTCTGGAGTAATGAATATGCCCAGGCTTGGCCGCAGTTGCAGGCGAATGCGGACGCTGCCGGTGAGCCGCCGTTTCCCACGCCTGCCCAGATGATCGAGCGCACCTTTGTGGGAAATGTTGCCTTTGAGGGTGATGTGGCTGAGGAAACTGAGGGGTCTCGCGTAATTGCGCAGGCGATTTTGGATGATTATCCGCGTACATTATGGCTGCTCAGCTGGGGTGGCATGAACACCATTGTTCGCGCCCTCATGAGCATTGCCGAGCGTTATCGCACCACGCCCGAATGGCCCGCCGTGCAGCAGCGGGTCTATCAGAAGGTGCGCGTGATGGGCGTTGCCGATGGCATAGGGCAGGACAACTCATGGCTCGACCATGGACGCGAGCTCTTTCCCGAGCTCATCTTTTGGCGTGTGCCCTATATGTATGGCGGCTATGTCGACGCCAAGATGGCGCAGCCCGATTCGCTGCCACTGTTTAAGGCTCCTTGGCCCGAGCAAAACCTCACGCAGGAAAACGGCCCCCTTATGGCCCGCTACATGCTCTATGGCGATGGCAGGGCTTACGAAAACGAACCCGAGCGATTCCAGTTTGGCAAGCATGCCCGTCTGGATTGGGGTCTAGAAGGCATGCCCGCGATGCAGTTTGAGCGCGGCGACTTTATGGCCGAAGGCGACAGCATGACCTACATTCCACTACTGCCGTTTGGCCTGCGCGGTATCGATGACCGCAACTTCGATACACTGCTCGGCCGTATGTTTCTTGATGGGCATCCCGATTCGGACGCGCCCGCCGGTTTTGCCGCCATCGGCACGCCCATAGACGGCAACCCCAATCCCTACCTGCGCGCCTATCAGGAAGACTTTGCCGCCCGCGCGCAATGGTGCGCCCATGATCCGGCAGCGTGTTCGCATCCGGCACATGTTGCCGAGGTCACGACCGACCGCAGCGCCGCAGCCGGTGAGCGTGTCGTCCTTGCAGCGGCCATCGTCGACCCCGACGACAAGGGCTTTGATGCACATTGGGATGTCGCCGTGGACCCGTCGAGCTATACAGGCGCGCAGGATCTTTCGCTGTGGCAGGAATGCACGGCGAGCACCGCTTTTATCGTGCCCGCCGACGCGCAGCCCGGCGACCGCTTCGTGCTCACCCTTACCGTGCAGACGCGCGCCGAGCGCCCCTGCAGCCGCTACGCCCAGGTTGCCGTGACCGTGGCATAGCAAGGACGGCGCCCACATTCGGCAGCCGCCACATTCGACATGGAGTCTCCCCAACTGCCACTCATTTAAGTACGTCCCCAATGAGTGGCCGAAGAGTGTCCCCAGCGACTAGTCAAAAATGGGCCATCTGTCCCAGTTGTGGAGACTCGTTGAGCCGTCTGGGTATCGTGAAAGATTGCGCGCTCACCCATCATCAAAAGTGACACACGCTACCTGTTGATGGGAGGCAACCATGGGCTTCTTTGACAAGATGTTCGAGAAGAAAGAGTGCGCGATTTGCGGTACCGAGCTGGGACTTCTAGGTAAGACAAAAATCAATGAAGGCTACCTGTGCAAAGAGTGCGCCGGCAAGCTCTCCCCCTACTTTCACGGCTATCGCTCCAGCACCGCGGACGATATCCGTGAGCAACTCGCCTACCGCGAGGCCAACGCCGAGCGCCTGTCTTCGTTCAACCCCACGCGCACGCTTTCTGCCGGGCGCACCAATATTATGCTCGATGAGGACGCGGGCCTGCTGATCATCACTTCGCAGAGCCGCTGGCGCGACGCCAATCCCGACATCATCGAGTTCTCGCAGGTACTCGGCTGCGATATGGATATCGACGAGCAGCGCACCGAGATCTATCGCGAGACCAAGGACGGCGAGCGCGAGAGCTACAACCCGCCGCGCTACGACCTGGATTACGACTTTAACCTGACCATTCACGTCAACACGCCGTACTTTACCGAGATCAACCTGCGCGTGAACGACTCCACCATCGATCAGCGCGGTTCCATCGAATATCGCGAGGCCAAGCGCCAGGCAACCGAAGTTCGCGACGCCTTGGTGCAGCTGCGTCAGGAAACGCGCGACAGTGTCGTGGCCGCCAAGGCTCCCAAGACCGCGGTCACCTGCCCCTTCTGCGGAGCCACCACCATTCCCGATGCCAGCGGGCGCTGCGAATACTGCGGCGGCGCCATCGGCGCATAGCCTCCAGCAGCGAAAGGACCGATCATGGCCTTCGAGAGCGTTAACTATCAGTGCCCTGCCTGCGGTGGCCCCCTGCATTTTGCAAGCGCCGAGCAAAAGCTCGTCTGCGACTACTGTGACTCGCGCTTTGAAGTCGAAGAAGTCGAGGCCCTCTATCGCGAGCGCCAGGACAAGGCAGATGCCAAAGCCGATGCCGCAGCCGCGGCCCCCAAGCCTGCTGTCGACGATGCCGTGCAGGAGCTCGCCCAAAACGCCGGCTACATCTGCTCGTCGTGCGGCGCCGAGCTCGTGTCCGACGGCACCGTCGCCGTCACCACCTGCCCGTACTGCGGCAACTCCGCCGTGGCGCCCGGCCAGCTCTCTGGCGACTTCTCGCCCGACCTGGTAATTCCGTTTAAGCTCGGGCACGACGACGTCACGGCCGCACTCAAGGAACACTACAAGGGCAAGATCTTGCTGCCCAAGAGCTTTGTCACCGGCAACCATATCGACGAGGTCCAAGGTGTCTACGTGCCGTTTTGGCTCTACGGCGCCCGCGTTGACGGCGAAGTGTACTTTGACGCGACCAACGAGACCGTGACCGAGGAATCCGACCGCACCGTCACGACCACCGACCACTACGATGCCTATCGCAAGGGCAATATCTCGTTTAAGCGCGTGCCCGTCGACGGATCATCCAAGATGCCCGACGGCCACATGGACGCCATCGAGCCGTTTGACTACGACGCACTGCGTCCGTTCTCGGTCGCATATATGCCCGGCTACATCGCCAACCGTTACGACGAGGACTGCGAGACCTGCAAGGCGCGCGCCGAGCGCCGCATGGAAGAAAGCACGGTCTCGGCCCTGCGCGAGACCGTCGTCGACGAATACGACGATGCCACGGTCGAAAGCAAGCAGCTCGACTACACCTGGGAAGACAGCGACTACGCCCTGTTCCCCGTCTGGATGCTCTCCACCTCGTGGAACGGCAAGAGCTACCTGTTTGCCATGAACGGCCAGACCGGCCGCTTGGTCGGCGAGCTCCCCTGCTCCAAGCCCAAGCTCGCCATCGCCTCGGTGCTGTTCTTTGTGATCGGATTTATCCTCTCCCAGATTCTCTTTATGGGTGAGAACGCCTTCGATCCGGATTACCTCACCTTTGATATCGAGGGCATCCTCATCAACATCATCGCGCCGCTGATCATCGTGATTATCGGAGACGTGCTACTGGTAGGCCAGCTCAAGACGGCCAACGAAGCAACCCATGCCGATGAGTATTGTGGCGAGCTCGACCTGACCGAGAAGCACGACACCTTCAGCCACACCGAGACCACCGTTGTCATGAAAGACGACAAGGACGACTAAGCAATCCAACCAATACCACCCGGCCTTTGACGAGAAAGGAAGATCACCATGGGACTCTTGAAAGCTGGATTGGGAGCTGCCGGCGGCGTCATGGCCGACCAGTGGAAGGAATTTATCTACTGCGAATCGATGCCTGCTGACGTCTTGGCCTGCAAGGGCAGCAAGCGCACCGGCGGCCGCAGCTCCTACACGCGCGGCGAGGACAACGTCATCTCCAACGGCTCGGTCATCGCCGTCAACGACGGCCAGGGCATGCTCGTGGTGCAAAACGGCAAGATCATCGAAGTCGCGCTGGAGCCCGGTGAGTTCGTCTTCGATACCGGCAGCGAGCCGAGCGTCTTTAGCGGCAACCTGGGCGATTCCATCAAGGAGACCTTCGCCAATATCGGCAGCCGCTTTACCTTTGGCGGCGACGCGGGCAAGGACCAGCGCGTCTACTTCATCAACACCAAGGAGATCATCGGCAACAAGTACGGCACCGCCTCGCCCGTGCCCTTCC
Source organism: Collinsella sp. (assembly GCA_048250755.1). Taxonomy (GTDB): domain Bacteria; phylum Actinomycetota; class Coriobacteriia; order Coriobacteriales; family Coriobacteriaceae; genus Collinsella. The sequence continues at coordinate 41,531 of DBEZMF010000075.1, forward strand.
GCGTGGTCGACAACAACATCGGTCTGGACGTCGACATCTCCGTGCGCTGCAACGGCGAGTATTCGTACCGCATCACCAACCCGCTGCTGTTCTACACCAACGTATGCGGCAACGTGACCGATAGCTACACGCGCGACAAGATCGACAGCCAGCTTAAGTCCGAGCTGCTCACCGCCCTGCAGCCCGCCTTTGCCAAGATCTCGGAGATGGGCATCCGCTACAGCGCCATCCCCGGCCACACCACCGAGCTCGCCCGCGCGCTCAACGAGGTCCTCTCTGCCGACTGGCGTGACCTGCGCGGCGTTGAGATCGTAAGCTTTGGCGTCAACTCCATCGCCGCCTCGCAAGAAGACGAGCAGATGATCGAGGACCTGCAGAAAGCCGCGGTCATGCGCGATCCCACCATGGCGGCAGCCAACATCGCCAGCGCCCAGAGCGATGCGATGCGCGCGGCAGCCGCCAACCCCAACGGCGCGATGGCAGGCTTTATGGGCATGGGCATGGCAGGTGGCATGGGCGGCATGAACGCCAGCCAGCTGTTCGCCGCCGGCCAGGCACAGCAGCAGGCCGCCCCGCAGCCGGCTCCGGCTCCCGCCCCCGCACCGGCTCCCGCCGCCGCACCTGCGGCCGGCACGTGGACTTGCAGCTGCGGCGCCACCAACACCGGCAAGTTCTGCTCCGAGTGCGGCAGTCCCGCACCCGCCCCGGCACCGGCAAAGTGGTTCTGCCCCAACTGCGGCAGCGAAAACGGCGGCAAGTTCTGCAGCAACTGCGGAACGCCCCGGCCTTAGCCCCTCTATCTGGTAATTGGCGGGGGGATCCGCCACCCCCGCATTTGCTTCTATGGGTTTCGTTCGATGAAGGAGGACACCATGAAGACAACGTTCAAAAAGTCCGTACTCGCATTTCTGACATGCGTTCTGGCGCTCGCCTTTGCCCTGACGGGCTGCAGCGGCGGCGGCAAGGACCCCAAGGCCAACTTCGTCGGCAGCTGGCAGTACTCGGGTGGAACCTTGGATGGCGAAGAGCTCACCGATGAGTACATGGATATGCTCAAGGAGTGGGGCCTCAACTGCGTCCTGATCCTCGACGAGGACGGCACAGGCGTCCTCGATATGTTCCTTGAGGTCGCCGACCTGAAATGGGAAGCCAAGGACGCCACCACCGTAACGATCACCGCCGAAGATGAGTCGCACGACCTGAAGCTCAAGGACGACAAGCTCGTCCTTGAGGTGGAAGGCGACAAGCTTATCTTCACCAAGTCCGACAAGGATCTGTCCGGCACGGTGAAGAAGGATCGCGAGGCGGCCGAGAAGGAAGAGGAGATCGATGAGGCCGTCGAAGACGACGATGTCCAGAGCGTCGAAATCTCCCCCGCCGTCACCGTCGCCGATGACGATCTGTGCACCATCACCATTACCGAGAAGTTCAAAGACGACTGGGGCGACATCGGCTTTGTCGTCAACATCACCAACAAGAGTGACAAGGACCTGACCTTCTACGCTCCTTCCGGCAAGACAAACGTCAACGGCACCATGAAGGAACCCTGGTTCTCGGCTCACCTGATGCCCGGCACCAACGCCACCGAGGAATTCACGTTCTCGAACGGCGAGCTTGACAGCCTTGACGACCTGGTCAACACGACCATCGGCATCGACGCCTACCTGACCGATTCCTACGAGGACGTCGCCTCCTACAGCGCAACCATCGCGTAACGACAGACACCGACAGCCGCGGATTGGCGGACATATCCGCGCACACCAGGCGGTGCCGCAGGAGTTGACCCTGCGGCACCGTCGCTTTTATGCCGATGCGTAACGAGCGCTAGCGCTCCATGTTGGGAACGATGCTGCCCTCCGTTACTGCGCGCACGGCAAGGCGCATGATGTTGTCGTAGCCGGTCTTGTTGAGGATCTCCGAGATGCGGCGTTTGATGGTGCCCTCGCTCATAAACAGCTCGGCCGCGATCTCGCGGCGGCTTTTACCCTCGCAGGCAAGGCGCAAGATCGACAGCTCGACATCGTCGAGGGCCGCCGTGCCCGAGAAGATGCTCTCGGGCGGCTTGGGAAACGTGCAGTAACCCGCCAGCGTGGAGCGCATCACGGCGAATAGCTCGTCGATACCGACGTTCTTGTACACAAAGCTGTCGACGCCCGCCTCGCGCGCCTGGTCCACAAAGGTGATTTCGGGCATACCCGTCATGATAATGACGCAGCACTCGGGCAGTTGTTCTTTGATGCGCGCCGCCGCCACGATGCCGTTGGAATCATGCTCGGTGCATACGTCCATCAGTATCATGTCCGGGCGCTCCTTGAGCGCGACACCCAAGGCCTCGGAAGCATCGGCAATGGCGGAAACAACGGTCATATCGGGCTGGTCGCCAACGGAGCGCGCCAGGCTCTCGCGCAGGATGGCCTGGTCTTCGACTATAAGGACGCGGATCATGAACTTCTCCTTTGGACCGTGGCGTTGGAGGCGAGCGGGATGGACACCGTAAGCGTGAAGGGCGGGGCGGTGTGGACTTCCAGGCTGCCGCCCAGATTCTGTGCGACATGCCTCATACCTGGGATACCCGTTCCCTCGCGATACGATACGGGTGCAGGCGCGCCGTCGTTAGAAACGGTCATCCGCGCAACAGCACCGTCTTCCGACGTCTCTTGCCACAGACGCACGTGGACCCGATGCGCCTGTGCATGCTTGGTGGCATTGGTCGAGGCCTCGCGGATAATCTGCAAAAATGCGGCGGCGACACGCGCGTCCTCAGGCAGCGCACCCTCAACATCGATCTGCACACTCACCAGGCCAAAGGCATGGACGATATCTCCCAGTTGCTCTGCCGGTTCGGTGTCGCCCCCGCTGCGCAGATCGGCAGCGATTGAGCGCAGCAGCGGGTCGATCTGCTCGAGTGACTCGTCATCCAGGCGCCCCTCCTCCAGATAACGATGGAGGATGGACAGGCGCTGCCCGATCACGTCGTGCACGCGAGCGCGCATACGCAGATAGGCCGCATTGTCAGCAACTTTTTTGACTTCTTCGATCTGGGCTTGGAGCTCTTGGCCCGCAAGCTCAAGCAGGTGGTTGGCTTGCGCCAGGCGATCATGAGCATGCGCATACTCTGTTACATCCAGGCCGATAATGCGCTCGAAGAGGCGGCCCGAAACCATAACGTCATCGTGCACAAACAAGCGAATCTCGGCGGGAGAAACCTCGACCACCGCCCGCGCCTCACCAAAGCGGTCCAGATTAATCCGCACGCGGTTCTGGCTGCTTTCGGGCATTTGCATGCTGAGTTTGCGCAGGTCGTTCCATGTACCGCTCATATCGCCTAGGTCGGTGGGCATATGAAGCTCCACCAGGTTTTTGCGCATGCAGCGGTTCATGAGCAGCGGACGGCCCCTCGGGTCCAGATACAGGATGCCCACGGGAATCACGTTGATGGTCTCGATCGTCGAGAACATGGTGATATCCTCCTGGCGGTTGCGGACATCCATCAAGAGCGCCGCGATGGAACGGAACAGGAAGAACGCTCCCTCTGCGATAAGGACAACGGTCCACGCCGAGCCCATGGCAAAAACCGCCGGCGGTGTAACGGTGACAACAAGCAGCAGCTCGACCAGCATGACGGGGCGACGATAGTGCACCATAAGCACCATGCCGTAGGCAAAGATCACGGCATTGAGCCACAACGCTCCGCCCATTGCCCTGGCGCAAACGTCAAGCGGCGCCACCAGATATGAGCCAGACGACGCGAACAAGATGAGCGCCGAAATCATTAGGTGAAGCACAAGGCTCGCCTCGTAGGCACAAATCACCTTACGGTTATAGGACGAGCGGCGCGATGCGATGAGCGGGATGTGGATAGTCTGCAGACACGCAGCCAGGGCAAAGACAACATCGAGCGCAACGATTTGGGGAAGAATGAGCGAAATCTGCATCGTCACTCACCCGCCCTCGGCATCAAGACGATCATGCGCAGCTGGCCGGGCTCGCCCTCAAGGCGGTATGCCACGTTGCGCCCTTGCAGAGCGCTATCGAGCTCTTGCGCAGCGGGCGTCTGCGAAAGACCTGCATCATCGTTGGAAAAAAGCGTGGCGCGTAGCTCGACACTGCATCGGTCATGGTCGCCCAAGTGATACATAAGCGCCGGATGGTCGGTGGTGTAGGCAAAAAACGCAAAGTCATACACGCAGTCGTACAGGGCGCTTACCGTACTGGCGTGCATCGGGCGCCGTATGGCGATAATCGAGGTGCAATCGATATCGATGGTGCGCAGGTCGCTTGCGAGCTCGTTGGCAATGAGCTGAATGCGGTCGCGATCAAAACCGCTCTCCCCGTGCTGTGCCAACGTGAGCGACCCCTTGCGCTTGCAATAGGCGACGAGCATCTTGGCGCGCTGCAGCATGCGGTAACGCTCGTGCGAAGACGATTCATCGGTCAACGGCGGCAGCGAGCTCAGCAGGTCGTACATCCCTTCGAGCGCGCGGGCAAGCGCCTGGTCCACGTCTTGGACCAGCAAGGTCTCGGCCTCTTGGTCTGCCAGGTGCGTCTTAAGGTCGTAGTCGGCGGCGAGCAGCTCGTTTTGACGCTGCAGCTCCATGCGACGATGTGCCAGTTCACGGTTAAGCTCGTTGAGATCCGACACGTCTTGGGCAAGCAGGGCCGATCCGCCCAGCAGTGGAAAGGCACGGTACATCACATCGGGATCGGACGCCACGGCAAAGGCATGGGCGCGGCCGTGCGCCTGGGTCCGCAACTCCTCGCGCACGCCTACCGGCATTGGCTTTGACACTGGCGTGGCATAGACTTCCTGCAGGTCGCGCGTTAGAACTTTGAGGTCAAGCGGCAAGGTGTCGAAAATGCCGGCGATGTCGTGATATGACGGAATGACACCGCAATCGAGACAGATTTCCATCGCCGCCACGCACAAGACGCAATAGATGAGCGAGAAGTTGAGCCTCCATGCCCAGGGCACGCGCAACGCATATGAGATGGCAAAGAACGCGCCGCCCAGCAGCACGAGCGCCGCCGTGCCCGAGAAACGTTGGATGCGAAAGGACGAGGACCGGCCCACCAGGATAAAAAAGGCCACAAAGTTAAAGGCCGTCCACACGAGGACGGCGAAATAACCCCAGCCGTACGTGTAATCGTTGCTCCAGGTGTCGCTTGTACGGTCAAAGTGGAAGACCTGCTGGTGAAAATCGTTGGTGAGCACAAATCCGATAAGCAGGATAGCCACAATCCACAGCGCAGCGCAGTAGCGGCGACCCAGGCGGTGTTGCTCCAGGCCCGCAAGGCGCAAACCACACAACTGGTAGAGCAGCGGAATGAGCGTCATGGGCACGTAGTACAGGTACCACAGCACGGTGGCATAGAACGGCGTGAACGACTTGTACTTCAGAATGACTTCGATCATCCACAGGGCGCAGATGGTGGCGACGGCAACAAGGCGGCGGCGCAACACATAGTCCAAACAGCGCAGATAGACCGATACGCCCCAGATCGAAAATATAATTGCGGCGACAAGCAGCGGGAGAGAGCTCGAGTGGACGAGCGCATCCACGACCTCTTCGGACACCTCGCTATAGGCGGGCACGGCGTTAGAAAGTTTGGGGTCGAAGGCGAACAGCGCCGGCAAGACTGCCAGAAGCATGAGGAACAGCGCGGTGATGGCGCCGGCGATAGCAAAGACGCGGTGACGGTACACCTGATGTGTTATGCCAACAAGGAATCGCGGCATGGCGAAGAGCCTGCCACCCCTGGGATCCGCAACCGGCGCGGTCCGGGCGGCCGCGTGGCCGATATGTCGCTCGCGGGTACCCATAGTGCTTTTAGTGTACCGACAGGTGGGCCCAAAAAGCGGGCCACATGTCCCAAATCCGCAGACGGCAAGGCGCCCGGCGAGCATTAACTGCTCGCCGGGCGCCTTGATTAGGAGGCTATGAAGTTGAGTGCCTCAGCTTCCTTAGGACAGGTCCTCACCATTCGTTTCAATGACATGCTTGTACCAGTCGAAGCTCTTCTTCTTGGAGCGCTTGAGGGTGCCGTTGCCGGCATCGTCGCGGTCGACGTAGATAAAGCCGTAGCGCTTGGACATCTCGCCTGTGCCGGCAGACACCAGGTCGATCGGGCCCCAGGTGGTGTAGCCCAGCAGGTCAACGCCGTCCTCGGTCACCGCGTCGCGCATCGCAGCGATATGCTGGCGCAGGTAGTCGATACGGTAGTCGTCGTTGATGGAGCCATCCTCCTCGACAACATCCTTGGCGCCTAGGCCGTTCTCGACCACAAACAACGGCTTCTGATAACGGTCGTACAGGTCGTTAAGGGTGATGCGGAAGCCCAGCGGATCGATGGCCCAGCCCCACTGGCTCTCCTGCAGGTAGGGGTTCTTGGCGCCGGCGAAGGCGTTGCCCTGGGTGCGCTCGACATCGGGGTTATCGGCACCGGCAGAACAGCGGGTGCTGTAATAGCTAAAGCTAATGAAGTCGACGGTGTTAGCGGCCAGGATCTCACGGTCCTCATCCGTCATGCCCACATCGATGCCCAGACGCTCGAGCTTCTTGACGGCATAGGCCGGGTAGTAGCCACGGCTCTGGACGTCGACGAAGAAATAGTTGCTCTGGTTGTCAAGCTGAGCCTGGCGCACATCGCCCGGACGGCAGCTGTAGGGGTAGTAGCTACCCGCGGCGAGCATGCAGCCAATCTTGACCTCAGGATCGATCTCGTGAGCGATCTTGGTTGCCCAAGCGCTGGCGACGAGCTCGTTGTGGGCGGCCATGTACTCGACGGCCTCCTTGTTCTCACCCTCCTCAAAGACCAGACCGGCACCCATAAACGGCAGGTGCAGGATCATATTGATCTCGTTAAAGGTAAGCCAGTACTTCACCAGACCCTTGTAGCGGGTGAAGATCGTGGTCGCGAGGTTCTTGTAGAAGTCGATGAGCTTGCGGTTGCGCCAGCCGCCGTACTCCTTGATGAGGTGAATCGGGCAGTCGAAGTGCGTGATGGTCACGAGCGGCTCGATGCCGTGTGCCTGGCACTCGCGGAATACGTCCTCGTAGAAGGCCAGGCCAGCCTCGTTGGGCTCGGTCTCGTCACCGTTGGGGAAGATGCGGGTCCAAGCCAGGCTCATACGGAAGGTCTTAAAGCCCATCTCGGCAAAGAGGGCGATGTCCTCCTTGTAGTGGTGATAGAAATCGATGCCGGTCTGCGCGGGATAGTAATAGCCGTCCTCGAAGTCGAGCATCTTGCGCTGGCCGGAGACCACCGCATAGCGCTCGGAGCCGTGCGGAGCCACGTCCACGTTGGCAAGGCCGCGGCCGTCCACGTTGTAGGCGCCCTCGCACTGGTTGGCAGCCGTCGCGCCGCCCCACAGGAAGTCATTACGGAAAGCCATGCATCAATCCTTTCGCACGCTGTTGTCATAGGCTCAGTATCCCTGCAAACAACGCGTCGCTCAACGGCAATGGAGCAGGCAGATACTTCTTTTCGCGCGCAGGTGCCCGGCAACCGCCCCGTCTGACACTTTTTGATACCCGCCCGCCCCAACCACCACAAAGGGGACAGGCACCTTTGTGGTGGTTGGGGGGCGGTTTGTCTCGATCTGTAACAGGTAGGCCGTCAAAATCGGGCTTGATGTTACAGATTGAGATTGTTCGGTCTGTCCCTGCAGTTTGTCTCGATCTGTAACAGGTAGAGACGATTTAGCCCGCTAGATGTTATAGATCGAGATGGAAGATTCTAGTCCACGGCGATGTCGAGGTTCTTGCCGATAAGGCCTACGTAACCGCCTTCAGCAGCTTTGGGGCTGTCGGCGTGGCAGAGGACCCACTTGTCGGCCTTCCAGTAGCAGTAGCTGTCGCCGACCGCGGGCATGTCGGTCGCAGCCTCGGGGCGCGGGCCATTGGTGCCGGCGGGCAGCGCCACCATCACCTGGAAGCCGCCTTCGTCGACCATGCAGGGCGTGTAGTGGAGCGTGGTGTTGAAAACCTCGACAACCTTGCCCGCCGGCACGCGGAACGCCTTGACGCACGCGGTGTCGAGCTTGCCGCCCTCGATCTCCCAGCGATGCGCCACAAGCAGGATAAAGTCGCGCGTGCCCAGGTTGAACTCACTCGCGCGGTGATACTCCAGGCAGTTGAGACTCGTGTTGTGGCCGTTGCACCAGCCCAGCTGGAAGGGGCGGCCGCCAAACATGAGAAAGCCCAGTTTATCGGCACCCTTGACGCCCTCGAGCTCCGGCGCACTTGCCACGTACTTGCTGCCCTCGGGGATGGGCGTAGCGGAGAGCGCCTCGAGCACGGGCGACGTGAGCTCGGACGGAACGTCATCCCAAACGTTGCCATAGGATTTGAACTCGGGATCGTTGACAGAGTAGATATGCATGTTCACTCCTGTTCGCAAATGTGACTATACGAACATTCTAGAACAAACATGAGCGATTTTGAACGCTCATCCCGACCACTCAACAAAAAGGCGCCCCCGCATAAGCGAAGGCGCCCAAAGCGCGCGTTTTGGACGATAAAGCCCTTACGCCTGCTGATAGTGCAGGTGCTTCTCGTCGATATCGGCCAGGTCGCGGTCGAGATAACGGCGCGCGAGCCAGTTTGCCATGGAGAGGTTCTGGTCCAGGTAGTTACCGCACTCCTCGGGAGCGGCTCCGGGGACATCACCCTCAAAGTCGGCGACAAACTCAAACAGCCCGCGCACGAGCGGCAGGATCTCCTCGCTCGTCACCTCGCCAAACACGACCAGGTAAAAGCCCGTGCGGCAGCCCATGGGGCCAAAATAGACAATGCGGCTCGACCACTCGGCATGATTGCGAAGGAACGTCGCGCCCAGGTGCTCGATGGTGTGGCACTCGGCCGTGTTCATGACCGGCTCCTTGTTGGGCGTGGTCAGGCGCAGGTCGAAGGTGGTGACGGCGGCGCCGGTCGCCGGATCGCGGTCGATGCGGCTCACATACACGCCGGGCTCAAGCAGCAGATGGTCAACGGAAAAGCTCGCGATGCGCTCCATAGCAGATCCTCTCGGTAGTCAATTTGGGACGGGGCTCTTTTAGCTGGTTCGAATGGTCGCACCAATCATACCAGTCAAAAAAGCCCGTCCCAAATAAGTGAACTGCCTCCCATTTCTTGGACATGAGAAATGGGAGGCTTTCTTTATGCGCGTTGATTTGAGGGTGAAGCATGATGTCGAGGCCAGGAAGGCGGCCATAGGGCTCTTCGAGCTCGGGCACGGGTATAAATCTGCCG
>DBEZMF010000076.1:0-49340 GCA_048250755.1 Collinsella sp.
TGAAGGACCTGCCGAGGGACGGCCCCGTCAAGCCGTGACCGGAATCGGTGAAAATACGTTAGCGCAACCGGTGAAACCGCCTTTGCGCGAACGGCGCGCCTGTTTAGCGAAACTGGTGAAAAATAGATTGACGCTAACACAGCTCCAGCCACCGCCGGTCCGACAGGTCGACCGCGGCCTCGAGGGCCGGGCAGGACTCGAGCAGCACCGCGCGCAGGCGGTTCTTGTCCCTGGTCGCGCAGGCGACGACGTGGTCGCGCTGCGACGAGAGGGCGCGGGCGGCCTCGAGGGCCTCGCCGCGGCCCGGGACCCCCGACAGGGAGTCCGGCACGCCCAGGGCGGTCCGCGCGATCACCGCGGCGTCGCGCTCGTCGGTCTTGGCCTCGCCGGCGAACAGGCCCGCGGCGCGGCTGGCGGCGAGCCCGGGCAGGTGGGCGACCACGAGCCCCGCGGCGCGGGCCCGCCTCACGGCGAGGGACCCTATGTTGCGGAACTGGTCGACGACGACGAGCGTGCCGGCGGGCGCGGAGGCGAACAGCGCGTCGAGCTCGGCCTCCCTGTTGCGGACGGGGGCGCTGGCCAGCACCTCCCCGTCGCGGTCGATCAGGCAGGCCCAGTGCGACGACTTGCCGACGTCCAGGCCGAGCACGGCCGCGGGTCTGGTGGATGGCGCTTTCACGGTGGTATCCTTCCGGTAGTCGTTCGACCGGATGGCCTCCCCCTCGGCACTCACATTACCAGCCGCGGCACCTGCCCGGCACTTTCCTATCAGCCGTCGGGGGCGGCGCGCCCCGCGCCGGCAGCACCCAACGGGCCCTCTCGGGGGCAGGGACGTTCGGCCGTGCGCGGGCGCCCGGTCGGCGGCCCGTTCTGGGCGCGCCTCAATCGTAGCCCGAGACGGTCCCGGGCTGACAATTTCGACTGTAATGGACGTTCTTAAATGACTACTCTTGGACTTTGAGGGCCTCAGCCAGGCTCACACGTTTGATAGAGCGCGTGTGCAGCAACGCCACGACCAGATAGGTTGCAAAGCCGATTCCTGCGCACGCCGCCATGGACCACCAGGGCACATAAATCTCGATATTGCCGTTGTAGGCGAGCAGCATCGAGCGGAAGATGGCCGTGAGCGAGCCAATAATGACCGGCAGGCTCAGCACGAGTGACGCCGCCACGCACAGCGTGATCGAGCGGATGAACAGATGCGAGATCTCGCTATCGCGATAGCCAAAGACCTTCATGTAGCTGATCGAACGAGCGCTGTGGTCGATCACCGCCTTGGTCAGCAGGTACATAAACAGCAGGAAGATAAACACCGCGAGCCCAACCATCATGCCGATCATTTTGCTCATCATGCCGATGAATTGGTCGCCCACGGCGCGCATGTCGTCGGGCGTGGTGTCGCCGGCAAAGTAACGAGCATCGAGGTCGAGCTTCTCGTTGCTCACATAGCCGTTAAAGCAGGCGGCATCGTTGTCGAACAACTCGTTAAAGTCATCGATACTCATATAGATATTCATGTCCGACTTGGAGCCCCAGGCACAGTCCTTGCCCGCGTACTCAAGGGAATAATGCTCGCCCTCATACTTGTCGTGGAGCGTGACCTTCTGACCCTCGCTCCAGCCAAACTTGTCGAGCAAGCCACCGCCAAAGACGACGCGTCCGTCGCCGACGTCCAGCCCTTTCCAGTAGCGCGAATCGGGCGAGATGCCGTAGACGGAAATCGTCTCCTCGCCATTTCCCTCGCCTCGGTCGTAATGCAGCTGGTAAACGGCGTATTTCTCGGCCTGTGCAATTGTGCCCTCGCCGTTGTCGGTCGTGTTGACCGGATGAATGTCGTCGTTGTCAGTGTCAATCTTAGAGGCCTTGTCAATCAGGTCGATAGCCTCGTCGCGGTCACAGCCGAGGGCATCGGCAAGATCATCAAGGCGCGCGTAGAGCGCATCCTTCTTGTCCTGGACCTTGGCGAGCGCGTCCTGCGCCGCGGCCAGGCTCTCGGCAGACGGGGATGCGGTCGCGGCATCGGCTGCCGCCTGCGCCGCATCGGCCGCGTCGTCGAGCTCGTCATCGGCATCCCGGGCGGCGGAAAGCAACGCGCCGTCAACCGACTGCAAGCGCTCGAGTGCCGACCACTGCTCGCGCTCCTCGGCGGTGCCCTCGAGCTCCAGCGGCGCCTTGAGCGTGTACTGGTGCTCGGCGACCAGGCTTGTCTCGAGGTTGTCCGCGTAGTGCGTCATCGTGGGCAGAATCGCCAGGCCAAAGAGCAGCAGAAGCGACGCAAATGCAATGCCCACGAAGAGCGTGGCGAAGTTGCCCAGATTGCGCAGGAAGATGCGCAGGCGGAAGCGCGAGACAAAGCCCATGCGCTCCGGCAGTTGCATACCACGCTTGGTACCCGACTTGCCGCTCGCCTCGTGACGAAGAAACTGCAACGGCGTCTTGCCCGTTTTGCGGAGTAGACCCACCAGCGTGATGAGGATGAGCGCGGCGGCGGGAACCACGGCGCACTTCACAAAGATCTCCCAGCTCCAGTACACCTGGAAGGGCGGCAGGCTGTACGACCCGTAATAGAGGCTGCGCATGGGCTCGGTAAAGAACACAACGCCGAGCGCAGTGCCCAAAAGCGCCGCGACCACGCCCACGATGGCGGGAAGTGCCAGGTAGTGCAGGACGATCTCGCGACGGCGATAACCGCTGGCGAGCAGCGTGCCGATGATGGCACTCTCCTCCTCGATGGTGGCGTCGGTAAGGACCACAAAAACGAACGCCATGATCACGATGATAATGTCGAGCAGCGTCATCCACATCGTGGAGTCGCCGTCCACGTCGTCGCGCGCATAGCCAATGCCCTGGTTGGAATCGGCATCGATCAGGTCGTCGACGCACGCATCGGCATCGGTCAGCGCCTCGACCATATCCTGCTCCGCATCGATGCGATCCGCGGTGGAGAGGTCGCGATCGGCAAAGGTGAAGGAGTAGGTGTAGTCGGGCGCGCCGCCGGCATCCTCGAGCACGGCAAAGCCGGCGTCGGTGACCTCGGCCACGCCATAGGTGATGGTGTTCACCGTAAAGTCCGAATTGTTGAGGAACAGCGCCTGGCTATCGGGCTGGGTCATGATGCCGCAGATGGTGTAGGTGCGGCCCTCAAGCTCGACCTTATCGCCCACGGCGAGGTCGTTGTTGGTGGCAAAGACGCGGTCGATGGCCACCTCATCGTCCGTCTTGGGCTCCTTGCCCTCACAGTAGGACGCGATATCGACCTTGGTGCGGTGCGCATAGGTGCGCAGCGTGCGCTTGGTGCCGTCGTCGCCGGACGCCTTTTTGATGATGGCGTCGATGGAGAAATTCTTGTAGAGCGTGACGCCGCCGACGTCGTCGGCCGCGTCCTCGGCTGCCTTGAGTTGCTCCTCGGTCGCCTCGAAGGAGGTGGTCACGCGGCCGTCCTCAATCGTGTACGCATCGCGCATGTCGTCGATAAGGCAGCCGATGGAATGCGCCGCGAGCAAAAAGCCCGAGGTGAGAGCGATGCTTCCGCACATAAGCAAAAAGATGCCCAGGTACTTGCCGATATTGCGGCGCAGCTCGCGCGGGAGACGTTTTGCGAGAGGTGTCATGGCGCCGCCTACCAATCGAGCTCGGCGGCCGCGACGGGCGACTCGTTGAGCTCGTCGGCGACGATGCGCCCGTCGCGCAGACGCAGCACGCGATTGGCTATGCGGGCGATGGCGGCGTTGTGCGTGACGATGATGATGGTGCAGCCGTAGGAGCGGTTGACATCCTCCATGAGTTGCAAGATTTCCTTGGACGTCTTGTAGTCAAGCGCGCCCGTGGGCTCGTCGCACAGCAGCAGGCCCGGGTTTTTGACGAGCGCACGGCCGATGGCGCAGCGCTGCTGTTGGCCGCCCGAGACCTGGCGCGGGAACTTGTTGCGGTGCTCGTAGAGACCCAGCGAACGCAGCAGGCCGTCAATGTTGAGCGGCTTTTTGGACAGGTGTGCCGTGACCTCGATGTTTTCCTTGATGGTGAGGTCGGGCACCAGGTTGTAGAACTGAAAGACAAAGCCCAGCTCACGGCGGCGATACTCGCCCAGGTCGGTAGGCTTGAGCACCGTGAGGTCGCAGCCGTCCACCATGATAGAGCCGCCGTCGGCATCCTCCAGGCCGCCGATCAGGTTAAGAAACGTCGACTTGCCCGAACCCGAAGGTCCCAGCATGACGCAGATCTCTCCGCGGTTGATGGACGTATCGATGCCGTCGAGCACCGTCAGGCGCGCATCACCGTCGCCGTAGTGCTTTTTGAGATCCTTAACCTGGACGTAGGCTTCCTGCGTTGCCATGGTATCCCCCATTGTTAGCCTCGTACTACTTTATGAGCGTAATAGTAAACCTTGGCGAACTATTTTGGGGCGAGAGTGGGGATTTGTTTCAAGACTAGTCATTGGGGACGTTCTTAAATGACTAGCTGTTGGGGACACCCTTTCGCCACCCGGCAGTTAGGGACGTTCCCTTTCTGCCGGCAGCTGGGGACAGTCCTTGGCAACCCGGCCGGCAAGCCGGCGGTTCGGCAAAGACTGTCCCCGATAGCTAGTCATTTAAGTCTGTCCCCAATGAGTACCCAATGACTAGGTGGCTAGGCGCGGGATTTGGTGCGCGAGAGTGCGTTCCACGGCGTCGTCATCGTGTCGAGGTCGGGTGGCTAGGCGCGGGATTTGGTGCGCGAGAGTGCGAGGCCTACGGCGGCGATGGCCACGGCGAAGAGTGCCGTGACGCCCAGGTCGCAGGCGATGTCGCCCAGCACGGCGAACGTCAAATCCGAGGCAAGCGCCTTGCCGATCGCATCGTTCACCCAATATGTCGGCACAAAGTGCGCCACGGTCTGCACGGCTGGGCCCATCAGCGACAGCGACATCCAGGCGCCGCCCAAAAACGTCGTGAGCATGCCGAGCAGATTGCCCACGCCGTTGAGCAGCTCCTCGCGCGCACCCAGGTTCGAAAGGGCAAAGCCAACGGCCAGCGGCGTGCACGCCAGGGCAAACGTCGCCGCCAGTGCCAGGCACACACGGCCCACGCCGACCTCGGCGACCGCGCCGGCAAAGCCCACGACGCCCATCATGCTCGACACAAACCAGATGCAGACGGTGAGCACGGCGGCGGCGGCAAACACAGCAAGCGAACGTTGGCGCTCGGAGATTGGACCGGCATCCATACGACGCACGCGCTCAGGCTCGTTCATGCCCGAGAACACCAACCCCACCGACACGATGACCGACGAGATAATCGCGTACGCACCGAAGTTGAAATACGACTCGAGCGTGGCGGCGGCAGTCGAGTCGACCTTGACCTGCTCAATCTGGACCTCCGCGCGCTTGGCGGCAGCATGCTCGGCAGCCTTGGCGACGGCGCCGTTGGAGGCAGTGGGCTCAAGCGCCGCCGCAGCGCCCGCAAGCGAGATCCAGCGTGAGGCCTCGGCAGACGAAAGCGCCGCCGCCATGGTGCCGGCACCGTAGGTCACATCGAGCTTGGGCAGGGACTCCCCCGCGCGAGCGGCTGCAACGAGGTCGCCCTCAAACCCCTCCGGGATAAAGAACACGCAGTCGGCGCTACCCTTGGCGCTGTTGCTCTTGGAAAGTGCGTCCGCAAGGTCGTAGGTGTCGTCGCCGACGCCCGTGACCAGCTCAAAGCGCGAATCCAGATGCTTGGTAAGCGCACGCGAAAGGTCGCTGTCGTCGCGGTCGACCACGATCACGTTGGCATCGTAGGGCTTGTACTCGGTGAGCTGCGACGAGTTCCAGCTCACCGATGCCGCGATAAATACGCCCATGAGCGAGATGAACACCGTATAGATGAGCAGGTAGAACGGGTGCGCCAGCGCCATGCGAAGCGCGGTCTTAAAGGTGCTCATAGCGGCTCCTTCCAAAGATCAGCGTAGCGGCGGCAACGAACAGCAGCGCCATAAGGACCAGCGCGCCGGCGCGAACGGCAAAGGGACCCAGGTCCTCAAAGAAATACAGGCGGTTGAACATGTCGCAGATAAGCTTGACGGGGTTGAGCCAGCACTCGGCCGGACAGGCGCGGGCGACGTCGTCGGCAAGCGCCATCGCCGGCTCGCCGTAGAGGCCGGCGAACAGGGCGCACGTGGTAGCAAAGCCCGTGAGGATGCCGGACTTGGACGCCTTGCCGCCCTTAACGGGAAGCGTGCCCACAAAGAGCCCCAGGCCCGTGGCGGCAAGCGCGGAAGCGGCACCGCCCACCAGACACAGCCCCTCGCGCCCGCCAAAGTCGACGCTCACGACCAGGCGCACGTAGCCGATCGCGATCGTCATCGAGGCAAAGGAGACCAGCCACGAGCCGACAAAGATGCCGGCCAGCGACGCTGTCTTGGAAAGACCGCCCACGCAGCGACGTGCACCAAGGCCGGACAGATTGGGCTGCAGGTCGACGACGCTCAAGGCGGCAAACTCGGCAGACATCATCGCGACCAGGCCAAAGAGCGCGTAATAGTAGATGACTGTGCCATCGGGCGTGGTGCGCGTAAGGCTCACGCGGCGGGTGCCGCCCTCGAGCGACAGGGCGCGCGCAACCGCCTCCGGGTCGGCGAGCGCCGCCGGGTTGTCCTGGGCAATCTGGCGCATGAGCTCGGCATTTTGTGTATACGAGCTTGCCACCGTCTCAAGGATGCTGCGGTCAGTGAGCACCGACGACGCACGCGAGTTGTCATAGCTCGAAAGCAACGTGAGTTTGGGCGTGCCCGCGGCATCCACCGTGTAAATGCCCGCGACCTCGCCGGCCTTGAGTGCTTTGTGCGCGGCAGCCAAGTCTTCGTACTCGCTCACATCGAGCAGCTGGTCGTCGCCTGCCTTGGCAAGCGACGTCGCCACGTCCTTAAAGGTTGAGGCGTCCCAGGCCTCGTCCGCCACGACGGCAACCGGCACCGGGTCGACCGTACCGTCGGAGCTCAGGTTCGCAAACATAAACATGAACATCGTTGAAAGCGCAATGGGAAAGATCGCGCCCCAGACCCATGTACTCGGTCGACGCAGTAGCGTCTTGAGCGTGGTGATGATGGTGCTGAACATGGCCGCCCCCTAGTCGCGCAGCTCGCGGCCGGTGATCTCGAGGAACACGTCGTTGAGGGTCGGCGGCTCGCTCCACACGCGGCCGAGCGCCACGTCGGCGGCGCGCAGCGTGTCGAGGATGTCGACCAGATTGTGCGGACTCGCTTCGCAGGTGCAGACGAGCTCGCCGCCGGAAAGCTCAACGCTGAGCACGTGCTCGAGGGCACGCAGGCGCTCGACCGTGGCGGCCTCGACGGTGCCGACCTCGACGGTCACGCGCTCGCCCATCTGAATCATGCGCTTGAGCTCGTCGTTGGTGCCCTGCGCCAGCACGCGGCCGCCGTCCATGATCATGATGCGGCTGCAAATCTGCTCGACTTCCTCCATGTAATGGCTGGTATACACCACCGTGGCGCCCTCGTCGCGCAGGCGGCAGATACCCTCCAGGATGGCGTTGCGGCTCTGCGGGTCGACCGCCACCGTGGGCTCGTCGAAGAAGATGAGCTCGGGCTTGTGCGCGATGCCGCAGGCGATGTTGAGCCGGCGCGCCAGGCCGCCCGAGAGCTTGCCGGGGCGGAACTTGGTAAAGTCGCCCAGGCCAACAAAGTCGATCGCCTCGTCCACCAGCGCACGGCGGCGCTTGCGGTCGCTAACGTAAAGGCTGCAGAAATAGTCGATGTTCTCGCGCACCGTAAGCTCGTCGAACACCGCCACCTGCTGCGGCACCACACCGATGCGGCGCTTGAGGTCGTAGCGGGCGGGCGTCATGGGCTCGCCGAACAGCTCGATGGTGCCTTTGTCGTAGGTGAGCAGCTGCAAAATGCAGTTGATGGACGTGGTCTTGCCCGAACCGTTGGGGCCCAGCAGGCCAAAGATCTCGCCGGGGGCGATGCTCAGGTTAAAGTGGTCGAGCGCGATAAGATCGTCGTAGCGCTTGACGAGGTTTTCGACGTGGACGATGTCTGTCATGAGGCGGCCCTCCTGTTGATTGCGGCCCGGTACGATTGCATCATCGCAGGAGCCGCCGGCGCGCACCAGTGAGCTTTGTCACGGGTGCGGGGCTTGGCCGTGCGGCCCGCCGACGCCCCCGCTTTGCCGCACGGGAGGAATGTCACGGTTGCGTGGGCGGCTCCTCCACCACGCGCGGGTTCGCGTACAATACCCGTATGAACAGGCTTTTCGACAAATCGATCGTGCTGGCGTGCTGCATTGCGGCCGCTATGGGCCTTGCTGTGGACGCTCGCCTGGTCGCGGCGTTTTGCCTTGGCGTTATCGCCACCTCGCTGGCCGAGGTCGCACAGGGAGAACGCACGCGCCGTGTAAGCGAGGCCGCGAGCTACGCTTACATCATCGCGGCCGTCTTCGTGCCGCCGTTTGTGCCGTTTGCGCCCCTCGCCCTCTATGACATCGCGCGACGCGCGCGCCGCGAGCACGCCTGGGTCGCGCTGGGCATTGGCATCGCCTTTGTCTTTGCGCTCGTCGCAGACCTTCGTGCCGATGCGCTCACCGCCCGAACGCTTCTGCTGACCGCCGTCCTTTCAGTTGCCGCCATCTTGCTATCGCTACGTACCGCCCAGCTGGAGTGCGAGCAGCAGCGCATGCGCCGCACCCGCGACGAACTGCAGGAACGAGCCCTCGCGCTCGAGGCGCGCAACCGCGATCTTGCCGACCGCCAGGACTACGAAGTCGAGCTCGCGACACTCGCCGAACGTGCCCGCATCGCGCGCGAGATCCACGATAACGTCGGTCACCAGCTCACGCGCGCCTCACTGCAGGCCGAAGCCCTGCGCGTGGTCCACGCCGACGAGCCCGGCGTCGCCGACGATTTCGCCGACGTTAAACGCACGGTTGACGAGGCACTCCAGCTTGTGCGCACCAGCGTCCATGCACTCAACGACAACGCTGCCGACCTTTCCGTGCAGCTCGAACGTATTGTTGAAGGCGCGTGCTCGGACGGCGGCCCGCAGATTGAGCTTGAAGTTTTGGCCGAACATGCGCCCGCAAACGTCGCCAACTGCTTTGCAGCGGTCCTGCGCGAGGCGCTCTCCAATACCATGCGCCACGCTTGCGCCCAAACCGTCACCGTACGGTGCATGGAGCATCCGTCGTTTTACCAGCTCATCGTTACCGATGATGGCGTGGACGCGACCCCGGCGAGCAGCAGCAACGTCGCAGAAGGCATGGGGCTCGCCTCCATGCGCGAACGCGTCGAGGCACTTGGCGGCACCTTCACCGCCGGCCCGCGCGCCGGCGCCGGCGCCTGGCGTGTGTTTGCCACCATTCCCAAACAGCAAGGAGATGAGGGCCGATGAGGCTCATCGTTGTCGACGACGACCGCCTAGTGGTCGATTCGCTCAAGATTATCCTGGGCGCCCAGCCGCAGATCGAGGTGGTGGGCACCGGCGCCAATGGCGACGATGCGGTGGCGCTCTATGCCGAACACGCACCCGATATCGCGCTGCTCGACATTCAGATGCCGGGACGCGACGGACTTTCGGCGGCACGCGAGATCCTTGAGCGCGACCCTTCGGCGCGCGTGGTGTTTCTGACGACATTCTCGGATGACGAGTACATTGTGTCGGCGCTCAAACTGGGCGCCCGCGGCTACCTGATCAAAACCGATGTCGCCGCCATTCCTCCGGCATTGACGCAAGTCATGGACGGCAAACGCGTACTCGAGGGCAAGGCGATCGAGGACATCGATTTTGACGGAACGGACGTCGAGGCGGGCACGCCCCGCCGGCCCGCAGCCTTCGCCAGCCTGACCGACCGCGAGTTCGAAGTCGCCGAGCTCATCGCCCGCGGCCTCGACAACAAGGAGATTGCCGCCACCGCCTATATGGGCGAAGGCACCGTGCGCAACCACATCAGCTCAATCCTTGCCAAAATGGGCCTGCGCAACCGCACGCAGATCGCCATCGCCTACCTGCGAGGGTAGTTGCCCAAAGACCGAGCCCCCCGGCATAGCAAAATGGCTGCTACCGATTTAACGCCATTTCAAAACTATGCCGAATTACGGGGCTAAAGTCGGGGCCCTCATCCATACCCACGTTTTCTGCAAAATGACGGCTCGTCTACCTGCGGTTTTATTCTTGCAACTATCGACATGGTTGGGGGTTCGCGATTCGGCCCCGTAAACCGGCATAGTTTTGGAACAGTGGGGTCACATACCGACACCCCGCAAGCCGTACGGAGCCAAGAATGATCCGTTTTCCTCCGTCCCCAACGGATCAACTCAAAACTATGCCGGTTTACTACGATGAATCGCCCACCTTCGACCACGGCAAATTGCGCGCTTGCAAAACCGCAGGTAGAACGCTTGCAATAATTAGAATAATGCAGTCATGGTCGGGAATGTCGAATTCATCGTAGTAAACCGGCATAGTTTTGTTCGGGCGGCCTTGCACGAGTGCCTCCGCAAGCCTCGCGGGACCAAAATGATCCCTTTTCTTCCGCTCGCGGAGATCGGCTGACGGCGCCCGCCACGAAATCGGCCCATCTACTACGTTTGACTCGATACCCCCGACCATAACCGCGTTTCATGAAAAATCGCAGGCGTTCTACCTGCGGTTTTGTTTTCGCGTTTTTTGGCATGGTTGGGGGTAAGGGCTAAACGTAGTAGATGGGCCGGTTTCGTGGCGCCCCCGGCACACAAAAGTGCCGCCACGGAGGAGGGAGATACCTCCGTGGCGGCTGGGGGTGGGGGCTACATTTTTGGCTTTTCGCCAGCGGCCCGGGGCCTTTTGGCCCCGGGCGCTGTCAGCGCGCCTAGCGCTTACGGATACCCCAGACTAGGGCTCCGACGCCGGCCATGGCTATGACGAATGCCATGAGCAGTGCGGCGGCCTGCTGGTCACCCGTGGTGGGCAGCAGGCCCTTAACCGTCTTGACGATATTCGTCACGGTCTTGGGCGTGCCGGGATCGGGCGTCGGCACGGGCGCCTCGGGCTTCTTGTACGTGTTGTTGAACACGATGCCCTCGACACTCTTGTCGCCCTTGGTAAAGGCAACGCTCGCCTTGAGGTTGCCCTCGCCGTCGTCGACCACGTTGACGGTCGCGGTAAAGACGGACTTGTCGTAGGTCATACCGGCCTCGTCGCCCTTGACCTCGCTGATGGTGTAGACGTACGTACCAGGCTCGTCGTACTCGAACTTGTCGAAGCTGATCTTGCCGTCGGCATCGTTGGTGACGGTGGACTCGGCGTCCTCGCCAACGAGCTTAAAGCTAAACTCGTCCTTCTTGAGTTCGCGTCCCTCGAGCACCTTGATGGCGCCGATGGAAACCTGCGTGGGCATGGCGTGATACTTGTTGGTAAAGCCAGCCGACTCGGTAGCTCCCTCGAGCTTGTGCGCCGCGGTCAGCGTGCCATCACCATTGTCGGAGACGGTGGTCACGACGGTGTAGGTCGTGCCGTCATAGGTGACGCCCTTGTACAGGCCGAGCGCGTTGGGGCAAGCCTCGCGCAGCGTGTACGTGTGCGTGCCGGGCGCCTCGTAGCGAATCGGGCTCAGTGTCACAGTGCCGTTGGCGTCGTTGGCGCCGCTTGCGACAACCACGTCGTCCTCGAGCAGATCAAACGTGAACTCGCCAGCTGCAAGGTCGCGTCCGGTCAGACGCTTGACCGTCTTGACCTGATCGGTCACGGAAGAATCGGTAGGCGCCACGCTGTAGGTGTTGGTGAACGTGAAGGCAGCACCGTCGTCGCCTTCGCGCTTGACGCTCAGATGTCCGGTGCCGTCGTCAGTCACGGTATAGGAAACCTTGCGCGTAGCGTTGGCATCGTTGGTCACGGCAGGGGCGCTGCCGGTCTCGGTCACCGTATAGGCAAAGGTGTGCGAGCGCGGAGCGGTGGGGGCCGCAGGCTCGGACTCGTCGCCGGGCTCGTCAGCGTTGGCATCAGCGTCGGCGCCGGCCTCTGCCTCGTCAGCGTCGACGTCGTCAGCTTCGTCTGCCTCGGCCTTATCGGTTGCATCGTCCGTCACGCCCAGGGCGCGGTTGAGGTCCTCGAGCGTAAAGTGGATCTTGCCAAAGTCCACGTTACCGGCTGCGTCGTTGGTTACGGTCGTGCGCTCGGGCATCGGGGCACCTGCCTCGTCGGCGGTCACGGTAAAGGTGAACTTACCCGTGATGTCGGCCGGGGTCAGGCCCTCGGCAACCTGGAGCTTCTTAGTACCGGTGAGCGCGGCATCCACGGCGTCGGCGCCGTAGGCGTTCTCGAACAAGGGCTCGACGCCGCCGTAGTCGACCGTCGCCGTCAGGGTACCGTCACCGTTGTCGACGACGATAACCTTAAAGCCAAAGCTCCACGTTGTAGCGGAAACGCCATTCGGCAGCCCGAATAAATCTTCGTAGGCCGTGTAGTTAATGGTCCAGGCAAGCTTGCCGTCCTTATCGGTACGATAAGCAAGCCCAGCAGCCTCAAGATTAGCAAGCATCTTGGTGTCGTAGTGCAGCGTATCAAAGCTCACGTGCCCGCCGATATTGGGCTTGAGGTTTTCGTATGCCACAAGCTCACCCTGATAGGCGATGCCGAACCAGAACTCGCCGTCGGCCATCGGGCGACCGGTCAGAGTCTTGGTGGCAACGACCTGAGCAGCGGTACCACCAGGCGTGTTGGTCATAGCGCTGTAACTGTTGTGGAACGGCACCAGGGCCTTCTCGACCTTGTTCTCGCCACTCTTGTGGACCGTCTCATGCGTGCCCTCGGGACCACCGGAAACGGTCGTCGTAGCAGTGAGCGTACCGGCGGTGTCGTCGGCGATGGCGATCGTCACCGTGCGTACGGCGTCATCGTAGGTGTAACCGGGCTGGCCGTCGTTCTTTTCGGCCACGGTGTACTTGAAGGTCTTGCCGGCGTCAGCCTGCGTAAATTTAACCTCATGACCAGACAGAATGTCGATCAGTCCGACCGTTGCCTCTGCCGCTGCGGGGGACTTGAAGCTATTAGCCCCGGGCAGCAGACCGAGCGCGCGAGCCGAAGCGTCGTCAGCGGGTGTCACGGTAAAGGTGAACTGACCCTCGGTCATGGGGCGGCCGTCCAGATACTTGCTGAGCCACAGACCGCCGGCCGCGGTGTAGTTAAGCTCAGTGCGGTACGTGTTGGTAAAGCGTCCTTTTTCCTTCTTGGTGACGTTGGCGGTCAGGTTGCCATCGCCGTCCTCGGTCACGGTTACTTCGGCGGTCGCGACGTGGGAGTCATACGTCATGCCGACCGTATTACCCGCGTTCTCGCGGATCTCGTACTTGTAGGTTCCGGCAGCCGTGTAGCGAATCTTGCCGAACTTGATGGCGGCAATGCCGTCCTTCGCATCGTGCTTGCTCACGGTTACGGTTGCAGGATCGGGTAGCGGAGCGCCATCGGGGGCGGTAATGGTAAAGCCGAACTCGTCCCCATCCGTCCACTCGCGACCGTCGATGGCCTTGCTCAGGTCAAAGTCGAGGTCTGCATCGGTCGGGGTCACGCTGTAAGTGTTCTTGAAGGTTGCGGTCTTGGCGTCCTTCAGGACATGCTCGGCCTTGAGGGTGCCGTCGCCGTTGTCCGTGATGGTGGTCTCGATGGTGTACTCGGCGTCACTGTAGGTGATGCCCTTGCTGGTGGTTCCGCCGTTGGCCTCGCGCAGCGTGTAGGTGTGCTTGCCGGCCTCGGTGTACTTCACGGCGCCCATCGTGATGTTGCCGCTGGCGTCGTTGGTGCCGGTGGCGACGACCTTGTCGCCCTCGACGAGCTCGAAGGAGAACTCGCTGTCCATGAGATTGCGGCCAGTCAGGACCTTGTTCGCGGTGATCTGGTCGGTAACGCTCGTCTCGACAGGCGTCACGTTATAGGTATTGGTGAACGTAAATGCCACATCGCCGTCCGGCTTGCGGGATACGCTCAGATTGCCCTTGCCGTCATCAGTCACGGTGAAGGAAACCTTGCGCGACAGCTTGGCGTCGTTGGTCACGCCAGCCACTTCGCCGGACTCGGTCACGGTGTAGGTAAAGGTGTGCTCGCGCTTCTCGGGCTTCTCGCCCAGAGCCTTGTTAAGGTCGTCGAGCGTAAAGGCGATCTTGCCAAAGTCGACCTTGCCGTCAACGTCGTTGTGCACGCTCGTGCTCGCAGGCATAGGCGCGCCCTCTTCACCGGTCACGGTAAAGGTGAACTTGCCGGTGATATCAGCCGGGGTCAGAGCGTCGTCAACCTGCAGATTCTTGATACCCGAAAGCGATGCCTCGGTAGCATTCGTGGTGTAGGCGTTCTTGAACTCGATGCTCTTGACGTCCTTGGCGTCCTTCAGCTCGTGCGTGGCAACCAGCTGGCCCTTGCCGTTATCGGCGATGGTCGTCACGATGGTGTAGACCGCGTCATCGTAGTCAATACCGCCGGCGTTGCCCTTAACCTCATGCAGCTTGTAGGTGTGCTGGCCGATCTCGGTGTACTTGATGGCACTGAACGTCACCTTGCCGTCGGCGGCGTTCTTAACGGTCTCGACAGGCTTAACTTCCTTGTCAATGATTTCGAGCAGCTCAAAGCTGAACTCGTCGGCCGTAAGGTCACGCCCGGTCAGAGACTTGGTCACGGTAATCTGGTCGGTGACGCTGGACTCAACAGGATTCGTGGCGTAAACGTTCTTGAACTCGGTCTCGCCCGAGGTCACCTTCACGCCAGCGCTCAGCTCGCCCTTCTTGTCGGGCGTTACCGTCACGGTGATCTCCGCGACGTTCTTGCTGTAGGCGATGCCGTCAATCGTGGTCCCGGCATGCTTTTCACTGACCTTGTAGACGTACGCGCCAGGTTCGGTGTATTCGATCGTGCCGAAGTCGATGGCAGCCTTGCCCTGGTCCAGGTCAGCCTTGCGCACGGTCGCAGTCCTAGCCGCAGGCATCGGGGCGCCGCTCTCGGATGTCAGGCCAAACTCAAACGCGTCAGCATTCGTCCAGTCGCGACCCTCGAGCACCTTGGTCAGGCCAAAGCTAGCCTTGGTGTCCACCGTTGCCGGCGTCACGTTAAAGCCGATCTTGCCGTTGTTGCCCAGGTAGGAATTGACATGCGTCGCGGTCGCCTTGGCGGACACGTTGTTCCACTTGGGGTTGAGAACGTCGGTCGCGGTACCAGTGTTGTTGCCGCCCACGCTCTTCTTGGTGGTATGGAGTTCGTCGATAAAGGCCAGACGCGCGGTTCCCACGCTAAACGAAAGGTTGCCGTCCTCGTCGGCAACAATAGCGCCGTCAAACTTCGCAGCGTCGCCGCCGATAAACTCGATGACGGCAGAGGCGGGCTTGGCCTCGCCGTTTTCGCCCTGCTCCTCAAACTCATCCTTGTAGTAATAGGTGTCGGTTTCTGCCAGTGAATTCTTTGCAGGCTGTGTGCAGTCCTTGTCCGTGTAAATGGGAGTCTGCTTCTGGAAGTAGTAGTAGCGGTTGGTGTCGGCCGGCTCAAAGGTCGCAACCGTATTGCCCAGATCGCCGGCAGCCCACTTGTTCGCGTAGAAACTCACGGTCTTGGCGCCGTTGGCAACGGTCGTATTGTTCTCGATGTAATCCTTGAGCCCCGTTACCTTCTCGGGCGTAAACAGGTTGTCGAGCGCAGTGCTCTTCACGCTCGAGGTGTACTTCACTCGGATAGGCTGAGCGCTGTCGACCGAAAGCTTGCCGTCTACGGTCTTAAAGTGGCTCAGCGGAATCAACGACGCAGGAATGCTGACCGTTACGACATCGCCCTTCTGGGGATTGTCATCACCAGCACGCTGCACGGTAATGAGCAGGTCTTTTGCCTTGCCGGTGAACTCGTAGGTGTCGGTATTGGTTTCTTTATTGACCGTTTTGTCCGTCTTGGTAAACGACGTGCCGTTGATGACGACCTCGGTGAAGCTGTCGACCTGCATAAAGTCGCCCAGCTCATCGGTAAACGTGATGTAACCGGACTTGGTCGCGTCGTAGCCCTTATCAATTTCGGTCGGATAAGGCGCCTCCGACGTAATGGCCTGTGAGATGTCGTCGAAGACCTTCTTGAGCTCTTCGGCATTGGTCGCCGACTTGTAGTAGTCGGAGTTTTCCGCGCGTGCACCATGAGCATCCCATG
This sequence comes from Collinsella sp., assembly GCA_048250755.1. Taxonomy (GTDB): domain Bacteria; phylum Actinomycetota; class Coriobacteriia; order Coriobacteriales; family Coriobacteriaceae; genus Collinsella. The sequence continues at coordinate 16,114 of DBEZMF010000076.1, forward strand.
CCGTGGCATTGGGGTAGTTGCTCGAAACGGCCTGCATGAACTTGTTCTCTTGGCTTGTCTTCGAATCCTGGATACCAGCACTGGGGTTCGCGCCATCAAAGATGCCGATGGTATAAACGGTGGCCTTGCCGTCCTTCATATTCTTAGCAGCTGTCACGGCAGCGTTGGCGACACCCTCATCGAATTTATTTTGCTTTGTTGGCGTACCGTCGGTAAAGAACACAATAATCTTCTTGGCGTCTTTGCGACCATAAGTGGTAGTGATTTTCTCGGCCAGCTCTAGGCCATAGTCGGCGCGCGTGGCGCCGGCAGGCTGAATTTTATTAATTGTATTCTTCTTGAGATCATCCGCATTGCTGCCGGAACAGTAGGTCAATTCTTTCATAACCTGGGTGTAATTGTAGGAGTACCCTCCGTCGCGATACATATTGTTGCCGATATCGTTGGACTTCTTGCCCGCAAACTTAACAATGGCAACCCTATGCTGCCTATCGACGCCCTCGATGCTCTCATTTTGTTTTGCGATGGTATCGATAAAGCTGTTCGCAGCGTTCTTCAGTGCATCGATACGCTTGGTGCGATCTCCGCCACCCATAGGATCATCCATCGAGCCAGATGTATCCAGCACCATCACGATGTCGAGCGGCGTAGTAACCGTCACGGTTGAATTAGACGTCGAGGACATGGCCGAAAGCGTGGTCAGAAAATCCGACTCTTCGTTTTCCTCAGTTGCCTCGACCGTCTTGTCGGTCCAGATTCGGCCGACGTTTTGAGTCGTTACTTTATTACCGTTGTGACCGGCCGCCCAGATTTCCCAGCGTCCGCTGGTGTCGGGATCGACGGCGACCTTTCCGCTCATTGTCGGTCCGTCCATTCCGGTGCTGGACCTGGCGTTGGCCTCAGGCAGCATGGCAAATGCTGCAGCCGGCAACACAAGCACTACGGCAAGTATCACCGCCAAGAGGCCCCTCGTGTACTTACTCATCGCGTCTCCCTTCTCGCGGTCTCAGACCTTGCATCAGCCTAAAGTTACGGAATGAAACACACTTAGGACAGGTGACACACGTTCCAGATTTGATTTTGGGCGTGAGACAAATGTCTCATCAAAGTTGAGACACAAGCGTTTTCGCAGGAAAACGGGTGCGACTCGGAGCCAACAGGCCAAAATGATCCGTTTTCCTCCGTCCCCGGGGGATCAGTTGGTAACGCTCGCCACGAAACCGGCCCATCTACTACGTTTAACCCGATACCCCTGACCATAACCGCGTTTTACGAAAAACCGCAAGCGTTCTACCTGCTGTTTTCTTTTCGCATTTTTCGCCGTGGTTGAGGGTAGCCACCCAAATGTAGTAGATAGGCCCATTTCATGGCGAACGGGTCACGCGGATGTCCTCGCAAGGCCAAAATAATCCGTTTCCCTCTGTCCACGGGAGATCAAGGTCTGGTACTGATATGGTGCCATTTCAAAACCATGCCGGATTACGGGGCTAAAGTCGGGATCCTCATCCATACCTTCATTTTTTGAAAAACGGTAGGCTATCTACCTGCGGTTTTGTTTTTGGGATTTTCCGTATGGTCGGAGGTTCGCTATCCAGCCCCGTAATCCGGCATAGTTTTGTTCGCGGCGGCACAACCGCGCGCTCACGCGCGGGGCCGGCGGGGCATTTTTGCCCCGCCGGCCCCATCCCAGCGCTATTCCAGCCCCATTTCAGAGCTATTCCGGCTTGGTTTCCACCGTGGGAGTCTTGTCCGCTGCGACTGGGGTACGGGCGGTGTCCATAGTCAGGCAATGTTTGGGGCAGCTTTCGATGCACTCGCCGCACACCACGCAGGCATACGGGTCGATCGACCACGTTCCGCCCTTGCGATCGACCGCGAGCGCGCCCACCGGGCAACGCCGCGCGCACATGCCACAGCAGATGCACACATCCATGTCGTTAACGATATGCCCGCGCAGGCGCTCGGGCGCCGTCAGCTTCTCCTGCGGATAGCACACCGTGACCGGCTGCTTGACCATAGAGCCCAAGGCCGTCTTGGCAAATGTCAGAAAACTCATGCCGCGCCTACCTTTCCGTGCAGCTAATGCAGGGGTCGATGGTCAGGATAATCATGGGCACGTTGGCAAGGAGCACGCCCCGCAGCGCATGCGTCAGACCCGCCAGGTTTTGCGACGTCGGCGTGCGCACGCGGAAACGGTCCAGGTTCTTGGTGCCGTTGCCGCGCACATAGTAATACGCCTCGCCGCGCGGTTGCTCAATCACAACCTCGCCACGCGCGCCGTCGGCCGGCGTGAGCTTGGTGCGCCCGCCGATACCGTCGTGCGGAATCTTGCCCGCAAGCTCCTTGATGATGTCCATGGCCTGCGTGACCTCGGCACAACGCACCTGGCAGCGGGCATAGCAATCGCCATCGGTAGCAACGATGGGCTCAAATGCAGCCAAGTCCGCATAGGCACCGTCGCCAAACATGCGCACGTCGTAGTCCACGCCCGAAGCGCGCCCAAACGGGCCGACCATCGAAAGCCCCAGCGCGTCCTTCTTGCTGATCACGCCCACGCCATGCAGGCGCTCGCCGCAGCTATTGTCGTCCAAAAACGTATGCACCAGGGCCTCGTAGTCGGGACGCATGGCGTCGAGCGTCTGGACAATACCCGCCAGCTCGGAGTCCTCGATGTCGTGCTTAAGGCCGCCGATTTCGTTGATCGACAGAATCACGCGGCCGCCGCAGGTGCTCTCAAAGATCTTGAGAATCTGCTCGCGCAGCGTCCACGAACGATAGAACAGCGCCTCGAAGCCAAAGGCATCGGCGAGCAGGCCCAGCCACAGCAGGTGCGAGTGAATGCGCGAAAGCTCGTGCAGAATGGTGCGGATATACTGCACGCGGCCAGGCACCTCGATGTCGAGCATGCGCTCGCAGGCGCTGGCATAGCCGCAGCTGTGGCCCACGGCGCAGATGCCGCAGATGCGCTCGGCGATGTAGCCAAACTGGTGCATGTCGCGCTTTTCGGTGAGCTTCTCGAGTCCGCGGTGCACAAAGCCGATCTGCGGAATTGCCTCGAGAACGCAGTCGTCCTCGATCACCAGGTCCAGATGAAGCGGCTCGGGCAGCACCGGGTGTTGCGGGCCAAACGGAATAACGGAGCGATGTGCCATGGACCTTACGCCTCCTTTTTCTGCTTGTCGCGGGCTGCCTTTGCGGCAAGCGCCGCGCGGACCTTGGCCGCTTTCTCGGGATCCATGGCGGCGAGCTTTGCCTCCATCTCGGCAGCCTTGAGCGCGGCCTTGGCGGCGGCCTCATCGTGCTGAGCATCGGAGCCGGCAGCCGCAGCGGGCTGAGCGACGGCAGCGCCCGCAGCATCGCCGGCGCTCGCAGCGCCCTCCCCTGCAGCAGCCGCAGCCGTGGCGGTCTTCTCGGCCGCGGCTTTGCGCGCCTTGGCCTCGGCGGCGGCACGGACCTTCATGGCCTTCTCGCGCGCAGCCTTCACCTCGGGCGTGATAACGCTCATGGGTTCGGCAGTCGAGACCTGGTAGAAAAAGCCCTTAAAGTCGAGCTGCATGTCGGTGATGGCAAGTCCAAATAGGTCGTGGGCCTCATTTTCAAACGGGAACACCGCGGGGTAATACGAGCTGATGGACGGAATCTCCTGGCACTGGTCGATGCCCTCAACCACCAGGTTCTCAATCGCATAGCTGCCGTCCTGAGCGATCCGCTCCTGAGCAGCACGAACGTTGATAAACGTATAGACCAGGCGATACGATCCGTCGTCCACACAGCGCTCGGCGTGCATTTGCACAAAGCGCGCGCCGACGCCCTTGAGCGCCTGGACATGCGACAGGAGCTCGTCGATCCCGACGGTGGTATAGATTGCCTTTTGCATTACTCGGCCTCCTTTGCAGCGACGGGCGTCTCAGCAGGTGCGTCGCCAGCGGCGGGCGCGGCGGGCTTCTCGGCAGGCGCGTCACCGGCACCGTCAGCCCCGGCCCCCGCAGCCACAAACCCGTCCTCGCCCAGCTCAACGCCACCGTCCCAGGTTGCGGCACCGCCCACGGTGAGCGGGTCACCGCCAGCACGCATCACGGCCTCCTTCTGGTCCAGGATGCCGCACGCCTCCACAATGGCATCGATTACGGTCTCGGGGCGAATGGCGCACCCGGGCGCGTACACGTCCACGGGAATCGCGCGGTCCACGCCGCCGATCACGTTATAGGCATCGCGGAATACGCCGCCCGAACACGCGCAAATTCCGCACGCCACCACGCACTTGGGCTCGAGCATCTGGTTGTAGATCTGGCGCACGACGGGCAGGTTCTGCGCGTTGACCGAACCCGTCACCAAAAAGATATCCGCATGCTTGGGGTTGCCGGTATTGACCACGCCAAAGCGCTCCGCATCGAACAGCGGCGTGAGCGAGGCCAGCACCTCAATATCGCATCCGTTGCAGCTCGAGCCGTCGTAATGAATAACCCACGGCGAGCGCGACATTTTATGATCCATGGATGCCGCCTCCTAAATAAACACGTCGACGAGGATGGGCATAAGGTTGAGCAGGCCAAACACCAGCGCCACGCCCCATCCGAGCTTAAAGCAGCTGCGCCAGGTGCTGCGCGCGAAGGTGTTGTCGATCAGGACCTCGACAAAGTACGTCGCGGCCATCACGACCAGGGCGACCACCCAGCTCACCGGGTTGTCCCAAACAAAGAACATGCCCACCCACATCAAAAACAGCACGGTCTCGCACCAGTGCATAAGGGTCATCTTGGCCAGCGTGCCGCCGCTCATCTCGGTGGCGACGCCCTGGACGATCTCCTGATGCGCGTGATGCGAGTACGAAAGGTCAAACGGCGACTTGCGCAACTTGATGGTAAGCACCGCGAGCAGCGCGAGGAAAATGGGCGCGCTGTACACGATGATGGGGGCCGACTGCCCCGTCACGGCGATGGAATCGAAGCTGTCGGTGGCAAGGTACAGGCCCACGCTCATCAGCAGAACGGCAGGCTCGTAACTCATAACCTGCAGCAGCTCGCGGTCGGCGCCGACCTGGGCAAACGGGCTTTGCGTCGAGGCGGACGCCAGCACCACAAAGATCGCGGCGAGCGTCACCATAAAGGCGCACAGCAGCGTGTTGGAGCCCGACACAAAGATGCCGCCGCCCACGACGGTAAAGATGAGCGCGCACGCCATATAGGTATCGTCCATGGTATTTACGCTGGCGGGGGCCTTGCGCAGCAGCTTGGCAACGTCGTAGAAGGGCTGCAGCAGGCGCGGGCCCACGCGGCCCTGCATACGGGCGGACAGCTTGCGATCGATGCCGTCGATCAGGCCACCAACCAAAGGCGCCAGCAAGGCAAACGCCACGGTGCCAATAAAAATGCCCACGACGCCCGAACCTTCAAAATACTTGCCGCGCAGCACCGAAGGCGCGCTCATGGCAAGCCGCTCGGGCCCAATCCACGCGCAACACAGCAGCGCAAACAAGATAATGCTGCAGCACACGACGCTACCCGCGGGGCCGATGCGCTTCTCGCCAAGGGCGTCCTCCGAGTACCAATTGCGCTTTTCGGCCTTCACCTCGTGTCCCATCGAGCCGCGGAAATGGCGATATTTGTCGGTTCCCACGCCCGAAAGGTACACGTTGACGCGCGGCTTATTGCTCACGCGGAACGACGTCAGCAGCACCACGGCGATAAACGCCACGATAACCACCATCAGATACATGGCGTCCTTGCCGATAACGTACGGCACGCGGCCAAACACCATGGCGAGGTAAGGCGACACCAGACCGCTCGAGATGAGCGGGAAGGCTACGCAGCACAGAATCAGCAGCGCGGCGATGGTGTTGAGCGCCATCCATTCGGTCTTATGGACATTGACCTCAACGTTTTGAGCCGTGGGGTCGACGCCCGAAAGCTTGGCAAGCCACTTGCCCCAGAAGTAAAACGTCGCGGCCGAGCCAAAGGCAAGCACCATGATCATGAGCACGTTGCCGGTCTGCGCGAACGCCACCAGGGCGCCCCACTTGGACACGAGCATGCCAAACGGCGCCACAAACATGCCCATGATGCCCAGCATCATCAGGCGCGTCAGGTGCGGCATGCGGCTGAACATACCGTCCATGTCCTCGATATTGCGGCTGCCGATATGATGCTCGGCCGTGCCCACGCACAGGAACAGCAGCGACTTTGCCACCGTGTGGAACAGGATCAGGAAGATGGCCGCCCATACGGCCTCGGGCGCGCCGACGCCCAGGCAGGCACTGATGAGGCCCAAGTTGGAAATGGTGGAGTACGCGAGCACGCGCTTGGCGTTGCTCTGCGAGATGGCCATGAGGGCAGCGAGCAAAAACGTGATGGCACCCACACTCGTGACCATAAAGCCGGTCACGGGATAGATGGCATAGAGCGGGCTCAGCTTGACCATCAGAAACACGCCGGCTTTGACCATGGTTGACGAGTGCAGCAGGGCGCTCGTGGGGGTGGGGGCAACCATGGCACCGAGCAGCCAGGTATGGAACGGCATCTGCGCGGCCTTGGTGAGTGCGGCGAGCGACAGCAGGATGACCGGCATCACCAGCAGCGCGGATTGCGCGGTTCCGGCGCCGGAAAGCTCGATCATGCCCGAGATGGTCAGCGGCATGCCGTTAACGTGCAGGTACATGAGTCCGGCCAAAAACGCGATGCCGCCCAGCATGTTGAGGATGATCTGGGTGAAGGCGTTTTTAATGGCCTCGGGCGTACGCGTGTAGCCGATCATAAGGAACGAGCACACGGTGGTGATTTCCCAGCCGCAGAACAGCCACTCAAGGTTGTCGCTCGTCACGATGACGAACATGGCCGAGAGGAACAGGAACATAAGCGCCAAGAACTGCGGGCGACGGTCGGGCGCGGTCTGCCCGCGCAGCGCTGCCTCGTGCTCGTCGTGGGCCTGGAAGTCCTTCATGTAGCCCAGGGCGTACACGCAGATCAGGCTGCCGACGATGCCGACGGCAAGCACCATGATCACGCTCATGTAGTCCAGGTAGAGCGGCGTCGCCGTGACGGCTTCGGCCGCGGGCAGCGTCATGGCTGCAAAGGCAACGGAGCCCACTAGCTGTACTACGCCGAGCACACCGGTAAGCGCGTTCCTATATTTGTACGCGTTGTACAGGATAACGGCGCACAGAATTACGTCGATGACGGAGCTGATGATCGAGAGCACATGCGAGGTGCCGGGGGCAACCTCAAAGCTCTGCGGACCCGTGACAAAAAACATGACGGCGACTACAACTGTCACCGCCATAATAATGCCGGAACCTATGAGCCCCACCGCATCGCGGGCGCGGTCACCGCGCGCAAGCAGCATGCCCAGCGCCGGTACCAGCGGAAACAGGGTAAGGAAATACAGTAGCGTCATACCATCACTCCCCCATGCAAAAACGCTGCAATTGTTTAACGTTATAGCTCAATTGAGGAGCAACGGCGGCAGGTTTTCGGTCAACTGGGGAGTTTTAGGCGTACGGGGCAAGGGCACGTCCGCTTTGGAGCAGTGGGGCGGCAAGAAAAATGCGCCCCTGTGGGCGCACCCTCTTGCTACTCTGCCTGTTTAACGCGCGGCTTGCGACCGCGCGGCTTATCGATAAGCGCGTCGGCGCCGCCATCGCGATACTGGCGACACCAGGCCTTGACCGAAGACTCGCTGGGAATCTTGTGCTTAATCATGGCTTCGCGAACCGTCAGGCCGTTTTCCAGGCGATCCTTTACCACGGCGAGCTTGACGTCGTACGAATAGGTGTGATGGCGAGCGCCCGCGTTGAGCACGGCGTCGGCGCCGCCCACGGCATATGCGCTGGCCCACTGACGAGCCGTGGCCTGGGGAATGCCAAGCTTTGCGGCGAGGGCGCGGTGACCGACCCCCTCTTGGAGGATCTCGACGGCGCGCTGCCTAACCTCGGGCGCATGCGTGCGAGTCCTAGTTGCTTCCGACATACCTGCCACTTCTTAGCCTTAACCGTTAATCTGCTTTCTTACGTGCACGCTAGATAGTAGCATTTTGCTGTTTGCTCAAAGTAGTTAATTAAAATAGACGCGGCGTTATCTGGGCATTTGACACCTATTTACGACATTTCTTTATCGATTATTTACGCTGGTAGCTAGCTCGCAGCTAATCGTCATTCGTTTGCCAACAAAATTGACATCTCTTTATGTCCTTTGGTCTAGAGGGAATAATTATTAACCCCTCCCCCAATAATTTTGAGCGGCCTGCAGGGCAGTGACGCCTCACTCCTCATGATTACCGCGCATTGCCATCCACCCGAGCAAAACAAAAAGGACGGGACCTGCTGCGCTTGCAGACCCCGCCCCGGTTGACACCCGATGGGACGCAGTCGGGCGAGGCAGGTCCGTGCTGCCGCCCCGCCTGGCCGCGATGTTCAACTACAGCTCGTTGGCCGCGTGATACGCCGTGCGAATGGCGCTCGCAATGTCGGCAGTGCGCTCGCCCGAGCAGTCGCCCACGCAGGTCACGGGCACCGTCACGCCGTCCAGGTCAAACGCGTTGGCCCTGGAGCCCACGGCCATCACCACGTAATCGCAGGCGATCTTCACCGGCTCCTCGGCGCCGTCCTCGGTGGTGCGAACAGCCTCCACGCCTTCGTCGGTAATGGCGGTCAGGCGGGTCTTAACATGCTGCTCCACGTTGTGCTCTGCAAAGTCGCTCATAATCAGCGGCAGAATGGTCTCGGACTCGCCCGCGGCAATCTTGTCGAGCATCTCCACGATCGCCACCTCGCAGCCGTGCTGCAGCAGATACTCGGCAGTCTCGGTGCCCACCAGGCCACCGCCAATGACGGCGACGCGCCCGCTGAGCTCCACCTTGCCGGCCAGCACGTCCCAGCTCGAGACGACCTTGTCCGAGTCGGCACCCGGAACGGGGATGACCACGTCGTGTGCGCCCACAGCCACAATCGCGGCGTCGGCGGCGTTGAGGTCCGCGGGGCTAGCGACGTGGTTGAGCTCGACCTTCACGCCCAGGCCAGGCAGAATCTTCTCGTAGTACTCGACCGAACGCATGATCTCGTCCTTGCGCGGGGGCGCAGCCGCCAGCACAATCTGGCCGCCCAGATGATCGCTCGCCTCGTAGATGGTCACGTCGTAGCCGCGCTTGGCCGCCACGCGTGCGGCCTCCAGGCCGGCGATGCCGCCGCCCACCACGGCAATCTTCTTGTCGCCCTCGCCCGGCTTGATGGCAATGGTCGCCTCGTCGCCGTTCTCGGCGTTGAGCACGCACGAGATGTACTTGCGGTTTTGAATCGCGTCGACGCAGCCCTTGTTGCAGTTGAGGCACTCGCGGATGGGCTCACCCGTGGCGGCCTTCAGCGCAATGTCGGGGTCGCACATGAGCGAGCGGCCATAGGCGATGATGTCAGCCGAGCCATCCTCCAGGATCTTCTCGCCGGCCTCGACCGAGACAACACGGCCGACGGTTGCCACCGGCACGGAGACCAGGGCCTTGACGCGCTCGGCCACGGGCAGCGTCCAGTTGTAGGGCATGGCGCCCATGGGCGGAATGGTGTCGCCCATGTTGCCGGTGTGGTTGGCCTGTGCGACCTGGATCATATCGATGCCCGCGCCCTCGAGCAGCTTGGCGAACTCGCAGGCCTCGTCGGGCTGCAGGCCGCCCTTGCCGCGCGGCGTGCCGTCGGGGTTCTCCATGATCACGGGGAGCTTGTACTCCACCATCAGCTGCGGCGCGGCTTCCTTAATGGCAGCGACGACCTCCAGCGCGTAGCGGACGCGGTTCTCGAACGAACCACCGTACTCGTCGGTGCGCTGGTTGAGGATGGCCGAGCACAGCGAACCCACCAGACGATCGCCGTGGACCTCGATGGCGTCGATGCCGGCCTGCTGCGCACGGGCGGCTGAGGCAGCGATGGCCTCCTTGATCTGGGTGAGTTGCTCTACGCTCGCCTCGTTCACAAAGTGCTGCATGTCGTGATGCAGCTTGGCGTAGGCCTGGTTGCGGATCTCGTTGGACTCGGCCATCTTGGCGGCAAAGGTCTCCTCGTCGCCGGCGGCCTTGGCCTCCTGCGCGGCCTTGGCGGCAGCCATGGAGCCCATGACCATGCGGCCGACACCGGGCACATCGTACTCGGGGTGGAACAGCTGCAGCGCGACCTTGGCGCCGTGCTTGTGGACGGCATCGGCCAGCGCCTTAAACGTGGGGATCTGGGCGTCGGTTGCCAGCTTGGGCGTGGGGCTTGCGGTCATGACGGGAGCAACGTCGCCGATGACGATGTAGCTCACGCCGCCACGGGCCAAGCGCTCGTAAAAAGCCAGGCTGCGCTCGCCGATGGAACCGTCACGCTCCTCGTAGCCGGTGGTCAGCGGCGGAAACATAATGCGGTTCTTGAGCTCAAGGGGGCCAACCGTAATGGGCTGGAGCAGCTTGGATGCAGGTGTGGTCATGGACATTCCTCTCTTGTAGGCGCGGCGGCGATGATGCCGCGTAGTTGTCTAGAGGATATGGCATGGGAGCACGGCGGCACAACGGAAATCGGCGAATATCAGGTGGCGGCAGGTGGATGGGGCAGAGCGGCCCGTCGGTTCGTCTCAATCTGTAACAGTTACTCGGCAAAACCGGGTCTTACTGTTACAGATCGAGATATTCCCCTCGACCCAACCTCAACAATCTCAATCTGTAACAGCTAGACCCACTTTTGACCCCTACCTGTTACAGATCGAGACAAACCAAACCCGCCTGCTAGAAAATCTCAATCTATAACAACAACTCGGCAAAATCCGTCCCTCGTGTTACAGATTTAGACAAACGAAGACCGTCCTGCCGAAACATCTCGATCTGTAACACTTAGCCGCCCAAATCGGGTCTAGATGTTACGGATCGAGATTTTGTTTGAGAGGCCAAGAATTGGACCGAAAACACAGTCCCGGGATAACAAAAAAGCTCGCCGGCTAGGCCGACGAGCTGCAAGTTCTTGGTCGCGGGGGCAGGATTTGAACCTACGACCTCCGGGTTATGAGGGGCATTTTCTACGTAGGCCATGTAAACGCATGAGAGTTGATTAGGGGTATCTACCTCGTAAAATGGCAACGGGAAGTAATTCTAGGGAGCCTGTGGTAGTCCGTGGGAGCGGACCTGCTGCCACAAATCCTGCCACAGGCTCTGCCACAACTGACGTAAGGATTACTCCCATGAACGACAAGACGAACAACACCCAAGAAGGCGGCGAGCACCGCAACGCAATCGGACGCCGCAGGCGAATCTACGTCCGCGTCACCGAGAACGAGCTCACCCGCATTCGCTCGCGCGCGTGCAAGGCGGGCATGAGCATTTCCGCCTACACCCGCATGAAGACGCTGGGAGATCAAGAGGCACGGCCAACGGCGGACCTCGACATCGCTGAACTTCGCAAGGCGTTCGCGGATTTGAAGCACGCCGGGTCGAACTTGAACCAATGCGCTCGCGCGCTCAATACCTTCGGGGCAGACGAGGACTCCGCAGCCAATACCGACCGCGCGGTGCGCCGTGTCTCCGCAGCCGCGGACAACATCTGCGCGCTTATCGCCGCAGTGCGCAGTTAGGGGGAGCAATGGAAATCCTTACCCCCTCCCTCATCAGCGCTCTGGCACTCGGAGCGTTTTGCTGTCCCGCGCTTGCCCGGCCAGCGGAATGTCTGCTGAACGGAGACGGTGTCACCGTCATCCCCGCTTTCGATCTCACCGCCGTTCCCGACTGGTGGCTATCAGGCGGTTTCGCTGCTCACCCGGCCGGCACCATCGCCATCCTTGCATTACTCTTCCCCATCTCCCTGCTCTTCTTCGCGACCGAAAGTGCCAAGGGCCGCGCCGAAGACGGCGGCGTCTTGGGAAACGCCCGCGTTAAGGAGGGCCGCGAGGTCATCAAGGGCTCCATGACATGGGACGGCAAGAGCGAGCCGAAGGGCCACGGCTACGTCTACGGCTTCTCGCGAGGTCTGTACCTCTTTGAGCCCGACCGACATGTCATCTGCATCGGACAGACCGGGTCTGGCAAGACAAGGCTTCAGAACATCCCGAGCCTCGACCTGCTCACCTTCGGCGAAAGCGCCGAGAACGTAGTGGTCTCGGACGTGAAGTCGGAGCTCATCGAGCTGTGTGGCGATGCCATCGAGGCGCGCGGCTACGATGTCCTGCTCCTCGACACACAACACCCCTCGCGCAGCTCTCGCTTCAACCCGCTCAAGCTCATCGTCGAGCTTGCGGGCCAAGGGGATTCGCAAGCCGCCGAGCAGGCGGCGGAGGACCTGGCCTCGGCGATAGTACCCGCCGAGCGCGAGGGGCAGGGCTCCCACTGGGTGAACTCGGCCAGGGGCCTCTTCTCCTCCGTCGCCTACTACGTCTCCACCAGCCCCGACTGCCCGGACTGCTGCCGCAACATGGCGACCGTGTGCAGGGTGATCAACGAGGGCACCGAGGCCGAGGGGGCCGACCCCGCAGCCCCGCTCAAGGCTCTGCTGCGCTCGCTGCCCCACGACCACCCGTCACGCATCTTCGGCTCCCAGTTCCTGAGCAGCGGGGGCAACGAGATGCGTAGCGTGCTGTCCACGCTCAAGGTCAACCTGCGCATCTACGCCTCTGGTCCCATCGCATGGCTCACCTCTGGGGACGACATCGACGCGCGCCGCGTCCTGACCGAAAAGACCGCGCTGTTCCTCCACGTGATGGACGAGGGAAGCCCCTACAATCGGCTGTTCGAGGTGCTCTTCGACCAGCTCTACAAGGCCGTGTACGCCATAGCCGACTCCAACGGCGGAAAGGTCCCGAGGAGGCTCACCATCCTCGGCGACGAGTGGGGCAACCTCGGCGCGGTCAAGTGCCTCCCCGCCCTGCTCTCCCTCGGCCGCTCGTATGGCCTGAGCTGGTGCGGCAGCGTGCAGAACATCTCGCAGCTCAATAAATACGGCGAGCGCGACGGCCGCCGCAAGATCCTTGCCAACTGCTCCGTGAAGGTCTTCCTCAAGTTGGGCGAGGAGGAGGACAGGCGCTACGCGAGCGAGCTTGTCGGGAAAACGACCCGGCACACCATGGGCACGAGCGCGAGCAGGGGCGCGTCCTCATCGAGCACCACGAGCTACAGCGAGCACGCCGACGACGTGATACGACCGCATGAGTGGGTCGAGATGGCGCCCGACAGGGAAGGCGCCATCGTGGTGAAGCAGGCTATGAACGGACTACCCGCATCCCGCGCGGGCGCATTCCGCGCGCCGTTGACCGACTGCACCAAGACGCCCACGAAGGCGCACTTCGGGCTCGGCACCGAGGATGAGGACGCCGCGAAGCGCCTCGCCTACCAGAAGAAGCTCGACGGACGCGGTGCGGGCAGAGTGTCGGACGTCCGCACATGGTGCCCGGACTTCCCCGAAGCAATCGCCGACGCCGCCGACGATGACGAGTGGGGCGCGCTATAACCCCGGGAAGGAGGAAAATGACGGCCGTGAAGCAGGTGTCCGTCTGTAGCGAGCGCCATTTGAGGAACATCAGATCATATCTGGACTGGAACCGGGAGAAGGTTCTGGCTCACGACACCCAGAACATCATCGACGAGGGCAGGTGGTTCGAGGAGATGCACGCCACTCGCGAGCAGTTCCATCACAACGAGCCGGGCAAAGCAGGCGCGCGCTGCACATACATGCAGCATGTCACCCTCAACTTCAATCCCGACGAATGCAGCTGCAACGGCGGCAAGATGACGCCGGAGCGTTGCATGGACTACGCCCGCGATTACATCCAGACGCGGTACGGCACCCACGAATGCCTCGTCGTCCTGCATCGGGAGCACTGCGGGGCCGACGGCACCGACAGGTTCTCCGCGCATGTGGCCGTAAATCGGAGCGACCTCGCCACCGGGTTGCGCCTTAACGAGGGTCCGGCGCGGGCTGCTGCGAAATCACGCGCCGAGACTGTGCGCGCCCTTGACGAGAAATACGGGCTCAGGCAGCTTGAGCGTGGAAAGGCGAACTCCCGCGTGCACGGCAGGCAGCCCGGCGCGGAGGAGCGCGACATGGCCCGCAAGGGGCAGGCCGAGCGCTCCGAGAACGAGCGCGTGAGGCGCACGGTCGCCAAACGCATCGAGGAGGTCGGGCACATGCCCGGCTGCCCTGACCGCATGGCCGAGCTCTCGCACCGCCTCGCACAGGACGGCATCATGCTCAAACGCTCCAAGAACGGCGACCTCCAGTACCGCTTCCGCTCGAAGTCGCTGGGCGGCGAGCGCAAGGTGAACGGGGCGCGGCTGGGCTACGTCGTGCATCGCAGGACCGGGCGCACGATTCGCTTCACTTACCATGGCGTCATGCGCGCGATAAAGCTGTGCGTGCAGTTGTACCGCACGATGGACTACATCACGAGGGACATGTACTAGCGAGGTTTCCGCGACAGACGGAAACCTCGAGACCCCGGCCGCCCATGCGCGGTCGGGGTCTCTTTGTGATGGGAGCGAACCGTAGCGAGCGGCCCATCACCCGGCGGGAGCGAGCCGTAGCGAGCGGTTCGCCCTCCCCCTGCGCCGTGCGCAGGGCAAGATCATTGCGACGGGCAAACCGTAGGAACGACGGTTTGTACGCCGCAATGCATATCTTGCCAGCCCATCGGGATGGTGAGCGGAGGGCTTCCGAAGGCGACCCTGAGGGAGCGTTTGGAAGCCCGCAGCGAGAGCCCGGGGCGCGCGACACGGCGGAATGATCGCGGCCATGAGCAAGCGATCGAATGCAGCCGTTCGCGGGACACGGGCGGCGCGAGCAGAGCGAGCGGGGAAGGCGACCCCGAGGGAGCGTTTCCTGGTCGCGCAGCGAGAGCGAGGCAGAAGCGACGGACCGCCGTGCCCGAGCAAAAGCCGAGCGGGCGCAGGGCCCCTTGCGGGCCCGGAGCACCGCGCCGGGAGGCGCGGCACCCCGTGGGAGGTGCGGCCGGACCCACCCCTCGGGATTCGTCTGAATCTGCCCCGATTTCGTTGACAGGTACTGAGCCGCCTTCGAGCGGCTCTCTTCCACCTCCTTTTTCTCGAACTCGCCGGCGCTGCGGGCCGCCACGGACGAGCAGGTGAGACGATTCCGCACGGTCGTCGAGGGCGCGCTCTTGAACAAGCTGGGAAAGGTCGCCTAGATTGGACGACAATCGACGGTCCTGAAAGTGGCGTACACCATTTTTCGCCGCACGGCTATAGGATTTGCGCAAAAGTGGAGCGAACTCGGCTAAATCCCGAAGTTCGCTCCACTTTTGCGCAATCTGGGCTGATCGAGGCGGCAGCGCCCTTGCCCCACCCTCGTCTCGGTCGTGGGACATTCGAACGTGGTGCTTTTGTCCCGCTCAGGCGCGCTTTTCGCGCAGGCGGCGGCCGATGTGGACGGCAATGGAGCCGCCTGCCACCAGCAGGCACACCACGCCGATAACGTAGTCGCCGGTCTTGGGCAACCAGCCGGGCGTGCCGCGATCAGCCTCAGTGCCGCCACCGTTGCCACCTGGATGGTCGACATCCGTCCACTCGAACTTAGGATCGACGTCCACGTCATAGGTAAACGAACCGTCCTCGAGCAGCGGCACGGAGACCAGCACGGGATCGCAGGTCAGGCTCTTGTTGGCATCGGCCGCGCCCGTGCGAACCACCAGGTACAGGCCGCTATCAAGACCGGAAAACGTCAGCGTGCGCGCGCCCTCCGGCACCTTCCGGGGCACACCGGCATCGAGCGCGCCAGCATCGAACGCGGCCTGCGCCAAATTTTTCGCAGCTGCGGCAACGTCGGAGGCGGACAGCGACGCCCAGTCGCGGTCGTAGCGCTCGAAGCCCGCGAGCATGGTGTACGTCACGCCTGTGGACTGTCCGCTGCCGCCATCGTGCACCTGTGCCGTCGCGACCTGTACCAGGGTGAATGTATCCCCTGCAAGTTGATGTGAGCCGTTGGAATCCTGAGTAACGACGGACAGGGAGATAGACCCCTTCGGCGCGGCAGCCGCCGTCTGCGGAGCGGCCACAGCAGCCGCGATCACCCAGGCGCACGCGAAGACTGCAAACGCCAAGACAAGGCACGCACGCCGAACCGCGCAAATCCGCGCGCCCGCGATGGCACCGTCGTCGAAACGGCGCGAAGCCATCATCCCGCTATCGCATGTGCTTGCCACCATGGCCGCCCCTCCTTGTAGAATCGTGTATCTCGTGCGCGCCGTGCATTCCGCGGCCCGCGTGAGCCCCACGCGCCCCGTGGCCCGAGCCGCCGGGACGCGTCACCACGCTCGTCTCCCCCGTACCAGCCGCGTCGCACGAGCTCCCCGCCTGCCGTGCACCGGCCACGCGCGAACCCGCCGCTGCATGGGCGGCGTCGCGCCGCGCCTCGATCGCACGCCCGATTAGCAACGACGCGAGCAGTACGGCAAGCACCGCCAACGCGATCATCAGCGCAAGGTACGGCAAGGGAATGTTGATTGGATTGCCGGACACGCCCACCTGCGAATCCATGTCAGCCGTATACGGTATGGCATGCCCTCTCACCAGCAGACGATGAGAATTTATGCCGTACGGTGTACAGGTGACGAGGGTCAGGTAGTCGTCCCCGGCGGTGATGTTGAGCGATTCCGTCTGGTCGGGCAGGACGGTCTCGATCTGGTCGACCTGGTAGGCGAACGTGCTCTTGAGCACGCGGACGAAGAAGATGTCGCCCTTTTTCATCCGGTCCAGGTCCGTGAACAGCTTGGCGGACGGCAGCCCGCGATGGCCGGACAGCGCCGCGTGCGTGCTGGCCCCGCCCACGGGCAGCGACGACGTGTCGATGTGGCCCACGCCCACCTGGAGCGTGGCCTCGTCGGTGCCGTGGTAGATGGGCAGCGTCTCATCCAGACGCGGGATGGTAATGTAGCCCATCACGCCGTCGCCGTTGAGGTTGAGCAGCTGGTTGTATTGCTCGCGCAGCTGCGTGGACGAGACGGTGCCGGCATCCGCGCCACCATCGGCAGCGGAGATGCCGGCAAGCCCCGCGAGCCGGGCGTTGTAGGCCCACGCGGCATCGAGCATCGCCTGGGCGTCCTCGTCGGACAGCGCGTCGACGGCCTCCTGGTAAGCGGAGACTACGCGCGACGCGTTGCGCTCGACGAGGAAGTTCGAGATGGTGGGGTACGCCATGATGGCGAGCCCCACCAGAACCACAAGCAGCGGAAATATGTCGCGCAGGCGCTTCAAAGCGTGTCAGCCCAGCTCAGATAGCGTGCGCTAGTTCTGCGCGCGACGACGGGCGATGGTCCACGCCACGCCGGCGATGACGATCGCAGCACCCGCGACGGTGAAGATCACGGTGCCCATGCCGCCGGTGGAGGGCAGGAGGGTGCCTTTGTTGTTCTTGACGGTGACGGTCGTGCCCGTCGCGCCGTCGGCCGTCACGGCGTAGTTGATGAGCGTGCCGTCGGCGTTGTAGGTCGCGGCGATGGTGACCTTGACCGGGGCGGCGAGCTTGTTGTAGCCACTCGGGGCCTTCACCTCAGAGAGCTTGTAGACGCCCTCCTTCAGGCCGGTGAACTTGATGATGCCGTTCTCGGGGGTGGTCACGTTCGTGTTGCCACCGGTTTCGCCGGTCTTGATCGGGCGGTAGCCGTCGTTGCCGTCGGAGATGAGGGTGATGGCGGTGCCGTCGGTGCCAAGAAGCTGGAACTCGGCGCCGGAGAGGACGGCGTCGTTGTCGCCGATCTTCTTGAGGTCGAAGCCGAAGTCATAAGTGTGGGTCTTGCTCGGCTCGGAGGTACCGGTGCCAGTGCCACCGGGATTGTTGCTGTACTCGACGTGGGCGGTGTTGAGGTTGTCCTTGCCCACGACCGCGTTCTCGTTGAGGGTGGCGGAATAGGTCACGACGATGGCATCGCCGGCGGTGAGGTTCTTGATGTCGTTCGAGAAATCAAGCGAGAGAGAGCGCGTTGCCTCATCGTACTTCTTCACGAAGATGGTGTAATCCCTGCCGCCAACAGTCACCTTAACGTCGTTATTGAAGGTGAGGCCGGTGGACAGGGTATCGTGGATGACGAACGTGTAGGTGTTGTACTCGGAGGTATCGGGCACCGCGGACCTGAGGGTGAAGCTCACCTTGTCGCCCACCTGGGCGCTCGAGTGGTTGTCGTTCTTGTCGCCGTTCTCAACGGTCTTGGTAACACCGGGGTACACGCTCTTGAGCTCGACCGGGTCGGACGTAGCCGAGACCACGTTGTAGAGCATGGCGTCGTTGCCGCGCATAGCTGACGTGGAGCCGCCCTGCGGGGCGAAGATGTAGTAGCCGTACTCAAGGCCGGTGAAGGTGGCCTTATAGTAGCCGTTGTCAGCCGTCGTCGAGGCATTGGCGGCACCGGCAGCCGTGATGCCGCTGGAGGTCTTCGCGTAATCAGCCGCTTCCTTGGCGAACGTCACGAGCGTGGCGCCCTTGTTGCCATCGACAAGGTCCTTTACATAGCTGTACGCCTTTTCAGACAGCGCAGCGCCCGTATCAGAGGTGCTGAGCTTACCCCGGAAGAAACCCTCCCACGCGGTGTTCAGCGTGTAGGTCGCACTCGTGACCTTGCCGTTCTCAACGACTGGGTTCTCGACCGTGAACATCTGGTACGCCGTCACTGTCTTGCCCGCGAACTCGGCATTCTTGCTCTGGATCGTGAACGAGCCCGTCGCGGCCTGAGCCTCCGCCGGGGCTACCGCCACAGCGCCCACGAGCGCCACGGCTACCAGCGCGAACAGCACCAGCGCTTTCTTGAAGATAGTAGTCATCTTTCTTCCTTTCTCGCTATCTCCCTTATTGATCACATAGCTATATCCTCGCGGAGCCGGTGTTCCCGACCCGCGTTGTTTCCCGTTCGCCTATCCCGCGCGTGGCGCCCCTCTGTCGAGAGGAACCCCCGGAGGTCGCGCGAAGCGCCCTCCCCCTGCCTCGCACGCCCGTGCGCGGCAGCCCGCTCGTCGAATCGTTCATCGCGCACCCCCGTCACGGAAGTGGCCCCCGACCGGCCGCGGCTGCAGCGCGGTAACCGTAGCGCCCGCAGTCGGGGCGCCCGCCACGGCGAGCTGTCCCGCGCGCCGACGACGCCACGCCTCGTAGGCTCCGGCGCAGCCCAGCGCCGCACCGATCATCAGGAACAGCCAGATGCCGCGGCCGCCCGTGTCGGGCAGGGCATCGCGATGGGTGTTGGTGACGGTGATCGTGAGAGTGTTGGCCTCGGAGCCCACCGCGGAGCTGTAGCCGGCCTGCTCGGGCGGCACGTACGCGGTGTTGCCGCCCTCGACCTTGCCGAACCGCACGCCAGGCTGCGCGGCGGCGCCATCATTCACGGCCTCACCTTGCACGGCATAGTTCAGGTAATGTGTGGCGCCGTCAGCGTCCTTCACCGCCACCGGCAGCCCCTCGATCACCGTGCGCCAGGTGTCGGACCAGTTGGATGCGTCCTTACCGGTCAGCTCCACCTCGTGCGGGTTCGTCCAGGTCGACCCATCCTTCAGCGTGATCGCGGGCGTCACGACATTCCCGGCAGCGTCCTTGTACGACGCAACCACGGTCAGCTTGATGCTCGCAGGCCGCAGGCCGGCCTTGTTGCCTTGGTCATCCCACACCTTTTGCAGCGTGAGCTTCACGTAGGTGTCGCACGGATCCTGCCCCTCGCCCGGCTCGGGCGTGATGCCGCCGGCGTTGTCGGACACCGGGGTGTCCCGCATCAGCACGGCCTTGGCGGCGGATTCATAGGCCTTGAGCTCCTGCCTCTGGCTACCGTCCGCATTCTGGCGCACGGCGTCCTTGATGCCGAGCCAAGCGGTGTCCGCGTCACCGGACGCCTCGCTCGTGGGCACGGTGCCATCGTAGGTGTTGACGGAGGCCTTGCTGCTCGCGTCCACCGGCTTCAACAGGCTCACCGTGAAGGCATCCATGCCGGTGCCATCGGCGTTGCCATCGCGCTTGGCGAAGGTGGCGCTCGCCGCCCCATTCTTGCTGTTCGACGTGAATGCGTCGGCCAGGCTCT
The DNA here is from genome assembly GCA_048250755.1 of Collinsella sp. Taxonomy (GTDB): domain Bacteria; phylum Actinomycetota; class Coriobacteriia; order Coriobacteriales; family Coriobacteriaceae; genus Collinsella. The sequence goes on from DBEZMF010000076.1 coordinate 36,111, forward strand.
CGTTCCTGGAGCGGTAGATCTTGTACGAGTTGTAGTTGCCGTCCTTCTCGCCCACGATGTCGCTCATGGAGTTGAAGTCCCACACGCTCTTGAGCTTGGTGTTGGCGAAGGGGTCCACCAGGCCGCTCGTGCCGCGGATCACGTCGGCGAGCACCATGTGGTCGTTCGCGAGTACGCCTTCGTCGTTCAGGCCGGCGAAACCGCCCGCGTAGCCCGTGGTAAGGCCGTCAAGCCCGTCGCCGTTCTCAGCCTGGCTCGCGCCGCCGCCGAAGACGTCATAGCCCACCGCGATACCCGTGACCGAGGAGTTCTCCACACGCGTGCGGTTGCCCTTGATGAGCTGCGCGTCGATGTTGGCGCGATCGCCCTTGGTGTCCACGCCGCCTTTTTCCGTACACGGCAGCTTGATGGTGGAGTCGCCGATGGTGATGATCGCCACGTCAGTCTGCTGCTTGTTCTCGGTATCCGCGCGGGACAGCGCCACGCCGACCTTCAGGCCGAAGAGGTTCACGTAGAGCGTCTCGCCCTCGGCGAGCACCTTGAGGTCGAAGACCTTGCTCACGCCGGGGAACCACTTGCCTATGTCGATGACGCCCAGGTTCTGGAGCTGATTCGCGTAGAGTAGCTTCAGCAGCGCGTTCACGATCACCAGCAGACCGTCCACCAGCACGGAGCTAACCTGCGCATCCACCAGGTATGCGCGCTTGGTCTCGCCCACGAAGCCGCCGGCGACCTCACCGCTCGCGACCTTCTTGAGGTTGGTGACCGTGCAGTCCTTCACGCGCGCCAGGTCGGCGTAGCCCGCGAAACCGCCCGCGGCCTCGCGACCGCTCGCGGCCTCGGTGCCGCGGCCGTAGTCAGCGCCCCGATGCGTCGACGTCACCGTGTAGCCGTCGGCGATGCCCGTCACGCTGGAGTTCTCGACGTGGGAGCCCCAGATGTCGAGCACGCCCGCGGTGGCGCCGAGGAGGTTGAGGTTCGACAGGACGCCGACCTTGTCCGCGTCCACCGTGCCACCCTTGCCCAGATGCCCGATGAAGCCGCCCGTGTAGTTGACGCCCTCCACGGAGGACAGGTTGGCGACGGTCGCGTTCTTCACGCTGCCGTTGATGAGCGCGCCGCCGAAGCCACCGGCCACGCCTGTGAAGCGCGTGGAATCGAGCATGCCTTGCTTGCTGGCATCGTGCGCGCGGACCTGGAAGCCGTCTGCCACGCCCGCCACGTTCGCGTGGTACACGTAGGTGCGGAAGGCGTCGAGCGCGGAGATGTTGCCAGCCTTCAGCAGCTTGAGCAGCAGGCTCGTGGACTGGTCGCCGTTGGCATCGCCGTCGCCGCCCGCCACGGAGGCCACGCTCTCGATGTCCGCCTGGCCGAAGAATCCGCCCGCGTACTGGCCGCCCTCCACGCCGCGCAGGCCGATGACCTGCAGTGTGTTGGTAACGGCGTCCGTTGCGCCCTCGTCCCGGTCCTTCGTGCCCGCGACCACGGCCTTCATCGATCCCGCGAAGCCGCCCGCCGCGCGGGCGTACTTGGTGGCGTTGCCTTCCTTATAGGAGCCGTCGACTGTGAAACCCCAGGCTGCGGCGTTCTGCTGGGCCTCGGTCGCGCCATCCCCCGCCGTCACGGCGGAGACACTCGCACCGCGCACGGTGGAGACCGTGGCGTTCAGCACCTGCGCGAGGTCGTTCGGCGTGGAGATGATGCTGTCCAGGATCTTCTGCAGCAGACCCGAAGACGCATTCGTGTTCACGTCCGCCACGCCCGCGGCCGTCATGAGGCCCGCGTAGCCGCCCACGCAGTTAGCGCCCGAGACCTTGCGCAGGTTGGTGACGTTGTCGCCCGTAGCGGTGTAGCCGCCATGCGTGGCGCCGATGGACCAGCGGTTGGCATCCTTGTCGGCATCGGAGAACGTGGCATCGCCCCACAGCTGCGCGCCAGAGGCGTAGCCCACGTAGCCGCCGGCAAAGCCGGTCTCGTGCTTGAAATCGGTTCCCGTAGCCTTGACGGCCATACCCGTGCGGAAGCCCTGCACGCTGGAGCTCTTCACCACCGGAACGAGCACCTGGGCCACGTTGAGCAGCTGGCCGAGGTTGAGGTTCAGTCCGAGCACCTTCACGCCGCCCAGCTCCACGGCACCGCCCGTCTCCATGCGGCCGGCAAATCCACCCGCCGCGCGCATGGCGCGCACGGTCTTGGTGTCGAAGGCCCGGCCGTTGGTGACGGTGCCACCGCGCATGAGGCCCACGTAGCCGCCGGCCACACCGCCGTGCATGGTGTTCGCCTTGTTCTCGTATGCAGCGCGCCCAGCAACCACATTAGTACCATAGACGTAATCAGCGAGGAAGGCCGCGAGCTCATCCTCGGTGGTGAACGTCTTGCCGTAGAAATCGCCGCCATAGTAGCCCTTAGAGGCAACGTGCTGAGACCAGCTATTCCACGTCTCGAGGCTGATGCCGCGCACGGGGCCCGTGACCTGCGTGTTCTCCTCGGTGGGATAGGCCACCTGCAGAGCGCCCAGGATATTGTTGGCCTTCACCAGGCCGAAGAGCAGGCTGACGCTCCCCGTCTTGGCAGTGTCGCCAGGCTCCATATAGCCCGTGAAACCACCGGCCATCTCGGCGCCGTAGACGCTGCGGATGCGCTCGGCCATGGCGTCGCGCCGGGTGCCGGTGTAGTGGTTGCTGCCGTCCTTCTCGGACTCCCACGACGCGGCGCTCGTCCACGGCGCGTTGCTGGTGCCCCAGATGTGACCGCCGAGGTTATGCCCCACGTAGCCGCCTGCCATGCCGCGCTGCACGCTCTCGGTGCTGGCGGCCTGCGCGCGCACGGCGCCGCCGCAGGGGATGGACGTGGTCTCGGAGTTGCGAACCGTGGGCACGAAGTCCTGCACGAGCGACGCGAGGGCGCCGTTGGTGCTCACCAGGCCGTGCAGCAGCTTGGCCAGTGCGGACTCGTTGTCCTTACCGGTGTTCAGCTCGCCCAGCACGCGCGCCACGTCGCCCGGCTCGATCTGCCCGGCATAGCCGCCCGCCGAAATCTGGCCGATCACGTAGGAGAAGTTGTAGGAGTTTGAATCCTGGATGTGCCCGCCGGAGACAAGGCCCGCGAAACCGCCCGCGTCGCCGATCTCGGAGCCCGTGGCACCGGAGCTCGCGCGCGCGGCGAAACCGCCCGTGCCGCCCGTCACGTCGGAGTGCTCGATGGTGGAGACCACGGCACGCACCACGCCGAGCACGTCGGTGAGCCGCAGGCTCGTTCCCAGCAACGACAGGCCGTCGCCCACGGAGGCCGCAGAGCCCACGTCCATGTGGCCGATGTATCCGCCGGCGTAGCGCGGGGCGGTGACGGCGTAGGAGCTCTTATTACCGAAGTAGCTGCTGCCGTCCGTGCCCTCGAGATCCTTCGGCTCGGTCACCGCGGTATGGCGCAGTTGCGTCACGTTGGAGTGGCTCACCTGCACGCCGGAGCCATAGCCGATATAGCCGCCGGCCGTGCCGGACTGGGAGGCCGTGTCATCGAGGCGCGAGGCAGAGACGACGAGGCCAGGGTTGGCGGCATCGCTCGGCCTGGCGCCCGAGGCATCCGCGGCCACCGTGTCCGCGTTCGACAGCACGCCGGAGCGGTTGATGAGGGGCACGTACCCCTCGACCACGTCGAGCAGCTGGGCGATATCCACTGTGCCGAGTTTGCCGAGCAGGCTGATTCCGCCCTTGCCCGCGCTCGCGAGCGCACCCGAGGTCACGCGACCACCCCAGCCGCCAGCGTACGCGCCGCCTGTCACGTGGTCGATGTTGATGACGCCCCAGGGGGACTGCTCGGCCGCGGTCTTCGCACGGGCGTACGCACCCGTTGCGTCCTTGAGGTCATCGTCGGTGTAGATATTGACCTTACCGCCCTGGAAGTCTCCCGCGAAACCTCCGGCGATATCTGCTTCAACGCTACCGCCGTTCACGAACGTCACCGTGGCGTTCTGGTAGTTAGGCAGCAAGTAGGGAACGGCGCCCACGAGACCGTCGACGGAGATGAGACCACCCTCGAGAAGGTTCTTGAGGACTCCCGAGTCCTCGCCCTCACCGTTCACCGCATCCGCAAGGCCACCCGTAGTCGAGACGCCTACGAATCCGCCCGCCGCACCGTCCGAAGTTGAGGCGTCAGCAGTGACCGCCTTTACGGCCGTGGCGTGAACGTTCGCCGACTTGGTGCTGTTCGCGCGTCCGAAGAAGCCGCCCGCCGCGTAGACGTTCGTCTCACCCGCGGCGTTCACGCCGGTCGCTGCCACCGTCATGCCGGCTGTGACGCCCGCAACGGAACTGTCGGTCACCTCGACCGCCGAATACTTGGCCACCGAGAGCAGGCCCGAGACCTTGATGAGGCCGAGGACGTCGAGGCCGCCCACGTCGGCCGCGTCGCTCGGGCCGGAAAAGCCGATGAAGCCGCCGGCCTCGCCCTTGGCCTCGACCCGCTTCACGCCGGTGAGGGTCGTGGCGTCCACGTCGCCGCCAGTCGCGCAGCCGATGGCGCCGCCAGCGTAGCACCCGTCCACGGAGACGGTCGCACCGTCCGTGGCGCCCGCAACCGTCACGTTCGAGACCTCGAACATCTTGAACTGGCCGTCGCCGAGCTTCTGGCCAATCGCACCCAAGCCGAGGGTGTCGTTCAGCAGCGCCGCCACGGCACCGGGGACAAGCATGCCCGCGATGCCGCCGGCGTAGCTGCCCTTGGCCGTGACGGAGTCAAGACCGGTGAGCGAGGTGGTACGGCTGGCGACCGCAGTGGCGTCGAGCTTGCCCTGCTTGTAGAACGCGAGGCCGCCCACGTGCGCCGTATCGGAGCTCGCGATGACCGGGCCTGTGCCGCGCCCCACCATGCCGCCGGCATAGTCATTGGCCGAGGACACCATGAAGGTGCCGGCCATCTGCGCGCCGAGGATCTCGGACTCATTCAGGCCCGCAAGGGAAAGCAGGGTCGATGCCTTGCTCTGATCCTCCGAGCCGAGCAGGCCCTTCAGCAGGCCGCCCACACCATTCAGCAGATTCGTGTTCTTGTAGTCACCCGCGCCGAGGTCCATCACCCAGCCGAGCGTCGCCGCACCAGTGAAGCCGCCCGCGTAGGCGAGCATGTCGGCCGTGCCGTCCTGAATGCCCGAGGCCGTGACGTTGACCGCACCCGTAAGGCTATCGTTCACCGCGTGGCTGCCAGCCATGGCGCCCGCAAAGCCGCCGGCATACGAGCCACCCTCGACCGTGACGTCCGCAGTGAGCGAGGAGGTCGCGACGATGCTCTGCGGAATGGCAAGCCTCGCGAGGCTTGGCAGGTCTACGCCCAAATCGGAGAGCGCGCCCTCCATCACGTCGTCGCGGATGACGCCCGCAAAGCCGCCGGCGTATGCCTTGGCGCGCACGGTGTAGGCGACGTCACTCTGTATATAGGCGTCGGTGACGATGGTACCGGCCTGCACGCCCGCGAAGCCGCCAGCGTAGTTCTTGCCAGCGGAGCCCAGGACGGTGCCGCTGGCGAAGTTTACGACGCCCGATTTCGAGATCGTGGGGTTGTAGTAGGCCACGGGGAGCAGCTGGCTCGCCTTGATGATGTTGTTGTTGAGCAGCAGGGTGATGAGGTCGCCCAGGCCTAGGCCAGGGATGAGGTTCAGGATGTTTGTCAGGAGCTTGACGATGTCGCCCAGCGCATCGGAGAGGATATCGTACTTGACCTCTCCCTTAACGTAGCCTGCGAAGCCGCCCGTCATGTCCGCCGCACTCGACACGCTCGCGCCCTCGACCTCGCATTTGTCGACCGTGACCTCACCCACGATGCGCCCGGCGAAGGCACCCGTGGCGAGCGAAGAGGGATCGGCGGCGCGAACGTTCAACAGGGACTCAATAAGGCCACTGAGGTCAACCTTGCCGAGTGTAAGAATCTTCAACAGGGTGCTGACGAGGCCGCCCACCACGGTGCCGAGTACGCCGAGGAGTGAGCTGATGAGCGTCTGATCGACCTTGACCTTGGTGGATTCGTTAGCAACAGAGACGTCCCGAAGCTTGATGTTGTTCACGTATGCGGGTGTAGCGGACCCGGTAAACGGATTGGTTTCGCTGAGCTTGTGCGAAACGGTGCCGAAGAATCCGATGCCCGTGTGGCTGGAGACATCGAGCTTGCCAGTCTGAGTGACGTTTACATTGGAGATGACGGGACGCTGGGCAGTGTCGTTGGTGGAGATGCCGTCGGCGTTAATGGTGGACCAGAGCGCGCCGGCGGTCTTAGCGGCGTCGGTGGTGGTCGCCGCGCCGAGCATGGTGCCACTGAACATGAGCGGGGTCCAGGTCGCGTTGGATGAGGTGCCGCTGGCCGCGTCGGAGCCCACATCGATGTTTCGGAAGATTATGTAGTTGGCGTCGGCGGCGTAGGTCAGCGTCGAGCTTGTCGCGTTGCCGTCGGCCTCGACCTCGTTGCCATAGTCGTCAAGGGTCACGTAGCGTTTGCGAGTGTGACCCGCAAGGCTGACACCCAGCTCATCCGATTTCTCGCTCGAGCCCTCGTCCAATTTGGAGGTCGCGGAAAGGTCCGCGTCACCCGCGTAAATCTCGGTTTTGGAGCCCTCGACATCGACCCAGCCGCCTTTAATCAAGCCCGTCTTCCGGTACTCCTGCGTGATCTCCCAGACCGGACGTGTGACCTTCTTGCCCGAGCCTATCGCGCGCAGCTGCTGCTCGTTGCCAATCAGGATATAGGTCTTGCCGTTGATGGTTTTGGTGACCTGGCCTTGGAAGTCGCGGCCGGCGAGCTGCGCCAGGTCCTGGGCGGCGTCTTCGACGGCGGCGTCCGTGGCGGTTTGGGCGGCGGGCTGAGCGGTGGGCTGGTTGGTTGCCGTGATGGCATCCGCGGGAGCGGGGGCATCGGCGGTCGCGGCGTCGCTCGTGGTTGCGGGGGCGTCGGCATCCGCGGTGACATCGGCGTTGGAGACGCTATCCGCTGAGGCACCGGAGCCGGTCGCGGCGGACGAATCCGCGGCATCGGCTCCGCTGGCCTCGGTGCTTGCAGCGGTGTCTACCTGGAGCGTCCCCCCCCCGCGTTTTCGGAGGTATCGGCATACGCGGTCGAAGCGGTGAGGGTGCTCATCAGCTGGCGGACAGCGGCGGCGTTCTGGATGGTCAGCGCCTGGGAGATCTGGGGCACCGGCGATGCTTCAAACAGCATGAGTCCGGTCAGCGCTATCGCGACAGCTCGTTTCGCCCGCATGTTCTCCCCCAACTGTAAGACGGCTGTTAATTACAGTTTGTAAATTCTTGCATTCCTCGATGCGTAAGGCAACAAAAAAACGAGATTGCGGAACTCTTACTTTAGTCTACCGAAGCATTTCTTAGGAGTCGTCGAAAAATCGATATCTCGGCGATTACAGTTTATTGATTCATTACTGTCGGCGGGGGGGTTATCTTGTGCGTGTTAACGTTCACGCCTCGTTGCCGCCGCACCTTTCCCCATGCGGCGACGCGACCCGTCCTGGGTAGGCTCCCATGGATGCCTACGAGTCCCTGCTCGCCCGCCGCAGCCGCCGGCCCGTCCGCTTCGTGGTGGTGCTGGTGGATGCGTCGGCGCCGACGTCGCAGGACGACGGCACGCTCGCGATGGGCAACCTCCATAGTTTTGCAGTTTAAATAGTTCGATTCAGCCCTCGGCCGTATTTCCGCCTAAGCCTTTCATGGTTTAGATGGCGACGTGGTTCGCCTCAATTGCCGCCGCCTCCTGCCTGATATAGCCGCTCATCGACGCCAGAACACGGTTTCTCAAGGAAGACACGTCGTGCTCATCGGCCCCCGCATTTCGCAACATCGTGCAGTACTCGCGGAGGCCGAACTGAGTCGTAAAGATGGTTGGCAACATCGAGGTGTAGCGTTTATCGACCACCTCCCTGACGACAGCGCACTCTTCCTTGCCCTGCCTCACGCAGGTGCCCAAATCATCGAGCACAAGCAGGCCGCAGTTCGTCAGAGGCCGGATAGAACGCCACTTGTTTTCTTCGCCGTAGTAGCTCGATCCCATCCACGTATCGCGAACCAAGTCAGCTACAGGCACAAAAGTAACATCCAACACTGCGCCGTCCTTCAATGAGCGTTCTACTAGTGACCTCGCCAGCCAACACGCCAATGTCGTTTTCCCTGAACCACTACCGCCGCTCACCCAAAGAGAGGGAGTCTTCTTCCCTTGATAGGAAGACAGCCAGTCGAGCGCTTTCTCGGGGATACGACTCGGATCAAAACTCTCATCCGACAAGACGCTCAAGACAAGCTCCGAGAAGCCGTTGTCCCTCAACAGCGCTCCGGAGTCTGGAGGACGGCGCTTCATCTTGGGCAACCCCATTAGTCCGGCACCACGCAAGTAATCCAGCGTCTGCTTTGACATGACATTAGGACTGCCGAAACGCTCTGCGTCTTTCTCGAGCAGGGATTGAAGAAGACTCGCCTCTTCGGTCTCAGGGGTTTTCTGGGTCCCTTCTGTCGAGAATGGCTGCAAGGTCTTCGATGTCTGCTCGCTCACCAATGTGGAGAGTGTATTCAATGTTTCCCCTTTCTGTTGGATGACACGGATGACATGCTTGAGATGACAATGTTGGCGCGTCAAAACCTTCGCTGGGTGACAGGCTTGTCGTCACGCTCGCGGCAGGTCTGTCACCTGACAAGGTTGTCAGGCGACAGATGCTGAATTCGCTTCCTCCTCGTATGAGTGCGTGCTTGATGAGACCTTCACTCTCAAGGTCGTCCACCGCCCGCTGAACAGTGCGAACAGATAAACCCAAACGTTCAGACAGCCAACGCTGGCTTACTCCGACCTTGTTTCCACAAGCAAAAGCACGTGAATGAAGCCAAAAATAGATCGCTACAGAACTTCCCCTGAGCTTGGCGAGCTTTGGAGCAACCGCATCGGCATCGCCCTCGAAATTAGGCGTGAACAGATCTTTCATGGTCTTCTCCCCGCTAGTCTACGTCGGAGTCCTTGGGGCTCGCGGAGCGAATGTACTCCTCGACCCACTCACGGCGAATGCGATAACTTCGCCCACAGCGGATAGCGCGAATCTTGCCTTCACGAACGTACAAATAGACCGTCTTCTCGTGAAGGCCCAGAAATTTTGCAACATCGACTACGTGCAACACGTCAGGGAGACAAAACTCTCGATGATCAAAGCAGTCCATTAGCATCTCCTATAATGGATTGGTGTTCCTTTTCCATCCATTTTGTGATACCATGAATGAGAAATGAAAGTCAATAGTTGGATTGGATTAGATTTTGAGTCCATTAGTTAACTATGAACGCCTGCCCCTGTCGCTTCGCCAGCCCATCAAGCTCGAAGTCAATGCTGCAAGACCGTGGTTGCGCTACAACTTTGACCGGCTGTGGGGAACCAGCACCGATGGCGAGCGTTTCGCATACTATGTCGAGCATGGCAAACCCACTGTTATGCAATTCGAGCATCTGGAAAACGAGTTCTTCGCAAGCAGCCTTCAGAAGGTCAACGTCGAGCGCACGGAGAGCATCGTTCGTTTCTGTGAGCGTTACGGCTTCCCCGTTTCCAGCGGCTACGACGGCGCTCAGCGTCTTTCTCTTTTCCGCAACCGTTTCAAACTCCTCAAGACAGACTTTCAGCCGTTCAGGAGCGAATGGGGCATTCTGGCAAGCGAGAGCGCATCCGCCGCAGGCATCCCCTTGTTCAGTAGCGCCTACTCAGGAGACGACGAAACGCTACTGGGACGCAGGCCGTACTTTCTCTCCGAGGAAGCTCGCCGTATCCATCTAGATGACCGCTCGGTCGTGGGAGCTATTTCCGAAGCGGAGGTAATTCAGACGATACGGGCCCTCCAGGTATCGACCGCCTTGATTACCGCCGTTGCATATGGCTTGGAAAACACCGACACCTGGGGTGCCGACGATGTCGCCGATTACCTTTGTGACCGCTCGCACATGGCACAGAGCGGCATTAGCTTTTTCCTTCTCTCCAACAGCGACGCTCTATTGGATAACACTCGCCTTAAGTCATACGATTCGCTCATTCTCGAGAGTCCAGAGTTCAAGTCGATGGTGCAGCAAGGTGAAGATGCGGGCTTCAACACACGAGAAAGCTATACATCAACTCTTGCGGATGGACTGGTGATCGCATCAAACACTGCAATCTCCTTCCTAGCGAACTCTCTCCTCTCTTATCGCTTTGATGGGACAGGCGAAACTCCCGATGAAGCCGAAGGCGACAGCGGTGGACCCCTCGCCGCTTGGTCCCACGCGCTTAAAAAAACTCACCGAAGTCCGACGGGCATACATTCCTACGGTTCCCTCTCCGAGGCGATCATCTCCCAGTTCGGCCTCCTCTACGACGACCCCGCCGAATGGCGCACCTGCGATAACTGCGGACGAATCTTCAAGAAATACCGCGAGGAGAAGCCGGGCAGGGTGATTCAGAAGACTCGCTTCTGCAAGCGCAGCTGCGCCAACGCCTACAGCAAGAAGAAATCCCAGGGGCTCATTACCGAGCAATCGGTTTGAGATAGCACCGTCAGCCACCAACGCACCGAAAGGAGGTGAAAACCATGAGAACAGTCAGCAAAGGCTACGACCCCGTGAAGCGCGGCAAGGACTCCTGGCTGCTCAGGGTCAGCGTGAGCGAGGACGGCAAGTCCTCTAAGCGCTTGAACAAGACCGTCCACTGCCGCACCAAGACCGAGGCAAAGCGCCTGCTAGAGGAGTGGCGCGTCGAGCTCATGACGGCCCGCACGCGCATGGACCGCTCCAACAAAACCCTTGAGGAGTTCCTGCGCGAGCACGTCACCTACCTGCACGACGTGAAGCACCTGAGCGCCAACACGATTCGCGGTTACCGCGACATCGTCGAGACGCGCTGGGTACCGAGACTCGGCACGACCCTGCTAAAAGACTTGAAGCCCTACATGATCGAGGATCAGCTGGCATGGATGCGCCAAAGCGGCGGCCTCAACGGCAAGCCCCTCTCTGGCAACACCTGTCAGAAAGCCCTTTCGTTCCTGAAGACCGCGCTCAAACGCGCCCGCCGCCTCGAATACATCGAGTCCAACCCCTGCGAGCTTGTGGACGTCCCGTCCAAGGAGAAGAAGGAGGTTCGAGTCATCGATGAAAACGAGGTATCCCGCATGAAAATTGCCCTGCTCGGATGCCCGGACTACCGCTTCGCAGCCGCCACAAACCTCGCGCTCGACACGGGTATGAGACGCGGCGAGCTGTGCGCCCTCAGGTGGCGCGACGTCGACCTCGATGGAGGCGTCATCCGCGTCCGCCGAGCGCTCGCCGAGGCGCGCGCGACGAACACCTACTGCGGCGAGACCCTGGAGGAGAAGCTGCCCAAGAGCAACCGCTCGAACAGGGACGTCACCATCCCCGAGGGGACGGTCGAATTCCTGCGCCATCACAAGCAGATGCAGCTCTATCGCCTGATGTACAACGACATCGAGCAGGGCGAGGACACCCCCTTGTTCTGCAGTGACCTCGGCGAGCTCTACCGCCCGTCGAAATTCACGAGCGACTTTAGCCGCTTCGCCCGGCACAAGTCATTCGCGGTCACGTTGCACGGCCTGCGCCACACGCACGCCAGCCTTCTCCTGAAAAAGGGCGTCTCGATACAGTACGTCTCCGCCCGTTTGGGCCACGAGAGCATCGAGATCACCTACAAGACCTACTCGCACTTCCTGCCGGGGGACGACGGCGGGTCTTCGGAGAAGTGGGGCGAGTTAGCCGCGCTGCCAAAGGACATCTTCGGCCTGCTTCCCGCTGCCTGATTCTCATTGTTTGCCATGGTTTACTGCCACAATTCTGCCACAAGCCCTAAAAAGGGCTGCCACAACAAGAAAAAAGGCCAGCCGACTAAGCGGCTGACCTCTAACTTCTTGGTCGCGGGGGCAGGATTTGAACCTACGACCTCCGGGTTATGAGCCCGGCGAGCTACCAGACTGCTCCACCCCGCAATGTCTGGGCGCCTCATGTGCGCAAGAAAGAATATTACGCGGGAGTTCAGTAAACGGCAAGGAAAATCTCGTAGAGCATAATTCCTTCATATTTAAACCCCTCAGCCCCTATCACCGTAAACGAATCGCAGCCGAGCGCCGTCGACGGCACGTATACAATGGTGCGCGTCCTTTTATGCCAACACCGGGAGTAGACATGCTGCTCGCTATCGATATGGGAAACACGCAGACGGCCATGGGGCTGTTTGACGGAGACGAGCTGGTGCAGTCGTGGCGTATGCCCACCGACCGCTCCTATACCGCCGACGAGATCCACGTGCGCCTGATGGGCTTCTTTAAGATGTACGGCCTTTCGCTCGATGCGGTCGACGCGATCGCCTTTGCCGGCGTGGTGCCGCAGCTCTCGCGCGAGTGGCACGCCGTGGCCGACCGCATTGCCGCAGACGCCATCGTCATCGGACCGCAGACGGCCGCCGTGACCAAGCTGCGTGCGGCGCGACCCCAGGCCGTGGGCGCCGACCGCGTAGCTAACGCCGTCGCAGCCGAAGCTTTCTACGGCGCGCCGGCGATCGTGGTGGACTTTGGTACCGCGACCAATATCGACGTCATCGATGAGGACGGCTATTACATTGGCGGAGCGATTGCGCCGGGCATCCGTATCTCCATGGACGCGCTTGCTGCCCGTGCCGCCAAGCTCGCCAGCGTGCCGCTCGAGGCGCCCGAGCACGCCATCGGCCGTGACACCGAGGAATGCATCAAGGTCGGCGCCGTAACGGGCGCCGCCGCCATGGCCGAGGGCCTGGTCGCGCGCATGAAGCGCGAGCTGGGCCGCGAGGATGCCACCGTTATCGCCACGGGCGGTCTCGCCAGCATCGTCGCCGATTCGACCGATGCCTTCGACGTGGTCGACGGACAGCTCACCATCAAGGGTATCTGCGAAATCTACCGCCGCATGCAGGAGCTGGGATAGAGCAGGGGCTTAAGTCGAGCACGCCCGATGCCACAGTCCCCGCAAATGCTCGCCAAGTCTATTCCTCAAAACTGAATAATTTTCAATTTTGGGGAATAGGGCGCTGGCAACCCATTCCCCAGATAGGCGAAAGCCCTCCCCGGCATGAACTGCGCCCCAAATCTTGGACGCCCTAAATAGCGACTAGGCCGCAAGGGCCTGATTCCGGTACTCCTCCGGGGTCAGGCCCTTCAATCTTACCTGCCTCCGGCTCGTGTTCCAGTGGACTATGTATTCCTCCAGGTC
>DBEZMF010000077.1:0-16681 GCA_048250755.1 Collinsella sp.
AACCTCAGGTCCCTTTTCTGCGAGCGCCCAGGGCGCCACACGCGTGCACAGACTGTCGGTTCGACGTAGAAGCCTCAGCCGTAGCAACGGATTGCCCAGCGAGAGATCGCCGCGGGCGGATATTAAACTGCAAAGACGAGCGTCGGTAAGACACGCCGAGGTCGCCGCGGACGGGCTGATATAGGGAGAGGGCCTGACCCCATATCGTTGGGGCCAGGCCCGATTTTGCCTCTTGACAATGTCCTGCTCATATTAAAAGGAACGTCCCCAAGTGCCGGCAGTTTGGGACAGTCATTGTTGACGAGAATCGGGCGCAGCGCCAAAGGCCCCGTTGGGCGAAATGTCGAACGGGAAGGTGCCGCAGCGATTGAACGCGGCGATAAACATGCGAATGGCGTTGGACGGCGTGGTGCCCACGAGCTGGGTTGCCGCCGCGAAGGCTGCCTTTTCCTCGGGCAAGACCTTCGCGACAACCGGGGTCATATGTTCTGCCATGGCGCTTCCTTTTTGAAACGACGGTAGTGCGGATAGATGCGGGCAGCGCGGCTGGGCGACGGGCTGTGAAGGCAACCCGATTGGCCCGCATCTGGAGTTTGTTTCTGCGGCGTTGATATTACTTGGTAATCCTAAGTATTACCCGGTAGATAGAATACCACACCAGCCCCATGGGGACGGAGAAAAAAGGATCATTTTGTTGCTGAGTAAGTATTTAGAGCGTGATGATGTCCGAGATATCGAGGGCCTGAGCGTCAGCGGCATCGTGCGTGGCAAGCAGCAGCATACGACCGTCGAGCAGGTCGAGCACAGCCACAGCCGTCGCATCGCGCGCAGCGGCATCTAGACCGGTAAAGGGCTCGTCCAGAATCACCGCGTCGCCCGGACACAGCAGGGCTCGGGCGATCTCGACGCGACGGCGCTGCCCGCCCGAGAGCTCGGCTACGCGGGCATGCATATCGACCCCCGGCACCAGCAGGCGCAGCAGGGCTGTGGCACTCGAGGCATCCACGCGCGCGTCGGCACACACCAGTACGTTATCCAGGGCAGAAACGTCCTCGACCAGGCGCACATCCTGAAACACCATGGAGCACGGCGCGCACTCCCCCGCCGCAAGGGCAAGGAGCGTCGACTTGCCCGCACCCGAGGCGCCCATCACGCAGGTACGCCCACCGGCGGGCACGCGAAGTACCAGTCCGTCGAGCGCCGGCGCCCAGGGAGCGCGATCGCCCACGGCGAACGCAAGCTCCGCAGGAGCCCCGCCGCCAGCAGAGCCGCCCGCACGCCCATGCGCCCGCACAGCAGCACGCCATGCTGCGGGCCCCGAAGCCCGCAGCAGCCACACCAGCACGCGCTCGCACGCCCACGATGCCGCCACGACCAACACGGTCCACGCCAGCAGGTCAGCCGTCTCGATGAGCAGCTTCGCCTGATAGATGCGCTCGCCCACGGTGCCCGCCGCCATGCCGATCAGCTCCGCCGCCACGCCGGCCTTCCAGCTCATGCCAATCACGGCGCGGGCGCACGAAAGCGCAAACGGCAGGACTTCGCGCCAGGTGTGGGCACAAAACAGTCGCCAGCCCCGCACGCCATGCAGACGAAACATCTGCTCCAGCGGCTTATCCACTTGCGTCAAGCCCTCGACCAGTGAGAAATACACGCCCGGCAGTGCCATCAAAAAGACTGCGGCGATACTCACGCGCGCCGACCCCAGCCAAATGAGCAGCAGGACCACCACGCAGGCGACCGGCGTCGCCTTTACAAACGACAGCGCCGGCGCCACCAGGCGGGAGAACGTCCGCGACCGCACCGTGACTCCCGCCAGCACGCCGCCGCACACCGCGGCAAGCGCCAGCCCGCCCAGTATCCGCGCACCCGAGCCCGCCAGAATCGCCCACGTGCTGGCATCGCACACTAGCCGCAGCAACGCCACCACGACAGCGCACGGCCCCGGCAAAATCAACGGCTGCGCCACCAGCGCCGCCGCGAAAACCCACACGGCAAGCCAAAAGGCGGCAACGGCACCTGCTGCCGCCACCGCCTTCATACGCTCTGTCATTTGTCGAGCAAACGCACGCACGGGCTACTCCATGTAGTAGAAATCGTCAGCCGGGAGCTTGCCGCCCACGGCGCTCGCGTCCGCATCGGCCAGCACCTGCAGGTACCCACCGAGCGCTGCCTTCATATCCTTCCCCGTCTGGCACACGAGCATGCACCCGGGAATCGCCTTTTCGGCAATCGTGGCGTTATCCACGATGCCCGCATCGACCACGGCCTGAGCCCAGTCCGCCGGCGCCGCATTGACGGCCTTCACGCTCGCCGCATGGCAGCTCAAGAATTCCGCCACGGCCTCGGGATGCTCCTCGGCAAAGGCCCGGCGCACCACGGTCACGCCCGTCAGCAGGCGCGAACCCGTGTCACCCGCCAGCTCATCCCACGCATCGGTCAGACTTACCGGAGCCGATAGCTTGCCTTCGCTCTTTGCGATGGCGGCCGTTTTGAAGGGCTCGGGCAGCACGCCCACGGCAGACGAATCGGCAAGCAACGCCGACAGCACCTCGGTGGGCTCGCTCTTAAACTCGAGCGTAACCTGGTCGGTCAGGCCCGCGCGCTCCAACAGGTAGTTCATGACGTACTCCGGCGTGGCGCCCTTGCCCGTCATGTAGACGGTATGGCCCGCCAGATCGCCAAACGAAGTAACGTCCGCGTTACCCGTCACCACGTTCAGCACGCCCAGCGTGTTGATATCGATGACCTGCACCGTACCCTCGGTCTTGTTGTAGAGCACGCTCGCCACGTTGGCGGGCACCAGGGCGATATCGATATCGCCCTGAATGACCTTGGGCACGATCTCGTCGGCCGCGGCGCTGATCGCAAAGTCGAACTCGTTATCCGTCTCGCCGCTCGCTGCTTGGTCCATAAACTGCACCAGACCGATCGACGTCGGGCCCTTGAGCGAGGCGACGTGTACCTCGACGGGCTCCGCGGCGGCCGCGGCGGCCTTCCCAGCAGCCGAGCCCGCGGCGGACCCGGCACCGGCAGTCCCGCCGCCACAGCCAGCCAGCGCAAGCGACAACGCGCCCGCGGCGAGCGCCGAGGCAAACCCCCGGCGCGACAGCTCAACATTAAACGCGCGCATCGTTAGCACACCCCCTCGTTGGGCATCGTCCATGCGTGATGGTCGGTATGCAGCAGCTCCTCGGCCAGCGGCGAGAGCGGCTCGCCCAAGAACTCGCGGTAGCACGCCTGGACATCGGGATTCTCGTGCGAGAAGCGAATGTCCGCAGCGGCATCCAGGCCCCAGAGCACCTGGCCACGCTCGGCTGCCAGCTCGCAGCCGTCGTGGATGGGCTGACCGCCGCCACCGACGCAGCCGCCCGGGCACGCCATGACCTCAACGAAATCATAGCTCACGCGGCCGTCGCGAATCGCGTCGAGCAGACGGGCGGCGTTGCCCAGCCCGTGCGCCACGGCAACGCGCACCTTGGTACCGTCGATATCGGCCACGGCCTCCTTCCAGCCCTCGAGTCCGCGCACGTCAGTGAAGAAGTCGGCATCCGGGTTCTTGCCCGTCACCAGGTAATATGCCGAGCGCACGGCGGCCTCCATCACGCCGCCCGTGGCACCAAAGATCACACCCGCGCCCGTGCCAAAGCCCAACGGCGTATCGAGCGGCTCCTCGACCAGCGTGTCCACGCTCACGTGGCTCGCGCGGATCATGCGCACCATCTCGCGCACCGTCAGCGCAACGTCCACGTCGGGCGCGCCGCCCTCGCCCATCATGCTCGGCAGCGCACACTCGGCCTTCTTGGCCGTGCACGGCATCACGGACACCACAAACAGACGCTCGGGCTCCACGCCCAGCACCTTGGCGTAGTAGGTCTTGGCGATAGCGCCGAACATCTGCTGCGGCGACTTTGACGTGGACAGGCTGTCGACAAACTCGGGGTAACGTGCCTTCACAAAGCGCACCCAGCCCGGGCAGCAGCTCGTAAACATGGGCCAGCCGCGGCTGTCGCCCTCACCCTTAGCGGCGGCGCCCAGGCGCTCGAGCAACTCGGAGCCCTCCTCCATAATGGTGAGGTCGGCCGAGAAATCGGTATCGAACACGTACTCAAAGCCCACGCGGCGCAGCGCGCAAGCCAGACGCTCGACGGTTGCCTCCTCGCGCGGAATGCCGAGCTCCTCGCCCCAAGCACTACGCACGGCCGGCGCGATCTGCACCAACACGATCTTGTCGGGATTAGCGAGCGCGTCAAACACGGTCTCGGTGTCGTCGCGCTCGCGCAGCGCGCCCGTCGGGCAATGCGTGATGCACTGGCCGCACGCGACGCAATCGGTCCTGCCGATCGGCACGCGCCCGCGGGTGCCCACGGCGGTATGCGTGGCGCGGTTGGTCAGGTCCCAAATCCCTAGGCCCTGTACGCTCTCGCACACCTTGATGCAGCGCATGCATTTAATGCACTTGTCGTTTTCGCGGATGATGGGAAAATCGAAATCCCAGCCCTCGCCCGCCAAATGCCTTTGATACGGCAGATAGAAAATGCCCAGGTCATTGGCGATGGTCAGTAGGTTGCAGTTACCGCTGCGCACGCAGCTCGTGCAGCGTGAATCGTGCTGCGAAAGCAGCAGCTGCACGTTGGTGCGGCGCGCCTCGCGGGCCTTGGGGCTGTTGGTGTGGACCACCATACCATCGAGCACGTAGTTGTTGCAGGCGGCAACCAGCTGGTCGCAGCCCTCAACCTCGACCACGCACACGCGGCAGCCGCCGATCTCGTTCAGATCGCGCAGGTAGCACAGGGTGGGAATCTGGATACCGACGGACTTGGCCGCGTCCAGGATCGTGGTGTGCTCGGGCACCACGACTTCGCAGTTATCGATAATGAGCCTGACCATGTTGTGCGCTCCGTTTTCGTTGTTGTCGCCGACGGTGGTTTTGTTGGGCTCTACCATTCCAGGTTCCTCCCTCCGCGGAACGCACCAAAGCCAAAGTGGTCGCAACGCAGGCAGCGACTCGCCTCTTGGCGTGCCTCCTGCTCGGTGAGACCCTGCTCGACCAGATTCCAATCGTGAATGCGTTCGCCGGCCTCGCGCTCGCCCAGCTCGCAGCGGCCGCACTCGTGCTTGCCCTTAAACTGAACGGTCGGCAGCTCCACGTCGAGCTTAATCTTGTGGTCGAAGCCCAGGTAGCGGTCGATATTTGCCGAAGCCACGCGGCCGGCGTTGATGGCACGGATGACGGTGGCGGGGCCGGTCTGGCAGTCGCCGCCGCTAAAGAGGCCATCGAAACTGGGCACGGCGCCGTCCGAATCGGTGACGACGCAACCCCACTTGCAGGCGATGCCCATGTCCTCAAATGGCTTGGAGTCGATGTCCTGGCCAATGGCGACGAACACGCGCTCGCAGGGAATGACCTGCTCGGGCGTGGCGGCGGCACGCGGGGCCGGACGACCGCGACGGGGCTCGCCGATAATCTGCGGTTGCACGCGCAGGCCGCTCACGCGACCTTCCTCGCCCGTCTCGATGGCGAGCGGGGCCGTCAGCTCCAGCACCTCGCAGCCCTCGGCCTGGGCACCGGCAATCTCGGCGTCCTGGGCCGTCATATCGCAGATGCGGCGGCGGTAGACAATGCTCACCTTTTCGGCACCGCAGCGCACGGCAGAGCGAGCCACGTCCATGGCCACGTTGCCGCCGCCGATGACGCACACGCGCTGGCCGCTCAGGTCGGGCAGCTCGTCGTCACCGATGGCGCGCAGCATCTTGACGGCCGACTCCACGCCGGGCGTCTCTTCGCCCGGAAGGCCGAGCTTCTTGTCGTTATGGGCACCGATGGCCAGGTAGACGGCATCGAACTCGTCGCGAAGACGGGCGAGCTCCTCGCCGTTGACGGAGTGGTCGAGCTCAACGTCGATACCGGCGCTCAAGATCCAGTCGATCTCGGCCTGAAGACGCTCGCGCGGCAGGCGGTAGCTGGGAATGCCATAGCGCAGCATGCCGCCCAGGTGGTGGCGCTGCTCAAAGATGGTCACCTTGTGGCCCATCACGGCCAGGTAGTAGGCGCAGGAAAGACCGGCCGGGCCGCCGCCGATCACGGCGACGCGCCTACCGGTGTCGTCCACTACATGCGGTTTGTGGTCGTTGAGGTCGCTGTGCTCAACGGCAAAACGCTTGAGGGCAAGGATGTTCATGGGATCGTCGACCATGCCGCGGCGGCAGTGCATCTCACAGGGATGCTCGCACACCAGGCCGCAAACGAGCGGCAGCGGGTTGTTCTTGCGGATGACCTTGACGGCATCGGCATAGCGGCCGGCCTCGACCAGCGAAATGTAACCGGGAATGTCGACGTGCGCCGGGCAGCCCGAGACACACGGGACGCGGGCCTCGCGGTCAAAGCCGCAGGAGTGCTCACGGATGTGGTGCTCAAAATCGTCGCGGAAACCGCGGATAGCCGTAAGCGCCATGGCGCCGGCCTCGTAACCGATGGCGCAGTCGCTCGAAAGATAGATGGTACGGGCGGTGCGCTCGATCAGGTTGAGCGTGGACTCATCGGCGCGCCCTTCGAGCACATCGGCAAGCAGGTCGCTCAGCGCGCTCAGGCCCACACGGCAGGGCGTGCACTTGCCGCAGCTCTGGGTGGAGCACAGGTTGACGAGCGCCGCCGTAAACTCAACGGGACACGGGGCGAGCGAACTCACCGCCAGACGGCGTCCGAGCGCATCGTGCAGGTCGTCCATGACGGCCTGAGCGTGGCTGCGTTCCATTACATGCAGTCGAGCCATAAGATCCCCTCTCACATGGCAGCCCGGAGGCGAGGCCGGGCGAAATTGCTACACGCACAACACTGACCTAAAAAGTTGTGAGGTCTCCATACGGTTCGGCAGGCGGTATAAAATGTCACCCTCAGCGGTGAAATAGAACATTACCGCAGATAAATGCCATATTTGATAAAACGCGTTACCAAATAGCAATAGCCCATGTGGGCAAATAACGCCTTACAATTTTTCCTATCTGATCCGTTTTCCTCCGTCCCCAAGGGGTCATGTGATCCGAAGGGGACGAAGGAAACCGGATCATTTTTGGTACAAAGGAGTCAGGCCGCCTTGCACCAATCATGAGTTGCGGTGAAATAGGGACTGAAAAGCCGCTCAAAAGGCCAAAACAGTCCGTATTCCACCGCAACTTCAAGACGTTGGTGCATATGAACCTGTCCCCCTTGCACCAAAAAGGGCTCCGAGCAAAAACATGCCCGGAGCCCTCTGGTCGCCTCGACTTAGAGCGCGACGCGTATGTTACTTGCGCTTGCCGCCGCCGTCACCGGGACGACGGGAGCTGCCGCCGCGCTTGCCGCCACGGCTGTTACCATAGCTGCCACGGTTATCGCGACCGCCGGCGCGGCCGCCACGGGAACCGGCCTGGTTGCCGCCGCGGCCACCACGGTAGCCGCCGCGACGCTCCTCGCGGGTATCGTCGTAGTTGCGCCAATCATCGCGACGATCGCGGCTGGCACGCGGATCGCGACGATCGCGCGACTCGCCAGAACGGCCGGCGCCGCTGCGCCCGCCATTGCCGCGAGCACGCTCGCCACCGCGGCCGCTACGCTCTTCAAAGCGCTTGCCGCCACGGGACTCACCGCTGCGGGCGCCACGCTCACCGCGACCCTCGCCGCCACGACGCTCGTCACGGCCACCGCGCTCGTCATTGCGACCGGAACGACGACGATCGCCCGAGCCACGCTTGCCGCCACGCGAGCCACGGCCCTCGTCCTCGCGCTCAACACGGCGACGACCGCCGCGGTCCTCGTCCTCGCGGCGACGGCGATGTGCCTCGCCCTGGAACTGCTTGGCACGGCGCTCGGCACGGTTGCCGCGCGGGGCCTGCTCGACGGCAGCAGCACCGCCGCGCTCCTCGGCAGCCACCTCGCGGGCCACGCTCTCCACAGCCTCGTCCACGCGAGCCTGAACGCCCTCGCGCACGCGGGTCTTGCCGCCGCGCTTGGGGCGGCTCGGACGCTCGCCGTCGCCGCGACGCTCGTCGCGACCGCGATTGGAACGGCCGGCCACATCGCCGTAGTCGTCGCCGTTGCGCTTGCCGTCGCGACGTGCCTGCTCAAGCTTCTTCTTGCTCTTGGACTTGCCGCGCTTAGTCTTCTTCTTCACCTTAAAGGCCGCAGGGTCGCGCTCGGGGTCAACGGCGGGCGGATTGGGACCCACATGCAGGTCGCCGGCCTCGTAGATGTCGGCGGTCTTGTCCATGAGCTTCTCAATCTCGTAGAACTCGTCCACGTCCTGCTCGGTCACAAACGTAATGGCCCAGCCCAGCTCGCCGGCACGGCCCGTACGGCCAATACGGTGGATGTAGTCGGTCGGCTCGGCCGGTACGTCAAAGTTCACGACGTAGCGCACGTCGCTGATGTCGATGCCGCGGGCGAGCACGTCGGTCGCCACCAGTACGTCGACGGTGCCGTCGCGGAAGGCCGAAAGCGCGCGCTCGCGCTGCGCCTGGCTGCGGTTGCCGTGAATCGCGGCGGCCTTGATGCCCTTACGCTCCAGACGACGGCAGCAGCTGTCGGCGCGGTGCTTGGTGCGCATAAAGACGATAGTGCGCTCCGGGCCCTCCTTCTTGAGGAACTCGGGCAGCAGGTTGTTCTTGGCCTCGATGGACACCGGGAACACAAACTGGTCGACGGTGTCGGCGGTCGACGTGGCGGGCGCAATCTCCACGCGGGCCGGGTCGCTCACCAGGTCGGTGATCTCGCCCACGGCCTCCTCGTCGAGGGTCGCCGAGAACAGCAGCGTCTGGCGCTCGGCCGGCGTCTCGCGCACAATGCGGCGGACGGCGGGCAAAAAGCCCATGTCGAGCATGCGATCGGCCTCGTCGATCACCAGGACCTTAACCTCGTCCAGGTGGCAGGCACCCTGCTCGATCAGATCGACCAGACGGCCCGGCGTTGCGACCAGGATGTCGCAGCCGTACTTGAGGGCAGCGGTCTGCGGCTTGTAGCTCACGCCGCCCACGACGGTCACGGCGACATGGCCCGTGACGTCGGCAATTTTGCTTGCGACCTCGTCGATTTGCTGGGCAAGCTCGCGCGTAGGGGTGATGACGAGCATCACGGGGCCACGGCCGTTGCCCTCGGGCTTTTTAGCACCGCGACGACGGTTGCGGGAGCCGCGCTCGCGCACGGGTTTGGGAGGAGCGATGTGATCCAGATTGTTCATGGTCGGCAGCAAAAAGGCGGCCGTCTTGCCGGTGCCGGTCTGAGCGGCGGCAAGCAGGTCACGGCCCTCGAGCACCACGGGGATGGAGCCGGCCTGGACAGGCGTGGGCGCCGTGTAGCCCAGGTTCTCGATGGCACGAAGCATCTCGTCCGAAAGACCCAGCTCGTCAAAGGCGGGAAGGCTCTCGGTAGCGGAATCGACGGCCTGGGCGGCACTGGCCTCATCGGCGGCATCGAAGGCAGCCTGGGTCATGGCCTCGCGGGTCTCGTCCAGGATCTCGGCGTCGGTGACGTCGGATACAGAATTACGCATATGTTGTTGTTCCTTATCTGCACGCGCAATGGGCACGGCATACGGCCGCGCGGGCGTGCTTGGTAGTGCGCTAATACATACAAAACGGGTGCGCACAGAGAGGACGTTGCTCAGCACGCTGGCGATCGCTTTGGCAGCCCTATCACGCGCCGTCCAGACGCAGCAGCTCTAAGCGATGGAGCAGATTCGCCGCCGGTTAGTATACCCGTACTCCGTATGCCCCCACGTAAACCACAGATGACGAGGCGGACGGAGCGGGTCTGGACCGATCGTCTCAATCTGTAACAGTTACGGGGCAAAACCGGGTCTACACGTTACAGATCGAGACATTCAGTCAGCCCCTTGGCTAACATCTCAATCTGTAACAACTAGACCCCGTATCCCCCGCCAGATGTTACAGATCGAGATAAACGTGCCGATCACCAAACCCGACAGGCAACAAAAAGGACCGGACGTCCAGCCATCACAACTGGAACGTCCGGCCCCGTCAAGCACCAACTAGGGAAGCTGAACCAACAGATCGCAGCCTCTACTCTGCGTCCGGGTCCTTAAAGTTCTTGGGATCCAAGACCATGCAGGTGTAGGTAATGTCGTGGTCATCGTCGGGGATGGGCTCAAACCCGTTCTTACCAAAGAAGTCGATGAGCAGATGTGCGAGCTTAATCGGATCCGCATCAGGATCGTCAAAGAGATATTCGCTCAGATCCAGGAATGCAGGCTGCTGGTGGCCCTCGCTCTCCCAGTATCTCAACAGGGCGTCGTGCACCAGGCGCGCGCCATAGCCGTTACCGCGGTAGTCGGGGTCAACATACACATGGCTCAAAAACGTCCCCAGGTACTTGTTGAGCGGGTGCTCCGTTACGGCATCCGGCAGATCGGGGTCATCCGCACCGCCCGTCACACAAAAGCCAACCAGCTCATCATCGACAAAGACGCCCCAGAGGCTGCTATTCTCCTCGTCCTCGTCCTCAACAAAGTCCGCGTACTCGTCATAGACCTCGTAGCCCGACTGCTCGTCCAGATCGACCATATCGTCGACGTCGTCGGGACCCAAAGCCCTTACTTCAACCTCAGCCATTGTCCTGTCCTTTCTCTCGCTTTCAGGACAACCCAAGCATACGGCGCTGCCCAGATAACCTGTTGCGCAACATCGGAAGCTGCGTCAATACCGCCGTTAACGGCGACGACGCCTCAGGGCAATGCATGCAACGACAATCGCCAGCAGCACCAAGCCCTGGAAATTAATGCGGCTAATAGCGAAGCCCGAAGGAACGATAAAGCTGTCGTAGAACATGTCGAGCATGCCGATAAACACCAGAAACGCAATGAAGATCCAGAACACGCGACTCCTTAAAATGGGAGTAAACATGTCGAGCACCGAACCGCCCGAGGAAGAGCCCTGATGGCCAATTAAATCAAACGGCTCATCCTTCTCCACCTCGTCGGCTTCGCTCGAAGCGTCTGAAGACGCGGACTCCAAATCGCGACGATCCGTCCAATACCCGGGCACATGGTCGCGCTCACCAAGGTACTCACCGTTTTTGACCACCGGCTCAAACAACATGGCACTCGAAAGCTGCTCGAGCTCCTCGCGAATCAACTGGTCGGTGCGAGCATCATGAGGTTCCTCGAGTTCGCACTCAAGCTCGTACATATGCTCCATGACCCGCTCGTAGTCCTCTTCAGACATATCGTCATCGTAATAGGAGTTCCTGCTCATCGTTCATCCCTCATTCAAGGACCGAATCCCTTTTGGGCAACTCAAGTGTAGAAATCCATACCGAGCAGACGTTGCGCAACATTGTCGGGAACGAGGTGAATCTACTGGCGGCAAAAGCGCCCATAAACGGACAACGCGGCCAGCCCCTAAAGGCCGCCATCACAACGCAAACGGCCGGCCCAAAAGGCGCTGCTCCCGGGATGGCACGGGGAGCAACGCCTTTTGGGCCGGCCAAAGCGGGGCCACGCGGGTCCGCAACCGCGTGGCGCCAAAAACTCGCAGAAGCCCTATTCCTTCGTAGGACTCTGCTCCTGGGGAATCTCGAACCTGCTATTAAACGTCTGGCCGCACGTGCCCGCAAAATCGGATCCAAGACCGTCGTGATCCTCTTTGGACATCTTGCCCGTTACGTCAACCAGAATTTCTTGCTTAGACGCATCGTCATACTCGGCAGGACCCTCGGCCATAATGCTCACGGCAAACGCGTCCTTATCGCCTGCGACCTCAGAGTCTTTTTCAATAAGCGTCTTGCAAACAATAAATCGTTTGCCGGAATCCATAGTCACGGGAACAATCGTTGCCTCGCCCGAAACATCAGTACTCATCTGGGGCGTTACAGCCGAATAGAACGACTCGAAGAGCTGCGTCCATTTAAAGCTAAACGCGATCTTGCCGTTATCGGCCGAGGTGATCTTAAAGTGCTCAACCAGCGCCTTGCGTCCCTCATCGGACGTATCGGTGTATTTGTCGCTCACCAGGTTTTCATAGCTCACCTTGGGCGCCTTGTCACCATCGAGAACCCACTTGGAACCATCGAACTTGTAGGTGTACTCAACGTCTCCATCGACCGTCTCAAACCACAGGGGCTCATATTTTACCTTGACGGTCGAAGTTTGAGCCTTCTTGTCAAACTCGATATCGCCCTGAGTCCAAAGCCCACTCGGGTCCTTTTCGATGGGAGCAATGGCCTTGGTGGTCGAGGAATCCACCTTCCAGCTGGGCGTGTACTTCTCCCCTTTCTTGGTGTACGTGCCGGTAAGCGAGGCCGTGGACTCAAAGGCATTGTTGCGAGTCACGGTCGTGGCCTTAACGGTCACGTTGCCATCCGAGTCCTCCTTTTGAGAGGTCACATCCAAAGATTCAAGCGAATAGCTGCCACCATCGACAAACTTGCTATCGGGGATGAAGCCCTTGGAGAGCTGGCCGACCGCGGTAAGGTCGGTCTTGATCTGCTTTTCCTTGATAGCCCCGTGCTTTTGAGATGCCGCCTTAGAGGACGACTTCGTAACGGAATCTGAGTCATCGGCCGAGATATTGGCACCCAACCCTTTGAGAGCAAACGCACCGATGGCGCCCACTGCCACAACGGCAGCGGCAACGCCCACGCCGATAGCGGCGCGGCGAGACTTAGGCGATTTGGGGTCCGCAGAAGCCGAGACAGAGCTATTGGCATCCGAGAAATCGATCGGCGCAGACACCTTGGGCATGGCCACAGTCTGCTGAGTAGGCGCGACAGTAAAGGAATCGTCCGGAAGTACCGTCGTGGCCTCAGAGCTCAGCTCGAACGCAGCGCTCATGTCAACCGGCTCATCCGCAGACTCGTCCGCGCCATCGTCCACCGGCTCGCTTGCAGCCTCATCCGCCGCGTCGTCCATCGGCTCATCAACGGGTTCGACCACAGTCGTTGTATCAGAATCTGCTACAGCCTCGCGACGCTCAACCGTCATCGTCATATCGGGATCGACTGCAACCGTCATATCGGGGCCAACCGTCGCCGTTGCATCAGGATCCACCGCAGGCTCAACTGGCGCAACCGTCACCGTCTGCCCCAAGTCGGCATCGTCCACACGCGCACCGCAGTAGACGCAAAACTTTGCGCCCTGCTTAAGCTCTTTTCCACACTGCTTGCACTTCATGACTAGTACTCCCAAGAACAGACCCAGTTGCCGTCGGTATCGATCCAGCCGTAGCGCATGCGAGACGAGTTAGATCCATCGGGAAGATCGGCCACGACAAACACGCGGCCATTTGCATCAAACGTGTAGCTCAAATCACCCGCATTGCCATCGGGCAGTCTAAAGCGCGGAGGAATCTTCCAGTCGCCGTTTTTGTCAATAAACCCGTAGTTGTCACTTGCCGGGTCAAGAACCATGGCAAGCCCCTGACTAAAGCTATACGCCACTTCGAATTGTGGCTTGATAACCCAAGTACCGTCTTTATCGATGTAGCCCCACACATGCGTTATCGGATCTTTGGCAGCGCAGAGATCCTCATGAAAGATGCGCTCGTCTTGGTACGTGGCAATAATGACTTGCTTAAAATCGTTAAACGTAAAGTCCGTCAGCACCTTGCCCTGCGCATCGTACATGCGGTGGCCGTAAAAAACGCGGTCCTGATGGAACGATTTAAAGATCGGCCTCGTGTCCTTGTAGCCATCGTTGAGACGGTTCGCGTAGCCGCGGTCCTCTTCGCTGAACTCAAAAATCGTATTGCCCGAGGTGTCGATGTACTTAAAATCGTCAAAGCACTTACCTTCGTTAAAAACGAGCGGCGCACTGTACTTATACGGGCTGGTCGTGTCCTTGGCCGAGGCAAGCGCCCACTCGCCCTTGGTGTCGATTACGCCCCAACCATCGCCGCTGTACAGGCACGCATAGCCCTCAAAAAACGGCGTAAGCGTCTTGCAGTCGAGCTTGCCAAAGGCATCCTTGCCCTTGGGCGTAATAAAGTGAAAATCTTCATCCTTATCCTGCACAATGGCAAAGCCGTTGATAAAGCACGCGGCATAGAGATACTGCGGCTCGATCGCCCACTTACCCGTACGGTCAATATAGCCCCAGGTCTCGGTATCGTCTGCCGTGGTGGCAGGGAACAAATCACCATCAAAAACGCCGCCGTGCAATTCCATGTTCACGTTGATCTGGTTGTCTCGCGCGAATGAGGAGTCGTTAACGTGCGGCACGGTATAGCAGCTATCGCCTGGTGCACTGGCAATGCCGCCAAGCGAGGGCTCGATCACCCACGAGCCGTTAACGTCGACGAATCCCCAATTGGAGTTTGCACCAGGCAGTGCCGCGTACAGAGTGCCGGACTCAGAACCCTTGGCGGCATCGGAAGTCGAGTCTTCGTCCTTGCTATCGCTTGCCATCGCCGGCAACGGACCTGCAAGCAGCGTGCCGGCGGCAGCCCCCAACACTCCCAACGCCTCGCGCCTTGTCATATCAAAAGACATGCCGTCTCCTCTCGGCCATCATCTTGTACTGCATTCATCTTCGGGCACGATTCATGCATTCTGTTGCGCAACATCAGCCGTGCACGAAACAAAAGACCCCCGAAGAAAGTCCTTCCCCGGGGGCTCAGAATTACTGTTGGGCACTAATTACTGTCGAGTAGCATTAGCGACTACAGACAGAAGCCAGGGAAAACCGCATGTGCCTCGTCAGTATCAACGCCCGAATAGAGATGAAAACCGTTATAGACAATAAAAGCTCCAGATTGAGAAGCATCGCACGAGCGCGTCCACGCAACGGGGGTATCATTATCCGAACGATAGAGGGGCCTGTTCAACTTATGGTACAAATACAACTTGCCCTCTGCCTCGTAAACAGGCACCTGGTCAGGCTGCCACCTAATGAGTCCGTTCGCCTCGTCCTCAATTTCGGTTGTTCCAAGTATCTCCATAGCAGACGGCAGCCACAGCGCATCCTCAGTCTCTGTCACCGACGAGACATCGGTCGTTACGCCGGAATTATTGGTGAGCTTCTTGACCTTAACGATACTGTTCTTAAGGTCTTTGGGCAGTTTTTTAATAAACTGCTTGTTGAGCGTCTTGCGAAGGTCACTATCCTTCCAGCCGCCAGAATTGGCGCCATCTTTGTTCATCGAGGCCTCGAGCGGGGCAACGTCATCAAACAGGAACGTGATGCCCGCTCTGCCCTTGCCGTCGGCGCGATCGTCGCAGCCATAATCGACAATATAAGCCTTAGCCGTCACGCCGTTCTTGAGCTCCACCGTCTTATAGCTGGAAGCCGTAGGGGCGCCGTCTTCATCTCCCAGATGGTATTTGGCAGCAACGGCATACGGATCGCCACCATTATTCGCAGCGTCAGCGATCTCGTCGGCAATAACCTTGAGGTCGCTCCAGCTGTAATTGTCGACGCTGTCCTGAATGGTAACGCCATTGGATTCTGCGACAGCAGAGTCCTCATCGGCGGCGGGAGTAAGGCAGAACAGGGGCTGGGTCACCTTGTCGCCGGGGTTGGTTAAAGCTTTGTAGCGGCCAGGATCGGAAAACTTCGATTGACCAATCGAAATGGCATAGTTATCAAAATTCTCATCCGGCGTTTTCGGATTCAAGAACAGCGACCTATAGACGGTCACGCATTGATCGTCATCCGAATCACTGGTTACGAAAATATCCGGCGTAGCGTCTTCTTTCACCGTTCCGTGACTGCCATTCATAGCATCATTCTGCTCAACAAAGTCATCATCGCTGTAGCAGCAGGTATAAAAATAGGATGTTGGATAATCCGAGAACGCCCCCGTTTGATCATCCCAGCTTAGACCCCGGTCTTTAAATAGGTCATATTGTGTGCCCTCGGCATTCAGGGCATTTGCCATCCACTCAGTATCGCGATTTAAACCTGCCATGTCTTTGGCATCGCCCAGAACCTCAACAGCCGAGGGAGCCCACAGCTTGGCATCGGAAGAAACCGCCTCGCCGTTTTTGCCCGAATCGACGGATGCCGTTTTGACTGAAACCGTTGCCAAACGGCTGGTGAGATCCGACGGCAGCCAAGAATCGGTGGCAAGACCCTGCATCACTGTATCCATGAGTTTGAAATTATCGAAACCGCGGGCGCCATTTTCGCTCAGAAAGTCCGTGTTGCACATGCCATCGACAAACTGCCACGTGATGCCGGCCTTGCCGGATCCGTCGGACAGGTCGTCATGGTAGAAGCCGACGATACGGACCGAGGCTTCGCCCTTAGACAGCGCCACCCTCTTGGTCTGGGTACCGTCGAGCTTGCCCTTCTTGTCGCAGAGCTTGTACTCCTTGGCGATCTTGAGGGCGGCCTTGCGGCTGCCGGACTTGGTCATGGCGTCGGAGATCTTCGCGAGCTCGGCCCAGCTGTACTTGTCGACCTTCTTCTTGACCTTGACGCCCTTTACCGATCCGCCCTTGGACTTCTTGGACGACTTCTTGGAGGCGGCGTACGCCGGGGTGGGCGCGACGACAGCGGCCACGCTGCCCACAACTAGGGAACTAATCGAGAGCGCAAGCGCTCCGACCAACAACCCCATTACAGTCTGAAATAGGCCATCGATAAATTTCGATGGCGAGCATTCGGCGCATTGCCTACGATACGGGCAAGCCCCGAGGGGCCGCCGATCGGGCGCCTCCGGATGGCCGTCTGCCCCTGCCCCGTAGAGGGCC
>DBEZMF010000078.1:0-2728 GCA_048250755.1 Collinsella sp.
GGAGGCGCCGCGCGCTCGGGCGGCGCGCCAGGGAGATAGTGGACGAGATAGTCGAGAGGCGCGGCCTCAAGAAGGAGTAACATCGGGGCTTGCAGCGACGGACCTCAGGACGCTCTTACACCACGTCTGCGCGCGCCACCCATTCGAATCCCTCTCAAGGAAAAATCTCAATCTGTAACAATAACTCGGCAAAATCGGTCCCAGATGTTACAGATTGAGACAAAGGGACGGTGCGGCTCGGAAGTATCTCGATCTGTAACACCTAGCCCACTTTTAGCGGTCCAGTTGTTACAGACTTAGACAAAACCGGTAGACAACGAAAGCGGCAACGCCCGTGATGGACGTTGCCGCTTTTCTATTGAGAAAACTACTCGGTTTCCGTTGCTAACCACCACAATGGGGACAGGCGCCTTCGCGGTGGTTTTGGTCTTAGCCCGTCCCCTGCTGCTAGACCGTGATGACGTTGTCCATTGCCCGGTACTTGGTGGGGACCTCGCCTGCGGTAATAATCGTTGCGTCTCGGAAGTCCGCGAACTTGATGGGCGCCACCATACCAAATTTACTGGCGTCCGAGATTACGAAGCGTTTGGCGGTATGGCGCATCGAGATACGCTTGACCTGCGCTTCCTCGATATCGGGCGTCGTAAAGCCCTGCTCGGCGGCAATGCCGTTAGAACCCCAAAAGCCGCAGTTAAAGTTGTAGCGGTCTAGGGTTGCCAGAGCATCGGGGCCAACGAGCGCCTCGGTCTCGGGTTTAAGCTCGCCGCCCAGCACCACGGTGCGCATGCCGCGCACAGCGAGATGCTGAGCATGGAGCACGGAATCAGTCACATAGGTGACCGATTCGAGATGCGGAAGATGCTCGATGAGTCTGAGCGTTGTCGAACCCGAATCGATGTATACAAAGCTCTCAGGCTCCACAAGCGCCGCCGCACGGGCGCAGATACGCTCCTTGTCGTCGTTATGGAGGTCACTGCGCTCATTGAGCGTTAGGTCGCGCGTCACGTGCGCGCGCTCAAGACTCGTCGCTCCACCGTGGACCTTGGCGATGCGGTGCGCTCGGTCGAGCGTCTGCAGGTCGCGCCGAATGGTGGACGCCGTCACGCCCAGGGTATCGGCAAGCTCTGGCACAGTAACCGAGCCAGCCCGCTGCACCATCGACACAATCGCGTTGAGCCTATCCTCCGCAAGCATTGCTTACTCCTCCTCGGGGTACACGACTCCCCAGTCGGCACGAAGCTTGGTCATGAGCTCCATCACATCAGAAGCATAATCCAGCAGCTCGCGCTTGGAGTCGTCGCCGGCAACGGCCTGCTCAAGATCGGCCATCTCATAGCAAAGGGCGTAAGCCTCGGTGCCGGCGTGGACCTCCTCGCGGTGACCGTCCGCAGTCCACACGATGGTCGCGTGATCGGCACGCGGATACTCGTTGACCTCGATATAGCACTTGTCAAAGCTGATGACCGAGCGCTTGGGCTGCTTGGAGTGGAGCGTAAGGCTCACAACACCCAGCTGCTGCTCGGCATTACGGCAGACGATGCCGCCCGCAACGTCCACGCCGGTCTCACAGGTGTTGCCCAGCGAAACGACCTCGGCGGGCTGGCTTGCCATAAAGAGGCGCATGACGGACAGGGCATACACGCCAATATCGAGCATGGCACCGCCAGCAAGGTTGCGATTGTAGAAACGATTGGTCAAATCGCCGTACTCCTTGTAGCTGCCAAAGTTGAGCTGAGCGAGGTTCATGCGGCCGAACTCGCCAGCATCCATGCGACGACGCAGCTCCTGATACAAGGGCATGTGAAGCACCGTGGTGGCGTCCATAAGGACGACGTTGTGCTCGTCGGCGATGGCACGCGCCTCGTCGAGCTCAGCGGAATTGAGGGTAATGGCCTTCTCGCAGAGCACGTGCTTACCAGCTGCCAGAGCGGCTCGCAGGTAGGTGATATGCGTGTTGTGCGGCGTGGTGATATAGACGGCGTCGATGTCCGGATCGGCGTAGAGGTCCTCGACCGTCTCGTACACCTTCTCGACGCCATACTGCTCGGCAAAAGCCTGGGCTTTGGAAAGCGTACGGTTGGCGACACCCGCGAGCTTGCGGCCGGCCAGCGCGAGGGACTGGGCCATTTGGTTGGCGATAACACCGCACCCGATCACTGCCCAGCGAAGCTCGGGAGCCGTAAAGATGTCGTTTGGGAACGGCTGATTCTGGACCGAGGCAAACGCCGCCTTTGCGGCTGCCTCGGCGTCGAGCGGAGCCTGTTTGGAATCTGCCATGATGTGCCTCCTGAGTCATCGGAAGTTCTTCATTTCTAACAACCCTATAGTCGCACAATTGCGCGCGTATCTGCTCGTGTTTGCGTATTTATTTGCTTATCGGTCATTATTTAGCCATAGTTGGCAGATGTTTGCGCGGCTATGCGCATTATCGCGCAAGGCTATGCGCGTAAATGCGCATGCGACGATCCTTGTGAAACATAAAGGGACGGAACACCAAAGCCCTAAAAGACAGACCCAGCTGTATTACTTCACCCCTCTGGGGGCATCAGACATCAAAGGATCGTCCCAAACTGCCGGCACATAGAGACTGCCCATTACAGTCTGAAATAGGCCATCGATAAATTTCGATGGCGAGCATTCGGCGCATTGCCTACGATACGGGCAAGCCCCGAGGGGCCGCCGATCGGGCGCCTCCGGATGGCCGTCTGCCCCTGCCCCGTAGAGGGCC
>DBEZMF010000079.1:0-3263 GCA_048250755.1 Collinsella sp.
GGGGAAGTCGTTACGCCATTCGTGCAGGTCGGAACTTACCCGACAAGGAATTTCGCTACCTTAGGATGGTTATAGTTACCACCGCCGTTTACCGGGGCTTGAATTCACCGCTTCACCCGAAGGCTGACGGATCCTCTTAACCTTCCGGCACCGGGCAGGCGTCAGTGCATATACAGCGGCTTGCGCCTTCGCATGCACCTGTGTTTTTGGTAAACAGTCGCTACCCCCTGGTCTGTGCCACCCCCAAAAGCTCCCCGCGCGAGGCGGTTCACCATCGGGGGTCTCCCTTAAACCGAAGGAACGGGAGTGATTTGCCGAGTTCCTTGACCAGGATTCGCTCGATCGCTTTGGTATTCTCTACCTGACCACCAGTGTCGGTTTGGGGTACGGGCGGCTTTGAGCCTGACGCCGAAGCTTTTCTCGGCAGCCGGGATCACCGGATATCGGGCCATAAGGCCCCCATCATCGCACCTCGGACCCATGCGGGACGGATTTGCCTGTCCCACGCCCTGCGTGCTTGACCACGGAAGACCACCTCCGCGGCCGGCTACCCTTCTGCGTCACTCCTGCGCTGACCTACTACAAGGATCGGTCCCAACAGGCCAGGGCATCCCGCCCCCGAAGGAGCAGTAAGCCCGGACCCGGAGGTTAGTACTCCAAGCCTCGGTTTTGGCGGCTGAAAGCCGGTACGGGAATATCGACCCGTTCATCCATTCGACTACGCCTGTCGGCCTCGCCTTAGGACCCGACTCACCCAGGGACGATGAACGTGGCCCTGGAACCCTTGGTCATCCAGCGGACGGGATCTTCACCCGTCTCTCGCTACTCATGTCTGCATTCTCACTCCCATGAAGTCCACGGCGCGTTCACACGGCCGCTTCGCCCCTCATGGGACGCTCTCCTACCCAGTACAAAATACTGCCGCGTCTTCGGTGGTGTGCTTGAGCCCCGCTACATTGTCGGCGCGGAACCACTAGACCAGTGAGCTGTTACGCACTCTTTCAAGGGTGGCTGCTTCTGAGCCAACCTCCTGGCTGTCTATGCGACTCCACATCCTTTCCCACTTAGCACACGCTTCGGGACCTTAGACGACGGTCTGGGCTGTTTCCCTTTCGACGACGAAGCTTATCCCCCGCCGACTCACTGCCGGGATACGCGTCACCGGTATTCGGAGTTTGGTTGCTGTTGGTACCCGATACGGGCCCGCAAGCATCCAGTAGCTCTACCCCCGGGACGTAATGACCCGACGCTGCACCCAAATGCATTTCGGAGAGAACCAGCTATCACGGAATTTGATTGGCCTTTCACCCCTAGCCCCAAGTCATCCCCCCGGTTTTCAACCCAGGTGGGTTCGGTCCTCCACGCGGTCTTACCCGCGCTTCAACCTGCTCAGGGCTAGATCATCCCGCTTCGGGTCCAGGACACGCGACTCAAACGCCTTTTAAGACTCGCCTTCGCTACGCATACCCCACACGGGTTATGCTCGCCACATGCCACTGACTCGCAGACTCATTTTTCGATAGGCACGCCGTCACCCCACAAAAGGGCTCCGACGGATTGTAGGCGCACGGTTTCAGAGACTGTTTCACTCCCCTCCCGGGGTACTTTTCACCTTTCCCTCACGGTACTCGTTCGCTATCGGTCAGACAGGAATATTCAGGCTTACCCAACGGTCTGGGCGGATTCGCACGGGGTTCCACGGGACCCGTGCTACTTGGGAGACGCGATCGGCAGACCATGCGCGTTCAGGTACGGGGCCCTCACCCTCTGCGGCCCGGTATTCAACCCGGTTCCCCTGACACATGGTTTTCTGCAACTGCCGGCCGGCCCGTCGGAGCCGGCGCACGCGATCCCGCAACACCCCGCGCGCAACCCCCGACGGGTATCACACGCGCAAGGTTTGGCCATCATCCGCTTTCGCTCGCCACTACTCACGGAATATCCTTTCCTGCAGGTACTGAGATGTTTCACTTCCCTGCGTACCCCCCGGCCGAAGCCGGTACCGACCCATGACGGTCGGTGGGTTCCCCCATTCGGAAATCCTCGGATCAAAGCCCTGTTGGCGGCTCCCCGAGGCATATCGCAGCCTCAAACGTCCTTCATCGGTCCTGTCTGCCAAGGCATCCACCATACGCCCTTGCAAGCAACACACACCACGAAAGTGCATGGCCGCAAGATTCCTCTAGCAAATTCCCAGACGACAAATCATCACACTAAAAATGATCACAAAACGATCGAAACGAACAATAGAGTTCGATTCGAAATCAACAGCAAAACAAAGATTCAAAAACCCTTGTTTTGCTCGCGTCCACTATCCAGTTCTCAAGCCACCACGCACCGCCACGCCATCGCGCCGGCACACGGCCGGCCCCCAGGCACGACGGGCATCGAATCGCGCCAGGCAAAAAGCCTGGGGTGGCGATCCGGGAGCCCAAAAGCGCATCCATACCACCCCGCACCCACCGCACGACCGGCGGGGCAAAGCCAACGACGTCTTCCACACCAGCAACCCCGCCGCCATCGCACCATGCGACGCGCGGGGCGCACACCGTCGGACGAGCATCCGACTGCATTCTCCGTAGAAAGGAGGTGATCCAGCCGCACCTTCCGGTACGGCTACCTTGTTACGACTTAGTCCCAATCACGAGCCTCACCTTAGACGGCTCCATCCCACAAGGGGTTAGGCCACCGGCTTCGGGTGCTGCCCACTTTCATGACTTGACGGGCGGTGTGTACAAGGCCCGGGAACGCATTCACCGCGACGTTGCTGATTCGCGATTACTAGCGACTCCGCCTTCACGCAGTCGAGTTGCAGACTGCGATCCGAACTGAGACCGGTTTTCAGCGATCCGCCCCACGTCACCGTGTCGCACCGCGTTGTACCGGCCATTGTAGCATGCGTGAAGCCCTGGACGTAAGGGGCATGATGATCTGACGTCATCCCCACCTTCCTCCGAGTTAACCCCGGCGGTCCCCCGTGAGTTCCCGGCATAATCCGCTGGCAACACGGGGCGAGGGTTGCGCTCGTTGCGGGACTTAACCCAACATCTCACGACACGAGCTGACGACGACCATGCACCACCTGTGAACCCGCCCCGAAGGGAAGCCGTATCTCTACGACCGTCGGGAACATGTCAAGCCCAGGTAAGGTTCTTCGCGTTGCATCGAATTAATCCGCATGCTCCGCCGCTTGTGCGGGCCCCCGTCAATTTCTTTGAGTTTTAGCCTTGCGGCCGTACTCCCCAGGCGGGATGCTTAACGCG
>DBEZMF010000080.1:0-12128 GCA_048250755.1 Collinsella sp.
GACCTGGAGGAATACATAGTCCACTGGAACACGAGCCGGAGGCAGGTAAGATTGAAGGGCCTGACCCCGGAGGAGTACCGGAATCAGGCCCTTGCGGCCTAGTCGCTATTTAGGGCGTCCAAGATTTGGGGCGCAGTTCAGAAGTCGTTCTGGCGGGCTATTTGCGTTGAGAGCGTGATCGACAGTTTAATTATGGCTATTCATCTTGAAGTCCAAAAAGGTTATCGGCTTCATCGTCAGGCATATATTCCAGCACATCGCCCGGTTGGCAGTCGAGTGCCCGGCATATCGCGTCAAGAGTTGAAAAGCGCACGGCAGAAACCTTGCCCGTCTTGATGCGCGACATATTGACCTGGGAGATGCCCACGCGTTCCGCAAGCTCTTTGGATGAGATCTTGCGTTCGGCAAGCATGCGGTCGAGCCGCAGAATAATCATGGATTCCCCCTAGAGCAGCTCGTCATCTTGTTTTTGCAGGATATACCCGTAGCGGAAGATGCTGGCAATCAGGCAAATAATCAGGCCTGCAAAGAGCATGGAGGGCTCGAATAACTGGCCGACGAACGCATCCGTAAAGCTGCCGCCAAATCCTGAGAGTATCATTCCCGTGATTACGGCGCCAAGAAGCCTCACGGCAACGCCGCCGATAAGGAATAAATGTCCTACTCGACGAAGTGTCTGGTTACATTCAAGGTCAAAGGGCCTGCCTTCCTTTTCAATGTTGAGGAAAAGCCTGCGCACGCTTATCGCGATGGTAAGCGCGAGACATGTCATCAAGAGACTCCCTATGGCAGTGTGACCATCGTGTGCGACGAGCATAAGTGGGGCCTGCGCATCGGTGCCGACGATGGCAAGGCACGGCCCTTCGCCGGCTTGAAGTTCTACGGATTGGAGACACGACCCTTGGGAGAGGCCAGGCAATATGAGTAGAAGGTCAATCGCAATGACTGCGAGGAGTCCCAGAGCGAGCGCGGTGGTAATGCAGATCGTGGCCCATTTGCAGATGCGAGCGAGCTTCCTCAGTTTGGCTATCGTCTGTTCGCGGCTGATGGTTTCATTCGATATAGATGCGTTTCGATGGACCATAACCCCTCCAATCGGCGTTTGGGATGATACTTGTATCATATCAGAATTAACGATAAACGATAAATAATTACGGATACTGAGTATGTAATGATTGAAAACGATTAGCGTGAGCTATTAGCTCATTTTGGATGCCGGAGTTTGGCGCGTGGGGGATAAGGACAAATGCCAATATTTCCTGTGATCGCGCAAGCGCTCCATCGCGTTTCCCTAATTCATCTGGGAAAACAACTGCAAACGATTGCAAGTAACCGGTGAACGGTCGAAAACTACCGTTCACCGATAATCTCAAAACTGGTTCTAACTGGTATTAAGTCAAAAAGACCAATTCACATATCTTCACAATGACCTGCAATTTTTCTACACGCTATTTTTAGCCGCCCTGCGTTGTTTAGACACAGGAAAAGATCCGATTTTTTGCCAAAGCATTTCGAAACGGTTTCAAAACCGCAGGTAGAAGTGTTAACGACCGGTAAACGGTCGATTTATCACCGTGAGCGGTGCAAAAACGTTTTACCGTATGAATCAACGAAAGCGACCTCTTCTGGGGTGATATAGTGACAACAACACGTCACGTGGTTACTACCAGTTTAGAAACCACTGGTCTTCAAAGAACGCTTTCCAAGAAGCTTTAAGGGCGAGCGCCCGCTGGCTTCCGAAAATCATCGGACTCAGATCGTACACACCTTCGGAAGGGAAATTTGAATGGTTGGCTTTATTCTTACCGGTCATGGACAGTTCGCACCCGGCCTTGCAAGCGCTATCGCTATGGTTGCTGGCGACCAGCCTGCTTTTACCGTCGTTCCTTTTGAGGGCGACCAGGCTGCATCCTACGGTGAGGATCTCCGCGCCGCTATTACCGCTATGCGCGAGGAGTGCGATGGCGTGCTCGTCTTTACCGACCTGCTTGGCGGCACCCCGTTCAACCAGTCGATGATGATTGCCCAGGATGTCGATAACGTCGAGGTTCTGACTGGCACCAACCTTCCCATGGTTATTGAGCTTCTGTTCCTCCGCGGCAATGCCACGCTCGCCGAGCTTGGCGAGCAGGCCGTGACCGTTGGCCAGACGGGCGTCACCGCCCAGACGGTCGCATCCGTTGCCGACTCCGAGGAAGAGGATATCTTCGGCGACGAGGACGGCATCTAATGGCCGATTTCGGAGCCAACGTCCTGAGCTCCTCGGTCGCTCTTTTAGGCCTGCTTGTCATCATGGGCTTGATTTACACCATCTGGTCGCAAATCAACATGAAGAAGAAGCAGAAGTACTTCAAGGAGCTGCACACCGAGCTCAAGCCGGGTCAGGAGGTTCTTTTCGCCGGCGGTATCTACGGAACCGTCAAAGGCATCGAAGGCGAGAAGGTCCAGATCAAAGTCCGATCCGGAGCCGTCGTAGATGTTTCGCGTTACGCGATTCAGGAGATTAAGTAACTGTCGTCAGCAAATATCGAAAGGAAGCTGATCAACATGGCAGAACCCAACATTCTTCTTACCCGCATCGATAACCGACTGGTTCATGGTCAGGTTGCCACCCAGTGGAACTCCACTCTGGGCTCCAACCTCATCCTCGTCGCCAACGACGACGTGGCGTCCAACACCATGCGCCAGAACCTCATGAAGATGGCCGCTCCCGCCGGCGTCGCTACGCGTTTCTTCTCCCTGCAGAAGACCATCGACGTCATTGGCAAGGCGAGCCCGCGCCAGAAGATCTTCATCGTGGCCGAAACACCGGAAGACGTGCTTACGCTCGTCAAGGGCGGTGTGCCTATAAAGAAGGTAAACATCGGCAACATGCACATGTCGGAAGGAAAGCGCCAAGTCGCCACCTCCGTCGCAGTTAACGACGAGGATGTCGCTGCGTTTAAAGAGCTGCAGGAATTGGGGGTGGAGTTGGAGATCAGGCGCGTTCCGAGCACGCCTGTTGAGGACACGAGCAAGCTCTTCTCGTAATCCTCGTGATCCACGTTGTCAGGAGTGAAACCCTGACGTTCTGTACGTGATATCCAAAGTGCGTACATTCATTTTGAAAGGAGGAGCAAGATGGAATACTCGATCATCCAGATCGCTCTGGTCTTCGTTGTTACGTTCATCGCGGCAATCGACCAGTTTGATTTCCTCGAGTCTCTCTATCAGCCCATCGTCACCGGCGCCGTCATCGGTCTTATCCTTGGCGACCTCAACACCGGTCTTCTCGTGGGTGGTACCTATCAGCTCATGACGATCGGCAACATGCCGATCGGAGGCGCTCAGCCGCCTAACGCCGTCATCGGCGGCATCATGGCAGCCATTCTCGCTATCGCCACGGGCCTCGAGCCCAACGCGGCAGTCGGCCTCGCTATTCCGTTCGCTCTGCTTGGCCAGCTTGGCGTTACCCTGGTCTTCACGCTTATGTCCCCGCTTATGTCCACGGCCGATAACATGGCTCACAACGCGGACACCAAGGGCATCGAGCGCCTGAACTACTTCGCCATGGCTCTGCTCGGCCTGATCTTCGCTGTCGTCGTCACCCTGTTCTTCATCGCTGGCGCTACCATTGGTCAGACCATCGCTTCCGCCATCCCGACTTGGCTGCAGACCGGTCTGTCCGCTGCAGGCGGCATGATGCGCTTCGTCGGCTTCGCCGTCCTGCTCAAGGTTATGATGAACCGCGATATGTGGGGCTTCTTCCTCATGGGCTTTGGCCTCGCGCTCATCACCGTTGCCAACGATTCGCTGGCAACCCCTGCTCTGCTCATCCTCGCTCTCATCGGCTTCGGCATCGCTTTCTGGGACTTCCAGCAGCAGACCGAGCTGAAGGGTGCAGCTGTTTCTGACGGAGGTGACTTCGAAGATGGCATCTAATGAGTATGTGATCCCGGAGCACTACGAGGATCTCACTCCTGCTCCGCAGCTCGACCAGAAGACCCTCAACAAGATGGCTTGGCGCTCCTGCTTCCTGCAGGCCTCGTTCAACTACGAGCGTATGCAGGCCGCTGGCTGGCTCTACTCCATCATCCCCGGTCTGGAGAAGATCCACACCAACAAGAACGACCTCGCGGCTTCCATGAGCCACAACCTGGAGTTCTTCAACACCCACCCGTTCCTCGTCACCTTTGTTATGGGCATCGTGCTTTCGCTCGAGCAGAACAAGGTTGACATCCCCACGATCCGCGCCGTCCGCGTCGCCGCAATGGGCCCGCTCGGTGGTATCGGTGACGCCCTGTTCTGGCTGACGCTCGTGCCTATCACGGCCGGCATCACCTCCAACATGGCCATCAACGGCAACGCCGCTGCGCCGATCATCTTCCTGGTGATCTTCAACGCCGTTCAGTTCGCTCTGCGCTTCTGGCTCATGAACTGGTCCTACAAGCTTGGCACCAGCGCTATTGACGCTCTGACCGCCAACATGCAGGCCTTCACGCGTGCCGCTTCCATCATGGGCGTCTTCGTCGTCGGTTGCCTGGTCGTCACCATGGGTGGCACCCAGATCAACCTCCAGATCCCCAACGGCACCACCCGCGGCCTCTCCGCTACTACCGTGATTGTCTCCGAGAAGGAGGCCGAGAACTTCACCGGTATGGAGGGCATCGATACCGAGACCGCTGAGGCCGGTACCATCGCCATGACCGATAAGGACGGCAACGCCCTTACCGCTTCCGATGCCGACGGCAACGCTGTCGAGTGCGGCGTCACCGATCTGGGCAACGGCATGGAGTCCGTTACCTACGGCACCGTTACCGAGGATCCGGTCAACTTCTCTGTTGCCGACACCCTCAACACCATCGTCCCGAAGCTCGTCCCGCTTATGCTTACGCTGCTGCTTTACTACATGTTCGCTAAGCACAGCTGGACCCCGACCAAGGGCATTCTCCTGCTCTTCGTCCTTGGCATTCTGGGCGCTGGCCCGCTTGGTCTCTGGCCGAGCATCTGGTAAGGCTCTAGCTTGAGGGGTGTGTCCCTACGCGGCTCACACCCCGACCCCTTAAGCCATGTGTATGTTAAAAGCCGCGTGCTCGAAAGAGCGCGCGGCTTTTGTTTTCTTGATGATTCGGGTGTGGCAGACAGATAATGCTAAACACCCTAGGTAGTTAGCCGAATTCGAGCAAAAGGGAGGATAGGATGGCGATCGGAGCGCGTAAGCAACCGCTGTACGATCAGCTGGTCGATATTCTGACCGAAAAGATCGACCATGAATATCGCGCCGGTGACATGATTCCTTCCGAGCGCGAACTTTCGGAGCGCTATGGTCTCTCGCGCACTACGGTACGCCTGGCTCTGCAGGAACTGGAGCGTTTAGGACTGGTGGTTCGGCAGCACGGTCGCGGTACCTTTGTGACCGACCGTTCGGCAAAGGCAACCAATCTTATGCAGTCCTACAGCTTTACCGAGCAGATGCGTGCGATGGGTCGCGACCCCGAGACCACGATTCTCGAGTTTTGCGAGATGGAGGCCGATAAAAATCTGGCCGAGCATATGGGATTGCGTATCGGTGATCGCATTTTTAAGCTTAAGCGCCTTCGTTCTGCCGACAACATGCCCATGATGGTCGAACGCAGCTATCTACCAGTTCGTCAATTTCTGTCCCTAAAGCGACCGCTGCTGGAGCGTAAGCCGCTTTACGATGTGATTGAGCAAGACTTTCAGCAAAAGATACGCGTGGCCGAAGAGGAGTTCTATGCGAGCATAGCCCGTCCCACCGACGCCCACCTTTTGGGAATTGTCGAGGGCTCGCCTGTGCTCGATTTGGTCAGGACTACGTATAACGAGTCAAACGAGGTTGTGGAGTACACACTCTCGGTTGCTCGTGCCGATCAGTTTAAATACAAGGTTTACCACCAGCGTAGCGATTAGTGCTCGCATCGTTTCCATATGATGATTCTTTGCATTTAACTGGTTACTACCAGATAACCAACCGAAGTGTATAATTGCACGTCAGAGGATTACTTCTAGAGAGAGGTATTAGAAATGTTCGAGAAGAGTGTCGAGGAGCTCACCGAGCTCGGCGCCCAGATCACCACGGCCGAGATTGCTCAGCAGCCCGAGCTTTGGCGTGATACGCTCAACATCTATCGCGAGAACAAGGAGGCCATCGAGGCCTTCCTGGCCGAGGCTCGCGCTATGGGCGAGGGTCGTCTGTCCGTTGTCTTCACCGGTGCCGGTACGTCCGACTACGTTGGCGATACCTGCGCCCCGTACCTGCGTCACGCTGGCAACACTGATCTCTACGACTTTAAGCCCATCGCCACGACCGACATCGTGAGCGCCCCGCGCGACTTCCTGCGCGCCGAGGATCCCACGCTCGTGGTTTCCTTTGCCCGCTCTGGCAACAGCCCCGAGAGCCTTGCCGCCGTTGCCGTTGCCAAGGAGCTCGTCCACAACGTCAAGTTCCTCAACATCACCTGCGCTCCCGAGGGCAAGCTCGCCGTCGAGTCTGCCGATGATCCCAACGCGCTGACGCTGCTCATTCCGCGCGCCAACGACAAGGGCTTCGCCATGACCGGTTCTTATTCCTGCATGACCCTGCTCTCCACCCTTATTTTCGACACTGCCTCTGACGAGCAGAAGGCCGAGTGGGTCGAGACGATTGCCAAGATGGGCGAGGAGGTCATCTCCCGTGAGCCCGAGATCGCCGATTACCTGGCTGGCGACTTCAACCGCGTGACCTACTTGGGTTCTGGCTCCTTCGGTGGCCTTGCCCAGGAGAGCCAGCTCAAGATCCTTGAGCTCGCTCACGGTCTGGTCGCTACTTCCTACGACACCTCCATGGGCTATCGTCACGGACCTAAGTCCTTCGTCGACGATAAGACGCTCGTCTTCGTGTTCGTCAATAACGACGCCTACACCCGTCAGTACGACATCGACATCCTCAACGAGATCGGTGGCGACGAGATCGCTCAGCACACCGTTGCCGTTCAGCAGGATGGCGCTACCGTCTACGAGGGTGAGTCCTTCACCTTTAAGGGCTACGAGGCACTTCCCGAGGGCTACCTTGCTCTGCCGTTCGTGATGTTTGCCCAGGCTATCAGCCTGCTCAACTCCGTGCGCGTGGGCAACACGCCCGATACGCCGAGCCCCACCGGTACGGTCAACCGCGTGGTTAAGGGCGTGACGATTCACCCCTT
This sequence comes from Collinsella sp., assembly GCA_048250755.1. Classification (GTDB taxonomy): domain Bacteria; phylum Actinomycetota; class Coriobacteriia; order Coriobacteriales; family Coriobacteriaceae; genus Collinsella. The sequence continues at coordinate 7,182 of DBEZMF010000080.1, forward strand.
CACCGCTTAATCGCGTCCCCCTGTAAGGGCGCCCGTCCGCTCATAACGGCGGGCGGGCGCTTTTTGTTTTACGTGAGCTGGGTATAAGCATCACTACAGTCAACTGCTTTAGAAGCAAGGAGTGCATATGAGCACGTACGCAATTAAGGCTGACAAGTTCTTCTTGCCGGCAGGCCCGCAACTGGGCGGCTATCTTATGGTCGAGGACGGCGTCTTTGGCGCCTGGCAGGCCGACGAGCCCTCTTGCGAGATTAAGGACTACACGGGATCGTGGATCGCACCGGGTATGGTCGATACTCACATCCATGGCTTCTACAACCACTCAACTACCGATAACGATCCCGAGGGAATCGATATCAGCTCGACCGAGCTCGCTCGTCGCGGCACCACCAGCTGGCTGCCCACGACGTTCACCGATGGCGTCGAGCAGATCAAGGACGCCTGCGCCGCCATCGCTCAGGCGGACGAGGGTCGCGGCCCCGACTTCTGCGGTGCTCGCATTCAGGGCATCTACCTGGAGGGCCCCTTCTTTACCATGAAGCACGTGGGCGCGCAGAACCCCGCTTACCTGATCGATCCCTCCGAGGAGGTCTTCGATCAGTGGCAGGAGGCTGCGGGTGGTCGCATCGTCAAGAGCGCCATGGCGGCCGAGCGCGACGGTGCCGCTGCTTATGCGGCTGCTCTGAATGCCAAGGGTGTGGTGACCAGCATCGGTCACTCCGACGCCACCTACGATGAGTGCATCGCCGCCATCAACGCCGGTGCCAGCTGCTTTACGCATACCTATAACGGTCAGCGCGGGCTGCATCACCGTGAGCCCGGTGTCGTGGGCGCTGCCATGTCCACGCCCGAGACCTACGCCGAGATCATCTGTGACGGCAAGCACGTTAACCCTGCCGCCATCAAGGCACTGCTGCAGGCAAAGGGCTGGCAACACACGGTGCTCATCACTGACTGCCTGGGCTGCGGCGGCATGCCCGAGGGCAGCTACACCAGTGGTGGCATGGACGTCATCATGAAGGACAACCTGTGCTGGCTCGCCGACGGCAAGAGCATTGCCGGCTCGGTGCTCACGCTTGCCCAGGGCGTCAAGAACATCGTTGACTGGGGCATCGCCAGCGCCGATATCGCCATTCGCATGGCAACCGAGGTGCCGGCACGCTCCGCGCACATCGAGGATAAGTGCGGCAGCATCATGCCGGGTCGCGACGCCGACTTTGTCGTGTTCGACCATGAGCTTACCCTCGTCGAGACGTACGTTGGCGGCCAGAGCGTCGGCAACGCCTTTACCGATTAACGATAGAAAAAGACGGCGGGCCCGAATCTGCTCGGACCCGCCGTATGGGTTAAACGCTCAAAAGCACCTTCACAGTTACAGCTTGTTAGCGATCTTCTTTGCCGTGCGCTTGACGCCGGCCACCAGGCCTCCTGCAGGATGCTCCTTCTCGTATGCTAGACGCTTCTCGCGCTTGGCGTACTCTTCGACGATGATATCGCCATATTCGTCTTCGATCTTGTCGAAGAAGTCGACGGCGCCCTTAATTTCCTCAGCGGTCGGGTGCCCCTTTTGGACACCGCCGGCGAGTTTGAACGGCCCCCACGTATCAAAGCCGGGGCAGCCGTAGACACCCATAAAGATGGCCTGCCTCATGCGGCAGATGCCATCGATATCCTTGCCGTACCATTTGTTCTTGCCACCGTAGGTCATAAGGCCAAACACCTTGTCCTGCGGCTGCAGCACGTTCGTGAGCACACGTGCCATATCTTTGTCGATCTCGGAGTAATAAATGCCCGTGGCGACGCCAATCAGATGATATTCGTGCAGGTCGGGGTACTCGTTTTTGCCGAGCGCCTTGACGTCGAGGGTATCGATCTCGGGGTGTGCCTCGACGATGGCGTCCACGAGCTTTTTCGTATTGCCGTGATGGCGAGAGGCGTAGAGGATGATGGTTCGCATAAGAAGGCCTTTCAGCTGTAATTGCATCAATGTCTGTATGGTACCCCGTTGCATGGCTGGGATACCGGACGCATCGATGAACGTGCGGGTTTGTCCTTTGTTTAGGGCCGAGACGGGTACTTGCGAGCAAAAAGCAGTTGTTCGAAAGGATGGGCAATGGAATACGCTCTCTCCAACGATTCGATTTCTATTAAGGTGTCCACGGCTGGCGGTTCGTTTACCTCGATCGAGGCCGGAGGTCGCGAGTACTTGTGGCAGGGCGATCCCGCTGTGTGGTCCGGCCAGGCACCGATTTGCTTTCCGATTTGCGGAGGCTTGCGCGACAACAGCGCCATGACGTTTGCCGGGCATCATGTTAAGCTCGCTCGCCACGGGTTTGCGCGCAAACAGGAGTGGAAGCTGCTGAGCCAGAGCGAGAACGAGCTGGCGATGTGCCTGGCTTCGGAGGATAACGCCGCGTTGCTGAGCGATTATCCGTACCCGTTTAAGCTTGTCGCCCGCTATACGCTCGAGGACACTGCCGTGCGCGTTTCCTACGAGGTCACCAACGAGGGCACCGAGGACATGCCGTTCTTTATTGGCGGTCATCCCGGCTTTAGGTGCCCGCTCGATGAGGGCGAGGCCTATACGGACTACGAACTGCGCTTTGAGAAAGACGAGGCTGCGGAGCTTTGCACTGCTGTCCCTTCGACTGGCTTGATTGACGTGGCAAACCGCTCCAAGAACCCCATGGTGGGAAAGACGCTGCCCCTGTCGCACGAGCTCTTCGATTTTGCGGAGACCATCTTTGACGTGCTCGAGAGCCGCCAGGTCACGCTTTCTAAGAAGGGGGAGGACAAGGGCGTTCGCCTGAGCTTTGAGGGCTTCCCGTATCTCATTGTGTGGAGTAAGCCCGAGGGCGATTTTGTGGCAGTTGAGCCCTGGGGCGGTCTTTCGACCTGTTCCGATGAGGACGACGTACTTGAGCATAAGCGCGGCTGCCTTGTCGCCAAGCCCAAGGAGACCGTCGTTCGCTCGTTCACGATTGAGATTCTGTAATTCCGTTTTGTCGACTCGTATCGCGAGGCACAAGGAGCCTGCGAGATAAGGAGCTAAAAATGATCCTCACCGTTACGATGAACCCGTCTGTCGATACGCGCTATCAGCTCGATGAGCTCGTTATCGACGACGTCAACCGTGTGACGCCCGAAAAGACCGCCGGCGGCAAGGGCCTCAACGTGGCCCGTGTGCTGGGTCAGCTGGGCGACGACGTTGTGGCAACCGGTCTGCTCGGCGGCCACATGGGCGCCTACATGGCTGAGCTCATGGATGCCAACGGTATTAAAAACGACTTTGTGCCCATCAAGGGCGAGACTCGCATTTGTCTCAACATCCTCCACGCCGGCAACCAGACCGAGCTGCTCGAGAGCGGCCCGACGATTGCCCCCGAGGAGCTCGATGCCTTTACCGCCAAGTTTACCGAGCTTGCGGGCAAGGCCGACGTCGTCACCATTTCGGGTTCGCTGCCCCGCGGTGTCGAGGCAGACTACTATGCCAAGATCACGGGCATTGCCGAGAACGCCGGAGCCAAGGTGCTGCTCGATACTTCGGGTGCTTCGCTCGAGGCCGCCCTTAAGTCCGAAATTAAGCCCGAGCTGGTCAAGCCTAACCTGACCGAGATCAACGGCCTTCTGGGCACGAGCTTTACCACCGACGATGTGAACGAGCTCCGCGCCGCGCTCGCCTCTGATGCCCGCTTCTCCGATATCCCCTGGGTCGTCGTGTCCATGGGCGCTGCCGGCTCCGTTGGCTTCCACAATGGCCGTGCGTTCCGCGCAAAGACGCCCGATATCCCTGCCGTTAACGCCACGGGCTCTGGTGACTCCACTATCGCTGGCTTTGCGCATGCCATCGCTGCTGGCGCAGACGACGAGACGGTACTGCGTACCGCCAACACCTGCGGCAAGCTCAATGCCATGGATCCCATGACCGGCCATCTGGTCATGGACCGTTGGGACGAGGTCTACAACGGCGTTGTCGTGACCGAGCTGTAAGGGCTTGGGCGTCGGCCCCGTCATCGATTGCTAGCTCATGTCGACGACAAGTGCGATAGCATTATGTCGGGGCGCGACGTCGACGTTGTCGTGTTCAATCCCGACCTTACCCTGGTCGAGGCGTATGTGGGCGGCAACAGCGGCGGTAACGCTTTTATCGCGTAGCCGCCAAAGAAACGATCCGAGAGGGGATTTAGATGATTTACGGTGCATTGGGCGATATCGAGGAATACCGCGGAATGCTCAAGGGCCTCGACGTGCTGATCGACTGGCTCGAGGAGAACGACCCGGCGCAGCTCGAGGTCGGCAGCCATCCGATTCTGGGCGACAAGGTCTTTGCGAACGTCATGGCTCCCACGACGCGTCCCGAGGCCGAGGCTCACTATGAGACGCATCAGCGCTATCACGACCTGCAGATCGACGTCGAGGGTCGCGAGGCCTTTAAGGTCGCCACGGGCAGCCTGACGCTGGTCCAGGAGTTTGACGAGAAGGACGACTACGATCTGGTCGATTCCGACGCTTCGATCGCCGGCGATCTTGCCGACGATAAGTTCGCGCTGTTCGTTGCCGGCGAGCCTCACATGCCCACGCTCGAGTTCCCGGGCGATGGCGCGCAGCCGGTCAAGAAGATCTGCTTTAAGCTGCTTGCAGATGCTTACTGGGAAGAGTAACGCGCTGCTCGGCTGAGCTGTTCGTGTTGTGAGCGTTTTCCTTTGGAGGAGCGCGCTTAGGCCCCGCTGATCGCGGTTCCTTTGGGGATTGCGGCTGGCGGGGCTTTTTGTTGAGTAGGGGAGTTGCCGGCGGCGTTTTGCTTGGATTTATTTGCGAAGAACATCGGCTAGCCGCAGGATTGAAATCATCGACCGATAAGTGAGTTCCACTTTTTCGCCCGCAAGCAGTCGTTTCGAGCCAATCTCATCTAGCCCCACAAGCCGAGAAAACAGCGGGCCGCTCATC
>DBEZMF010000081.1:0-4398 GCA_048250755.1 Collinsella sp.
GACCTGGAGGAATACATAGTCCACTGGAACACGAGCCGGAGGCAGGTAAGATTGAAGGGCCTGACCCCGGAGGAGTACCGGAATCAGGCCCTTGCGGCCTAGTCGCTATTTAGGGCGTCCAAGATTTGGGGCGCAGTTCACACGCGCTGCAGGGTCTTTTTGCATGTCATGTTTAGTTGTGGCCAACGCCTTAGAGAGCGGCAACGACCTCGATCTCGACCAGACCGCCAGCCGGAAGGGCGGCAACCTGGAAGGCGCTGCGCGCGGGGAACGGGGCCTCAAACTTGGAGGCGTAGATCTCGTTCACGGCGGCGAAGTCGGCGATGTCGGCCAGGTAGACCGTGGTCTTGACGACATCGGCAAAGGTAGCGCCGGCAGCGGTCAGCAGGGCCTCGACATTGGCGAGGGACTGCTTGGCCTGGGCCTCGACGCCCTCGGGCATCTTGCCGGTCGCGGGGTCGATGCCCAGCTGGCCGGACAGGAACACCATGTTGCCGGCCTGGATACCGGGGGAATACGGGCCGATGGCGGCCGGTGCGTTATCGGAAGACACGACGGTCTTGCTCATGTTTTTCTCCTTACGATCAGATAGAGAGCGTGAGCGCGGCGTTCGCACCGGGAGGCACAATTCGGTCTGAACACCGCGCTTGATTGGGATAGTACTCAAGGTTTCCGTGCGATGCAAGAATATTATCAGCTTGCGAGAATATTTTATCGCCCAACGGTTTCTCCGAACCGCTGAACGGTTCTCATGTGGAGCAGCCAGTCCAAGCTGCTGAAGACTTTGTCCTGCTTAGGCTGCGGGCGTCGCCCACCGCAGCGACGCCACTATACTTTTGAATATCTGAGCATTTTGAAAGGCAGGATATGACCGCAACCGCCAGCCGAACCACTAACCGCAGGCCCGAGCTTTTGGCCCCCGCCGGAGGGCCCGAGCCTTTTGCCGCCGCACTCGCCGCCGGGGCAGACGCCATCTACTGCGGCATGGGCAGCTTTAACGCCCGCCGCAAGGCCACCAACTTTACCGACGAGGCCTTTGAGCAAGCCTGCCGCGCCGCGCATCTAGCCGGGTCGCGCGTCTACGTCACGGTCAACATCGTCATCAAGCAGTCCGAGATGGGCGATGCACTGCAGCTCATCCATCGCTGCTCCACGCTGGGCGCCGACGCCTTTATCATCCAGGACTGGGGCCTGTTCTTTGAAGTCAAGCGCACCATGCCCGGCATCGAGACGCATATCTCGACCCAGGCGAACATCCACGACGACCGCGGAACTATCTGGTGCCGCGAGCAGGGCGCCGACCGCGTGACTCTCTCGCGCGAGCTCTCCATCGACGAGATCGCCGCCATTCACAACGCCGCGCCCGATGTGGACCTCGAGGTCTTTAGCCACGGCGCCATCTGCTTTTGCTACTCGGGTCTGTGCCTGCTGTCGAGCTTTGCCATGGCGGGCCGCTCGGCCAACCGCGGCATGTGCGCTCAGCCCTGTCGCCTGCCTTACGAGCTGATCGACGAGAACGGCCGCTCGCTCTCCCCTGCCGGTCGCGAGCGCGCGCTATGCCCGCGCGACACTAACACGTCACAGCTTGTTCGCCGTCTGTATGACGCCGGCGCCGCATCGCTCAAGCTCGAGGGCCGCATGAAGGCTCCCGATTACGTGTACTCCATCGTCGATGTGTACCGTCACCAGATTGATGACATGCTGGCCGGGGTCGCCGTAGATAAGCACGAGGACGCCGCTCGCCAGCGCCAACTCAAGCGCTGCTTTAACCGCGACTTTACGCACGCTTATCAGGACGGCACCTCGGGCGACGAGATGATGAGCTACGAGCGCTCCAACAACCGCGGCCAGATCGTGGGCACGGTGCTAGGCAGCCGCCCGGCCAACCGCGATGTGCGCGGCCTCAAGCCCGACGACCGCCGTCGCCGCGCCGCCATCGCCCGCATTGAGCTGTTTGAGCCCGTGGGCAAGGGCGACCTGCTGGAGCTTCGCCACGACGATGAGTTCGACCAATTCCTGACCACCATCGCCGCCGATGATGCCGCCGCGGGCGACATCATCGAATGTCGCGTTCCCCGCAGCATGCCCGAGGGCTGCCGCGTGCGCGTGATTCGAAGCCAGCGCGCCATTGACGCTGCCGGCGCCGCGCTCAAGCGCGATGTGCTGCGCCGCCGCGCCGTAGACGTGTCCGTCGTGGCGCGCCTGGGCGAGCCGTTTGCCGTTACGCTCACCTGTTGCGACGATCCTTCGCTTACGGCCACGGCCACGGGCTTTACCGTCGAGGCCGCCAAGACCCGCGCGGTCGAGGCGTCCGATCTGGTTGAGCACGTCGGGCGCATGGGCTCCTCTCCCTTTGAGGCCGCGAGCTTTGACGTGGCCCTCGACGCCGGCTGCGGCATGGGCTTTTCCGCCGTGCACAAGGTGCGCGCCGCCGCTTGTAAGGCGCTGGAAGAGGCCATTCTGGCACCGTACGAGGAGCGCGCGAAAACGCTCGAGCTGCCGGCGATTGTAACCAGTGATTCCCGCCCCGCGCCCGAGCACTACCGCGATGAGCCGCAAATCTGCGCCACCGCCACCTCGCTCGAGGCCGCCGAGGCCGCTCGCGCCGAGGGTGTAACGCGCATCTATATGACCACCGATGCGCTCGAGGCTGTCGGACTCTCCCCTGCCGATGCATTTGACCAGGGTATCGTGCCCGTACTCGACGAGGTCTGCCGCGCCGTCGACCACGTACGCGTCGACCCGTGGGTTGTTGCCGGCGCTACGGTCGCTATTGGCAACATCTCTGAGCTTGCCCTGGCCGCCCAGGTTGGCGCCACGGCCGAGATTCGCTCTTGCCTGCCGGTGCACAACACGCCCTGCATGGAGGCGCTTGCCGAGCGCGGAGCCGGTGCATTTTGGCTCTCGCCCGAGATCACGCTCGACGAGATTGTCTCGCTCGGCGCCGCCGCGCCCGCGACTCTGGGCATCACCGTCTTTGGCCGCCCGCGCGTCATGACAAGCGAGCATTGCATTCTGCAAGTTGCCAACGGCTGCATCCACGATTGCGCCAACTGCCGCCTGCGTGCCCGCAAGCTCTCGCTCAAGAATATCGACGGCAAGGTCATGCCCGTACGCACCGACATCCATGGCCGCTCTCGCTTGTACGACGCCTACCCCATCGACCTCACGCCTCAGGTTCCACAGTTACTCGATGCCGGCGTGCGCCGTCTTATGGTCGACGGAACCCTGCTCGAGGCCGATGAGATCGCCCGTGCCGTCGCTCGCGTCCGTCGCGCCGTCGAGGCGGCTCAAGCCGGCCGCAAGCCCGCCGCCCGCCTGCGCGGCGCCACCTCGGGCTGCATGTTTGTGGGAATCAGCTAACCGAAAGGCTTACACGTGAACGAAGAACCTCAAGTCCTCTACTGCGATGCCTGGCTCATGGCCATCGACAAGCCCGCCGGCATGATCGTCCACGGCGACGGCACCGGTGAACGCACACTTACCGACTACGCCAGCGACCTGCTGCTGGCGATGGGCGACGGCTTTGCCGCGACCGACATGCAGCCGCTCAACCGCCTGGACCGCAACACCACCGGCGTTGTGCTGTTCTCGCTCGACAAGCAGACGCAGCCCGCCTTTGACCAGATGATTATCGACCACGCTTTCGAAAAGCACTACCTGGCGCTCGCCGAGGGCAAAATCGACTGGAACGAGAAGCTCATCGACAAGCCCATCGCGCGCGACCGCCACGACAGCCGAAAGATGCGCGTCGGCGCCAGCGGCAAGCCGTCTCAAACGCGCGTGAAGGTGCTCAAGCGCCTTAAGAGCCGTCGTGGCCTGCCCGCGCGCTCGTATATCGATGTCGAGTTGCTCACCGGCCGCAAGCACCAAATCCGTGTGCACCTGGCAAGCGAGCATCATCCCCTGGTTGGCGACGACCTGTACGGAACGCCGCGCCCCTGCGGCCTGATGCTCCACGCCCACAGCGTGTCCTTCACGCATCCCGTAACCGGCGAGCACATCCACATCGAAGCCCCCTGCCCCTGGGAGCCCTAAAACCTGCCGAAAAGGGACAGGTTTATTTTGGCAGGTTTTATCTGGGAAAACGTCAAGCCGCCACGATGGCTCAGCCGCGGTCCCAAAACGTCTCGATCTGTAACAGTTAGAACCCATTTTCCGGTCTATTTGTTATAGATCGAGTCATTCGAAGGTAGCGCACAGAGATGTTGTGTAAGAGGCGGGGCATGCCCCGCCTCCGCCCTTTCTTGAAAGGGAGGGGACACCGCCTAGAATTCGTCGTTGGAGTAATGAAGGTGACGAATGGAAGGAAAGGCGATGCCCCAAGAAGAGAGTGTACTGCGCCTCGGCCGCGACGAGGCCCTCGAGGCGGCGAGGCTTTGGCAGGAGTGCGGCGAC
>DBEZMF010000082.1:0-10589 GCA_048250755.1 Collinsella sp.
ACCTGGAGGAATACATAGTCCACTGGAACACGAGCCGGAGGCAGGTAAGATTGAAGGGCCTGACCCCGGAGGAGTACCGGAATCAGGCCCTTGCGGCCTAGTCGCTATTTAGGGCGTCCAAGATTTGGGGCGCAGTTCAACATCGATGCACGGGCCATTTATTGTCTGCAAGCGGCAGGTGGTGTCAGCGTCTTATGCCTCGAGGTTTTCCTCGATCCAGGCGACGGCACCCTTGGGATCCTTAGTGAGGTCGATGTACTGTTTGCCCTTGGGCGACAGCAGCGTGATGCCCAGGCGGTCGGTGTCGGCCTTCATCTCGTTGTAATAGGTGCGAACCTGCGGAGCCAGGACGATGACGTTGTACTGGTCCATGATGGCGTAGTGGCTGCCGTAGGCACCGGCGTTGGCGGTAATGTCGATGCCCAGCTCGTCGGCGCCTTCCTTAAGCGCGTTGGCGAGCAGTGCAGAGGTGCCGGCGCCAGCGCACAGAACCAGAACCCTCAGATCCTTGCCCTTAAGGGCGGACGGAGCTGCGGAGGCCTCAGTGGCAGAAGCGGTCTCGACAACAGGAGCCTCAACGGCGGGGGCGGCAGCGGTCTTGACGGCCTTGGTCTCCTCGGCCTCTTCTTCGGCCAGGGTCTCGGCCTCCTGCTTGCACAGGACGTTGTCGTAGGCCTTGCAGAACGGGTAGTAGATCAAGAAGTCAACGACCAGCAGGACGACAACCAGGACCAGAGAGATCGGCTGGAAGTTGGTGTCGATGAAGGTGCCGATCGGTCCGGGGAGTGCCCACGGCATGGCATAGATAAAGCCGTTCATGCCCAAAAAGTCGATGAAGAACTTACCAATGAGGACGTTGGCCACGGGGGCAAACAGGAACGGGATCAGGAAGTACGGGTTGAGGATGATGGGCGCGGCGAACAGCAGCGGCTCGTTGACGGCGAACATCACGGGCACGACAGAGGCTTTGCCGACGGCCTTGAGCTGCTTGGAGCGCATAAAGAGCAGGAAGATGATCGGGACAATGAACGTGGCGCCGGTGCCGCCGAGTTCGCCGATGTAGTTACCGAAGTTTTCGGTCAGGGCGAGGGCGGGGTGACCGCCGGCCTGCAGCGTGGCGAGGTTGGTGGTGATGTTGCCAAACAGCGCGGCGTTGAGGGCAGGCTTAACGACCGAGGGGCCGTGGATGCCCATGAACCAGAACAGCGGGATCATGAACCAGATGAGGGCGAGGCCGGCGTAGGAATCGGCAGCGGCGAACAGCGGGCTCACCAGCGTGGAGATGACGTTGGCAAACGGGACGGCCAAGCAGGTGCGGCAGATAACGTCGATGACGGCGACAAACAGGATGGAGAAGCTGAAGGCGAAGATGTCGCGGAAGTTCTGGGCGATGGCGCCGGGGACTTCTTTGGGCAGCTTGATGGTGATGTCTCGCTTAATGCAGAAGGCATAGATGTTGACCGTGGCAAATGCGGCGACAAAGGAGCTCAGCAGGCCCTTGGTGCCCATGTTGTCGGTAAAGAACACCGAGACATCGGCGCCGTCGATCTTGGCACTCGTCTGGGTAACGGCCAAGATGAGCATAGCGCACATGGCGGCGACCATGGTGCTCGTGGCGTTGATGGCCTTGCCGGCAGGCATGCGGCGGTTCTTGGAGCCGGTCAGCGCGCTTGCGGTGGTGCCGGCGACCATGATGCCCACGACGCCCATCGTGAAGTTGTAAACCTTGTTGCAGAAGTTCACGACGTCGACGTTCCACCAGTCGGGCAGCGTAAAGCCGCCGACCGTGGCGACAACGCCCGGCAGGGTCGAAATAAGCAGGAAGACAGAAGAAGACAGGATAATGGGCATTGCTGCCAAAAAGCCGTCTTTAATGGCCTGAAGGTAGATGTTCTTAGAGACCTTGTCGAAGTACGGCTGACCTTTCTCCAAGAACTTAACGATCGATTCCATAGTTCACGCTCCTCTTTGCATGAAATCTTAATGGCATGGACGTTGAAAACCTATATGGTCTCCCGCTTGCTAAAAGCCCGGGTGCAGGCGGGGCCGGTCCCAGGGGGAGAGAGGGGAGCGGCTGGGTTTGTATCGCATAGGGCCGCTCCCTTCTCGGGGGAAAGCGAGGCGATGCGCTACTGCGCGTCCGCCATAGTGTCGGCGAGCTCCTTGTACCAGAGTGCCGACTGCTTGATGTAGCGTTTTTGCGTGTCGAAGTCGATGTAGAACAGGCCGTAGCGCTTGTTATAGCCATTGGCCCACGAGAACTGGTCCTGCAGGCTCCAGATAAAGTAGCCCTGGACGTCGACGCCCTCGGCGCGCGCCTGGAGCACCTTCTCCATGTGCTGGTCGACAAAGTCGATGCGCTCGGGATCGGCGACGATGCCGTTTGCGTCGGGCTCGGGGTCCTTGTGGCCCAGGCCGTTTTCGGTGATATAGATGACGGGGAGGTTGGGATAGGTGGCGCTGATGTGCTTGAGCGTGTCGTAGAGGCCTTGCGGGTAGATGAGCCAATCCCAGTCGGTGGTGGGGATACCCGGCATATCGACCTGCTGCCCGACGCCCTTAAACTTAAAGCACGAGGTGCCCTTGTCTCCGGTGCCGTTAAAGCTGTTGGTTGACTCGCCATCGTAGGCGGCGATAAACGCCGACTGATAGTAGTTGAGGCCGAACATATCGTTGCGGGGCGCCGCCTTGGCGAGCTCCTCCATGTCGCTGTCCTCAACCGTAAGTGTGGCGTTGTTGGCACGCAGAATCTCGTTGATGAGTGAGAGGGTGCGCGCGGAGTAGTGACCCAGGAAGGCGCCGTCCATGATGAAGTCGGTGTAGAAGGCGTTGTACAGGTCGGCGGCGTGCTGGTCGGCGGGCGAGTCGGTGGCAGGATATGCCGGCGTCAGGACGTTGACCATGCCAATGCGTCCGCCCAGGTGCTCGGTCTCGTCAAGATCCTTATACAGGTTGACGGCGCGGGCGTGGGCAACGAGCTCGTTGTGCTGGCTCTGGATGCCGCTCGTCACATCAAAGTGATGGTTGGGCGGGAAGTTGCCTTGGATGTATTGGGAGTGCGAGAGGCTGATGAGCTCGTTGATGGTGAACCAATTCTTGACCTCGCGGAACTCGCGGAAGCAGAACTCGGCATAGCGCACATAGGCGTCGACGGTCTTGCGGTTGAGCCAGTCGCCCTGGTTGAACAGGGCGGCGGGGGAGTCAAAGTGATGCAGGGACACATAGGGCTCGACGCCATACTTTTTGCAGCAGGCGAACAGCTCGTGGTAGTGCTTAACGCCCTCGGCGAGGGGTTCGGCATCGTCGCCGTTGGGGAAGATGCGGGTCCAGGCGATGGACACACGAATGGCGTTGAGTCCATGCTCGGCAGAAAGGCGGATATCCTCCTCGTAGCGGTTGTAGAAATCACTGGCCGGGTCGGGCAAAAAGCGACCCTGGGCGACAAGGTAATCGTCCCACATGGTCTTACCCTTGCCTGCCACCTTCGTGGAACCTTCCGTTTGGTACGCGGCGGTTGCGGCGCCCCAAACAAAGCCCTTCGGCAGCTGCTGTACGCGGTTTAGCAAAGACATATGCATACACCCTCTCGTCTCGCTGTTCGATATTGTGCGTTTGCGCTCAGGAGGCTCCCTGGTTAGCGTTCAGCGGTGAAAAAGCCCGATAAACACTATCTTAAAATGATTAGAACCAAAATGAGCACGTGAACATTTGACAATGAGCACGTTAACATCCGGCTGGGATGTATAGAAACAAAACAACTTCAAACAGCCGCGAACGGTTGTATTTGTTCGGTAAGCGGTTTTGATTGACAGAAGTTTTCATGTTGTGGTATATGGCTCGGGTATCATGAGCACGTTATCAATGTATGTACGATGCGCCATGGGCGCGGGGAATAGTTGGGAAGCAGGTTAGCGTGGAAGGCATGGATCAGCAGACAAGGAATGGTCGTTCGGCGAGCGCGGCAGAGGTTGCGGCGCTCGCTGGCGTGAGCCGCCAGACTGTGTCTCGCGTGGTCAACGGTATGCCCAACGTGACGGAAAAGACGCGCAAGCGTGTGCTGGCCGCCATGGAAGAGCTGGGCTTTCGTCCCAATTTTGCTGGAGCGGCGTTGCGCGGCGGGTCGTATCGTTCTATTGGCCTGTGCATGTACAACATCACACGTGTCGGTAACCTGGCGACGCTCGAGGGTATCATGCAAGCGGCGCGCGAGCACGATTTTGCCGTCACTATGATCGAGATGGGCGGCGACAAGCCCTATGCACTTGCCGATGCCTCGCGCCGCATGGTCGAGCGACCCGTCGACGGCATGATTCTCAACATGAACCGCATGGCTCCCGATTTTGAGGAGTTTGTTCCCCAGCCGGGAGTGCGAACGGTCATCCTGTCCATGTATGCGCATCCGCGCTGCACGACGATCGACTCCGACCAGTATGGTTCGTGCGAGCTGTTGACCAATTATCTGCTGGAACATGGTCACTCGAATATGCGGTTTGTGGCGGGTCCGGAAAACTCGATTTCCTCGCGTTTTCGTGAGGCCGGTTGGCGCGATACGCTGGGTCGTGCTCATGTCGATGCCGCTCCGATGCTGCGTGGCGATTGGAGTGCGGACAGTGGGTACGCCATGGGCGAGCGGATTGCGGCCGAGGTGCTTGCCGGCGGGTCGCAGGCGCCGACTGCCGTGCTTGCGGCAAATGACCAGATGGCGCTGGGCGTTATCGCCGCGCTCGAGAACGCGGGCCTGTCCGTGCCCGACGACGTGAGCGTGGTTGGTATCGACGACGCACTCGAGGGACTTGTTCCTCACAATCGACTGACGACGCTGCGATTTGATTTGCGCGGTGTCGGTAAGCTTGCGTTTGAGGCGGCGATTGGAGAGAGCTCGTCTATCGAGGCGATTCATGTGCCGAGTACGCTGGTCGAACGCTCGACTGTTAGGGACATACGGGGTTAGGTCCTACTCCGTTTGTCTCGATTTGTAACAGGTAGACGGTCAAAAGCGGGCTACGTGTTACAGATTTAGATTCTTCGGAAAGAGCAATCCTGTTCGTCTCAATCTGTAACAGCTAGGACCAAAAAACTCGGCTAGATGTTACAGATCGAGACAAACGGCTCCCGACCAGCCCAAAAACAAAAAGACCGGGGGCGGCGCGCCGTGTGACGTGCCGCCCCCGGCTGAGAAATGGGGACAGGTTATGTGAGCGGGCAACCCCGCCAGTCACTAGTCCAGACGACGGGTTTGCGCCACGTGCTTGTACCAGTAGGCGCTTGCCTTGGGCGTGCGCTTCTGGGTTTCAAAGTCAACGTAAAAGAAGCCGTAACGCTTGTTGTAGCCATTGGTCCAGGAGAACTGATCCTGCAGGCTCCACAGGAAGTAGCCGCCCACGTTGACGCCAACCTCCATGGCCTTGAGCAACCAGCGCAGGTGCTGCTCGATGTAGTCGATGCGCGGCTGGTCGTCCACAAAACCGTCCTTGTAAGGGTCCTTGTAGCCCATGCCGTTCTCGGTGATGAAGATCTGCTTGTAGTTGGGGTAGCGCTGCTTAATGTAGACGAGCAGGTCGAACAGACCCTCGGGATAGATGATCCAGTCCCAGTCGGTGGTGGGGATGCCGGGCTTGTTCACGTGCTCGCCAATGCCCTTGACGCGCCAGCGGCCGGTGCCCTTCTCGCCCGTACCGTTGTGGTGCAGGTCGTTCTCGCCATCGTAAGCCTTGAGGAAGCGGCACTGGTAGTTGTTGACGCCCAGGTAGTCGTTGTAGAGCGCGGCCTCGCGCATGATTTCCAGATCCTCGTCTAGGATTTCGATGGTGCCGCCCGAGACGGCAGCCAGGCGGTTGGCGCACTCGAGGGTGTCGGGCGCGTAGTCGCCGCGGAAGGTGGCGTCGAGCAAAAACTGGTTTTGCAGCACGTGCTCGTTGTTGGCGGCCTTGATGTCGGCGGGGTCGTTCTCGTTGAGCGGGTACTTAAACTCCAGCGACTGAATGACGCCGATCTTGCCCTTAAAGCCACCGTTGTGGAAGGCCAGTACTGCCTTGGCGTGGGCGAGCATCATGTTGTGCTCGCACTGGAAGGCCTCGGCCAGATGCGCCTTGACGCCGCCGGGGAAGGTGCCCTCGATGTAGGTGTTGGAGGCATCGGCCCAGATCTCGTTAAAGGTGAACCAGTAGGTCACCTGGTCGGCGTACTCCTTAAAGCAGAAGGTGGCAAAGTCCACAAAGGCATCGATGGTCTCGCGGTTGAGGAAGTCGCCCTTCTCAAAGAGGGACAGCGGCGTATCAAAGTGATGCAGCGTGACAAACGGCTCAACGTGGTGCTTGTGGCACTCGGCGAAGAGATCGTGATAGAACTGGACGCCCTCGGGGTTAATCTCACCGGTGCCGTTGGGAAAGATGCGGCTCCAGGCGATGGAGAGGCGAATGCCGTTGATGCCGAACTCCTCGCACAGCTCCAAATCGACGGGGTACTGGTTGTAGAAGTCCGAAGCGGGATCGGGGGAGAAGCGCCCCTGGGCCTCCAGGAAGTCGTCCCAGGCGACTTTGCCTTTACCGTGGGTGCGGGTCTCGCCCTCTACCTGGTAGGCAGCGGTAGCGCCGCCAAAGACAAAGTCCTCGGGAAACTGCGCGGGTGGGTTGGTGACGCTAGCAGGGTTAACGGACATGATGATCCAATCGTCTAAATCGAAGGGCCAGCCGGTCTTGGATGGTCGGCTGGCCCTGAGCGTTACTTACTTCGAAAGCTGCTCGGAGACGAAGGCGAGAGACTTATCGCCGTTCTGGGAGAGCTCGATATACTGCTTGCCACGGCAGGCGACGCACTTGTTGCCCACGCGCTCGCAGTCCTTCTGCAGGTCGGCCAGGTAGCTTGCGGCCTGCGGGGCCAGGACGACCAGATCGAAGTCGGGGAGCATGTCCACGTGGTTGCCATAGGCCTCGGCAGCGGTCTCAAGATTGATGCCGCGCTCCTTGGCGGCCTTGGCCAGCGCGTTGGCGAGCAGGCCCGAGGTTCCGCCACCCTGGCAGAGCACGAGTACGCGCTTGCCGTTGAGGTCGCTGGCGGTCGTTGCCTCAACGGCGACAGCGGCGGGGGCGTCGGCCTTCACGGCCTCGGCAGCAGCGCCGGCGGCAACGCTCTTGGCGTCAGCCTTGCCCTGGAAGGCATCGTTGAGCTTAGCGGCCTTCTCGGCGTTCTTGGCGGCGAGCTCCTCCTGGGAGATCTCGGCCTCCTCGGCGCACTTCTGGGCGTCATAGGCACGGAAGAACGGGTAGTACAGAACGAAGTCGACGACCAGGATAAGGGCGAGCATCACAAAGGCGAGCGGCTGGAAGCCCAGGCCCATGATGGTGCCGATGGGGCCGGGGACGGTCCAAGGCAGAGTGTACATAAAGCCGTTCATGCCCAAGAAGTCGATAAAGATCTTGAGGATCCAGATGTTGGCGATCGGTGCAAAGACAAACGGGACAAAGAAGACGGGGTTGAGCACGATGGGCGCGGCGAACAGCAGCGGCTCGTTGACGGCAAAGCAGACAGGGACGATGGCGGCCTTACCGACGGCGCGCATCTCCTGGGACTTAGCCAGGAAGCAGAACATAAAGACCAGGACGAGTGTGGCGCCGGTGCCGCCCATGCAGACGACGAAGTACTGGGCACCCTGGGTCAGGACAGCGGAAGCGTGCTGGCCAGCCTGGAACGCAGCTAGGTTGTCGGTCATGTTGGCAACGAGAGCGGCGGCGATGGCGGGCTCGACGATCGAGGGGCCGTGGACGCCGACGAACCAGAAGAGGCTCATGGCGCCGTAAATCACAGCGAGGCCGATATAGCCGTCGGCAGCGGTGAACAGGGGCTGGAACACCTGGATGACGCCCTGGGCAAAGCAGAAGCCAAAAGCAGCGCGGAAGACGATGTCAAAGACCCAAAAGACGGTAATGCAGACGGAGAAGGGGATGATGTCCTTAAAGGTCTGCGAGATGTTGGGCGGAACCTGCTCGGGCATCTTGACGGTGATGTTGCGCTTAATGAAGAACTTGTAGATGATGCCGGTCACAAACGCAGCGATAAAGGCGGTCAGCAGGCCCTTGGAACCAAGGTAGGTGGTGTTGAAGCCGCTGGCGGCGTCCGTGGCGATGGTGTCGCTCGAAAGGAGCAAGAAGCCGATGATGGCCGCGCACATGCATGAGATAAAGTTAATCTGGTTATTCTTGGGCAGGTCGCGGTTCTGAGCGTCGGCGAAGTGCTTGGCCGTGGTGGCGGCGCAGGCGATGGCCAGGATGCCCATGGAGTAGTTGTAGCACTTCCACAGAGCGTTGTTGATGTCATCGGGCCAGTAGAAACCCCAGATGTTGGGGACCGAGGCTACCAGGCAGAAGATGGACGAGAAGATGATGATGGGGATGACGGAGATAAAGCCGTCGCGGATCGCCTTGAGGTACTTGTTGCGGGCGATCGCGTTGAAAAAGGGCTGGCCCTTTTCGATGATGGCGATGAGTTGCTCCATGCAATGCTCCTAAGAGTCGGTGGGTTAGCAACGATGGTAGCTTTTGACGTTCGGTTGCTAAAATGTTGACGTTGCCATTTTGCGACACAAAAAAAGACGCGAACCGGTGGTTCCTGTGCCTGCGAACCGTCGATTCCTTATGCGTAAACGTTTGAGCCGCCCGGTGGCTCTGTGTTTGCACAATGGCAACGTTAACATTTGGTCGACAAAAGCCGTTCGGGGAAGCAAAAATGTCGGTGAACGGTAGGTTTTGGGTGGTGAGCGTATGGTGGGGGAGGCGTTGGATATACTTGAAGGCGTTAAAAATGACTGCGCAGGGTGCCACCAATGGCATCGTTGACATAGAAAGATCGACCTATGGCCGCTGTTAAAAAATCGGTATCCGTCAAAGACGTAGCGCGCCTCGCGGGCGTCTCGGAGCAGACGGTCTCGCGCACCGTGCACGATTCGCCCAGCGTGCGCCCCGAGACCAAGGAACGCGTGCGTGCCGCCATGCGCGAGCTGGGGTATCGCCCCAATTTTGCCGGTCGATCGCTGCGCCGCGGCAAGTTTAAGACCGTCGGCGTTGCCATGTTCAACATTACCGGTACCGGCAACCTCGACCGTATGGAGGGCTTTACCGCCGCCGCCGATAAGCACGGCTATGCCATCACCCTCACTAAAGTAGACGGGCATCCGTATACCCTCGAGAGCGCATCGTCGCGCATGAGCGCGCTGCCGGTAGACGGCATGGTCGTGATCATGAACCGCATGCCGGCGGACTTTGGCACCTTTGAACCGCTGCCCGGCATGCAGACGGTGCTCGTTACGATGTTGGAGCACCCGCTCTGTTCAACGGTCGATAACGACCAGTTCGATTGCTCGCGCCAGGTGGTCGAGTACTTGCTGGGGCGGGGGCACAAAACCGTGCACTTTATCTCGTGCCCCGAGCGCTCGCTTTCGGGCATGCGGCGCGAGGAAGGCTGGCGCGAGACATTGCGTGCGCATGGCATTGAGCCACCGCGACTTATCCGTGGCGATTGGACGGCGCAGAGCGGATATGCCGCAGGTCAGGCCCTGGCGGATGATCCGACCTGTACTGCCATCTATGCCTCCAACGACGCCATGGCCTACGGCTGCATTCGCGGGCTCGGGTCGCGCGGAAAGCACGTGCCCGAGGATGTGAGCGTGGTGGGTGTTGATGACAGCCTGGGCGATATCGTGCCCGATTGTCGCCTGACCACGGTGCGCTTTGACAACAAGCGCGTCGGCATGTGGGCGGTTGACAAGATTGCCGGCGCCGATGGGGGTGCGTCTGGCGTGGAGCACATGCTGTTTCCGGGCGTGCTCGTCGAGGGCGATACGGTGCGCGATGTACGCTAGGGCGCGGATCTGTTTGGGTTGCTGCTAATTGTGTTCGATATTGTTCAAATTGGTTTAAAAACCGTTCACGGGCGAAAAGTGACCGTTCATAGCTCGAAATTACGTTTTGCGCTGTTCTTTTTTGTTTGAATGTTATTGTTTCTGTCATACACAACGCAGCGCGTATGCCCGGACGCGATGCTCTCCATTGGTTCATATGTGAAAGGAACGCAACATGGCAACCAAAGAAGAAATCTCGATGGTTGGGTTCGAGATTGTCGCATACGCAGGTGACGCCCAGACCGATCTGCTTGCAGCGCTCGATGCTGCTCGCGAGGGTGATTTTGAGAAGGCCGAGCAGCTGCACAAGGATGCCAGCGATGCACTCATCGGTGCCCACGACACGCAGACCAAGCTGCTTTCGCAGGAGGCCGGCGGCGGCGAGATGGAGATGACCTTCATCATGGCTCACGCTCAGGACACCCTCATGACCACTATGATCCTGGAGAAGCAGACCCGCTTTACCATCGACGCCTACAAGCGCATCGCTGCGCTCGAGGCCAAGCTCGCCTAACGAGCCCGCACAACCAAGTCCCCTTCCAAAAGCCCTGCCGCTACTGAACTGCCTCCCATTTCTTGGACATGAGAAATGGGAGGCTTTCTTTATGCGCGTTGATTTGAGGGTGAAGCATGATGTCGAGGCCAGGAAGGCGGCCATAGGGCTCTTCGAGCTCGGGCACGGGTATAAATCTGCCGC
>DBEZMF010000083.1:0-1053 GCA_048250755.1 Collinsella sp.
TACGCCAGCACGCCGAAGAACGCGCCGATGATGCCCACGACCATGGTGGCCACGATCAGCACCATGGGGTTGATCTTCTTGGACAGCAGCCAGTAGTACAGCCAGAAGGCGATCATGCCGAGCATGCCGGGCATGATGCCGTCCAGGATGTCCTGGAGGGTCTGGGCGTCCTCGCCCGAGCCGATGGCCACCGGGATGCTGGCCCAGAACATGTCCTTGCACATGGCGCCCACGACCATGACGCCCACGATGCCCACGCAGGTCATGATCTTCTGCATGAGGCCGGTCCTCTGGGCCTCGTCCAGGAAGCCCACGCCCAGCTCGTAGCCCTTGACGGCGCCCCAGATGCGCAGCGCGAAGCCGGGGACGTTGTAGATGAGCAGGAAGGCGATGGGGCCGAAGGGGTTGCCGGCCTGGCACAGGCTGATGCCCACCGCGGCGGCGACCACGCGCAGCGTCGACAGGAAGATGGAGTCGCCGATGCCGGACAGCGGGCCCATGAGGGCGGCCTTGACGTCGTTGACGCTCTCGGGCTCGATCTCGCCGCGGGCGACCTTCTCCTCCATGGCCATCGCGATGCCGCCGACGAACGGGGCGAACTGGACGGTGATGTTGAAGAACGCGCAGTGGCGGTGCAGGGCCGCGGCGTAGTCGTCGGGGCGGCCGGCGTAGATCTTCTTGAGCATGTTGGCGACCATCAGGCAGAAGGCGATGTTCATCTGCTTGTAGTAGGTCCAGGAGAACTCCATGCCCAGGGCGCCGACGTTGACGGCGCTCTTGACGAGGTCGGAGCGCGTGATCTTGTTCTCGGGACTAGAAGTCATCGTCCTCATCCCCTTCCGCGGAGAGCTGGGGCTGGGCTCCGCCCAGGCCGAGCAGGTCGAACTTGTCGATGCCGATGATGATGGCGATCAGGGCGACGCCCAGGACGGGCACGTTGGCGTAGGAGCACAGCAGGAAGCCCAGGAAGTAGAAGGGCACGAGCTGCTTGGTGAGCACCAGGCGGCCGAGCATGGCGAAGCCCATGGCAGGCAGGATGTTGGCGGCAACGCC
>DBEZMF010000084.1:0-10005 GCA_048250755.1 Collinsella sp.
GACCTGGAGGAATACATAGTCCACTGGAACACGAGCCGGAGGCAGGTAAGATTGAAGGGCCTGACCCCGGAGGAGTACCGGAATCAGGCCCTTGCGGCCTAGTCGCTATTTAGGGCGTCCAAGATTTGGGGCGCAGTTCAAAATTCGGACGGGCTTCTGTGCTCGATATAAGGTTTACGCGGTGGGGCTGCAAGGCCCGGCGGTGTAGCTTAGCGTCGACGCTTCCAGATAATGCCGAGCATGATGACGATGATGCCGCCGATAAGGCACGCGCCAACTACTGCCAGCGTGCGGTCTCCCGTTGCGGCGAGCTTACCGGTCGTCTTCTTGGTGATGACCTTCGTGGTCGTCGTGTCCGTCTTAGGCGAGGGCTTAGGCGTCGGGGCCGGTGTGGGCGTGGGGTCCACGGCAGCGGAGCCAAAGCTGATGGTGCCCGCGAGCGAGGCCATCTTGCTCTCCCAGCTGTCCTGTCCGATCAGTGCCCTCAGCGCCGCCTCGCACGTGCCCCACTCGGTGTACTTGGTGGCGTGTGCAAAGGTGGGAAAATCGGTCGTGTTGGTAATGATGTAGTTGTTGGTGGCGACGGTATAGGTCTTGGCGGGGTCGAGCGTGCTGCCGTCTTTGGTGAGTGTGGCACTCACAATGCGCTTGCCTTCGGGCTGCGTCCAATCAATCGTCACGTTGATGCCGCCAAAGGAGAGGACGCTGCCAGAGTCATCGCGCCACTTGTACTTGTCTTGCGCCTCCTGCTCGGTGTGACCGGCTGCCACGTAGGCTTGCTGAAGCTCGTAGCTGTGATTGCACTCGTCGCTGATTTGTAGCGAGTGCTCGAGCGCTGCGAGGAAGTCCGCGCCGGTCATGGTCCAGGTCTCCACGGTGTTGCCGTAGGGCGAGATGGCGATGACGTTGCCGGCGGTCACGTTGCCCGCCGCGATGCCGCCGCGGATGCCGCCAGCGTTTTCGATAGCGAGGTCTGCGCCCGTCAAGGCAAGATAGGAGCCGCAAATCACGTGGCCGATGGTCTGGGCTTTGGTGGTGTCGTCCTCCTTGCTGGGGCGGAAATCGGTGGTGCGCACCATTTCCCAACCATGCGTGCCTGCGGCGTCCTCGCCGTAGAAATAGTTGGTGGTGGATGTGCCGAGCACCTCGTTCGATTCGTTTTCAAAGTCCTCGTCGAGCGGCTTGATCTTGTTGCGGACGGCCTCAAGGCGGCTCTGGTAGTCGGAGCCCTTGTCGGGGTCGGTCAAAAGGTCGTTGACGTTCTTGGCGGTGTAGAGCTTCTCGTCGCTGCCGTCTGCAGGGACCGTGACCGTGTCATCGTCGGTCGACTCGGTGCCATTGGTGTCGTACTTGTACGGAATGGAAAGCAGTCCCACCTCGGCAAAGGCACTGCCCGCCTCGACAACGTGGATTGTCTTGCCGTCGGCTCCCGTCACCTTCTCGTTAAGG
Source organism: Collinsella sp. (assembly GCA_048250755.1). GTDB lineage: Bacteria > Actinomycetota > Coriobacteriia > Coriobacteriales > Coriobacteriaceae > Collinsella. The sequence continues at coordinate 1,450 of DBEZMF010000084.1, forward strand.
TTGATGTGCTCGTGGCCTGCGATAAGGGCATCGACGCCACGGAGTCGCGTGGCAAAGGTCTTGGCGTCGAGCGTGTGCGCGATGCACACAACAACATCGCAGCCCTCCTTGCGCAGCTGCTCTGCCTCGGTATTGATGGCGTTCGTGGCACTCGAGAACGACGTGCCCGCGACCAGGTCCGCGCGCAGCGAGGATCCCAGCGACTCATCCATGGCACCCACGACGCCGACCTTGATTTTGTAGTCGAATGTGGAGTGATCCTCGCTATCCTCCCAGGTGCGATCGAGCGTCTTCGTGATGCTCGAGCTCCATACGCCGCTCGTAGACTTCGCGTTCGCGCAGAGCATGGCGAAGGGCGTGCCGGTGGTGCTGTAGCCGGTCATGGTGCGGAGCTTGTCCGCGCCGTAGCTCCAGTCGTGGTTGCCCGGCGTGGTCGCGTCGTAGCCGTCTACATAGAAGGTGTCCATGAGCTCGGCGATGCTCTTGCCCTCGCTCATGGTGGCGAAGGACTGCCCGTGGAAGGTGTCGCCCGCATCGAGCAAAAGATCGGGGGCGCTGTTTTGGGCGCTATAGAGAACCGCCAGCCCATCAAAGCCCACAGTGCCGGTGCCCTTGCTTGCGTTGTAGCTGTACTTGTAGCTGCCGTGGATGTCGTTGGTGTGCATGACGGCCACGGAGCCGTCAATAGCGGCGGGCAGGTTCCCCGCGAAAGCGAGGCTTGGGATGCCTGCGAGCGCGCCGGCAAACAACGCGGTGGCTAACGCAAGGCGGGGGAGTCTTTTCATGGCAGTTTCCTTAGTCCTTAGCCAGAATGTCTGGTTGAATATCGGATTATCGACATAATATGCGAAAACCGCCGCAAGGGCGCCTGTCCCTTTGCGGCGGTTTTGACGTTTGCGCAGATAAAACCTACCAAAATAAACCTGTCCCTTTTTGGCAGGTTTTAGCTCAGCAGCATGCGGTCGTTGGCGAGCTCGCCGCCCGAGACCTCCTCGAACTTCTGCAGCAGGTCGGCTACGGTGAGCGACTTCTTCTCATCGCCCGCCACGTCGTAGATCACGTGGCCTTCGTGCATCATGATCAGACGGTTGCCCAGACGGATGGCGTCGTTCATGTTGTGCGTGACCATGAGCGTGGTCAGGTGGTTCTCGTCGACGATCTCCTCGGTCAGGTTAAGCACCTTAGAGGCCGTCTTGGGGTCGAGGGCCGCGGTGTGCTCGTCGAGCAGCAGCAGGCGCGGCTTGGTGAGCGTGGCCATCAGCAGGGTGAGTGCCTGGCGCTGGCCGCCCGAGAGCAGGCCGACCTTGGCGTTGAGACGCGTGTCCAGACCAAGGTCCAGGCGCTTGAGCAGCTCAACGTACTCATCTTTCTCGGCCTTGGTGACGCCCCACGAAAGGCCGCGACGCTGGCCGCGACGCTTGGCGAGGGCCAGGTTCTCGGCGATCTGCATGTCGGCAGCGGTACCGCGCATGGGGTCCTGAAACACGCGGCCCAGGTACTTGGCGCGCTGCGACTCGCTCAGGCGCGAGATGTCGGTGCCGTCGAGCTCAATAACGCCCGAATCGAGCGGGTACACGCCGGCGATCATGTTGAGCAGCGTGGACTTGCCGGCGCCGTTGCCGCCGATCACGGTTACAAAGTCGCCGTCATTCAGGGTGAGGTCGACGCCGGTGAGCGCGCGCTTCTCGGTGACGGTGCCCTTGTTAAAGGTCTTCTTGACGTGCGAGAGCTTAAGCATCTGCCTCATCCCCCTTCGTGTAGGAGCTGCGGAGCTTATAGCGCTCCCAAACCACGGGCACGCACAGGGCCACAGCGACAATTACGGCGGAGAGCAGCTTCATGTCGTTGGCGTCCATGCCCAACTGCAGCACGATGGCGCGGATAAGGAAGTACACCACGGAGCCAAAGACGGCGGAGGCAAGACGGACGCTAAACTGCGTGAGGCCGCCGGGCAGCAGACGGCCGAGCACCTCACCGATAACAATGGCGGCAAGACCGATAACGATGGCACCGGTGCCCATACCAATGTCGGCATACTTCTGGCTCTGGCAGATGAGCGCGCCCGAAAGGCCGATGAGGGCGTTGGAGAGCACGAGGGCGATCATCTTGGTGGAGTTGGTGTTGACGCCCAGAGCGCGGATCATGTACTCGTTATTGCCGGTGGCGCGCAGCGCCGAGCCGATCTCGGTGCCAAAGAACCAATACAGGATGGCAACGATAGCCACGGCGAGCAGGATGCCCAAGATGATGGCAACGGTGGACTGCGGCAGACCGGTCATATTGCTGACGGCCGAGAACACGGTGCCTTTGGCAAGAATGGGCGTATTGGACTTGCCCATGATGCGCAGGTTGATGGACCACAGGCTGATCTGGGTGAGGATTCCGGCGAGGATCGCGGGAATCTCAAAGACGGTGGTCAAAATGCCCGTGACGGCGCCCGCGATGGCGCCGGCGCACATACCGGCCAGCACGGCGAACAGCGGGTCGACGTTGTTATTGACGATGAGCACAGCGCAGACGCAGCCGCCGAGGGCAAAGCTGCCGTCGCAGGTCATATCGGGAATGTCGAGCAGGCGGAACGTGATAAACACGCCAAGCACCATAATGCCCCAGAGGACGCCCTGCGAAACGGCGCCCTGCAATGCAATGAGCATGCTTCATACCTCCTAGGATAGGGTGGACACGTGATTTTCCATAATAGCGGTAACAATGCATAAAAGAGCTGCGGACAGACGTTTTGTTTTACCTGAAACAAGCAGGGCGGACGCCGGTCTACAGCGCCCGCCCCTGTGGCTCAGATATTGAATAACGCAGCTAAAGCGCGAGCACGGGCTCTAGACGCATGCCGCGTATAGCATTACGCGTCCAGAGCGGAAAGGTCGATGCCCAGGGCCTCGGCCATCTCGTCGTTCTTGACGACGACCAGGTCCTTGCTCGAGAGGTGTTTGATCGGCATGTCTTCGGGCTTAGCCTTGCCTTTCAGGATCTTAACGGCCATCTCGCCCGCGGCGTAGCCCAGGTCCTCATAGTTGATGGAGAGGGTGAACAGGCCGCCGGCCATGCACATACCCTCCTCGCCAGTCACGAAGGGGAGCTTGTTCTCCTTGCAGATCTGGCCGACCTGCGAGGCACCCGCGGCGATGGTGTTGTCGGTGGGGGAGTACAGCGCGTCGACCTTGCCCACGGCAGACTCGACGACGGACTGAATCTCGTTGGAGCTCGAGACGGTGAAGTCAGTGTACTCGAGGCCCAGCTTGTCGAGTTCCTTCTTGGCGGCCTTGATCTGGACGTCGGAGTTGGACTCGGCGGTGCAGTAGAGCAGGCCGACCTTTTTAACGTCGGGCAGGACCTTCTGCATCATCTCGAGCTGCTCGGCGACCGGGGTGAGGTCGGAAGCGCCCGTGACGTTGGTGCCCGGCTTGTCGTTGTCCTGGACCAGGCCGGAGGCGGCGTAGTCGGTGATGGCACAGCCCACGATGGGGATATCGGCCGTGGCGCCGGCGGCAGCCTGCGCGGCGGGCGTGGCGATGGCATAAATCAGGTTGACGTTGTCGCCCACAAACTTGTCGGCAATGGACTTACACGTGGACTGGTCGTTCTGGGCGTTCTTCTGGTCGATCTTGACCTTAAGGCCGCTCTTCTTGATGGCCTTGACGAAGCCGTCGTTGGCGGCATCGAGCGCGGAGTGCTCGGTGAGCTGCAGAACGCCGATGGTGTAGTCGGAACCGGCGGCAGCGGAGCCGGAACCAGAGTTGCCGCCGCATCCGGCGAGCGGGGCGAGCGCGAGCAGGCCGGCGGAGACCAGAAGGCTTCTGCGGCTGATGGTGATGTCCTTCATATCATTACCCCCAGTATAAAAATGGCTGGAAACACTGCACTGGGACAAAGTGCAAGTGGAACTATAGTAGCGCTGATGTCCATTTTTACAACAGCCTGGCGGGTTTTTTAATACAGAATCGGATGGGCGGTACGGGTAGTCGAATGGGCGGCGGAGGGTCTTATGCGGCGGAGGAGGCGTCGTCCTCGTCCAGGGCGGCGAAGAGCTTCTTGCCGTCGAGGAGACGTGTGGTGACGTTTCTCATTCGGCCAATCTCTACGGTACGCAACGTGTCATCGGCGCCTCGGGCGTCATAGACCGTTCCCAGCAAATAAGAGATGCCGTCTCGTTGCTTGATGGCAAAGGGACGGAGTGTCATCCGTGCTGCTTCGGTTTCGCCACGCGTCGTGACGCTCGAAATATCAAAACTCACCGTGGTTCCGTGGTCGATGGCCTGCTCGACGAGCTCGCACGTGTCGATACGCTTGATGGGCGTGCGTGTTGCCTTGGTAGCCTTGCTGCCTGCGCTCGGAACGGGTTCGGGTGTATCGAGGTAGCCGCGAACGTCGGCACTCGCCATGGCAACTAAGTGCTGCGCCATGCTCTTGCGGATAGCGATAGGCGTGGAGCGGTTGCGCATGACCATACCGTGGAGCCGGATGATCTCTTCATCGGTGAGCGGACGGGTAAGAAGTTTGTAGCCCACGCCGCGTTTGTACTCAATTTCGTATCCGGCATGGCGAAGCGCGGAGATGGCGGTGTAGATGCTGCGCCGCGCCGCCGAGATGGGCATGCGGGCGGGGTCGTCGGGATGGGCGAGGCGCCGGATCAACTCATCGGAAAGCATGGCCTTGTCCTCGCCAGTGTTTTCGCTTAATAGTTGCAGGATGCGAACGGCGCGATAGGCTGCCATCGAGGCGGCGCCTCTCGTCGTGGTGTCGTAGGTTTCAACAGCGGCTTCGGTCATCGTGCCCACGTCCTTTCCGTTTTGGGTGGCGACGGTATGGAGCCTAGGACGTGGGGCTTTCCCAGGGGCGCAGAGCGCTCTGGGCGGTCGGTAGTCGTCGGCAAACGGCGGGTCGAGTTTTCAACAGCCCTGCTCAACTGACCAAAACCTTGCCAAAAGCTTGACGGATGCTGTTGAAAAAAGCGTCTCTCGACCGATGTCGAGAGACGCTTGTACGATGAGCGTTGGCGTGTGGCGACGCGAGCTAGCGTTCGACAATTAGAAGTCGGCGTTGCCCACGGTGCGCGGGTGCGGCAGGACGTCGCGGATGTTGCCCACGCCGGTCAGATACATGACCAAGCGCTCGAAGCCCAGACCGTAGCCGGCGTGCTTGCAGGAACCGTAGCGGCGCAGGTCAAGGTAGTACTTGTACTGCTCGGGATTCATGCCCAGGTCCTTGATGCGGGCCTCGAGCAGATCCAGGCGCTCCTCGCGCTGGGAGCCGCCGATAATCTCGCCGATACCGGGAACCAGGCAGTCGGCGGCGGCGACGGTCTTGCCGTCCTCGTTCATGCGCATGTAGAAGGCCTTGATCTCGGCCGGGTAGTCGGTTACGAAGGTCGGGCGCTTAAAGTGCTCCTCGGTCAGGAAACGCTCGTGCTCGGTTTGCAGGTCGATGCCCCAGCTCACGGGATAGTTAAACTTGTGACCGGCGGCGACGGCCTGCTCCAGGATTTCAACGGCCTCGGTATAGGTGACGCGGGCAAAGTCGGAGTTGGCGACATGGTCCAGGCGCTCGATCAGACCCTTGTCCACAAACTTGTTGAGCATGTTGAGCTCATCGGGGCAGGTGGCCATAACGTCCTTAAGAACGTACTTGAGCATGGCCTCGGCGTTGTCCATGTAGTCGTTGAGGTCGGCAAATGCCATCTCGGGCTCAATCATCCAAAACTCGGCGGCGTGGCGCGTGGTGTTGGAGTTTTCGGCGCGGAAGGTGGGGCCAAAGGTGTACACGTCGCCAAAGGCCATGGCAAAGTTCTCGGCATTGAGCTGGCCGGACACGGTGAGGCTCGCATGCTTGCCAAAGAAGTCCTGGCTCCAGTCGACCTCGCCGGACTCGGTGAGGGGCGGATTTTTGGGGTCGAGCGTGGTTACGCGGAACATCTCGCCGGCGCCCTCGCAGTCACTCGTGGTGATGATGGGGGTGTTGACGTAGACAAAGCCCTGCTCCTGGAAGAAGCGGTGGATGGCGGCAGCCGCGACAGAGCGGATGCGGAACACGGCGCGGAACAGGTTGGTGCGCGGGCGCAGGTGCTGCTGGGTGCGCAGGAACTCGACGGTTGCGCGCTTCTTCTGCAGCGGGTAATCCGGGGCGCTCGTGCCCTCGACCTCGATGGAGGTGGCAGAAAGCTCGAAAGGCTGGGGCGCATCGGGGGTCAGCTTGACGGTGCCGGTGCAAATGAGTGCGGCCGAGACGTTTTGATGGGCGATCTCGTCGTAGTTGTCGAGTGCCTCGCGGTTCATGACGACCTGCAGGTCGCGGAAGCAGCTGCCGTCGTTGAGCGTAACAAAGCCAAAGTTCTTCATGTCGCGGACGGACTTGACCCAGCCGGCGACGGTGACGGTCTGGCCGCCGAGCGACTCGGCATCGGCATAGAGCTGCGCGATTTTGGTGCGGTTCACGTATCCTCCCATAACGGTTGAATGATAGTTATCCATACAGTTCGATATTCTAGCAGCTCGGCTCATTTGAGCTATACAGATAAAGCATTGGCGGGATGGTTTTTCAAACGAAAAGCGCCCGCGGCCAAATGGTCGCGGGCGCTTGACGAGGTGCCTTTTGGCTGTGTGGCGTGGGGCCTGGCTACTTGGTCTTGGCAACCAGCAGCGGGTCGCCAAGCTTGACGAGCGGGTTGCCGCCGATAAGCGTTCCAGACTCGCCGACATGGTCGATGCTCTTAAGACGATCGAGCTCGGAGACGATGACGGTCACGATGTCCTCGTGACCAGCGGCCTTAATGGCCTCGCGGTCGAAGCTGATGAGCGGCTGGCCTGCCTTGACCACATCGCCCATCTCGACAAAGCGGGCAAAACCCTTGCCGTTCATTTCCACGGTGCCCAGGCCAACATGGATGAACACGCGCAGGCCGTCCTCGGTGATCATGCCGATGGAGTGGTTGGTGACAGTGGTGGCACCGATGCGGCCGTTGGCGGGCGCATAGATGGTGCCGGTAATGGGCTCGATGCCATAGCCCTGGCCAAGCATGCCCGAGGCGATCGTCTCGTCGGGAACCTCGTTCAGGTTGACGAGCACGCCGTTGACGGGGGCATAGATGACGCCTTCGCGGGTAGCGAAGCTTGCTGCGGGCGGAACGGACGCCTCGCCGGTCGAGGTGAAGGTGGACTTAAGCGAATCGAGCAGACCCATAGTTGCCTCCAACTTAAATAGGCGCATATCGCGCGTTTGGTTTGCCGGAAACGTTTCACATGTGTTTCGCGGCTTGGTCAACGCCCCTATTCTACGCTGCTCAACGATACCTCTGAACTGGGATTATGTGATATATCAGTTGAAGGGAAACTTATTGCCGGAGTGTTTCTGCGCCACGGGTTCAAGTGGGGTACGCTTGAAGGCGAAAAACAAGGGCGCATAATTTGCGCGAAGGGAGCACATATGATTGTCGAGAACCATGCGCTGTGGGGCGAGGAGCCGACCGAGGATTATCCGGCGACGTTTACGTATTTGGGTGCCGAGCCGTTGCCCGATAAACCGAATGGCCGCCGCCCCGCGGTGATTATCTGTGGCGGAGGTGCGTTTACGCATATCGCTCCGCATGAGCAGGATCCTGTGGCGTTTGCGTTTTTGGATCACGGTTACCAGGCCTTTGTGCTCAACTATGTCACGAGTTCTACGGGTGACGTGAGCTTTCCGCACCCCCAGGCAGATCTTGCCAAGATGGTCGCCACGGTGCGCGCCAACGCCGACGAGTGGCATGTCGATCCTAAGCGCGTGTGCGTCGTGGGCTTTTCTGCTGGCGGCATGATTTGCGCCTCGCTGGCAACACAGTGGAAGACCGGCCCCTTTGCGGCACTTGCCGGGGCGCGTCCGGACGACATTCGTCCCGATGCCGTGGTGCTGGGCTATCCATTGCTCGACTTTGCCTATGTGCGCGACATGCAGACGCGCGATCCGCGCATTGACTTGCGTGTGCCCAAGACGGGCGGCAAGACGGGGCGCGATTTGCTCAACGACTACCTGTCGATGGTGACGGGCGGCGAGGCAACTGACGAGCATCTGGCCGACATCTGCCCCACCACGCATGTTTCGCGTCAGATGCCACCGACCTTTGTGTGGGGCGTGTCCGACGACAAGACGGCGCCGATCGCGCAGGTCTACCCGTTTGCGCAGCGCATGGCCGAGGAGGGCGTTGCATGCGAGATGCACGTCTTCGACCAGGGCGGTCACGGCCTTTCGCTCGGCAACGCCAACACCGCGGTCGACAACGAGGACAAGCAGGTGGCGGTCCGTCCCTGGATTCGCCTAGCCTTCCGCTTTCTGGAGCGCCACGGCTTCTAGTTACGCGGTTTTACCAAACCGCGTAACCAGCCGACGCTGCAAGCCCGCCAGAGCGGCAATCTGCCTTTCAGCTTCGGTGGCATGACCGGAAGGTCAATGCCACCTCGCTTCAAGGCACCTTGCTCGCTCTGGCGGGCTTTCGCTCATATGACCCAATCCGCTGTCAAGAGCCACAATGGCCCCGCCGACCGCTTGCAATCGGTCGGCGGGGCCTGCCGT
>DBEZMF010000085.1:0-13880 GCA_048250755.1 Collinsella sp.
TCTTATTTCTCTATTTATTTTTATAAAAATCCGAGGTTTTTGCTCGGTTCGCAGCAGTGGATTTAGGTTTTTTATGCTTTCTCTTGATATGTGTGTTATAAGCCATATCCAATTTCTTAATATTGAATTCTATGTTGTTCACTTGATTATAGTTTACTGCTCTTTCCACACAGCAACGGTACTCTGGCCAGAATTTTTGTCCAAGCTTAACAGATTCGGTTTTAATCATGAACTTAGATACCATAAAACCAAAAGTATCAGCATCATCTTTAGTTTTGAATACATACATGTAGAATCTACTAAATTCATCTACTACTTCATCCAAAGGTCTTACTGGTAACAATAGATAACCATCGGTATATAGGTCCTCAGATATTAAAGCTACCCAATACTTTTTCTTTCCTGGTTTTACTTTATACCTAAACCTTTCCTTGAGTTTAGTGTGCATCCAATCCGGTACCCTATTAAGTAGATATTTGATGTATATCTTATCTTTTTTATTCGACCGTCTTTTAAATGCAGAAGGCTGTTGTAGCATCCTTGGAAGTATTCTAAAGTTATTCCACCTATCAAATTCAAGAATTAATCTTAGAGTATCTATGTCCCATTCATCATCAGACTCCTTTAACCTCTTCATGTTTCTCTCTATATTTTTAGAGTTTACCTTTGGGAGTAATTGAGCTGAGTCTCCTGTGAATAAGCTTGCTTCTTTTCTTTTTAATCGTTTCTCTAAACACCCCTCCATATAATCTTGGAAATTCCTCTCACAGGGGCAATCTGGTCGAAAAATAGAAGTGTGTTTCTCAAAAAAATCCGAGAATAGCCTAAAGAATTTCTCTGACCGTTCCCGGATTTCAAGATACTTGTAATGAGATAACTTTAAAATTTCACCAGCTTCCCATGAAGATTTACTTTCTGATAGTTGAAGGAATAATGATTGTTGTTCTTTATCAATTAAACAACTCCAGGCTTTTTGTTGAGCTTCGTTCATAACATTAAATTCTCCTATAGCTCATTATACTATCAATTGTTTCATTGGTTATCTGATTAGGGTCATATTCCCCAGAATTAGCATAAAGCTTATCTGGGTCATGATTTAAATATACACTATAGATAACGTTGTCAAAAGGTAACCATACTTCCATTCTTCCCATTTCAGGGTATATAAGAACTTTTACTCTTTTACAAAGATGGTCAACCTCTAATACTGTAGCATCTACTCCCTCATAAGGATAACCTCGTAATACTAAGTAATCTCCAGGCTTTACATTGACTAAATCATCCACTGAAAACTTCTTATTCTCTCTAGCAATACGTTTAAATCGCCTTACTTCTTTTCTACTACAAGTAGCCACTAAAGAAAAATCATCAAATTCTTCGGCATTGTCAATCCTTACTTTTTTCTTTCTTGGGTGCATTGTCTCGGTATTACGTAACCAAGTTCTGATACCAGATATATTCCTACGTAACTTATTAAGAAATGGCCTTGAGAATGCTAATTTAGTAGGCATTCTCATAAAACCATAATTGAATAATACTGGTACTTCTTCGAATACCATCTTACCCTTTGTGGTTTTTCTTAATACGTTTACCATAGGAATAATTGCCTTGATTTGGTCATACCCCTTTTCTTTGAGTTCTTTATTGATTTTATCACAGTACTTCCTTTCAAGGTAAAATATACAATATGAGTATGGGGTATGCTTCTTCATGGGTTACTGGTTTTTAAGAATTAACTTAGCTTGCTTATGTACTAACTTATAGTTTACATTCTTCAGTATATCACTAGCCATGAATACATAAAGAATCTCACCTATCTTTGGTACATCGATTACCATAATATTGGCTTTATCGAATAGTGGTTTATAGAATACGGAAGATAAATCCTTTCCAACTACAAAGAAAAATTCTTCTGAGGGCATTGAATTATATCTCATACAGAGTATGGGAACTTTATTTGCTCTTTTTGCATCCTTAGAAGCTTGTTCCCAGAATTTCAGTATATCGCATCCCTTATTACCTAAGAGTAGATGTTCAAACTTAATCTCTTTATAATTCTTGCATTCGATGGATATCTTACATCTATGAGCATGCCTTTCATCAGTACAGGTTAAATCGGAAGTGGAGTCCTTGTTTGAATGCCAAGCTCCACTCCCCGCTCTATTCCTTTCAAATTTGTATCCGGTCCATTTTGTAAACCAAGCACCTATCTTTCTTTCGAATCGATTTCCTTTATTCTTAGAGTTCATAATATAATGGTGTATTGTATTTTTATATACCATTATAGTAATTGGTACCTACTCAGGCCTTGGGTCTTTTCCACTTGCAAAATTTTAGTATTACCTAGAGGAAGAGAATCTAAGTGGGTTATCAAGAATAAAGTTTTCTCTTTGAATATGTAACGTATTAAGGAAGTAACTATTTCTATGTTATCTGAACTTAGTGATTCAAATACCTCATCAAGGAATGCTAAGTTAATACCCTTAGAGGCAGTTAAAGCCTCATTCATTGCAAAAGCCATTGCTACACAGACCAATTGTTTCTCGCCACCCGATAGTTCATCGTAATCTATAATCATCCCATCTCTTTCAATAAGAGTAACAAATTCTTTTCTAGCAGTACCCAAATCAATATTAAATTCGATCCTAAATCCTAATACCTCTGAATACTTATCGAGGCATTTATTTAAGAACTCAAGTGATGAATCAAATAGGTAAGCCTTAATCCCATTATTACCCAATGGGTCATTAATTAACCAGTTATAATTCTCTAACTCTAACTCTTTATTGTGAAAGTCTTCATCAACCTTCCGTAAATTCTTCCTAATCTCCTTAAGTTTTTGTTTATACTTTGGAGACATGACCTTAAGCTTTTCTTGCTTGAGCTTAGCCAGGTCTTCGTCAATAGAAGCAATATCAGAAGCAATATCATCACAGTCTGATTTTAATTTCTTATACCTATCATTTACACTACTAAGTTCTTCCAACCTCTCTAAAGCCTCTTGATACTCTTTATCATATTTGTCAAGGTCAGAAAACGCTTTATATATTGATTTAGCATCACGTAACGCACGTTTGTAGTGACCGGCTTCTAACTGTATTACCAATTCTTTGATTACTTTCTTAAGGGGTACATTCGATAAATTCTTTGCATCTTTTATCTTACTCCTCAAATCAAGGATTAGTTCATTTTGTTTTTTAATCTTTATCTGAAGCGAAGCATCTACTTCAGCCTTGATTTGTTTTTGTTTTTCAATTAGTAGCTTAGTTAGCTTTTCCCTATCTTGCTTTAACTCTGTTCGTTCTTCATTAATTTTTTGCTTGAAGGATTTTTCTCTATCTCTCATATCGAAGTAAGCTTCCTTGTTAGCCTCTAATTCTTTCTTAAGCATTTGAGACTCATGCTCTACCTCATTTATTTGAGATATCAAGTTATTTTTATCTTGTAATGCAATGCCTTTAGCAAGGTTTAAGAACTCTAAGTCAAATACTTCTTCGAATATCTTTTTCTTATCAGAATTAGATTCTTGTATGAGTCTTTTTATACCCTGACCAAACATGATTGAGTTCATAAACAGAGTATATGATAAACCTATCTCTCGGTTTATAAAATCTTGTATCTTCCCCTTCCCTTTGATATCAACTATATCCCCATCTTTCATGAAGATAAGTCTGTCTTTACCTTTAGCACCATCCTCAAGTATTTCATCATACTTTTGACATCTAACTATCTTATATGTATGAGAATCTTTCTGAAAATATACTTGTACCTTAGTACCCTTGTAATCTTTAGGCCTTACTTGCTTCCAAGTATTTACCTCAGAAACACCCTTTAGGTTTTTCCCATATATTGCCCATACCAAGGCAGAGAGAATAGTTGATTTCCCTTTCCCATTTGGTGCCTTGATAAGTATGGTACAAGTTGGGTTTAATTGTAGATGTAAGGATTCTATTGAACAAAATCCTTCTGCCTCTAAGTTTAAGAACGTTAACATGACTCAGCCTTTTTAAGTGTTTCAATTAATAGATTAGTTTTAACCTCATCTTTAATACCTTTCTCTCTTAGGTATCTCTTTGCTAGAGACTTCTTAGAAAGTTGCTTAGTAATCTTATGTTTGTTATTAACTGGAGTACTAGCTTTTTGAGGGATTACCGTATAATAATTGCCATCATCCTTAATATCCTCTTCCCTTTCTACATCGATGAACTTTGGGAAATTTTTCAAAGGTACAAACTTCAGAGACAAATCTTCATAGATTTTCCAATACCCCAATTCACAATCTCTATCGGTTCTCCTTTGATGGTTAGGGGCTCCAATCATATAAACCTTCTTTGATAGTCTTTGTGGTTTGTGTATATGCCCACATAATACTAAATCGAACTTATTGAGAACATTCACATTTAAGTTTTCTACGGAATCTATTTCCCTACCATCTGTATCTTTTGCACCAGGATAATCGGTGTGTAGTAAAAGAATATTCTTTTTACTTTTATCTAATTCTAACTTCTTTAAGTATTCACTTAGACCCACGTTATTATCAATATAAGGAACCCCATATACCATAATATCTTTATGTGTAGAAGATAGTTGGGTTTTTTCATAATCTAATATCATGATACCATACTTCTCTACTTGATAAAGCCAGCTAAAGGGTTTAGTACCAACCTTACTTATTTTCTTAATATCATGATTTCCAGATATGGCATATATCCAAAATCCTTCGATTAGTTCGTTATAACATATCTCTGCCAATTCTTGGTCCATTGTTTCGGCCTTATGAAATAAGTCTCCACAAAATAATGCAGGACAGTTAAACCTTCTACATAATTTCCGTATAATCGACAAAACCCTGAAACTATTCAGGGTCCTGTGATTGTTCTCATTAAACTTAGCCCATAGATTTATATGTAAATCTGAAAAGGCTATTGCTATTACTTCTTTCCCCATATCCTATCTAAATGGTAATTGATTTGTTCCGTTCTCATACCTAAATTGAGCTCAGATATACAAATAGTGGGTATTTCCCAATTTGCAAGCAATTCCCCCATAAGAGATGATATCTGAACTTGGAAGAATCTGTTAAGTATTCTCTTACCATTATCTTCCATTGACCAATGCTTATAAGTATCTAGATTTAATGGTAAGAAGATTGCTACATCACATTGATCTTCCATTAAAGTCTTACATTGACAGAAAAAATGTTCCATTTCACATTCTGGTAAAGTTCTTGATTGCTTATACCAAAAATAAGCAGCCAAATCTGCATAACTCCTATCAGTTACGAAATATTCTCTATCCTTGAATAACCTATTCCTTTTGTTCAGAAGTTGAAAATCTGCTTTATACATTGCCTCCGAACCGAGGGATAATATTTCATTATGTGATACCCCTTCAGTAGCAGGTAATAAATCTGACATACTACCAGAAATAAAAGGTAGATCTTCTCTCTTAGCTACATACTTAGCTAAAGTAGTTTTCCCTATACCAGAGGGACCCACAAACATAATTCTCTTACTCATGATGTAATGCTTTAAATGGTTTTATAAATTCATTTGTCAAAAATGATGCTAAAGAGTATTCGATACAAAGCTCTTTGAATTTCTCATACTTAAACTTCTTCTTTGACTTAATTGGTAACTTATCCAATGGATTATGTCTTACAAACCAGAAAAGGTCGATTAACTGTTCATTCCTTTTCCATATTTGAAGATATTCTTTGTTCTTACTCTGGGCAATAAACTTCTCAATTCTACCATCATCAAGGATTTTCCTTGCTTTTACTGGGCCTATACCCGGGAACCCTGGTATATCATCGGAAGTATCTCCAACCATTGCAAGGTACTCTACCGTTTCATGAGAATGATAACCGAATAATTCTTTGCAGTTATCCATTCTTATCATCTCATCTTTTCTGGGATTATATATCCTCAGGTTATTTGATAGCAACTGGTTAAAGTCTTTATCCGATGATATAAGTATCATTTTCTCGGATTGGGATTTTTTAATTGCAAGGTATGCTAAGAAGTCATCTCCTTCATATACTGTAGATTTCTTTTTATCGAAGATATAATTAATTCTTAGCATACCCAGCATTTTCATTATAATTGCCTTTTGCTTTTGCAATGATTCGTAATCTACAGATATATTTTTTCTATGTCCCTTGTAATTGGGCAATAACTTCGTCCTTACTGGTGAATGACCATTATCGAATGAAATATAAACCTCATCCGGTTCGAACCTTGTAAGATACATATGTAGAGATTTGAAAAATCCGAATATTGCCCCACTCGGTTTGCCATCGGTAGATTTAAGTTTTTCGAACTTATGAAAAGACTGATGGAGAATATTCTCTCCATCAATCAGTAATATTGTTTTCTTGCTCATCGTCCAAAATCTAATTCATAAAGTGAAACTTCTTGAATCTTTTCCTCTCCAAGATATACATCTAAATAATTCTCTGGTTGGCTATAAGCATCTAGATACCTAACCCTAGATTCCATTCTCAAATTTTTCTTAAGGTACTCTTTAATTACTTTCTCTATACCTTCTACCTCTTTCTTATTCATCGTCTTCCTCCTCCTCTTCTGAATCTGAATAGTTTTCATATTCTACACCATCGACTGGGAATAGATTTGTTTCTATTTTCTCCAGTTGCTTTTTAGTAGTACCTATGGTATTTACTCCGGCTTTCCGTAAAAGTTTTCTACGAAGTTCATCGTCTTCTTCCAAAAGCTTTTGGAATTTCTCTTCCCCTCTTGCAAGAGTTTTACCTTTCAATTTATACCCACCAGTAGTTTTTTCGATTACATCGGTATCTACCAATACATCTTCTAAAGCATAGCATCTGTCAAACCCGACTTCGTGGAATTTAGGATTGAAATATACAGGGCATTTGCTGATTGTAGGTCGAGGAGGAGCAACTTTATTTTTAATAAGTCTGATAGTGACAAGTTTCCCAGCTTTCCTTTCTTTCCCATTTTGTTTAATGGTAACAGACCTTCCCGAATAGAAAGCAGCTCTGATTGAAGCATAGAATTTGAGTGCAGCACCTCCTGTAGTTGTTGTGTTATCTTTTCCAAATCCGACATTTAAAGCAGTTCTTAATTGGTTAATATAAATCTGAGATACTCCCAGCTTGTAGAATAACTCACTTCTGATACGGAAGTATTTGTAAAGAGCCTTTGCTCTACCTCCCATTTCTGCTTTACCATCAACCATCTTAGCATCTATATTATCTGTACAGTCTGTAGCTGCAATAGAATCAATTACTAAGAGTATCGGTTCATTGTGAGTTAATTGAGAACGTAAATATATTGCTAAGTCTGCCACTACGTCTGCAATATATTCAATACGGGTATCATTAACAATGGTTACTCTTGCGGGGTCTACCCCATTTATTTCAGCCCAAGAATTCATCCAGGATTGTTCAGCATCTACCCATATCACATGACCTCCAAGTTGTTGAGTAGCATAAGCAAAGTTATAAGCCACCAAAGATTTACCAGAGGATTCTTCTCCAGCAATCTCTACGATTTTACCATAAGGAATACCCTTACCAAATAAGTAGTTCAGAGCAAAGAAAGTAGATGGTATATATAAATCAGTATCAGTAACTTCTGAAGCTAATTTAATCATACTTCCATATTTCTTTGCCATCTCATTTGCTGTTGGTACTTTTAAACCAACCTTAGATTTCTTTGCCATAATGTAATGTCTTTAAACTAAAGAAGGTGATAACAGAACGAATCTAATTACCACCTTCGAATGAAACCATATTACTAACCCTTAAATATCCGATGTGTATTTTCTTTTCGTTTTCTTGGGTTCATCATCTTCCATGTAATGGTCTTTTTGAACTCCCTTTTTATTTTTCTTCTTGGATTTATCATCATCATCGTCATCCCCATGGTCTTCGTTTAGATACTGTGAAAGTAAATCTTCCAACTCATCATAGGATTTGATTTGAGAACGAACTATCCCCTCAAGGTCAATTGTACCTTGATATTTCTTGTCCAACTTAGTTGGTTTGCAAGCACGAGCAGAATAAGTGGTATCTAGTTTACCAGACCCGGAACGAATTATCTTGATATCGTATCCAGTTTTTGGATCTGTCATATCACCTGCCTCATCTTCATCAAGGTAAAGGTCAATGATATCCTGGTATACTGAGCGAGGAACTAAAACTCCCTTATCTTTGCCTTCGTAATCTACCTTACTACCCTTTTCATCTGAGTAAATGATACCACCGATAACATATCTTCTTCTTGGTACCAGGTTCTTGGCAAGTTCCTTGTCATCTTCATCCTTGGAGTTTTTCAATTCTTGGTATTTCTCCATGAATGGGCAAGGTTCATCAAAAGTAGCCGGAGATATAACTCCTCCCAAATTGCCACCCAGGTAGAATTGAATAATTTCGATACCCAATTCTTGGTCATCACCCGGAGATTTAATTCTCATCCTCAGAGTTCCCTCTTTTGGATATACTAACCCACTACCATTTCCCTTGGATTCTAGCTGTTTCTTTCTAGCTAGCATCTTTTCTTTTGTAGAAAGTCCCTCTGATGAAACTTTCTTTTTCTTCTTGTCTTTTATCATAATGATTAGTTTTAATTATTCGGTTCTGAGTAAACTACTTCGTTCATACTCAATACGGTAAGAACGTTTTTCTCTAAGATCTTTTGAAGAGCAGGAGATAATTTATCTGTTTCGAATTCAAGTTCTTTACCCGCATACAAACCATAGGTAACTATCCTACCTATGCCCACCAATTCCCGATAGGTTTTATATTCTTCTGTAATCTCCCCACTCTTTACTACAACTCCTTTACGAGGAACTCCCTCTTTTACTTGTTCAGGGATAATCAAACCCGATTTAGTTTGGTTTACCTCCTTTGGAGATAAAATAAGTACCCGGTTTTCTGTAGGGCATCCAGGTAATTCTTGATTAAATTTCTCAGCCACAAGAGGTGAGATAAATGTCATTGAATAATTCATATTCTGATACTGTTTTTAAAAGTTAGTAATTATTTATAGTTCAATAGGTTAACCCTTTCTTAGGTTCGCATTAATAGTTCTTAATATATTTTCGCGTGACTCATAACATTTACAGATAGTTATGAACTTATTTGCTTTTTCTACAGCTTTTAAATACCTTTCATTGATAGAAGAGTATTTCTTGTTAAGGTTTGCCTTATGAGATACATATTCGTTATTCCATCTTTCATTAGCATCCTTATAATATAACCAGGCATTCGAATAAGCTTCTTCTTTTTCCCTTGCTAGAGCATCTCTTTCTTTTATATACTTATCTCTCAGGGAAGCAAGTACATAATAACTAGAAGGAGATTCTCGTAGCTGAGAATTGATGATATTCTCATTGATAGATAATTCCTTTTGAATATCAATCTCAATAAGTTTACCTTCAAATTTAACCTTTAGTTTTTTCAGTTCCGTCTTCATAAACTTCTAATAGGTTTTTAAAGTCTTCTTTACTAAATTCTCCTTTGCTTATTGCTTTAGTTACTTGAGCAAAAGCCATTTGATAAGAGAGTTTCATACCGGGCAAATTAAGAAGAGATTTATAGATGCTTATCTTATCTACCAAAGCCATTAATCTTAAGTCGCATAAGTTATCAGTACCACCTCTATCTAGTAATGCTAAAAATGCAGCCCAATAAATATGGGTGGCATCTTCATAAGCAAGTTTACCATCCTCATCTGTAGCCATTACTTTAAAAGCTAATCCCTCTAAAGTAGTAAGATTAGTTTGTACTTGAGATAACTGAGTCTTTAATCGGTTAAGTAACATTTTTTCTTGTCCACTCAACCTTAGATTAACTACATCTAAGTACTTAAGTAAGTTTTCGATAGAATAACCTAAACACCCTGCAACCATATAAGTAAGGGCAGTTAATTTGCTTGCATTATCAATCTCTTTCTGTGTTGCCATAATTCCATAAATTTATATTATTTATGTAGACATAGTATCTTCTCTTTTCGATTCTGTTATAATGGTTGATACAGATTCTGAATGCTTCAGATTAGTTTTACAATTAGGGCATTGTACTATCCTAAAATAATCTCCAGATTTATTATAAACCCCAAAAGTTTCACTGGTATCATATTCAAATTCGCAATCACATACTGGGCATTTAGCCCTCCATACTGTGGGTCCGTTCAAAATCTTTTTCATAACGTTTTCTTTTCTTAATATATTTATATACTAACATGGGTGATATCCCATACTTCCTAGCAAGTTTTGCTTTTATCATACCAGTATCATACTCATAAAGTAATTGAAGTATATCGGGTCTACTTAACTTTGTATCTGAAAATTTAAACCTACCATCTCTAATACATTGTTGAGTATTTTCCTTAGCAGTACCCCAATATAAGTTCTTATAATGATTATGAGTTCTTATATTATCCTTATGACATACATACTTATGATTATTTGGGTTTGGTACATATACTAATGCTACTAATTGATGAATGTTATAAGTGTACCTATATCCATTCGTATCCCTAATAGAAACTATAACATATCCGTTATTTTTAATTCGATTAAGGGATAATTTTACCCAACCTTTACCCTTATAATTAGAATATACCTTACCATTCTTGGTAACATGGTAATTAGGGCAACCAATGCAATCTAAGTTTCCCTTTAAAATCTTCCTCATACTGCTTTATCTCTTTACTAAACAATTTAGGATAATCCTTAATGATTACATTCTTATACTTCTTATGTTCTTCCATATACTCCTCTACTGAGAAATCTGGTTGAAGCATCTTTCTATAATCATACCCAGGAATAAAAGGTAATTCTTCTGCCATTGACCTACCAATAGAGAAGTCCATTGACATATCTACATCATCCACTTGAAAACCAAAATATTTCTTAGTACTAGGGTTTCTCAATATATCCCATATTTTAAAAACAGTCCAAGTATTAATATATTCAGGCTTTGAGTAAAAATAGGCTGCATCATGAACAGTTGCTACTTCAAGCATACGAGGTAATTTACCTTGTCTCATTAACCAATAAACAAGGATAGCTCCAAAATTAGTCATATTTGCTGCAGCACCTTGACATGGGAAATTAAGTCCCAAACGGATGGCATAAGCAACTTCTTGTTTATCATTTGAGTATATTTGGGGTAATCTTCTCTTAGTACCAAATAACTGGGTATAATATCCATGCTTACGAAGGAATTTCTCTTGTTTCTCTTTGAACTTAAGTATCTTTGGGTGTTTCTTAAAGAACTCATCCATCTCCTTACGAGCTTCCTCTTTAGTAACTATAATACCAGCTTTTGGGTCTGATAATTTTACTGCTAGCAAAGCATCTCCAATTCCATAGATAAGCCCAAATGCAATTTGCTTAGCTTGTTTTCTTCTAGTCTTCCAAAGCTTATGGTCAGGGTGACTTTCGTCTTCGTATATTTTACTGGCTTCCTCAATTGGAACCCCATATTTTGCTGCTGCTATACCAAGGTGAGGGTCTACGCCCTTTGCAAATGCTTCCAGATAAGTTTCATCACCTGATAAATGAGCCATCATTCTTAACTCTGCCTGTGAGTAGTCGAATGCCATATATAAATATCCCGGAGGAGCAACTAATTGTTTCTTGATATTGGGGTCTACCGATGTCTTTGGTATCTGCTGCATATTTGGGTCTGCAGAACTAAACCTATTAGAGTCAGTACCATGTATGTTATATCTACCATGTAATCGAGAATCATCTTGTACCTTTTCCCACCACCCATAAATATAAGTCTTATACATTTTCTCTAACCCTCTTAGTTCGAGAAGTTTATCCAAGAATATTGCCTTTGGTGAATCGGGTTTTTTAACTGTTAACCTTAAGTTAGTTAGAGTTTCTTCATCTGTACTTGGTTTACCAGAATCATTATCTTTAATTACATCGAAATGGAATCCATCCTCTGAATACATTAGCTTAGGCAAATCAACTGGGCTACCAAGGTTAATGGGTCTTATTAATTCCTGTTCCTTTTTAGTTGTAAATATACCTGCCTTGATATTCGATATTTTCTGTTCCCTTAATGCAATCTTTCGTTTGTCTTTTGGGTCATTATAATCTAACTCCTCAAGTTCAGCTTCGATAGATTGAATATACTTATCAATCTTTTCTTGGTTGTACTTCTTTTCGAATTTTTTTACTCTTGGCAAAGCGTATATTGCGTCTCTAGCAGCATCTATTTTTGGTTTATATTCTTCCAAAAGCTTTTTATTGAACTCAGTATCTAGATATAAACCTTCCTTTTCTACCGAAGTAAGTACTCGTGAATTACACATGAATAAATTACGGAATACCGAATACATACCTAAATCCACCAACTTCTTCTCAAAGAATATCATTAACCTAAGAGTATAATCCGTATCTTGACATCCATAATGACAAAGTGGGTCTAATTCTTTTTCATCCCAAGGTATCTTATCGAAAGCATCTTGTTTCTCATAATTACCATACTCGGGCAGATATCTTCTTACCATTGATTTTAGGTCATGAGGTTTTTCCTCATTAAGAACATATTTTGCAAGCATACCATCTAAACAAGTACCCCTATAGAATATTTGATACTTTTGGTTTATCTGGTCATCAAACTTCCAATTCCATGCAACCTTTACAATGTCATAATTCTCGATTACCTCTTCCCCAAATTTCTTTAGCATCTTTTTCCAATTCCAACCCGGTGAAGTATAATCTTTTGTTTCGAAATGGTCTAAAGGAATGGAAGCACCAAACCCTGGCATCCAGGATACTGAGAGTATAGTTGGCTTAAAACCCTTATTATATATTGGTTCTGCATTTGTTTCGTAGTCACAGCAAGCATAACCTGTAGCTTTACAACAAGCAATAAGTTTCTTAAGCTCTCTCTTGTTTTTTATTATTGTATACCGTGTCTCCATATTTTAAAATAGAAAAAGGGACATACCCACCAGTAGTAGATACATCCCTCATTATTAGTATTTCTCTTGTAAGTCTTCCAGATTAGATGCTAATGATGTCCAATCTTTCTTATAAGCATGAAGAGAATCGATTGTGTGATACAGGTAACCCGGTTTTACTCCTACCTCTTTAGCTACATATTGCATGAGTCTCCATGCAAGATATACATCATTACCGAAATGTTGTACAAAGTCCGAACTTCTTTGATGATAGCAAATATGTAATACCTTCTCTCCTTTACCATTCTGACGGATAAGGAAATCATAATACATTGAGCAAGGTATACGTTTACTTCCATCAAGGAATCTTAAATCTGTACCATGGAATATAGGGAGTACTGCTTTACGAGTATCATTATCCCTCTTAAGAAGTTCAATAACTGATTGCATTGCTGAATCACAGTTAAAAGAAGTACTACCATAAATGTCTAACGAGTTCCAAATACGCTCTGGGTAGGTGTAATCAAACTTACCATTCACCAAAAACTGTTCCCATAAATCTTTTCTCAATTCCCAAGCTTTACCTGGATTTAAATCATACCAACCAATTCTTTCTTTAAACTCGGCATCTGCCCATTCCTTTGAATGAGAGAATATGAATAACCATACTGGGTCCCCAAGTGAAGTTAAACAATATTGTTGGCAAATGAGTTCTTTTGTAATAAAATCCTCATTACCTTCAATCACTTTATTTTGATAGGTCTTTGGTTTTACAGTTTGACCATAACTGTTGAGTTCTCTGCCCATTTCGGACATTAACTCAAAACTGTTAGAATATATCCTCATATTATATAAATATTTAACTGTATGACATTGTAGAATTAACCCAGGTCATATGCCAGTAGCAAAATACAAAATTATCAAAATCCTCTACCTCTTTCATTAACAAGGGTATATCTGGTTCTGCAC
>DBEZMF010000086.1:0-1476 GCA_048250755.1 Collinsella sp.
ACCTCGGTCGTCGCGTTGAGCTCCTCGACGCTCTTCGCGTGGATGATATTCTCGGAAAGGGCGCTGTAGAACGCGTGGTTGACGATGTGGAGAGACTCTTTCGAGATGACGGTTCGAGCCTTCTCTGCGCCGTGGATCAGCTCGAGAACGCGGAGGGTGGTCCTGTCCTCCTCGTCGACGAGCCAGTCAAGGAAGTGCTCGTAGGGGGTGCCGTAGGAGCGGAACACAAGGAGCTCGTAGATGTCGCGATGGGAGTACAGCATCGCCGTGGTCGCGAGCGTCCCCGCCGCCTTGGCCTCGAGCGCGGCGCGCACCTGCTCCGGGGTCACGGGCTTTCTTTCGTCGTACCCGGCGAAACCTCGCTCCTCACCCTGGGCGTAAGCTTTGCGAATCATGTTTGCCAGCGGCTCGACCAGCTCCGAGAAGAGCGCCTCTTTGTCCTTGAAGTGCTTGTAGAACGCCCCGGTGGTCACGCCGGCTGCCTTGCAGATCCTGCGCAGGTTCGCCTTCTCGAATCCCTCTTCCAAAAACGCCGCAAGGCCGCTCTCCAAGATGCGCTCGTGCGTCTCCTGGTAGTTTCCGTTGCCCACTACGGCCACCCCCCTTCAAAAGTAACTTAGATATCTTTCGTGTTGGGGATTTTGCCATCAAAGTTAGTCAATGTCAACTCTTACGCTCATGATATCTCGGTAGAAGCGGCCTTGGCTTGATAGGCGGAGGAGCCTCGATGAACCGCCTAGTTAATTTGGACGGGAACTATCTCTACTCGAATCGGAGCGGGGCGTCCTGAAAGGTTCTGTCTGACTACAATCACGTCGCGTGCCGCTTGCTCCACTCGAGGAGCTCGTCCCTGAACGCGAAGCGCCCCCTCTTTCTGCCCATCATCCTCCTCAGTGGCAGGGGGTCGTCCTCGAGGAGGCTCCATTCGTAGACCGCGTTCCTGCTCACACGTAAGAGTATCGCTATCTCCGCCACCGAGTACGTGTCCTGTATCGGCACGGGGATCTTGACGTACGGGCATCCTGCTGATTCGACTGCCATGCGTCTGCTCCTTCCGGAGCGGCAGACGCTGCACCTCGGCGTCGCGGGGCTTGGCGGCGATGGCGCGATGCTCGTTGCCATCGCCGCCGCTCGATATCGTCCCCTCGCTCAGCGAGGAGTTGCCTAGTGGGCGGTATCCGAAACTGAGCCAGTCGCCCAGTCTGGCCTGCAAGCCGCCCTCCGTTTACCCGCCATCGCCCTCGTCTCGTCGGCTCCCGAGATAGGCCGCGAAACGTCTGTAGGAGTCCTCTGACAGGCAGTGCTCCATGCGGCAGGCCTCCGCCGAGGCGGTCTCGGCGTCCACGCCTGACTCGACGAGCAGCCGCTCGAAGAAGCGGTGCTTGTCGAGGGTGGCCTCGGCGAGGCGCCCGCCCTCCTCGGTCAGCCGCACGTCGCGGCCGACCACCTCGGCGAGGCCCCTGCGCGCCAGGTTGC
>DBEZMF010000087.1:0-14728 GCA_048250755.1 Collinsella sp.
CACCATATCGGTCAGCTTCTCGTGGATGTCGTCGACGTGATTGACTTCCATCTCTTCCATGAACAGGGCCTCCAGAAGGTGCAATTCAAAAAGGGGATAATACCCCTAAGATAGACAAAACTCTAATACTATAGCACCCTGCCGTGTCCATACGCAAGTAGCTAAATAAGCCCCGTCCCAAATTGACTACTTACAGATTGTCGGTGTCCAGGACGATGGTGAATGGACCGTCGTTGACCAAGTCGACTTTCATATCGGCGCCGAAAATGCCATGCGCTACGTGCTCGACGTCCTCGCGCACAAGCGTCAGGAAGTACTCGTAGAGCTCGTTGGCGACATCGGGGGCGCCGGCCTCCGTAAACGATGGACGGCGGCCGTGACGGCAATCGGCGAACAGCGTGAACTGCGACACCACGAGAACCTCGCCGTCGACATCGGCAAGTGCCAGGTTGGTCTTGCCGTTCTCGTCCTCGTAAATGCGCAAGCCCCGGAGCTTGCCCCACAGCTTATCGGCCTCGGCGCGCGTGTCACCGTGGCCCACGCCCAGCAGCACCAGATAGCCGCGCCCAATTTTGCCCACGCACTCGCCGTCGACCGTCACGCCGGCGTTGAGCACGCGCTGCACCACCGCACGCACGGCCTACTCCTCGCCCGTCAGTTTGGCGGATAGGTGCTCGAGCGCATGGAATCGATGGCTGATGGCGTTCTTCTCGTCCGCCGTCAGCTCGGCCATGGTCTTGCCCGGCGTGTCGACCGGCAGGAACAGCGGGTCGTAGCCAAAGCCGTGATCGCCGCGGCCCTCGTGTGCGATAACGCCCTCGCAGGCACCCTCACCGTAGGTGACCAAACCGTCCGTGTCGATGAGCGCGACGACGCTCATAAAGCGCGCAGTGCGGTCCTCGTCGGCCACGCCTTCCAGGTTAACGAGGAGCTTGGCATTGTTGGCGGCATCGTCGCCGTGAACGCCCGCGTAGCGCGCGCTATACACACCGGGCTCACCGTCCAGCGCGTCGACGACCAGGCCCGAATCGTCGGCAATGGCCATGAGCCCCGTCTCTTCGACGACAGCCTGCGCCTTGATGATGGCGTTCTCCAAAAACGTCGTGCCGTTTTCCTCGGGGTCCTCAAAATCGTCCAGCTGACCGAGCGCCACAAAGCGAACCTCGGGCATAACCTTGCCCAAAATGGCCTCGATCTCGGTGAGCTTATGGGCGTTGCCCGTTGCCACGACGATGGTCGCCGCCGGGTCGAGGGTGTCGATGTCGATCTTCTCAAGCGCCATGAGTGGTCTCCTTGTTCTTATAACAACGCCACACAAAAGGTAATTAGGCTCTCAAGCCCCTCCCCTCGCGCGGCAGCAGCCTTACAGTTCAGCGTTTCCGCAGATAAAACCTGCCAAAATAAACCTGTCCCTTTTTGGCAGGTTAGGCGAGGGCTTGGCGCTGGAGCTCGATGAGCTCGGCAATGCCCTTGTCGCCCAAATCGAGCAGGGCATTGAGGCGCTTGCGGTCGAAGGGCGCCTGCTCGCCGGTGCCCTGGAGCTCGATCATCTCACCGGTATCGGTGGCGACAAGGTTCATGTCGACCTCGGCGTGACTGTCCTCGGAATAATCCAGGTCGAGCAGGGTGTTGCCGTCGACAACGCCCATGGAAATCGCGGCGACCTGGCCCGTGAGCGGGATGCGCTCGAGCTTACCCGCCTCGACCCACATGGCAAGGGCGTCGTGCAGTGCCACCCAGGCGCCGGTAATGCTCGCCGTTCGCGTGCCGCCGTCTGCCTGAATCACGTCGCAGTCGACGGTGACGGTGTACTCGCCGAGTGCCTTCATATTGACGACGGTGCGCAGGCTGCGACCGATGAGGCGCTCGATTTCCATGGAGCGGCCCTTGCGGTTGGCATGCTCGCGCTTGCAGCGCTTGCCGGTCGATGCCGGCAGCATGGCGTACTCCGCCGTTACCCAACCGGCCTTGGCGCCCTTGCGCCAGCCCGGCACGCCCTCCTCGATGGTGGCGGCGCACAGCACGCGCGTATCGCCAAACTCGGCCAGGCACGAACCGTGGGCGTGCTTCATGACGCCGCGGGTAAGCTTGATGGGGCGCAGCTCATCGGCGGCGCGGCCGTTGGCGCGATTGACCTGCATATACTCCATGGAAAAATCCTTTCGGCAAAAGTGTGCGTGAGCTTTTGGTCGGTGACCTTTTATCTATTTCAGTTCGTCGATATCGATATGCTCAATGCTCTTGAGCGGCTGGCCAAAGATAAAACTGCCCGCCACCGCAAACTCGGCAATGTTATCGGACGTCGTTGCAAAACGATGCTGCGGCTCGGCAGCGTCGCCCGCCAGCTGCTCGCGGCGCGTGAGAATATCGGTCAGCTCGCGCGTGGTCTCCTCGGCAGAGCTCACCACGCGCACTCCGGGACCCAGCGCATGGCGAATAGGCCCCACGAGCAGCGGGAAATGCGTGCAGCCGAGTACCACGGTATCGATGCCGTGGTCGCGCAGCGGTTCAACCGTGGCGCCGACCAGCGCGCGTACGGCAGGCGTATCGAAGATGTCCTCGTTCTCGAGCCATTGCTCTTGCAGATGTGCGCCCGAGGCGAGCTCGTGCTCAACGACCTCGACAAAGCTCGAGGCAGGGCAGCCGTATACGTCGACGCCGGCATCCAGGTCCTGGATGGCACGCGTGTAAGCGCCTGAGCGAATGGTGAGGTTGGTGGCGAGCACGCCCACCCGGCGCGTGCGGGTGCTGTTGATTGCCGCGCGTGCGCCCGGTGCGATCACACCGATGACGGGGACGTCGAGCACCTGCTGGGCCAAACGCAAGGCCGCAGCGGTCGCCGTATTGCATGCGATGACCATGATCTTGACGTCGTGCTTCGAAAGCCAACGACCCGCCTGCAGTGCAAACGAGCGCACCTCGTCCTCGGTACGGGTGCCGTAGGGGCAGCGCTTGGTGTCGCCAAAGTAGTAGACGGACTCGTGCGGCAACGCCGTTGCGATGGCGCGTGCAACCGTCAGACCGCCCAGACCAGAATCGAACACGCCAATCGGGCGCGTGTCGCCTGCCGGATTCTCGATATCGGACATGACCTCACCAGATTCTCTCTCGAAAAGATATGGCTCAGCGCGATA
Source organism: Collinsella sp. (assembly GCA_048250755.1). GTDB lineage: Bacteria > Actinomycetota > Coriobacteriia > Coriobacteriales > Coriobacteriaceae > Collinsella. The sequence goes on from DBEZMF010000087.1 coordinate 3,135, forward strand.
GGACCGCACTACGAACGGGCCGCGACGAGCAGCTCTGCCGTTGCCGCCCAGCCATCGACAATCTTGCCGCGCGTGACGTAGGCGTTATCGCAAACATCCAGGAACTCGGGCGCGCCGGCGCTGGTCAAACCGTTCTCGACCAGGCAGAACGTGCCCACGTGGTCGGCCATGTAGAAGTCGGACTCGGAATCGCCGAGCGCCAGCGTCTCCTCGCGCTCGATACCAAGGTGCTCGCAGAAGCGCGCAATGGCAACGCCCTTGTTGAGGCCGGCGGGATTGATGTTAAACGCGCGGCCATCCTCGACGCGTTCGAGCTCGAGCGTCGTCGGCTTGGACAGATGGGTCAGGTGACCGTTGCAGGCCCAGACCAGGCCGCAGCCGGCCTCGTCAAGAATGGCCTGGACCTCGTCGTCGGGCACATCGCCGCGCATGCCGACGGTGACCTCGCGGTACTTGTAGCCAGTCGACATGTCGTTGTGGTACTCGATCTTATGCGGCCAGCGGGCGAGAATCTTCTCGCACACGCCGGTCTGCTCGATCACCTGATGCGGTGTGAGGCCGCAGGCGGGGTCGTAGGGCATATCGCCGGTCAGGTACTCCCAATCGTTGGCCTTGAGGTCGTACATGACCAGACCACCCATCTCGCCGATGTAGGAGTTGAGGCCGAGCACGCGCGCATCCTCGTGGATCATGGTGCGGTTGCGGCCCGAGGTGGGAACCACCTGTATGCCGGCGCGGGCAAGTGCCACGACAGCCTCGACGAGCTTGGTCGAGGGGTTGCCGTCGTTGTCGCGCAGCACGCACGAGCCGGGCGCGAGCATGGTGGCGTCCAGATCGGTAAAGACGTACTTAACCTTGGCAAGACGCTCGCGCATCTCGCCCGAAAGCTCAGCGACGGTCGGCAGGGTATTGTGGGACATGGTCACTCCATTTACGTAGAAGGGGCTTCTGGTCTTAGGCGTCGTACGCCGCAAGGGCGCGCTTGAGAATCGAACCGTCGCGCTCACAAGGCTCGGGTCCGTTCTTGCGCAGCATACGCTCTTCCTCGCCCTTACCGGTCACGATGACCACGGCAGGACGGACGGTTTCGCGCACGGCAGTCTCGATGGCGGCAACGCGATCAGTCACGATTTGCCAGTTATCATTTCCCTGCGCTTGAACGTTGCGCGCGATCTCGGCGCAGATATCCTCGACATCCTCGGGGCCGGGGTCATCCTCGGTAATCACAATTCGGTCGGCATACTTGCCAGCGGCGATACCCATCGTGGTGCGCCGATCGACACCCTTACCGCCCGTAGCGCCAAATACAACCGCCAGCTCGCGCTCGGGATAGTTCTCGCGCAAGTCACGCAGGAGCGTCTCGAGGCTCATGCCGTTGTGTGCAAAATCGACGATGCCCAGGATTTTGCCCGATACGGACGGATAGAGCTCCATGCGGCCGGGAACGAAGACGCCCTCAAAGCCATGGACGATACCCTCTTCGGAAATGCCCAAGGCCTCGGCGCAGGCAATAGCGGCAAGCGCGTTGGACACATTGAACTTAACCGGCGTGGGAATCACAATGTCGCGCGTAAAGCGGGGCGTGCGCACTGTTGCCACCACGCCGCAGTCGCCATTACGAATCGCCAGCGCGAGCACGTCGGCACGCTCGTCGGTCAGGGAGAACGTCACCGTACGTTCGCAACGAGATGCCGCCTCGAGCACACGATCGACCTTATCCATATCAAGATTGACCACGGCAAAACGGCTCTGCGAGAAGATTTTGAGCTTGCTGGCGAAGTAATCCTCGAGCGTCGGATGCTCAATCGGCGAAATGTGATCCTCGCCGATATTGGTAAAGGCGCCGACTTCAAAGGCGATCTTGCCCGTGCGCTCGTATTTGAGGCCCTGGCTCGATGCCTCCATAACCAGCCACGGGGCACCCGCCTCCGCAGCATGCGCAATGCGAGACTGCAGCAGGAAGGATTCGGGGGTCGTCAGTTTGGAAGGGCCCGCCTCGATGCCGTCGTCGAACTCAATGCCCGTATTAAGAGCGGGCCGATGACAGCCCGTAAGCTTGGCCTCGTTGGCGAGAATGCCGCGCAGATAAAAGCTACAGGTCGACTTGCCCTTGGTGCCTGTAAAGGCGCAGACCTTCACCTTACCCGACGGGTGTCCATAAAAGGCATCTGCCACCACGGCGAGCGTGCGACGAATATCACTCACAATCACCGCGGGAAGATCAACATCGTAATCGACCTCGGAAACGTAGGCCACGGCGCCATCGGCGATTGCCGAAAGCAGGTACTCGCGCTTAAACGCACGGCCCTTGCAGACGAACAACGTGCCCGGACGCACCTGGCGCGAGTCATCAGTCGCAAACTCAATGCGCTGGTCGCACGAAGCGCTCGGTCTGGAAACAACAAGGTCATCTTCCTCGAGCAACTCTATATAGCGCATCAGAGTTAGCTTCTCTTGTGTCGGACTCGACATACAAAGACCTCTCTCGCTAAATTCAGCCTTAAAGGGCAAAAGACGTCCCGCGGCAGAAACGATGAAACATTCTGTATTATCAACCATCCTAATATGCCACCTGGCCTTGCGCGCATTGCAGCCTTCTAAAAAATTGCATGGACTGTGCCGTGGGTTAATAAATGACAACAGTGTCCACCCCGTGTAAAAACAGGGAAATCTGGGTGCTATTCTTTATCTAAATGTCTTGATGTGCCTCATTGACCCGCAATGCCGACTCATCATGCCCAAGCAAAGGATTCCAGATGAAACGACACTTCGAACGTCGCCACCGCTCGGCACATGTCCAGTTGACCCGGCGCATCGTCTGCGCCTTCGCGACGATCGTTGTGGCCCTTGCCACCACCATCGGCGCGAGCGGCTGTTCGTCCTCCCAGAACGCCTCGAGCACCTACACACTCGTCGAGAATGGCAAGTTCACCGTCGCAAGTGACTTGGCCACACCCCCGTTTGAATACGTCAACGATTCCGGCGAAGACCAGGGCTTTACCTATGAACTCATGGGCATGATCGCGGACGAGCTCGGTCTGGAGCTCAACTACTTGCCGGCGCAAAAGTTCGACGGCATTATCCCCATGGTCAAACAGGGTGTAAAGACCGATGTCGGCGCATGCAACATCACGATTACCGACGAGCGCAAGGAAGAGGTCGACTTCACCGACCCCTATATCGACTCCAACCAGGGCGTCGCAGTTGCAAAGAACACTGGATACGACACGGTCGACAGCCTCAACGCACCGGGCGTCAAAATTGCCGTGCAGTCGGGCACCACATCCGAGGAGTGGGCAATCGAGAACCTGCCGCAGGCAACCACCGTCAACTTTGACGACTGGACGGCAGCCTTCACCGCCGTCATGAGTAGTCAGTGCCAGGCGGTCGTATGCGATCTTCCCGTTGAGCAGTGGATGGTTTCGAACTCCTTTACCGGTATGGAGATCATCAAAGAGGTTCCGACGGGCGAGCAGTTTGGCATTGCCGTCTCTAAAGACAACCCCGAGCTGACACAGGCCATCAACGATGCCCTTGCCAAGATCAAGAGCTCCGGCGCCTATGACAAACTGTACGAGAAGTGGTTTGGCATGGCACCCACGAGCGGGTCCGATAACGAGGATGCCTCGAGCTCAGAGGACGCGACGGGCGCTTCACTCGCCGTCACCTCGGCGACCGCCAAGTCAAACGAAGACGGCGGCAACGGCGTGCTCGGCGGCATCGCAACCCGCCTGACCTGGGAAGCGACAACGGGTAGCGACGAGGGCGACGTTTCGCAAATTGAGCTTGAGCTGCCCGAAGGCGGGTCATTTGAAAGCACCGATGTTAAGGTCACGCTGCTCGACGGACTGAACCAGACGGGTGTCAAGGCATCGTGCTCGCTGGACGGCTCAAAGCTCGTCATCAAGTTCGCCGATCCCGTCGCTGCCGGCTCGCAGATTCGCGTTGTCGTCCCCGACGTCGTATTCCCGAGCAACGCGGGTGCCTATGCCGTCACCGGCAGCTATGTCACCGACGGCGACAAGCGAGATCTTCCCGAGAGCAACACCATCAGCGTCTCGGAGAGCACCATGGTGCAAGAAATCGTCGCCTGGCTCGATGCCCAGCCTTGGGTTGCCGCATGGAACTCCAACCCGTTTTTGGGCATGTTCTGCAAGCCGCAGATTATCGTCACCTCAATCGCTTCGCTCTTTAAGGGCTGGGGCATAGCACTTGCCGTGACCGCCATCGGTTTTCCGCTCGCCATCCCCATCGGCTTGCTGTTTGCCTTTATGAAAATCAGTCATAGTCGTATGCTGCGCGGCATCGCTGTGACATACATCAACGTCCTGCGCGGAACCCCGCTCTTCCTGCAGATCTACATTGCGTTCTTTGGGTTCCCTATGATCGGTCTCAACGTGCCCAATCTGCCGCTCGGCGTTGGCGTGCTCGCCATCAACTGTTCGGCCTATCTTGCCGAGATTTTCCGTGCCGGCATCGAGAGCGTACCGCATGGTCAAGCGGAAGCTGCTTACTCGCTTGGCATGACTTGGTCCCAAGTTATGTCGCGCATCGTGATCCCGCAGGCTGTACGTTACGTTATACCGACTATGACCAGCGAGTTCGTTATGCTGTACAAGGACACGTCGCTGCTTTCGAGCGTTGGCGTCATGGAGCTCATGCTGTTCTCCAAAAACCTCACGGCCACCACGGGCAACATTACGCCCTACATTTGCGCCGCACTTTACTATCTGGTCGTGACGATTCCGCTCATCCACATCGTCACCAAGGTGGAGCACCGTCTCGCCGAGCGCAGCAAGCGCTAACCGCTCATACATAGCGTTCACAACCACGACCCGCCGCTTCGTCTGAAGATCGGGCCGTGGTTTTTTCGGTTCGCTCGGCGCTTATGCCCTATCACGAAACAAAAGATTGGCATGATAGTAAAGATTATTTGACATCAGCTGCCGCGATCCTTGCGGCAGTACACCTGAGCCGTCAGCAGAAAGGATCTTGCATGTGCGGTTTTGTCGGTTTTACCGGTACAGATGAACAGAGTGAGCTGGTTCTCACGGCCATGATGAATCGCATCATCCACCGTGGTCCCGATATGGGCGGCCAGCATATCGTCGACAACGTTGCCCTTGGCTTCCGTCGTCTTTCGATTCTCGATCTTTCCGAAGCTGGAGCTCAGCCCATGTCGAGCGACGACGGCAAGGTCACGATTGTCTTCAACGGAGAGATCTACAACTTCCAGGAGCTTCGCGCCGAGCTGGAGGCAGCCGGCTACGCCTTCCACTGCAACGCCGATACCGAGGTCCTGGTACACGGTTACGAGGAGTGGGGCGAGGACCTGGTCAACCGCCTACGCGGCATGTACGCGTTCGTGATTCACGACCAGAACAAGAACAAACTCTTTGGCGCTCGCGACATCTTTGGTATCAAGCCGTTTTATTACTACCAGGCATCCGATGGCTCACTGCTGTTTGGCTCCGAGATCAAGAGCTTCCTGGACCATCCCAAGTTTGAGAAGGCTGTCAACCACGACGCGCTACGCCCCTACTTGACGCTGCAATTCCCCGCCACGGAGGAGACCTTCTTTAAGGGCGTGTTCAAGCTTGCCCCGGCGCATTGCTTTACGTATGACCTGACAACCAACACCATGGACATCAAGCGTTACTGGAGCTGTGACTTCACCGACGACAACTCCAAGACCTTCGAGGAGTACGTGGACGAGTGCGACAAGGTTGTGCACGAAAGCGTCACTGCACACCGAATCGCCGATGTTAAGGTGGGCTCGTTCCTTTCTGGCGGCGTGGACTCCAGCTACATCGCCGCCTGTCTCATGCCCGACACCACGTATTCTGTCGGCTTCGATTACAAGAACTTCAACGAGACCAACTACGCTGCCGAGCTTTCCGACAAGCTGGGCATCAAGAATGTGCGCAAGATGATTACCGCCGACGAGTTCTTCGATGCGCTGCCCGATATCCAGTATCACATGGACGAACCGCAATCGAACCTGTCCAGCGTGCCGTTGTACTATCTGGCGCAGATGGCTTCCGAGGAGGTCACCGTCGTCCTTTCGGGCGAGGGTGCCGACGAGCTGTTTGCCGGCTATGAGTGGTACGAGGACACCCCCGAGATGCGCTCCTTTAAGAAGCGCGTGCCGCTCGGCGTACGTCGCGCCCTGGGCTCGCTCGTTCAGCATCTCCCCTACTTTAAGGGCCACAACTTCCTGACGAAATGCGCCGAGGTTCCCGAGCGCTGGTATGTGGGTCAGGCAAAGGTGTTCGATCCCTCCGAGGTCGACGAGGTGCTCAAGCCCGCTTACGACACCGGCAAGAACGCCGCCGAGATGTGCGCCGAGTACTACAAGCAGGTTCCCAACTGCTGCGAGCTTTCCAAGAAACAGTATCTGGATATGAACATGTGGCTGCCGGGCGACATCCTGCTCAAGGCAGACAAGATGTGCATGGCGCATTCTCTGGAGCTTCGCGTCCCGTTCCTGGACAAGAAGGTCATGGAGTTTGCCGAGCACATTCCCGCCAACTACCGTGTTAACGAAGAAGGCTGCAAGCTCGTCCTGCGTCACGCCGCCAACCGCACGCTGCCCGACGAGTGGGCAACGCGCAAGAAGGTGGGCTTCCCCGTACCGGTCAAGTTCTGGCTGCGCGAGCAAAAGTACTACGACTACGTAAAGGAATACTTCACCGCACCGTGGGCTGCCGATTTCTTTGACACCGATGCGCTCATGAAACTGCTTGACGATCACTTTGAGGGTCGCTCGCTCAACCAGCGCAAGATCTATACCACGCTGACGTTCCTCATCTGGTACAAGCGCTTCTTTATCGACGAGGACAAGGGCGCCGAAGTCGCCGCGTAAGTTTCGTTATGAATTAGCGGTGAACAGCACGGGGTTTCCGCTATACTCAATCCCTGCGGGCGATTGGCGCAACGGTTAGCGCAGGTGCTTTACACGCACAAGGCTGGGGGTTCGAATCCCTCATCGCCCACCACTGAATTGGAAACGGTCCTCGCAAGGGGACCGTTTTGGTTTGGCCCCATCGCAGAGGGATTCGAACCCGCAAGGGTGCGGAGCCGAGGAGACGCACAAACGTTTTCCAGCGCAGCACGCGAGGGCCGCAGGCCCGAAGCGAAAGCGGGCGGCGCCAGCCGCACGCGGACATCCCTCATCGCCCACCACTGAATTGTTAGGCCTCCAGCGATGGAGGCCTTTCCTTTTTCGGGCCCATCGCAGAGGGATTCGAACCCTACGGCTCGCTCGTTTCAAGGGCAATGGTCAAAAAATGCCAAATATGAGTACTGCCACCTTTTTTGTAACAGCATTTTCAAGGTCCCAAAGGGCAAATCTGACATCAAAGCAACGGCTAATGGTCCGGATGAGCATGTTTTCTGACAACAAAACTGAACATATGTGGTCTAACTAATCCTGGATAGTCGGTTTGATATGAGATTCAACTGGTGACAGTACTCATATTTGGCATTTTTTGACCAGAGTGACTTTTGCCCATCGCAAATCGGCAACAAAACGGGCTCCAGACCGCTGAATCGTCCCGCATATGGCACGTCCGCAGTCCGGAACCCGGTCCAAATTGAGTTATTGCGCTGTGTTAGGCCAAAACGTCCGACAAAATCTCGATCAGGCTGTCCACGTCGGCTTCCTCGCACACGAGCGGCGGCAGGAAACGCAGCGTGTGGGCACCAGTAGCGTTAATCACGGCGCCGGCGGCCAGCGCGCGGGCAACAATATCATGCGCATCGCCCGCAGCGTCATCCAGATCGCAGCCGAGCATCAAGCCGCGGCCACGTACCTCAGTCACGTGCGGCAGCTTGGCGAGCTTTGCCTCCATATAGGCGCCTACCTTGGCAGCATGCTCGCCATAATCGCCGCGCACGAGCGCGGAGAGCGTCGCGGCGCACGCCGCGACAGCCAAGCAGCTACCGCCAAAGGTCGAGCCGTGGTCGCCCGGCTTAAACACGTCGGCGATCTCCTTCTTTGCCACCACGGCACCCATGGGCACGCCATCGGCAATGCCCTTGGCAAGGCTCATAATGTCGGGCTCCACGCCATAGGTCTGGAATGCAAACGGCTTGCCGGAGCGGAAGATGCCACACTGGACCTCGTCGGCGATAAGAACGGCGCCCACCTCGTGCGCCAAGTCGCGCGCCGCCGTCATAAACTCCTCAGTCATGGGGTGCACACCGCTCTCGCCCTGAATCGGCTCGAGCATGACGGCGCAAATCTCGCTTCCGAGCTGCTTAAAGATTGCGCGCAGTTCATCGACATCGTTGGGCGTGCAGGCCACAAAGCCGCCCGGCAGCGGACGAAAACTGTCCTGTAGCCAATCCTGCATGGTAGCGGCAATGGTCTCGAGCGTACGGCCGTGGAAACCGCCGCGCATGCATACGATGGTGTTGCCGCCGTTACCAGCACGCTTGGCGTACAGACGCGCGAGCTTCATCGAGCCCTCGTTGGCTTCGGCACCAGAATTGGCAAAGAACGTCTCCCACACCTGCTCGTCCGCAGCCGGGGCACCGAGCGCAGCGGCCGTGGTCTCATCGCCGGCGGCAATGGCATCGGCCAGCACACACGCACCATCTACGTCGTCGTTGGCAAGCTTGGACAGCAACGCTGCGACCTGTCCGCGCTGCTCGATGTAGAAGTAGTTAGACACATGCAGAAGCTTTTTGGTCTGCGCCTCGAGCGCCGAGAGCACTGCAGCGTTGCCGTGGCCAAGGCTGCACACACCGATACCAGCGAGAAAGTCAAGATACTCACGGCCGTCATCGCCGATGAGCTTCATGCCGTGGCCTTCGACAAACTCTACCGGAGAGCGACCAAAGGTATGCATAACGTAATGGGATTCGAGCGATTGTTGAGTTGCAAGTGACATGGGATGCCTTTCGTTGGGCGCCGTACGGCGCAGGGCTATGGGTGCAGGGACGCGACGACCGCGGGTCGGCTAGACCGTCTGGAGCTTCTCGACCTCGTCGAGGTTCTCGGTCAGGCGCGCCGCAAACGTCGAAAGCGGGTGCGGATGCGTATCGAACTCGTAAGCCGTCTCGGTGGAGTGGATCACGGTGCCCACGCCAGCATCGGTCAGCAGCTCCAGGAGCAGCGAGTGCGGCGTCGTGCCGTTGATGATGTGGGCTCGGAACACGCCAGCGGTAAGCGCGTCGACGGCGGCGCGCAGCTTGGGGATCATGCCCTTGTCGACTTCGCCGCCGTAGAGCATCTCATTGACCTCGTCGAGCGTCAGGTTGGAGATAAGCGAATCCTTGTCGCTAAAGTCCTTGTACAGGCCATCGACATCGGTCAAGAAAATCGCCTTGTGCGCGTGGAGCGCTGCCGCAACGGCGCCGGCGGCGGTATCGGCGTTGATGTTGAAGAAGCCACCGTCCTCCCCCGCCGCGACGGTAGCGATGACGGGGATGTACTCGCTATCGAGCAAGCGCTCGATATAGTCGGTGTTGACGTGCGTGACCTTGCCTACGCGGCCGAGCTCTGGGTCGAGTGGCTCGGCGATAAGGGTACCGGCGTCGCTGCCGGACACGCCCACGGCCAGGTTGCCGTGGTGGTTGAGCGCCGCGACCAGCTCCTGATTGACCTTGCCGCCCAGCACCTCGCGCACGATATCCATGGCGGCAGGCGTAGTCACGCGCTGGCCGTTCTTAAACTCGACGGGGATGTCGTAGTGGCTGAGTGCCTCGTTGATGGCCTTGCCGCCACCGTGCACGATAACGGGGCGCATGCCGATGATCTTGAGCAGGACGATGTCGCTCATCACGTCACGACGCAGCTGCTCGTCGACCATGGCGGCACCGCCGTACTTGATAACGACCGTCTTGCCGGTCAGGTTCTTAATCCACGGCAGCGCCTCGAACAGCAGCTGCGCGGTAACTTCGTTGGATTCGCTCGAGCGACAATCGCGTGCGAACTTCATAGTCTGCCTCGTCTTTCGTGTAGCTATCGCGCCGTACCTCATTGCCCGCGATTGCAGCGGGACGCACGGCACATCGGGAGTCTAGGAACGGTAGTCGCCGTTAATGGAGATGTACTCGTGCGTGAGGTCGCAAGTCCACACGGTGGTCGCCGCGTCCCCCGCGCCCAGGTCTGCCGAGATCACAATCTCGGGCGCCTCAAAACGTCGCAGGGCTTCGTCCTCATCGAAGGGGACCGTCAGGCCATCGCGACAGACGGGCAAACCCATCATGTCGATGGACACATCTTCTTGATTAAACTGCACGCCGCACTTGCCGAGCGCCATGGCAACGCGGCCCCAGTTGCAGTCGTGGCCGGCGATGCAGGTCTTGACGAGCGGCGAGTTGGCAACAGCACGGGCGGCGATATCGGCCTCCTCGTCGTTCGCGGCGCCGGTGACATTAACCGTCACGAGCTTGGATGCGCCCTCGCCATCTGCGGCGATGTTGCGCGCCAGGCTCTCGCACACCTCATGCACGGCAAAGGCCAACTCGTCAAAGGCATCGGAGCCCTCGACAATATGCTCGGCATTTGCGGCAGCGCCGGAGGCAAGCATGATGCAGGTGTCGTTGGTCGAGGTGTCGGAGTCGACCGTTACCTTGTTGAAGGTCTGCTTGACGGTGGAGAGCAACAGGGCGTGGAGCGCCGCCGGCTCGACGGGGGCATCGGTAGTGATGACCGCGATCATGGTGGCCATGTTGGGCATGATCATACCCGAGCCCTTGCACATACCGCCCACCGTATAGGCATTGCCTGCGTGCCCCGCGGCCTCGCTGCGGTAACACACGGCATACTCCTTGGAGTGTGTGTCGGTCGTCATGATAGCGCGAGCGGCATCGGCGCCACCGTGTGCGGAGAGCGCCTCATAAGCTGCCGGAATCGCCGTCTCAAACGTGTCGATCGGCAGAATCTGACCAATTACGCCCGTGGAGGCGACCAGAATCTGCTGGGGCTCGCAGCCGATGACCTGCGAGGCGATGTTGCAGGTCTCGCGCGCGCAGGCAAGACCGGTCTCACCCGTGGCGGCGTTGGCATTGCCAGAGTTGATAGAAACACCGGCGATGATGCCATAGCCCTTGTCGGCGCCGCCCAGGTTGGCACGGCTCACCTGCACGGGCGCCGCACAAAAGCGGTTAGTCGTAAACACGCCGGCCCCGGGACAGGGTTTATCGGGCACGACGAGCGCGTAATCCAGGCGCTCGGAATTCTTGCGGAATCCGGCATGGATGCCCGCCGCCTTAAAGCCGGCCGCCGCCGTTACGCCGCCCTCTACGGCACGAATCTTGATATCGAACTGCTCTGTATTCATCGTCCCTACGACTCCTTATATCAAATAAAAAAGCGGGCATCGGTTGGTGCGCCATGCCAGCCACAATCATGAGACCAGCTTAAGAGTGGCGCCCCACTCGATGCCCGACTACCAAATCGCTAACAATCGAATGTGCTACACCGGGCACGCCACTGTGGGCAAGCCTCGTCGCTCGTCAAAACCAAAGACGATGTTGGCGCACTGGACCGCCTGGCCTGCTGCACCCTTGCACAGATTGTCGATGGCGCCCGTAGCCACCAGGACGCCCGCGCGCTTGTTGAGCGCGAGGCCGATCTGGGC
>DBEZMF010000088.1:0-1123 GCA_048250755.1 Collinsella sp.
TGCTACCTCGATGCTATCCTTCACGAGGCTCTCGAAGGCCACGACGTCCTCGCCCGCGAGCAGGCTCGCGTCGAAGGTGAACTCGATGTCCACCGACCCGTTCGTGTTGTTCGCCGTGAACTCCTTGGTGGCGGTCACGGGGCTGCCTTCGGCGTCGAGCAGAGGCTCGCCAGTGGACTTAACCATGAGCGTGCCGGTGAGGGTGTAGGTGCCGCCGAACTCGAGATTCTCGTAGTAGACGGTGTCCACGATCGTCACCTGCCCGCCCGCCTGGGCGGTCTGATCGCCGTCGGCGGCGTCAGCCGCCTGCGTCTCGATCTTCGGCCCCTCCTTGTCGTCGAGCGTCATCCAGACGGCCTCGGCCACCCCAGAGTCGCGCTCGACCCAGAAGGTCTTGGTGATGAGCTCGTAGCCCTCATTGGCCTCGCAGGGAAGCTCCTCCAAGGTGTACTGGCCGTACGGCAGCGCGCCGAGGGCGTCATCGGCAGGAGCGGACGAGCCGTCCTCGCCCAGCCCGAACCAGATGCCGGCTTCGGGGTCCATCATGTCGGAGGCGATGGCCTCGGCCTCGAGCAGGTGGTCGTTGGCATTGGTGTTGTGGGTGTGCTTGTTCCAGCCCGCCTCGGTCGAGGCCTGGCCGTTGCGGTCGGTCACCAGCACGTGGGTCTCGCCGGTCGCGACGTTGGTGATGGCGAAGGGGACCTGCAGGCTCGCGTTGGTATCCTCTGCCTTCTTGGAGAGCTTGAGGTCGTTGCGGACGACCTGGTCGTGGAAGACAAGCTCGCCACCTTCCGCGTCGGCAGTCACGACGATGCCGTCGGTCCGGATCTCGAAGGTCCTAGGCTCGCCGTCGGTGAGCAGGTAGGAGTCGTTGGTCGCGGTCTCCTGGATGGTGTAGGTGCCATAGGGCAGCGCGTCGGGCGCGGTCCTCGCGACGTAGGAGCCGATTCCATCGTCCCACGCGGTCTCGATCACGGCGATCACCTCGCCCGGCTCGTACCAGGCATCGCCTACGAGGACCTTGTTCTCGGAGGCGTTCGTTATGGCGAACTCGATGCCGGAGAGCGTCGTGCCGACGCCTTCTGCTGCATGCCCGTTCCCGCCGACCGCCTCGGACTCGCCG
>DBEZMF010000089.1:0-1970 GCA_048250755.1 Collinsella sp.
GACCGCCGAATCGCGGAGAAAATGGCCGAGATTGACCGCTTGGACGGCGAAATCGGCGAAAAGCTCGAGCTTCGCAACGAGGTGGGCGATGAAATCCAGCGGGAGTCCGCGCGATTGGAGTCCCTTCGGCGCGGAACGCGAGCAGTTGCGCGAGACGTTGAGGAGCTTCGACCCGTCGCTGCCGAGATTGGGCGCTGGGAAGCTGCGGGGCGCGCTGAGCGCGGCACAATCCTCGATTCAATCACTGCTCGATGCGCAGGAGCAGCGAGAGCAGCTAGAGCGGCAATTGAGGAGCTGAGAGACCGCATCTGGGCGCTGATGCGTCCCAGGAAGGCGCAGGGTGGCGGATACGGACTGGACGAGGTGGCGAGGGATGCCACGGAAGTGGCGAAGGCATGGAACCGAAGCCACGAAGCGCCTGCGCGGTCGCGCGGGCGGGCGCGGTGATGTGTTATAGTAGTACCTGTATTACAGCATAGGAGGTGCGTTATGGCTACCGCAGTCACTTCGATGAGGATTCCGACCGAGCTGAACGAGCGCTACAGCAGGCTTGCGAAGGAGACCGGCAGGTCGAGGAGCTTCTACGTGAACGAGGCCCTGCAAGAATCGATTGACCGTTTCGAGTACGAGTACGGGATTCTCAAGGACATCGAGGACTACCGCGCAGGCAGGCTCGAGACCTACAGCATCGATGAGGTAAGGGCGCATTGTGGTCTGGCGAATTGATTTCACGAGGAACGCTGACAAGGCGATGCGCAAGCTGGACAGGGGCATCGCCGCGAGGATATTCGAAGAGCTTGACGAGATAGCGAAGCTCGAAGACCCGAGAGTCAGGGGCAAGTCCCTGACGGGGAACCTGGCGGGCGTGTGGCGCTACAGGGTCGGCGACTATCGGATTCTGTGCGACATCGATGACGGCAGGCTCGTGATTCTCGTGGTTGATGTGGCGCATAGGCGTAAGGTCTACAAGCGCAGGTAAAAAAGAAAAAGCCCCAGCAAGCTTGGCGGCAGCAGGGGCATTCGAGACAAGGAGATTATAGCATGGCGGCAAACGCTGGCGAGACGAAGGTAAAGCTCTGGGAGGGAATCTGCTACCCAGAAAACATGCTCGATGATTGGCAGGAGGAGATAGACGACATCCTTCAAGTTCCGTTCGCTTACGCAATTCACGACATCGACCATGACCAGAAGAGCAAGCAGCGGAAGACCCATGTTCACATCATCGTGGTTTGGGGCGGCAACACGACCCGCAAGGCGATAATCAACGTCCTGAACCGATTGAGCGCGGACGGCAAGAGGTGCTGCTCCTCTGCGGAGCCAGTCAACAACATCAGGCACGCATACGACTACCTCATCCACGACACGGCATCGTGCCGAAAGAAGGGCAAGGAACTGTACCCAGTCGAAGCCCGCATCGAGGGGAACAACTTCGACATCGGGCAGCTTGAGCAGCTCTCGACCAAGGACAAGCAGGACATGCTCTTCGAGTTGGTCGGCTTCATCATGGTCGAGAAGTTCGAGACCATCAATGACTTCACGACTGCGGCGTTGCGTGAGTTCCCCGAGCAGTACCGAGAAATCATCGTCGGCTACAACTCGATTCTCGAGCGCTACTGTCGCGGCAACTACCTGAACGCCGAACGCAAGCGCAAGGCACGTGAGACAGGCGCGTGCGGAAAAGTAGACGGGTCAATGGAGCAATGCGTGACCACGGGGGCGGAGTAGTTCCGCGCAGCGGATCTACGGAGACCTCGTTCACGGATTGCGGAATTGACGCGACGGTCAAGCCACAAGACCAGACTTGATTAAGGGTCGATGGACGCTCTGCTCCATCGACCCTTTCCTTGCTCTAGTCGCGGCGAAGGAAGCCCATCAAATCGGGGCACGTATATATTCGGCTACTACGACCGAATATATACGTGACGTGTGACGTGTGACGAACAGCCGCGACAAGGGGGAGTTTGAGGGGG
>DBEZMF010000090.1:0-30012 GCA_048250755.1 Collinsella sp.
GCAAAGGCGACCTTGCCGTCCTTGTCGTTTTGGACAGCCTGGAGCTCTTTGCCGTCGTTGTCGAGCAGCTGGAACGTGAAGTCGTTCCCTGCGAGCTCACCGCCCGTGAAGCGCTTCTTCGCCTTGAGCGTTACCGAGGTCCCCTTCGGTCGGTACGTGTTCGTGATCTTGGCGATTTTGTCAGCGACCTTGATCGGGTTGTCCTCATGGCTCACGCCGTCGTCGGTGTAGGTCTGCTCCATCTTGACTGCCGGCTGCGACAGCGTGCCGTCGCCGCTATCCTTCACCGTCACCGTGACGCGGTAGGAAGCGCTTGAATACCCGAACCCGGGCAGCCAGCTAGCGTCGTTTTGAGACGGCGTGGCCTCGGCAATGAGATAGGTGTATGTGCCGGGCTTGGCGTACTCAATATTGCCGAAGTCGAACTTGTCCCCGTTCTTGACGGTCTTCACAACCTGCTTCATACCACTCACGGGTGCATTCTCGGCACCGTCGGGCATCGGCGTGCCCTTGTCCGCGCGCAGGTAAATCTTGAAGCTATCGCCATCTTTCCAGTCACGGCCCTGGAGCACCTTCTGCGCCCAGAACGCATTGGTGAGCGTCACCGGCGACTTTACGCTGTAGGTGTTCGTGAATACCAGCTTGTTGGCGTCGGCCAGTGTGCCGTCGACGTTCTGCTTTGCGATCGTGCCGGAGATGCTGTCGCCCTCGCCACTCAGGGCGTTGCCGCCCTGCTCGCGCTTGGTCAGCGTGAAGCCGGCCGGCATCTTGTCCGTACCGGTCAGCTCCTGCACCGTGTAGGCGTCGTGCTCGGCGAGGCCGTACACGCGGATCGTCTGGCCGGCCGTGATGGTCTGCTCGCGACCGTTCGTCAGGTCGAACATATCGCCGACCTGCTTCTCGCTTGCGGCCCCAGCGTTCTTGAACACTGCAGCCTTGTAGGTCTTCCCATCAGGCACGGTGAACTTGAAGGTGAACTTTGCGTCCTTATTGCCCGTCAGGCCATTGGGCACGACAACCTTCTTCGTCACCTCAAGGCTCGCCTCGCGCTTGTTAGCCACGCGCACGCAGGTGGCGCCCGTAAACAGGGCATTCAGGTTGTTCATGTCGCGCAGATCGGCACGGGCACCTTTCGACTTGGTCCCCTTGGGCTGCTCGTCCTGGGTGATACCCATACGTATCCAGCCCGTCTCGGTCTCCAGGCGGTAGGGTTTGCCCTCCTCGGTGGGCCCATACTGGTAGACACGTCCGTTGGCACCGTACTTGAGGTGCACCGTGTCGCCGGCACCGGCGGGATCGACATTGCTCCACGACAGATTACCGTCAGTATCGGTCACACCATTCGAGGTCTGCCGCACACCCTTGATCCACGTGAGCGTGTTGTCGATGTCGCCCTCTGCGCCAAACTGGCCCAGGCTCTTCATCAGCGCGCCCGGGCCCACAAACGTCGAAACGCCGTCATCGCGCGTACCGGCATCGGCATGGACGCCGTAATCGTCCACAATCACTTTGGTGAGCGTGTCGTTGAGCAGGAAACCGCTCGGCGCTGAGATTTCCTTCAGGTAGTAGGTGCGTTTCGTAAGCGGCTTGTGCTCCTTGCTCGTATTCGGGAATATGCCCGCACCTTCGAGCGGGACCGGGTTGCCGACCGACCCCGTCGTCAGGGTGTCGTAGGGGGTCTGCTCGCCCTTGAGCACGACCTTGCCGTTTGCGTCTGTTGTCACCTGATCGGCCGTGTACAGGCCGAACTTCGCCCCCTCAACGGGCTTACCCGCGGTATCGGTCTTCTGCACGAACAGGCGATTCTGGATGTTCGAGACGAGCAGGCGCGTGGCGAACTGCCGCCGGAAATTCTCCTTGCCGTCGGGGAGGTCATCGCTGAACACGTGGACCGTGTTGTCCATATCCGCCTCGGCGATGGAGCTCGCCACTGTGTAGTAGATGGCCACCGTGTACTCGGCATCCTTGCGGGCATCACCGCGCAGCAGGTAGTAGTACTTGGAGATGTCACCGGGCAGATTTTGAATCTCTACCTGGTACTGGCCGCTTGTGTTGAGCGTGAAGGCGTGCAGGTCCTTCTTCGCCGCCTCGATAGCACCGGTCATACCCGGCTCCTTGGCGAGGGTGTATCCCGCTCCCGTCGATGGGTCGCCCGACACGGCGTACCAATTGCTCGGATCTTTGATATCTGTGCCTGCGCTTTTGTCGCGCTTGAGCACCACAGCGAACAGTATGCCGGAGTCCAGATTGACGGTCTTGTCGGGCTTCGTCAGGTCATTATTTGCCTTGTACACGGTCAACGGCGCGGTGATGGTCTCCTTCGCGGCGGCGAACGCACCGGTCTTCCACACGACGCTGCCCGCATCCATACCGCCGCGGTTGATGATGACGCCGCCCGCGCCGTTCTCAGCGCTCGCGGGCACGTACTCGAGCTGCATGCTGCCACCCGTCGCCGTGAGACTCGAGCGGTATCCCTCGGGCACGTGCGTCTCCTTCAGGAGGTAGTACTTGTTGTCGTGATTCTTGTTGTAGAGATCGTCGAAGTTGATGACGCCGTTGTCATCGTCGTTCGTGAGCGTTAGGTGGCCGGCCTCGTCCGTGGTGCCAGAGCCGAGAAGCGCGTTCTCGTTATTGGTCGTATCTGTAAATTTCCCGTCTGTTTTGTACAGCGCGAACTCGGCACCCTGTACGAACTTGCCGTCCTGGTCGAACTTGATGATGTCGGACTCGGGCACCGTCACGAGGTTGAACTTGAGCTCCATGTTGGAGTCGGCAGCGCCGCGCTCCAGGTAGAAGAACTTGAGGGTGTGGTTGGTGCCGTCGGCGAAGGTGTTGTCGGCAAATCCCGAAATGTCCTTATTCGCCTCTTGGTACTTGCTCTTCAGCGTGCCGTTGTAATTGCCGTTTACCTTAATGTCGCCCGTATGAAAGTTGATGCTCAGACTCGCGCGGTTGTGAATACCGCCGATATCACCCACGAGGACATCATCGATGAACACCCAGACGTCATCATCGCCGGCGAACTCGAAGGTCATGTCATTATTCATGTCATTATTATTGTTCGTCAGGCCGCCCTTGGGCTGCACGAATCGCGTGGACATTGAGAGACCGAAGTGGTGGTTGACGGGTTTGCCGCCGTTGTAGCGCGAATCACCGGTGTTGTCTGCCTTGATGCCGGTTTGGACGAGCTGGCCGTTTTCCTCTTTGAACACCTTGTCTGCCGCGTCGAACGGGAAGAACTGACCCTGGTGGGACGAATCGCCCACTTTGTCAATGCCCCAGGTGTTATAGATGTCGAAGGCATTCTTGTCAGCGTTGTAGGCTGCGTAGTTTTCGGAGCTGTCATAGACGTAGTAGCCGCCCTGAACCTTGAGGAGGCCCGTCACGCCAAAATGGGACGTCTTGCCGGTCTGGGCAGAGGAATCGAACAGGTAGCGGAGGGACTCGTCGCCCAAGGCTTCGGAAAGCTTCGGGTAGCCGTCTGAAAGCGTGTTGTTGACGATGCCGGGCCGCGGGCTCGTGCCGCCCGTCCATTGGTTGAGCGGCCCATCACCCTTGCCGTCGTTAAACTGGAACTTGTGGCCTGCGTTGACGCCGCCGCTGCCGGAAACCGACAGATGGTCATCGGGATTCACCCAGTAATCAAACAGGTTGATCGTCGTCCCCGAGGGCGAGGTCGTCGGAACCGTGTGGTCGGAGATCGCCGCCTCGGCACGAAGCGGCAGGAAGAAGCTCGCCGTCAGCGCGACGGCGAGGGCCAGAACAATCGCATATGGCGAGGCCGGGCGCAGCCCACGACGACGGCCATAAGACATGACGGACCACCGCTCGCGCGGCCGGTGTTCACCAAGAAGTTCCCTGCTTAGACACCCCCCGGTAGCAATATTCACGAGTCGAGACGTCGTCTCTCTGAGCTCCTGCATAATTTCCTCCCCAGTCACACGGCGACCCGCCCGGGCGCTCCCCGGGGGGCGAGGCAGTCTGGCACATGCCCGCAGTCGTTCAAGGAATACCAACCCCAGCATATGTCTCTTAAGATATCTTAGTCTTATTCTATGACAGTTTTTGTCTCATTACCGATGAAATCGGCTCAGCCCCTTTGTCGCATTCTAGAGCGTGTGGAGCAGGGCGATGAGAAAGCGGATGCCTTGGAGGTAGGCGCGACGGGTGACACGCTCGTTGGTGCCGTGGACGCCGCGGTCGCATTCGTCATCGTCGACCACAAAGGCGGAGAAGCGGATGCACTCGTGGCAAATGCGCTGGTAGTTGGCGGCATCGGTTGCGCCAATCACGGTCGAGGGCACGATGCCAATCGGCTCTTGGCCCACCGCGGGCGATCCGTTTTCCTCCGTCCCCTTGGGATCACGGAAATAGCGGGCGGCGATGGCGCGGACGGCCTCGAGCCCCGGGCCGCCCACGCACGGGGACGGCGAGGGCTCGGAACTGCCAGGCCCCAGCTCGACCTCGACTCGGCCATCGAGCCCAGCGGTGGCAACGGCCTCGCGGCAGCAGGCCACGACATCGGCCACGCTCGTACCCTCGAGCATGCGGAAGTTGATATTGGCCCACATATCCTGCGGCATCACGTTGGCGCCGGTGCTGCCACCCTCGATCTGCGTGGGCGCGCAGGTGGTCGTCACCAGCGGATAGAGCTTTTTGCTGGCGAGGCAGTCGCGCACGATGGCATCCTTGCTGGCAGCAATCTCGTCTGCGGTATAAAGCCCCAGCTCGACGAGCTGCGCGGCAAGCAAATCGGTCACACGCGCCGGCCACTCGATATCGCAGATCGCGACAATGGCGCGGCTGAGCACTTCGAGCGACGTGCCACCGTAGGGGTTGGAAGAATGCCCGCCTTCGCTTCTCGTCTTGAGCACGATATCGGCATAGCCCTTCTCGGCAAGATCGGCATGCATAAGCCAACCCTCACCTGCGCTGTACTCGGCAGCCGCAACGATACGATAGTCGCCCTCGTCGATCAGATATTCAAGTTCAACGCCACGCTCCTCGAGCACACGACCGATCGCCCCCGCGCCGTACTGCGTGGTTTCCTCGTCCTGGCCAAAGGCGAGCAGCAGGGTACGCTTGTGCTCCCAGCCGTGCGCGAGCGCATACTCAACCGCCTCGAGAATGCCTGCGACCTGGTCTTTCATATCGATGGCGCCGCGACCCCAAATGTAGGTGTCGTCCACATGTCCGCTAAAGGGGGCATGTGTCCAGTCAGCCTCGGTGCCGGGTACCACGGGAACCACGTCCATGTGGCCCATGAGCATAATGGGCTTGAGGGCAGGGTCGGAACCGCCAAGCGTCACCAATAGCGAATGGTCGATAAGCTCGACCTTACCCGCCGTAAATACGTGCGGCCAAGCCTGCTGCATATACGCGCGCAGGTCGTCGAACGGCTGCCAGTCCACCGCCTCGGCATCCATACTCGAGATGGTCGGAAACGACAGCACGCGACCCAAGCGCTCGCACGCGCCAGCCTCGTCTATATCGGCAAAATCGTCCTCATGCGCAAAGAAGCGCCAAACCTCGGCCATGGCATCCTTTCGATTGTGATGACGAGGGCCGCCCCACCGGAGCGGCCCTGCCACATAAGCGTTTGCGGTCGGTTACTTGTCCTCGAGATAACGCGAGAGGAACTCGCGGGTGCGCTGGTGTTTGGGGTTGCCGAAGAGCTCGGCCGGCGCGGCATCCTCGAGCACTACGCCCTTGTCCATAAAGACCACGCGGTCGGACACCGTGCGGGCAAAGGCCATCTCGTGCGTGACGACCACCATGGTCATGCCGTCGGCCGCGAGCTTGCGCATGACCTCGAGCACCTCTCCCACGATCTCGGGGTCGAGTGCGGAGGTCGGCTCGTCGAACAGCATGATCTGCGGATTCATGCACAGGGCGCGCGCGATGGCCACACGTTGCTTTTGGCCACCGGACAGACGACCCACGGCGGCGTGCGTGAACTTCTCGAGCCCCACGCTCGTCAGATGCTCCATCGCAATTTTTTCAGCCTCGGCCTTGCTCATCTTTTTGAGCATGACGGGCGCGAGCGTGCAGTTGTCGAGCACGTCCATGTTGTTGAACAGGTTAAAGCCCTGGAACACCATGCCGATGTCCTCGCGCAGCTTGTTGATGTTGCAACGCTCGGCCGTGAGGTCCTGGCCGTGGAACCAGATGTGGCCCGCGTCCGGGGTCTCGAGCAGGTTGAGGCAGCGCAGAAAGGTCGATTTACCCGAGCCCGAGGCGCCAATAATAGTGACGACCTCGCCGGGATTGACGGACAGGTCGATGCCCTTGAGCACCTCGAGCGAACCGAAGCTCTTGCGCAGGCCCTCGACGCGGATGAGCGGCTCATTGGTCTGAACGGCGGCCGCGGCGCCGGTAGTAGCGGTATCTGCCATGATGATTCTCCTCGTCTTGAGCCTAGTTGGAGCTGGGCAGCGTGGCAGGAGCCTCGGCGCCGAGCTTTTTGCCAAAGGCCTCGAGCAGGCGGCTCGCCACGAGCGTCAGGATCAGGTAGACCACGAGTGCCACGCAGTAGACCTCCATCTGGCGGTAGTACACGCCGGCGACCGTGGTAGTAGCGTACATAAGGTCGAACACGCCGATGACCGAGAGCACCGACGAATCCTTGATGTTGATGATGAGCTCGTTGGTGAGCGCCGGAATCGCGTTTTTAATGCCCTGGGGGAACACGACCTTGCGCATAGCCTGCCACTGCGACAGGCCCAACGAGCGTGCTGCCTCGGCCTGGCCGGGATCGATGGACTCGATGCCGCCGCGCAGGACCTCCATCATGTAGGCGGTGGAGTTGAGCGAGATGGTGACGAGGCCAGCGGTGAAGGTGCTCCAGATCTGGTTGGCCTGGGCGGTCTCGAAGCCCATGCCGCGCAAAACGGTGAAGCCCGCGTAATAGATGAGCAGACCCTGGACCATCATGGGCGTGCCGCGCACGATGGTGGAGTAGACGGCCGCAAAGCCGCGGCCGATACTCTTAAAGAAGCGCACCAGGTCGTTATCTACGCGGTCGAACGTCTGAATACGCAGGAACACAAAGAGCAGTGCCAGGAAGAATGCGATGACGGTGCCGAAGGTGGCAAGCGCGATGGTGATTTCGATACCGCGGATAAAGAAGTCCCCGCTCTTGTAGGTCATGTAGACCAGGCTCGACAAAAAGTCGCTGGGGTTGGAATCCGAGACAATGCTCACCTGTACCAGGTCGATAAATGACATGACGCAGCGGTCCACGAAAAAGATCGCCGCGATGGCGACCACGACGTAGCTGCCCAGGCGTGCGCCACGGCGGCAACGCTCGGAGGCGAACGGCGATGTTTCGCGATAGTCGTTCCAGCGCATGAGCTTGGTGACCAGCGCCGCCGCCGACACGACGAGCCAGGCCCAAAGAATCGCCCAAAGGCAATCTTGGAACACGCCCGTGGGGGCCAAGAAGCTCAGCGGCGTGGGGTTGCGCTGGCTAAACGCCAGGCCGAGCGCCGCGATGACGCTCGTGCCCAGGTATACATAACGGTGGTCGGCCTTGATAAAGGAGGCCAGGCGATTAATGGTTTTCATGCTGCCTCCCTATGCCGGCTGACGGTCGAGGCACGCGTCCCACATTTGGTCGCGCTCCTCTTGGCTAATGCCCTTGAGTGTCTTGTCGATGAGCTTAAGCAGCTTGTCCGAGCCCTTGCGGCAACCGACATTTGCCGCGACCTCCTGCTTAAAGCCCTCGCCCTCGGCAAAATGGATGGGGACGATACCGGGATTTTGGGCCATATAGCCCTTCTCATTCTCGGTGTTGTAGGTCACGGCGTCGCACGTGCCCTGCAGCAGGTTCGAGAACACCGTGGGGACGGAGTCGACCGGGTTCTTGTGCACAACGCCCGGGATCTCGTCGATGACGGTATCGAGCATGGTGTCCTTTTGGCCGAGCACCGTGGCGCCGCTAAAGTCGCTGAGCTTGGTGGCGTTTTGGTAGGGCGAGCCCTCTTTTACGAACAGGCCAAAGTAGCCAATGAAGTACGGGTCGGAAAAGCCGACGGACTCCTCGCGCTCGGGCGTGGCGCTCATGCCGGCGATGATGAGGTCGATTTGGCCGTTGTTGAGCGAATCGATAAGACCCGAGAAGCTCTGCTTGACGGCAACGGGCTCGCCGCCGAGGGCCTTGCAGACGATCTTGGCGATCTGCACGTCGTAGCCATCGGCATAGGCACCCTGCACGTTGTCGATGGGGATGGTGTACTCACTGGCTTCGGAAACCTGCCAGTTGTACGGGGCGTAGGCCGCCTCCATGCCAATGCGGATCTTGTCCTTGCCGATCACGGAATCGGACAGGTCGTCGCGACCGCCGCCCGTCGTGGGCTGAACCACTTTGAGCGTGGACGGACGCTGACAGCCGGCGAGCGCGCCGGCGACGACGGAAGCGCTCGCAGCGAGAGCGCTACCCAAAAAGATGCGACGGCTGCATACCGGCTGGCGCTGCGCATCGCACTGTTGGGGAGAATGCATAATCTGCCTTCCCTGTTGAATCGTATGCTGACGACTTAACAGGATATACGCCAGCGACCAGCAGCGCAGTACAAGCTCGAAAAATTAATAGACACACGGTAGTCATTGGGAGCGTCGATGTTTTGGCAATGCCAGCGAGCGCCGCCCAGAGCAAACAAGTTGGCATGAAAAAGGCAAGGCATAGACCTTCTGGTCATGCCATGCCTTTTGAATGACAAATTGTCGCTCTGGGCGGCGCGCAGCGTCGACCGGCCCGCCGTTCGTCAGAACGGCGGAACCTCTAGAGCAAGGTGACGCTAAAGCTACGTTTGTCGGTAGCGCCGGGAGCCAAGGTGATGGTGTTGACCTTGTGCTCAAAGACATCGTCCTCGGTGTCCATGGTGGTATGACCGGTCCAGGGCTCGAGCGCCACAAACGGAGCGTCGTTGGCGGCAGACCACACGCCAATGTACTTAAAGCCCTCAAAGTCGATCTTGACGCCGTGGCCCGACTTGCGCCCGCGCAGCGTGAGCGTGGAGCCCGGGGTATCGGTGAACATGATGGCATCGTTATCGAAGCTGCGATGCGTGATGGGCAGCACGTCCGAGTTATCGGGAGCCTTGTAGCTGCCCTCGAACGTCATAAGACCGTCGGGCGTGATGATGGGAGCCTCGTTGGTCCAAGCCTCGGTAAACGCCAACTCGTAATCCTCGAACGCCTCGTCCTCGGCACCGGGGGCGGGCACGTTAAATGCGGGGTGGCCGCCCACCGAGAACGGCAGGTCCACGTCGCCGGTGTTGGTGACGGCAAAGGTCTGCGTGAGGGTAGCGTCGCCGGTCAGGGCATAGGTCATGTTGAGCTTAAAGTGGAACGGGAACGCCTTGAGCGACTCGGGCGTATCGGTGATCTCGTACGTTACCGAGGAGCCGTCCTCCGAAACCTCGACCAGCTTGTGCTCGACAATGCGCGCGAGTCCGTGGCGCGGCATCTCGCAGGTGCCGGCCGCAGACGTCGCCGTGTTGTTGCGCAGCGAGCCCACGATGGGGAACAGGATGGGCGCATGCTTGCCCCAAAAGGCGGGGTCGCCCTGCCACAGATACTCGTTGCCGTTGAGGGCAAGGCTCGTGAGCTGGGCGCCCATGGAATCGATGGCCGCGGTGAGGCCGCCGCGCTTGATGGTAGTGACGGTGGACATGTTACTTCCTCCAATAGTGAACAACGGTGTCGAGGGATATTGTCCCACTCTTGGCGGCGGGGTTGAGCGGCGGGCGCAGTTATTGAGCAATAGCGTAAAGGTCAAACCCGCCCTGCGGCGTGCTATCGACCGTATCGGGTGCTTGCGAATTAAAACTCACCGGGACCATGCGCTTTGAGGCGCGGTAACGCGTGCCGTCGGTGGCGACGGGCGGCTCATCGACCGTGAGCTCGTAGTCGCCGGGCTTGAGCTCGATACCGTCACCTTCGGAATTAACGTATTGGTACTCGTCGATTGCTTGTCCCCTGAGCGTGCGGCCCACGATATGGACGAGCATTTGGCTGTCGCCGCGCGCGGTATCCCACGTCGCGCCGTCCTTAACCTCGACCGACACATGCACCGAGCGCGTGCGGCTGAGCGATTGCTCGACGGACATCTCGACCTTGGCGGCGTCTTGGCGCTGCCGCTCGACATGACCCCAGATGCTGCCGATTGCCGAGCAGGCGATAACGCCGGCCATGAAGGCGATGAGGATGGGGCCGAGCGGAGAACGGCGGCCCGCGTCTTCCTCACGAGCCAGGTCGGGGCGATGCGTGGGCGCTGGCGCCTGGGCGCCTTGCGCGGGCACGTCGAGAATGCTGAAAGATGCCGTACTGCCGGGGTCGATGGTGTGGCGAGGTTGCGGGGTCTTTGCCGGCGAAATGGACATGTCCGCCGGCTCATCGAGTGTGGCCGTGGCATCGGCCTTAGCCTCGTCGGCCTCGGCCTGGGCCCAGGCCTGTTCAAAGGTCAGGGGCTCGACGGCATCGGAGGCGGCATCAGGCTCGACAGCGGCATCGTTGCCGGTCTCGTCCTCGTCGCTCGACACGTCACGCGACGCGGGCTCGTCCCACTCCTCGTCCGGAGCCTCGCCCTCGCTATACCACCATTCAAAGTTATCGATATCCATACGGGGCGCCCCTTAGGCCTCGCAAATAAACACTTGTTAGCCTTATACCCGCAGATGGCGCTGGAGCTCGCACGGAATGCGATAAAGGGACTGCTCCTTTGTCGCATCGAAGTTGCGGTGGAATAGTTCCTGTTTGCACGCCCACTCGAGCTATTTAGGGACTATTTCACCGCAAGTTATTTGAGGGCGACGGGGATTTGGATACAGCAGAAGTCCTCTTGGTGAGACTCGTCGTAGCTCGTGGTGTCCAGGTAGCAAAAATCGAAAGCATTGCCGATGGGCTGGAGCGCGTGCCTGTCCATGCAGGCCACGATGGCGCGGATACCCTCGGGCTCGTACGGCATGCCCCAGCGACTCATGCACAGGTACGTGCCCTCGGGCAGCACCTCGACGCCAATCTCCGCCAGCTCGGCAGGATCGCTCGGCAGTATTTCCTCGGCACCACGCGGCAACACGGCAAAGGAACCGGCACCGGCGATGGGGTCGTCGGAATGCAGCGCCTCGCAACGCAGCATGGCGCCCCAACCGCGCATGGGGCGTGTGCCCGTGAGCGCACGCATGCGCAGAATCGCCCGCATGAGCGTGGGGTGCAGCATCGAGCGGCCACGCTCGATATCGCTCGGGAACTCCTCAAAGACCACGTAGCGGCGCTCGAATTGCTTGAGCTCCGGTTTGCCCTCGCGCTCGCGCCAATAGACCGCCTCGTCGTAAAAACTCAGCCGCTCCTGCACGCTCGCGCGCTCGGCTTTGAGCCCGGCAATCTGCTCGTCGAGCGCCTGCACCCGCGAGCGCAGGTGATCGGTCATCTCTCCAATGTCGAACGTCGAGGTCAGGCGATCGATCTCATCGAGTTCCAGTCCCAAGTCGCGCAGCATGCAGATCAGACGCATGAGCGGGATCTGCGTGGGCGAATAGAAACGGTAGCCTTTTTCGTTAACCACGGCGGGTTTAAACAGACCGATCTTGTCGTAGTAGATGAGCGTTTGGCGCGAAACGTTAAACAAGCTCGCCATCTCGCTAATCGCATACATACCCGTCTGCATAGGTCCTCCCGACACACCCTTTGACACGAAAAGCCCGCCGCCCACAGGGGCAGCGGGCTCAAACACTACTCGTATCCTACCCTAAAGATGCCTATGACCAGCGCTTATAGTTGGCGCACGACACGCCGACGGCCTCGAGTGCCTTGGCGGCGATGTGATGCACCGCCTCATCGAGCGTGGCGGGGCCGTTGTAAAACGTGAGCATGGGCGGCATGAGCATGACACCCGGCACGCGCGCCAGGCGTGCCATGTTGTCGACATGGATCGCACTGAAGGGCGTCTCGCGCACCATAAGCACCAGGCGGCGCTGCTCTTTCATCTGCACATCGGCCGCACGCAGCAACAGGTTTTCGCTGTAGCCGCTCGCGATGCCGGCGAGCGTCTTCATGGAGCAGGGAGCCACGATCATGCCGTCGACCGGATAGGTGCCGCTTGCGATGGCAGCGCCAATGTTCTTGTTGTCGTAGACCACATCGGCATAGCACGCAAACTCGTCGAGCGTCATGCCGAGCTCCTGCTCGATGGTGATCTCTCCCCCGCGCGTGACGACAAGCGCCGACTCAGCGCCGGCCTGGCGCAGGCATTTGAGGCATTCAAGGCCCAGTGCCGCACCGCTGGCGCCAGACACGCCAACGACAATGCGACGGGGACGAACAGAAGACTCAGGCATGACAACTCCTTAACTACTTGGTAGGGCTACTTACTAGAAGGCGAGCTCGGCGGCCCACTTGTCCTTGTCGATCTCCATGAACTGCGAGCGGATGAAGTTCTTCTTGAGGTTAAACGGAACCGTGCAGTCGAAGATGGCCTTGCAGGCGATACCGTGCTCGCGGATCGAAGGATCGAACGCGGGGTCGTTGGACGGATCGAGCACGTGGCAGTGGCAACCGGGGATGGTGATGAGGTCCACGTCGGCCTGGAAGCGCGTGGTCATGGCCCACATCACGTCGCTCATATCGAAGATGTCGACATCCTCGTCGACAAGGATGACGTGCTTGAGCTCGGAGAACGCCGAGAAGGCGAGCATGGCGGCGTTGCGCTGACGGCCCTCGTCATTTTTGCTCGACTTCTTGAACTGCATGATGGCAACGAACTTGCCGCCACCGCAGGGAGCGGCGTGAACGTTGAGCAGGCGGCCCGGGATAGCGGTCTCGACCATCTTGTAGATGGAGGCCTCGGTGGGGATACCGGCCATGGACACGTGCTCGTGCGAAGGGCCGATGCAGCTCTCCATAATGGGGTTGACGCGCGTGGTGACGGCGGTGATCTTGATCACCGGGCAGACCTTGGCGCCACCGGTGTAGCCGGGGAACTCGGGCATGGCGTAGCCGTGGCCGTTGACATCCTCGTTGATGGTCTCGTCGTGCATGAGGTAGCCCTCGAGCACGTACTCGGCATTGGCAATGCACTTCTGCGGAACGGTGACGCAGTCGGCAAGCTCGACGGCGCGGCCGCGCAGGGCGCCGGCGATCTGCAGCTCGTTGAAGCCGAGCGGCGTGGTGGGAGCCTCGAAGCCGCAGCACATGTACACGGCGGGGTCCAGGCCGATGGAGATGGAGATGGGCATATCCTCGCCGCGCTGGCAGTACTCGTCAAAGAACGCACCCAGGTGACGGCTGCCCGGGGTGATCCACATGGCGAGCTTGTCCTTGTCGACGCAGGAGAAGCGGTGGATGGTTACGTCGGACTGGGTGCCATCGGGGCTCGTGCCATAGGCGAGGCCCATGGTGATGTAGGGGCCGCCGTCAACGGGCGTGTTGGTGGGAGCGGGAACGATCTTGCGCAGGTCAAAGCCCTCGTCGGTCGCCTTGTACACGACCTCCTGGCAGTCGACGTGCTTGCCCTCGGCGATCTGCTCGGGGGCGATCAGGTTCTCGAAGCGCTTGCCGATCTCGAGGCCCAGGTGCTCCTCGTCCAGGTCGAGCAGGGCGGCAACGCGCTTGCGGCTGGCAAGCATACCGATGCAGACCTTGGCGTCGTCAAAGCCCTTGACGTTGTTGAAGACCATCGCCGGACCCTCTTTGGTCGGGCGCATGACGGTGCCGCCAGCACCGACGTGACGGTAGACGCCCGAGACCTCGGCATCGGGATCGACCTGGGTGTCGGTCTCGAGCAGCTGGCCCGGCATCTCACGCAAAAAGTCGAGCGCGGAACGCAGGTCGTGGATCTGGGAAGCATCGGTAGTGGACATGGCGTACTCCTTTCGGGAGAGTGTCCGGCGACGGGGTGCCGCCGGACGGGGTAACGTAATGGGGCCGCGGCGCTCACAAATGGAGCGCTCGACCACTCGAAGTTCAAGCGCTTGGCTGCTTACAGCCGGGGCGCTCGACCGCTTACATCAGGCCAAAGAGGTGGAACCAGGCGGCCTCGACCAGCACGACGACAAAGACGACCGCGGTGAGGGGGATGCCCATGCGCATAGCCTCTTTGGAGGTGTAGCCGCCGGCGTCCTTGCCTTCGCCGATAAGGATCGGCAGGTTATGGAACGGCAGGATGTAGTGGATGTTGATGGACGTGAAGACGATGAGCGCCACGGCGAGTGGGCTCACGCTGGAGCCGGCGGCAAAGCTGATAAATGCCGGCACGCACACGCCGAGCACGGCCATGACCGAGCCCATGAACATGTGGATGATCATGGAAAGCGCGGCGACGAGCAGGGCGAACAGGAAGATGTTCTCAGGCACGGAGCTGGGGAGCACGACGTCGGCGATCCAGGCGTTCATGCCGGTGGCACCGCCCACGGAGCCCACGGCCATGGCGGCCGTCAGGAACATGAGGGACTTGATGTCGACAGCGTTCCAGCTGGCGGGAGTGAGGACTTCGCCGATGATGGGCATGGCGAGAGCAACGCCAATGGCCAGGGTGACCCAGCCGATATAGTCGCCCGAGACGGTGAGCCACAGCGCGATGGCGATGACAAGCCACACGATGGTGCGGATCTCCTTGACGGAGAGCTTGCCGAGCGCGGCCTGCTTGGCCACGATCTGCTCGCGATCGTAGACGAGCTCCTTGCTGGGCTTAAAGAGGAAAAGGCCCAGGAACAGGGTGCACAGCAGCGCAACCAGCATAGGCACGCTCATGTACAGGAACCAGTCGACGAAGGACGGGCTCATGCCGCCGGCCTCGGCACTGTACTGCGCAACGAGCGGGTTAAGCGTGGAGTCGCCCGTCAGGAAGAACATGGAACCCGGGGCGGCAGCGGCAAACACGAGGAAGCCGAGCTTGCCCTTGTCGTCGTCACCGTAGCCGGCGGACTCGGCGATGACCGAGACGACGGCGAGGATGAGGAAGGCGCGGGGGAACGGATGCGGGATCAGCAGCGACAGCACAAAGGTGAGCGCGAAGATCGAGATGATGAGCGACTTGGCGTCGCGCACGAACTTGAGCATGAACGCGTAGGCGATGCGCTCGCCCAGGCCCGACTCCTTGACCGCGCTGGCGATGAGGTAGGCGCCGATGACGAGCCACATGGTGGCCTTGGTCCACGAGCTAAACGTGGAGGCGACCGTCGCCGAGATGCTCGCGGCGCCCGTGTCGTCCACGCACACCTTGAACAGGACGAGCAGTGCGCAGTAGAGCAGGCCCACAAAGCCCGGCTGTGCCACGCCGCATGCCCAGAACACCACCGTGGCGAGCGTCAGTGCCAGACAGGTCTGACCGCCGACCGTGAGCTCGACCGTCGAGCTCAGCTCCGCCAAAGGAAGAAACTTCACCAGCAAAAAGACAACGATACCCAGCACAAAGCCAATTTCGCGCTTGGTGATCTTAAACGCCTTCTTTTCCGCTTCCATCTCCCCACCTTTCTTGTTGGGGGCGCTCCGAATTCGCAGCCATGTTGCCGCTTAAAAAGGGGCGCCCGTTATCGGACACCCCTTACGTTGCGCTGTGTTGCGGCAATACAGTCAAGCGGATTTTTTGGATGAGAAGCGATTCCCTAGACAAAAACCGTCACAACATTCGACGCTTTTCCTCGTTTTCGAGATTTTCGCCGAATGTTGTGACGGTTTGGATGTGGCAAAGGGACTGTCTTTTTTACATAGCGAGGGCCGTGCGGATGAATGGGTCGCCGAGGGCCTCGCGGAGCCAGGGGGCCAGCTGCTCGGGGTGACCCTGCAGGTAGCCTTTGAGCTCGGACGGAGCCACGCGACGCACTTCCGAGATCTCCTCTTGGTTGATATGCAGCTCGCCCGGCTCAACATGGGCAAGGTAGACCTCGCACCATTCGCACTCGCAGCGACCGTCGCCGTGGTCCTCGCGGTACACCACGTGTCCGAGGTGCTTGAGCTGATCGGGCTCGCGCGTAATGCCGAGCTCTTCGTTGATGCGGCGCGCCGTGGCGGCCGCGACGTCTTCCCCGGGGAGCGGATGGCCGGCGCAGCTATCGGCCAGCACCCCGCCCCACAGGCGCTTGAGCGGACTGCGGCGACAGAGCAGCAGGCGCGCGTCTTCGCCCCGGCCCTCGACCAAAAGCGTCAGAAATGCCTGATGCAGGATGCCCTCACCAGCATGGGCCTCGATGCGGTCGACGGGGCCAAGCGCCTCGCCGGTCGCAGCATCGACCGCCACGACCTCGGCGCCCGCACCGCCCTCATCCCAGCCGGCGCGCAGAATGCGGGCTGCGGCTTCCTCGAGCGCGGCGATGAGCTCCTTGGTGGTGTCGAGCACGCGCTGCAGGTCGTCACCGCTCGCTTGTTCAACATGAAAACCCGTGCTTGCAACTACCGGCACGCCAAAGCGCGTGGCCAGCGCCGCCGCGATATCGTGCGCCGGGATCTCGTCTCGATGGCACGGAACGGCCAGGATGCTCACCGTTGCCGTACGGCCGGGCTCGGGGCGCGGAATGGCCTGCGCCGTGGCGCCCAGGTGCGCAAACTCCGGCGAGCAGGCGTACACCGCCATGCCTCGCGGCGTCACCGTCAGCTGGGCCTCGAGCGCAAACTTGCCCTCGCCCACTGCAACCTTTGTCGTGTGCATACCCATGGGATCTCCTGCCGCCCGCGATGTACCTGAGACCATCTTCGCCTGTATTGCGACTATACAGGCAAGCCCTCCATGTGACAAAGGGACTGCCCCTTTGTCACATTCTGTTAGAGTTGCAGGGATTGAATCCCGCTTATTCATGCGACATTGGAGTGACAACCTTGACCGCCGCAACCACGCCTAAAAGTAAGCCAACCGCCGCCGCGCTCTCCCCCGCGCGCACCAAGCTCTGCCTGGCGCTGCTCGTGCTGTTGGGATTCTCGCTCGGCTGCTCCGAGTTCGTGGTCATCGGCATCGAAAGCGACTTGGCAACGGAACTCGGCATATCACTTGCCACTGCGGGCCAGCTCATCAGCG
Organism: Collinsella sp.; assembly: GCA_048250755.1. Lineage (GTDB taxonomy): Bacteria > Actinomycetota > Coriobacteriia > Coriobacteriales > Coriobacteriaceae > Collinsella. The sequence continues at coordinate 17,006 of DBEZMF010000090.1, forward strand.
TGTTTGCGCTCGTCTACGCTATCGCCACGCCGGTGCTTGCGCTCAGCACGGGGCGTTTTCGCCGCTACCAGCTGCTCGTGTGCTATAGCGTCGTCTTTGTGCTCGGCAACCTGGTCATGGCGTTGGCTCCCAACTTCCAGGTGCTGTTTATCTCACGCATTGTCCTGGGCTCTGTCTCGGGTGCGCTGCTCGCCGTGGGCGTGACGTACATCCCTGAGCTGCTATCCCCGCAGCAAACCTCACTTGCCATCTCGGTCGTGTACGGCGCGTTTTCCGTGGCGATGGTCTTTGTGACCTCGATTGGCAAGTTTGTGGCCGACACACTCGATTGGCACGTGGCCATGTACGGCACGCTGACCTTTGCCGTTTTGATCTGTAGCGCGCTCGTGGCGTTTATGCCTCGCGCCGGGCAGACCGATGAGCCCGCCACCTTCCGCGAGCAGGCGGGGCTACTACGCGAGCCGAGTATCATCACCGGCATGCTCATCTTCTTGTTTGGCGTGGGCTCGGTCTACGTATTCTACGGCTACGTGACGCCTTATCTGGAGCAGATGCTGGGCATGGATACCGTTCAGGCGAGCACCACACTTATGGCCTATGGCGTGTTCTGCCTGATCTCGAACATCCTGGGCGGATGGATCGATGCGCGTTTTGGCATGAAGGCGCTGCTGGTTACGTTTGTGCTGCAGGCGGCGGCACTGCTCGGGCTGTTTGCCGTGGGCGCCGCCATGCCGCTCGCGCTGGTCTTTGTCTTTAGCCTGGCGATGCTCATGTACCTGTTCTCGGTCTCATGCATCACGCACTTTATGGACGTGGCACGCAGCCGCCATCCCAAGTCGATGGTACTCGCAAGTTCGGTTGAGCCCATGGCGTTTAACGTCGGCATCTCGTTTGGCACCGCAGTGGGCGGCGCCGTGGTAAGCAGCATTGGCATTGCGTACGTGGGTGCAGTGAGCGCCGCGTTCTCGCTTGTGGCCTGGGCGCTCACGCTGGTGACGATTAAGCTGGCTCGTTGGGAGCGTCGCCGCCAATCAGCACAGCCCTCAATACGGGCATAGGGGCGAACACAGCCCAAGGTGGCGAGTAACCGGTGAAAACCGTCCCATACGAGTAGTGTTTATCCGCCTGCAAGCTCCAGCAGTGCAATTTCGTGTACTTCAGATACACACTTTTCTACTATTTCGTGTATTCCAAGTACATGAAATCGTACTAAACTATGTATCTGAAGTACACGAAATTGGAAAGGCGGCCCCATGCGCAGATCAATCGAATCCGTTATCGAATCATGGGCGACAAAGGACGCGTCGCGCCCCCTCCTCATCCGTGGTGCGCGACGCGTAGGCAAAACGTACGTTGCCGAGGAAATCGGCAGACGAATCGCCGGCGATGCGTTTGTCAAACTCGACTTTCAGACCGATCTTGAGCTGATCGCTCCGCTGTTCGACTGTCCCACCGACGACGTTAACGCCATCGTGGCGCGAATCTCAGACTATAAACGCACCCCCATTCGCAAAGAAACCGCCTTCATCCTGTTTGACGAGGTGCAGCTCTGCGAACGGGCGCTCAACTCGCTTCGCTTTTTTTCGGGTTCGGGCTGGCGCATATGCGCGACCGGCAGTCAGCTCGGCGTCGCCACGCGCAAGCGCAAGTTGCCTTTTCCCAGCGGCGTTCGTCAAGAGACCATGCATCCTATGTCGTTCGAGGAGTTTCTCTGGGCGCTCGACGAGGAGCAGATGGCCAATGCCATTCGTACCCACGCCGGCACGCTCGAGACCTACGCCGCGCACCAAGCCGCGCTCAGCCTGTTTCATCGATACCAGATCGTGGGCGGCATGCCCGCCGCCGTCAACGCATATCGCAAGACGTTATCCATCGAGGATGCGCGCGTCGAGCAGCGCGAAATCGACGAGACCTATACCGCCGATATGACCGACCCCGAAAACGGGATCAGCGGCGTGGCGGCGCGCAAGGTCTGGCGCTCCATTCCGTCCCAGCTGCTGAGATCGTCCACAAAAAAATTCAAGTACTCCGAGGTCGAACGCGGAGGCCGTCGCGCCAAGCTTATCGAGCCGCTCGACTGGCTCGAAGGCGCCGGCATCATATCGGTCAACAACCTGACCGAAGGCATCGAGCCTCCCCTCGTTCCCTTCGACGACGAAGATGGAAGTTTCTTTAAGGTCTATCTTCTCGATACCGGCCTCATGTTCTACAAACTCGGCATCAACCCGCGGCTCTGGCTCGACCTCAAAGAGGATTCCGCCATAGCGCTATCTTCCGACTTCCGAGGCGCCCTGGCGGAAAACTCGGTCATGCAAGCATTTTCGGGCAATAGCTTGCAGACGTATTACTGGGTGCCGCCGTCGTCTTGGAAGACGACCGGCGAGCTCGATTTTTTACTTCAGACCGACCGTATGGAAATTGTGCCCGTCGAAGTAAAGTCCGCACGTAACGTGCGCGCGAGAACCCTCGGGTCGTTTATGGACAAAGCCCGATCGCCATATGCCTACATTTTGTCCGAGAACAATTTTTCCCGCAGCGAAACCGATGACGGGCGCGAGCTGCGCCACCTCCCCTTGTACGCAGCGGGCTTTATTGGAGCAAACTGCCTCAAGAGCAGTCTGTAAGCCCTGCGCGACCGCCTAGAAAGGAAGCCGCTCATGCAACGCATTCTTTTTATCTGCTATGGAAATATCTGTCGCTCGACGATGGCTGAGTCCGTGTTTACCGAGCTGGTGCGGCGCGCCGGGCGCGCGGGCGAGTTTGTCATTGACTCCGCTGCGACCTCAACTGAGGAGATCGGCAACCCGCCGCATCATGGCACGGTCGCCAAGCTGCGCGAAGTCGGGATTCCCGTCGTTGCGCACCGTGCCCGCCAGGTGCGTCGCGCGGAGTATGGCGACTGGGATCACATTGTCTATATGGATGCTGAGAACGCGCGGGGCCTGCGTCGCATCTTTGGCGACGCAGGCCCCGACGGAAAGATTACGCGCTTGCTCGATTGGACCGAGTGTCCCGGCGACGTGGCCGACCCCTGGTACACCGGCAATTTCGATGCCACCTACCGCGATGTGCTCGCCGGTTGCACCGCTATGCTCGAGCAGCTGTAGGTTCGTGGGCGCACGAACCGCGCCCACGGCATAAACCGAGCGTAGATTTTCTCCCACTTTGAGCGTTCAAGTGCGCTCTATACGGGAGAAAATCCACACTCATGAATGTGACAAGGGGACCGGCCCTAGACCGGCTTGACCTCCAGCTTTATCCCCTCGGCGCAGGAGTCGCCCAAAACATCCGAAAGGGCCCAGGTCGCATATAGCGGCAAATAGAGAACCGCTCCGTTGCGCTCAACGTTGCCTCTCGAGAAAACAATCCCGAGCCTTACGCCATATTCAGCCGTATCAAGCACATGACCGAGCGCAGCGTGCGCGTGGTAATAGGAGCCCGATTTAACCTCGATCGGAACAGCCGTCCCATCCGGTCCGTCGACCACAAAGTCCACTTCACCGCGCTTTTTTGTCTGATAGTAGTAAAGCTGGCGATTTTGGGCAGCCAGCTGCTGGGCCACCACGTTTTCGTAAATGCCGCCCAGATTGGGCTCCTTGCTATCAAGATACGCCGCTTGGGCGACTCCAACGGGGTAGCGCGCCATCAACATGCCCGTATCCGATTGGTATAGCTTGAACTGCGATGGCCGTGCCGTCTTGAGCAGGGGCGACTTTGGCTCGGTTACGATATCGGCTTTGAGAGCAACGCCGGCATCGACAAGCCAGACAAAATCTCGCTGGTACTTCTCATAATGCGCCTTGGGGTCAATGGAATTGAGCACGAAACGCTTGTGTTCGCCCTCAAGCATAATGGGGAGCTGATCGTAGATGCTCTGCACCTGAAGGGCACGCCCGCTTGCATACTTGGAAATATCCCGTCGGTACTGTTCGTTGAGCTCTGACTGTAGCTGACGAACAGAGGCAAGGTCGCCCTGCGTGTCAAGGAAACGCTGCACGACCTCCGGCATTCCGCCGACAACGGTATAGGTCCTGAAGTTTGCCATCATCGCGTCATGAATGTAATCAGGAATGGGCCTCTCGCTGATACACGCGTTACGTATCGTTTGGCGAGCCCCCTCGCTCACCCCGGTTGCCCAGCAAAACTCCTCAAAATCGAGCGGGAACATCCTAAGCTCGTGGACATACCCCACGGGATAGGACCTGACGCCCTTGAACTGAGTCCCAAGCATTGACCCCGAAAACGCCCAGCGGCACCTCCCGTCCTCAACAAGGAACTTTGCCATCGTCATGATGTCGGGGGCCTCTTGGACCTCATCGATAAACACGAGCGATTTGCCTGGTGCAATCGACTTTCCCGAAAGAAGCGTCACCCTGCTGATGAAATCATCGGCATCCCGCGCCTCGAGAAGAGCATCTTTTGCCTGGCGATTTTCCATGAGGTTAAGCTCGATGTAGGTTGCATGGTTGGCTTTGCCAAATGCGCGAATCGAATAGCTTTTGCCAATCTGGCGAGAACCCGTAATGAATAAGGCCTTTTGCTCGGCAGACTTCAGCCAACGCTCCAGCTCTACCGCTATTTTCCTGCGCAGCATAGGCTCTCCCCTCAGTGTCATCAAATTAAATGCAAAGTTTTATACGCTTGATTATCGATGAAACGCAAAATTTTTAGAACCTAAAAACGGATGAAATGCAGAGATTTGAGATTACAAGCATAATAGAAGGGGCACCACCGGCGAATGTGACAAAAGAACTGTCCCTTTGTCACATTGCGCTCGACTACTCGTCGACGATCTCGGCAAGCCAGACGTTCAGCGTATCGACCTCGGGACAGCAGAACTTTGCCGTACCAGGCTCGTTGCCGGGCACGGTTCCGCCATAGCGCAGGATATCGATATAGGGAAAGCCCACATGGCAGGCCATGGCACACATCTTGCCGCGGTCGCGGTCAAAGTCGAAGACGTCGCCCGGCTTGTGACCATGGTGGCAGCGGCACGCACCCAGCTGGTCCACGCAGCTCACGCGGATACGCGGACGCTTGCCACGCGGCGCGCCGAGCGGCTTGCCCCCGCCCGCAGGCTTGGCGCCGCCCTCGCCAGCATTACTCATGGTCAATCACGTCCAGGCAGGCCTCGATGGGAAGGCCAGCCGACTTATCCTCTTGGTCGGCATTGCGCTCGATAAGCTCAGCCACCACGCGCATGGCATCGGACGTCGCGCGCTGCAGACTCCAACCTGCCATAACGCGGCCGACGAGCACCGCCGAGAACGTGTCGCCCGTGCCCGGGAAATAGACCGGGATCAGGTCGAAGGGAATCGTGAAGTACTCCCCCGCCACATGGTCGTAACCGATGACGACATTCGCACCGTCGACCACAGCGCTCGTAATGACCACCGACTTGGCGCCCAGGGCACGCACGGCATCCACAAGAGTGCGGCCCTCATCGGGCGTGATTTGCTCGGCAATGGGCGTATCGGTGAGCAGGCACGCCTCGGTGTAGTTTGGCACCGCATAGTCGGCGCACTCGAGCAGGCTGCGCATGAGACCGATCGTGGACTCGGGCACGCCGGCGTAGAGCTTGCCGTTGTCGCCCATGATGGGGTCGACGAACACCTTGGTACCCTTTTGCGCACGACGGTGGCAGAAGTCCGAAATGATGCGCGTCTCTTCCTCGGTCACGATAAAGCCGGTAGAGATGGCGTCGAACTCAAAGCCGAGCTCCTCCCAGATGGCGAGGCTCTGGCGCACGTACTCGGTGGTGTCGTGGATGTAGAACTTGGGATAGTTGAGCGTATCGGACACAAGTGCCGTCGGCAGGTTGTGGATGCGGTAGCCCATGTGCGACAGCACCGGCAGCATGGCGGAAAGCGCGACCTTGCCGTAGCCGCACATATCGTTGATCAGCAGCAGCTGAGTGTTCTTCATGAGGGTCTCCCTTGGTTCGGGCACGGCGCAGCAGCGCCACAGTGCGACTAAGTGTAGCGCAGGGGACGTTGCGAGCGGAGTCGAGCGGCACGAAGGGCAAATTGTTGCGGAAAGGTTTCGGAAACGAGGGGCTAGCTTGCTTCATTGCGGCTCATTTGCCGCCACTTATTCAGTGCCATTTCAAAACTATGCCGGATTACGGGGCTGAACCTGAATGAGCCAACCACACCCCCTATTTTCAAATCATAGCGAGCCTTCTACCTGCGGTTTTCTTTTTACCAATTTCGGCATGGTCGGCAATCCGTCGTTCAGCCCCGTAATCCGGCATAGTTTTTAAGTTAGTCGTTGGGGACGTTCTTAAATGACTAGGCAAACAAGAACGTCCCCAACGACTATCAGCACAAGGAGTGTCCCCAAGTGCCGGCACATAAGAAACGTCCCTAAGTGCCGCTTGAACATAATAAGTTTGGTACCTTGACAATCAATCTATGCGCTCCTAAATTAGTTAGGCACAAAACAATTTCTCTACCTAACTAAGGAAAGGAGCGAAGCTTAGATATGTGTGTTGAAGCACTCGTCCTTCCGCATGAGCCCGGCGGTGACCCGTCGCAACCGGTAGACATACCCGAAGCGGTCAGCGCTGAAGACAAACTCGCCAAGCGCATCCTGAGCGGCCTGGGCTTTTGCGGCCATTACATGCATTTTCATGGCGGAGGCGTGTCCGGCAAGGCGCCCATCATCTGCCTGCTGGCCAAGCAGCCCGGCGGCGAGATGTCGCAGCAGGAACTCGGCATGCACTTTGACCTCAAACCGGGGTCGCTTTCCGAGATCCTGTCCAAGCTCGAGGTCAACGGCCTCATCGAGCGCAGCCGTAACCCCAAGGATCGACGGCAGCTCACCATTCGCCTGACCGAAACCGGCCGGGAAAACGCCCGCATCGACCAGGCAGCCCGCATTCGCTTTAGAGAGCAGGCCTTTGGTGCCCTCACCCACGACGAGCGCGAGCAGCTCGCCGAAATGCTCGAGAAAATCCGTGTAACCTGGGAGGAACTGGATGATTAAAACCCTCATGGGCAGCATCCGCGACTATATAAAAGTCACCGTTGCCACGCCGTTGCTCGTGCTTGGCGAGGTGCTCTGCGAGATGCTGATTCCATTTATCACCGCCAACCTGATCGACGCCATCAAAGATGGCACCACCGTAGCCGAGATGCTTCCCACCGCGGGCTTTTTGGTGCTCATCGCGCTGACGTCGCTTGCTTTTGGCGCCGCTGCCGGCGTCACCTGCAGCCATGCGAGTTGCGGCTTCGCTAAGAACCTGCGTCACGACCTGTTCTACAAGATCCAGACGTTCAGCTTTGCCAACATCGATGAGTTCTCGAGCTCCTCGCTCGTCACGCGCCTGACCACCGATATCAACAACGTGCAGCAGGCCTTTATGATGATCATCCGTATCGCCGTGCGCGCGCCGCTGGTATTGATCTTCGCCTTTACCATGGCATTTATCATGGGCGGCAGCGTCGCCATGGTCTACCTGGTCATCATTCCGCTGCTGGGCTTTGGGCTGTTCTTTATCATCTTTAAGGTGCGTCCCATCTTCTCGCGCGTGTTCCACAAGTACGACGCCCTTAACGAGTCCGTCGAGGAAAACGTCACCGGCATGCGCGTGGTCAAGAGCTACGTGCGCGAAGACTTTGAGAAGGAGAAGTTCGCGACCGCCGCACGCGACGTCCAGATGGACTTCACCCGCGCCGAGAAGCTGCTTGCCTTTAACAACCCCATGATGAACATCTGCGTCAACGGCGCGTTTGTCGTCATCATCTACCTGGGCTCCAAGCTCATCATCACGAGCCAGGGCACGCTGTTCGACGTGGGCCAGCTCTCCTCGATCTTTACCTATGGCTTCCAAATCCTCATGAGCCTGATGCAGCTATCGATGATCTTTGTCATGGTGACCATGGCCGACGAATCGGCGCACCGCATCACCGAGGTGCTGGCCGCCGAGCCCACGATCGCCGATCCCGCCGAGCCCGTGCTCGAGGTCGCCGATGGCTCCATCGACTTTGACCACGTGAGCTTTAAGTATTCCGCGCATGCGAAGCGCCAGGCGCTCGACGATATCGACCTGCACATTAAGAGCGGTGAGACCATCGGCATCATCGGCGGCACCGGCTCGGCCAAGTCCACGCTCGTAAACCTCATCGCCCGCCTGTACGACGCCACCGAGGGTACCGTGCGCGTGGGCGGCGTGGATGTACGCGACTACGACTTGGACGCCCTGCGCCACCAGGTGGCCATGGTGCTGCAGAAAAACGTGCTGTTTAGCGGCACGATTGCCGAGAACCTGCGTTGGGGCGACCCGAACGCCACCGACGAAGAGGTCCGCGAGGCCGCGCATCTGGCCTGCGCCGACGAGTTTGTCGACGGCTTCCCCAAGGGCTATGACACCTGGATCGAACAGGGCGGCTCCAATGTTTCCGGCGGTCAGAAGCAGCGCCTGTGCATTGCGCGTGCCCTGCTGCGTCGCCCCAAGATCTTGATCCTGGACGACTCCACGAGCGCCGTCGACACCAAGACCGACGCCAAGATTCGCGCAGGGCTGGCAAGCTATCTGCCCAACACGACCAAGCTCATCATCGCCCAGCGCATTAGCTCCGTGCAGGACGCAGACCGCATCATCGTCATGGAGGGCGGCCGCATCGCGCAGATCGGTAACCACGACGAGCTGCTCAAGACGAGCGAGATCTACCGCGAGACCTTTACCTCGCAGAACAAGATGTCTGCCGAGGGCGAAGAGGCCGTCGAGGCCGACACCGAGGCATCCGTAACGCAAGCTCAGACCCAGGAAGGAGGCGAGGCACATGAGTAAGGCAACGACCGCCGAGCGCGCGCTCAACCGCAAGGGCGGCACCATGTCGCGCCTCATCAAGACGCTCTTTGGCTTTTACCCCGTGCTTTTGCCCCTCGTCGTCGCCGGCGTGGTGCTCTGCGCCATCATCAACTCCATCGGCGCGACCTTCCTTCAGAGCGCCCTGCAGATTATTAGCGAATCGTGGCAGTCGGGCGATTGGGGAGCCGCGCAGCCCAAGATCGCACAGCTCGTGACCACCCTCGCCTGCATCTACGGCATCGGCATCCTGTCCTCGCTCTTCTGGAACCGCGCCATGGCCATCGTCACGCAGGGCTCGCTGGAGAAGCTGCGCGAGAAGATGTTCAACCGCATGCAGGACCTGCCGATCCGCTACTTCGACACGCACCAGCGCGGCGACATCATGAGCCACTACACCAATGACATCGACACGCTGCGCCAGATGATCAGCCAGTCGCTGCCCAACCTGCTCATGACGGTCATCGTCATCGTCACGGTGTTCTTTATCATGCTGTACTACAGCGTGTGGATGTGCTTGGTCATTATTGCCGGCGTCGCCTTTATGACCTTTATGACCAAGCTGCTCGGCTCCAACTCCGCGCGCTTCTTTATTGCGCAGCAGACCGAGCTCGGCGTTGTCGAGGGCCATATCGAGGAAGTCATGAACGGCCAGAAGGTCGTCAAGGCATTCTGCCACGAGTCTGCCGCCGAAGCCGATTTTGACGAGCGCAACGAAAGGCTCTTCGAGGTCTCGCAGAAGGCCAACATGTACGCCAACATCCTCATGCCCATCCTTATGAACCTGGGCAACCTGCTCTACGTGCTGGTCGCACTGGCCGGCGGCATTTTCCTAGCGCTGGGCGTGCCCAACCTGAGCATCTCGGGCATGGCGCTGTCCATCGCCGTCGTGGTGCCGTTCCTCAACATGACCAAGCAGTTCTGCGGACAGATCGGTCAGATCTCGCAGCAGATCAACGCCGTGGTCATGGGCCTCGCCGGCGCCGACCGTATCTTTGAGCTCATCGACGAGGAGCCCGAAGCCGACGAAGGCTATGTGACGCTTGTCAACGCTCAGGTGAACCCCGATACCTGGCAGCTCGAGGAGGCCGACCACCACACTGGCATGTGGGCGTGGAAACATCCGCACCGCGCAACCGGCGAGATCGAGTACGTGCCGCTGCGTGGCGACCTGGTCATGGACAACGTCGACTTTGGCTACACGCCCGACCACGAGGTGCTGCACGGCGTGTCCGTGTTTGCCAAGCCGGGCCAGAAGGTCGCGTTTGTCGGCGCCACCGGTGCCGGTAAGACGACCATCACCAACCTCATCAACCGCTTCTATGACATCGCCGACGGCAAGATTCGCTACGACGGCATCAACGTCAACAAGATCCGCAAGGCAGACCTGCGCCGCTCGCTGGGCGTGGTGCTGCAGGACGTAAACCTGTTCACCGGCACCGTGATGGATAACATCCGCTACGGCAATCTGGATGCCACCGACGAGGAGTGCATCGCGGCAGCAAAGCTCGCCGGCGCGGACGACTTTATCACCCGCCTGCCCGACGGCTACGACACGATGCTCACCGGCAACGGAGCACAGCTGTCGCAGGGCCAGCGCCAGCTGATTTCGATCGCACGCGCTGCCGTCGCCGATCCGCCGGCAATGATTCTGGACGAGGCCACGAGCTCCATCGACACCCGCACCGAGGCTATCGTGCAGGCCGGCATGGACAAGCTCATGGAAGGCCGCACGACGTTTGTCATCGCGCACCGCTTGTCCACCGTGCGCAACTCCGACGCGATCATCTGTCTGGACCACGGCCGCATCATCGAGCGCGGCAATCACGACGAGCTGATCGCCAAGCGCGGGTATTACTACCAGCTCTACACCGGAGCGTTTGAGCTGGAGTAGCTCAAAACAGCCCCAACGCTCCCAACGGAGTTCCCCGAGGGAGACGGGGTGTTTGCTCCGTGCTCAAACATTCTCGCTTCGCTGCGAAACTGCGCGCGGAGGTTACACCCCGGCCCGCCTGGGAGACCCCCTGCACGCAATCGCCCGTCATTTAAAACGAAATTAAAGTTGGTGAGCCCCTGGCCAGTTGGCCAGGGGCTCGTTTTGTGTGGGGGTGTTTTGGCTGGCGGGTGCTGCATATTATTCGTATAATTTATCGTAAGTTCCCGTACATCGATTGGAGCCTTATATGCCTGCCATTAAACCTGTTTCCGATTTGCGCAATTACAACGAGGTGCTCTCCGATGTCCACGAGGGTTCCCCGGTGTTTCTGACCAAAAATGGGCACGGTTGCTACGCTGTGCTCGACATGAAAGATTACGACCGATTTTGCGCCATTAGCACACTGATGTCCGAGCTTGAGCGCGGACGCAGCTCGGGTGATGAGAGCGGATGGGTCTCGTCGGACAACGTCGCCGAGCACTTCCGCCGCAAGGCCGCAAGCCATGCATAGCTTCGAGGTCGTCTACTCTCCGATGGCTCTGCAAGATCTCGACGACATCTGGGACTATATTGCCGTCGAAAAGGACAATCCCGCAGCAGCGGAGAGAATCGTAGAGGGCATCCTCGCTCGGATAGACCTGCTCTCCAGCTTCCCGGAGTCGGGCACGCCACTTTCATCGATCCATCCCCTACGCTCCGATTACCGGTTCGTGATCTGTGACAATTATCTCGCGTTTTACCGCTATCACCAGAAGGTCTATATCGACCGCGTCCTCCACAGAAAGCGCGATTACCTGCAGATATTGCTTGCCAAATAAAATGATAGCTAATTTGGGACGCTCTCTGAGTGCAGCCGTCAACAGTGGACGCAGCAAAGGAACGCCCCTTTGTCATGCAAAGTCTTTGGAAATCAAAGTGCTCATTGCCTGTGTGGCAATGAGCACTAATTGACGTAGATTAAATATTAGTTCTAACGTGAAACCCTGGAGCTGCTTGAGCAAAGAGGAAATGCCTATAATCAGTCAGCTTCGACTTCATCGGAAGTTGGCTCATCAAGAACAAAAGATGCTGAGCCACCTGTTCGGGTAACTATTCCGCCAAATCCTTGATAAGTTGAGCTGTATACATCATCGCTGGTGTCGCTTTCGATGAGATTAACCTCTCGATTGACGTAGCAGCTGAGGTACGAGTTAGATATGGATTCGTACTTAATATCGTCATCGGCTCTAAGGAGTGAATACCAGAGCTCCTTTCTGCCCCATGCTGCGGCACCTCCCCCGCTAAGGCTAAGCACCCCAGGATATCCACATGTCGGCAAGCATACTTTCTCATATTCCGTGTTGTTGCCTGTGTCGTCTGTTTGAACCTTAAGCGAATAGGATTTACCCTCTGGTTCCTTTGGCAACGACATAGATTTAAGGTCTTCAAAAAAACGCGAGAAGTAGGCATTTTCAACATTCAAGTCAGGATTATCCGCTGCCTCGGCCTTTAGGTCCTCGTAACTAGAAGAGAGCTCATCGATCACATTTTGCTTTTTGCTTTCAAATTCATCCTGCGATATGGGCCAATGCTCTTTAGCCATCGAGAGAACTTCTTTATCCGAAAGACCTTCAAGGTCCCTAAATCGAATCACCGAAGAGCCCGTTTCGTCGTATACATTCCAACATGTAACCGTTCCGTCTCCGTTAAATTCAAAGATTGCCGTTATCGATGTGTCTTTAGCAACGCTCTCACGTCCGTCTGCATAGTCATTACCAAAAGTGAACCAAAGCCCCTTTTGTTTGAAAGCGTCGGAGGGCGTATACGTCCCCGTCGCTTCAAGCCAATCGAACTGCTCCTTATCTGATGCAGTGTTATCTGCGGAATCGATTGGCCTGTCGTTTGTTGAGCAGCCACTCAAGGGGGATAGCAGCAAACATCCTGCAGCCAATCCCATATGTTTAACGATCTGCCGTCTTGAATAGCACTGCATAGACACTCCTTTTCTACGTACGTGTAGAAGAAATGGTATCCCCCCCCCGAAAAGACAACCGTGCTCTGCGGTGAGTTTACCGAGCGGCATCTTATATGTCCCGAGCGGCATCTTTCATGTCATTAGAAAAAGCTGTCGTGTTTTGACGGGGGGTGTTCCTATAGTTTTGTCAACTGGGAAATGCTCTCCGTGCGACCGAATCGCGGCATGCTGACGCCAAGCCATTAGGCCGGTGGGCTTCAGTCTGCTCGGTGCGTTTCGGCTAGGCTGCGTAAGGCACCCTGTCT
>DBEZMF010000091.1:0-133053 GCA_048250755.1 Collinsella sp.
GGGTGGGGAAACGTGTTGAAAAATGGGGCGGATCCCCATATTATTGATGACGTCGACAGGCGGGGTGGTTCCCCGCGTACGTGCCATCTGAGTAACCGAGGGGAGGGCGCACATGGGAATGACGGGTGCATACGAGCGCAATCTCGATGCAAAAGGTCGTCTATCCCTGCCTGCACCCCTTCGTGAGGAGCTTGGAGAGCACGTTCGCGTGTTCAAAGCCCTGGATGTCGATGCTCTGTACGTGTTCTCTGCCGAGGCCTTCGATAAGTGGGTCGAAGGACTCTTCGCGGGTCGTGAGGGCCACGAGGGTTTTAACCCGCGTGACATCAACGACCAGAAGCTCATGAGGGCGATCAACAAGCGCACCACGTCGATGGATGTGGACAGCGCGGGTCGTATCGGTCTTTCTGGGTCTCTCCGCAAGCAGGCGAACCTCGACCGCGAGGTCACGGTTGTGGGCAACTACGACCACCTTGAGGTTTGGGACCGCGCTACGGCCGATGAGGACGATGACGACGAGGCCCTGCTGGACCTCTTCTTCTCGTAAGGGCAAGGCACGAGTAACGGATGGAGCGTGGGATCTTGACACAAGAATATCGGCATGAACCTGTCATGCTCGGCGAAGTGCTTGAGTCGCTGCAGCTAAAGAGCGGCTCCGTCGTCTGCGACTGCACCCTTGGCGGTGCCGGCCATTCGGTAAAGATGGCCGCGCAGGTGGGGGAGACCGGCCTTTTGCTCGGCGTCGATCAGGACGACATGGCCCTCGAGGCCGCTGGCGCCCGTCTGGACCGCGAGGTTCCCGGCGTACCGCACCAGCTGCTGAAGGGCAACTTCGGCGACTTGGACGAGCTGCTTTGCTCGGCCGAGGTGCCCGGGGTCGATGGCTTCCTGTTCGACTTGGGCGTTTCGTCGCCGCAACTCGATATCCCTGGCAGGGGCTTTACGTACAACGAGGACGCCCCATTGGACATGCGGATGGATCCGGGTAACAACACCTTAAACGCAGCTGAGGTCATCAACACCTATAACGAACACGACCTCGCCCGGATTCTACGCGTCTATGGCGAAGAGAAGTTCGCCTCACAGATCGCGCGTGAGATCGTGCGCCGCCGCGAGCATGAGCCGATCGAAACCACCGGTCAGTTTGTCGAGATCATCAAGGCTGGTATCCCCGCTGCCGCTCGTCGGCATGGCGGACACCCAGCCAAGAAAAGTTTCCAGGCCATTCGCATCGAGGTCAATCACGAACTCGATGTGCTCGAGCGAGGGCTTGACGCCGCCACAAGGTGGCTCAACCCGGGCGGACGCATCTGCGTCATCTCGTATCACTCGCTCGAGGACCGTATCGTAAAGAACCACTTTAAGGAGATGAGCCAGGGGTGCACGTGTCCGCCGGAGATTCCGGTGTGCGTGTGCGGCAACGTGCCGATACTCAAGGTCATCACCCGCAAACCCCTGGTTGCCCAACCCGATGAGGTTGCGCGCAACCCTCGGGCGAGATCAGCCAAGATCCGCGTGGCGCAGCGTCTGTAGACGCGACCGCGCGATATTGGACCTCCCGCTCGTACCACAAACGAAGCTTAAACACACTACCAACGTACTCGGGATGGGAGGCGGCATATCATGGGCTACAACACCTCAAACGCAGCACTCGCCTATGATATGAACGCCATGCCCGCCTATCGTGAGGCACCGCAGGCCCCCGTTGCTCCCCGCGAGCAGCGCACGCCGCGCTTTGATGTCTACACGGGCGCGGGCCGTCAGGCAAACCAGGCGGTAAGCCCGGTTTTCATGAGCGTTCTTAAAACGTTTTGCATCATTGCGGCCATCTTCATGACGATCGGCGTCGCCCGTGTGGCGCTCGCCGGCGTTACGGCCCAGGTGCTCAACAGCAACGCCGCGCTTACCAACACGCTCGAGAAGGCGACCGACGAGAGCTCCGACCTGGAGGTCATGCATTCGGTCTATGGTGCCGACACGCGCATTCGCGACCTTGCGGGCGCTTATGGCATGGTGGAGCCCAGCGAGAGCGTTACACTTGATTTTTCGCAGGATGCAGCCGCGGGCGCTAGCTCGACCGCGACCGCTCAGTAACAAGACGGTAGCTGAGTATGACAAATGACTATCGCCGCGGCTCCGACGGGGGTCGCGGTTCTGGACGTCCCTCATCGCGGGGACGTTCTGGTTATCAAGGAACGGGTCGGCCATCTTACAACGCGAGGCCGTCCTATGGCAACGACCCCGCGTCGCGTCTCCGTGGCTCGAATGGTCCTCAAATGCATAACACCAGACCGCGCAAGAGCTCGTCGACCGAATGGCTCACGGGCACGCCGCTGCCCCGTCGCAAAGCCGTCATGGGCTTTATCGGGTTTGGCTTGGGTTTGGGCGTCCTTCGCCTTGCCGACTATCAAATCGTGGAAGCCGATAAGTTGCGCGACCGCGCCGATGCACGTCGCTTGCTTGCGCAGACGCTGTATGCCAAGCGCGGTACCATCTACGACCGTAACGGCAACGTGCTGACGTCGTCGGTCGAATGCCGCAACATCGCCGTGAATCCTCAGCTTATCGAAGACGTTGACAAGACGGTATCGGCGCTGGTCAAAGCTACGGGAATCGATAAAAAGACCTGTCGCGAGCTCGTTGAGTCGGATGGCACCTGGGTGTATATCAAACGTCAGGTGGACGAGGACGATGTCGCGGCGCTGGAGAAGAAGAACCTGCCAGGCGTGCTCTTTGAACAGGCCATGAAGCGCGTGTACCCTTACGGCAACCTGGCATCGCAGGTGCTTGGCGTGGTAAACGTGGACAACGACGGTCTGACGGGCCTCGAAAAACAGTACAACAAGCTTTTGACCGGAACGAACGGTTCGCTGGTGCGCGAGCGGGCGAGGGACGGTAGCTATATCGCGGGCGGCGCCTATAAGAAGGTTGCCGCGGTGGACGGCGTGGACATCGTGACGACGCTCGATGTCAATATCCAGCGTGCCGCCGAGGACGCCCTGGCCGAGGCGGTCGAAAAGACCAAGGCCAAGAATGGCTCGGCCCTGGTCACCGATCCCACGACGGGCGAGATTCTGGCGGCATGCTCGTATCCGACATATGACCAGACCGATCTGGAAAACGCCAAGACCGAGGACATGAACTTGCGCCTGGTTACCGATGCCTACGAGCCCGGCTCGGTCTTTAAGACGCTCGTGGCCGGTGCCGGCTTCGACTTGGGCGCCGTGCGTTCGAGCACGTCGTTTGAGGTGCCGGCGAGCATTAAGGTTGGCGACGACACCGTTACCGACGCCGACAAGCGCGACTACACCATGACCATGGACGTGCGCGAGATGATGCGCCGTTCGTCCAATGTGGGCTTTGTCCTGGTGGGACGCAAGATCGGTGCAGATGATTTTGCCACCTATGTGGACAAGTGGGGTATCGGTCATAGCTCCGGTGTCGATTTTCCGGGTGAGAGTCTGGGCATCGTCAAGGAGCGCGACCAGTACGACGGCGCCACGCTGGGCTCGATGAGCTTTGGCCAGGCGCTGTCCGTCTCGCCGATTGAGGTCGCACGTGCCGTGGGCGGCATCGCGAACGGCGGCGTGATGATGACCCCGCACTTCTATAAGTCCAGCAAGGGCGATGAGAAGGACTGGGGCGAAGGCGAGCGTGCGATTTCGGAGGACGCTGCCGCCCAGGTGACATCGTGCATGCAGACGGTCGTGTCCGAAGGCACGGGCGTCGGCGGTGCGGTCGATGGCTATGACGTGGCGGGCAAGACCGGTACGGCCGAGCGTGCTGACGAGAACGGCGGCTACCTCAAGGAGAACTACATGTCGTCCTTTATGGGCTTTGCGCCGGCACAATCGCCCAAGGTGCTGTGCTATATCACACTCGATGGAACGCCGAGCGGCTCGGATGCTGCCGCGGTGCCATTCCAGTCCATTATGGCCAACGCGCTCGACGTGCTGGGTATCCCGCGCACGAAGTAGGGGGTTACAATCTTGAGCGTGGTCTGCCGTTTGATCTGAAGGGTGTTCACATGCCCTGCACCACGCGCGCATGGCACTGGGATACAATACGCCGATAGCATTATTAGGTTTACAGGGGAGCTGCAATGATAGAGATCGCCGTCAACAACCTCGTGGCCTTAACGGGGGCCCGAACCGTGACGGAAGAAGTCGATCGGGTATGCCGCGGGTGCGTTATCGACTCGCGTCAGGTCGAGGAGGGGACGATCTTTGTCGCCTTCCCCGGCGAAAAGGTCGACGGCAACGATTTTGCCTCCCGTGCCATCGAGTCGGGTGCCGGTGCCGTCGTGATGACGCGCGAGCCCGATGCCGAGCTGGTTTCGTTGGCGCAGGACAAGGGATGCGCCATCTTGCTGACCGACGACCCCGTGGAGTTCTTGCTGCGCCTGGCGCACGTATATCGCTTGGAGCTTGGCTGCCTGGTCGTCGGCATTACCGGTTCGATTGGCAAGACGACGACCAAGGACGTGCTCGCTGCCGTGCTCGCCAAGCGTTATCGCGTCTGGGCCACGAAGGGCAATTTCAACAACCTGATCGGCATGCCGCTCACGGTGCTTTCCGCTCCGGCCGATACCGAGGTCCTGGTGCTCGAGATGGGCATGAACCATTTTCATGAGATTGAGCGCCTGTCCCAGTCTGCCAACCCCAATCTTGCCATCGTGAGCAAGATCGGAACCTCCCACATCGGTATCCTGGGCAGCCGCGAGAACATCGCCCGCGCCAAGTCCGAGATTGTCCAGGGCATGTGCGCCGCCGGCGACTTTTCGCCGCTGCTGGTTTTGGGCGGTGAGGACGACTTTACGCCGTTCATTCGCGATACGTTCGCCCAGCCTGCGGGTATTGATGTGATGCTGGCCGGTGTCTCGGACGACGACGAGGTCCGCGCACGCGACATTCGCGTCGACGACGAGGGCCATCCGGTCTTTACGCTCGACTTTGGTCAGGGCGACACGGTCGATACCATGCTGGCCATTCCCGGCGTGCAGTCCGTGCCCAATGCCGTCAAGGCCGCCGCGGTCGGCTATCGTCTGGGCGTGACGCCCGAGCAGATCGATGCTGCCTTTAGGGGCCTTACGATCACCGGTCACCGTCAGGAGATCAAGCGCGCCAAGAGCGGAGCACGCATCATCGACGACTCCTATAACGCCAGTGCCGAGTCTATGGCTGCCGGCCTCGATTTGTTGTGCTCGCTCATCTGTGACGGTTCGCGCATGGCGATCCTGGGCGAGATGGGCGAGATGGGTGACGAGGCTCCCCGCATGCATGAGCTCGTGGGCGCCTATGCCGCCGCCAAGAAGCTCGACATGCTCGCGTGCGTCGGCGGCGAGCTGGCTCAGCTCATGGCCGATGCCGCACGTATGATGGGTATGGATGAGGACCGTATCCAGGTGTTCTCCGATTATCAGCAGGTGCTCGACCGCATGGGCGGCGCGCTTGAAAATCATGATGTTGTACTGGTCAAGGGTTCCCGTTTTGTTGAGCTCGACCGCTTTGTGGAAGGTGTGTGCTAGCCCATGTTCGGCAATCCCTCGTATCCTACGTATCAGGCCTTTTTGGGACTTGGCATCGCTGCCGCCATTGCGTTGCTGCTTATGCCGTGGTGGATCAAGCTGCTGAAGGTCGAGGGTATCGGCCAACAGGTCCGAGCCGACGGCCCCAAGCGTCATTTGATTAAACAGGGTACGCCGACCATGGGCGGCGTTATCATCCTTGTCGCGATCTCGCTGACCTGCCTGCTGATGGGCAAGCTCACCACCGAGCTCGTGCTCGTGCTGCTTGCCACGCTGGCCACCGGCGTTCTGGGTCTCATCGACGATCTGACCTCCGTCACGCATGGTCGCTCGCTCGGCCTGACGCCTCACGCCAAGATGATCGGCCTGACCATCATCTGCGTCACCTTTACCGTGCTCGCCGTCAATTGGTGCGGCGTTGCCCCCGAGATTCGTTTTCCCGGCGGCCTGACGATTGACCTCGGTGTTCTTTCGACCACCATCTGCGGCCTTTCGTTCCCGTGGCTCTACATCGTATTTTGCTGGCTGATGATCGCTGGTCTTTCCAATGCCGTGAACCTGACCGATGGTCTGGACGGCCTTGCCGGCGGCACTTCCATGATCGCCATGCTCGCCATGGCCGCCATGGCGTTTTTGCACGGTGACGTGAACCTGTCCATCTTCTGCACGGCGTGCGCCGGTGCCTGCCTGGGCTTTTTGTGGTTCAATTGCTACCCGGCGAGCATCTTTATGGGCGATACCGGCTCACTTGCCCTGGGTGCCGCTTTTGCCTGCACCTCCATCATGACCAACACCGAAGTCGTTTCCCTCATCATCGGCGGTCTGTTTATCGTCGAGACTCTGTCGGTCATGATCCAGGTTGTCTATTTCCACTTTACGCACAAGCGCGTCTTCCTTATGGCGCCCATTCATCATCATTTCGAAAAGAAGGGCTGGGCCGAGACCAAGGTCGTTATCCGTTTTTGGATTATCGCCGCGGCCTTTGGCGCCGTTGGCCTCGCCCTGTTCTTCCAGTTGGGATAGTGGTCTTTCATGCCTCTTGCTGATGTCTTTAGCCTGCTTGTTTTGGGGCAGGGTAAATCCGGTCTCGATGTCGCCCGTTGGGCGTTGGCTCACCCCGAGCGCGTGAGCGCCACGACCGTGTATGGCGGCGGTAGCTCCGAGCCCAATGACGCCACGCGTGCGCTCGAGGCGCAGGGCGCGTCGTTTGTCTACGGCACCGAGCAGGTCGAGGGTGCCTATGACGTGTGCGTGACATGCCCGGGTATCTCGGAGTTTTCGGCCTTCTTTAAGGCTGGGCGTGAGCATGCCGCCCAGATTATGGGCGAGCCCGAGTTTGCCTATCGCCTGTCTCCCCAAAATTGGATCGCCATCACGGGCACCAACGGCAAGACAACTACCACGTCGCTGACAGATTATCTGCTCAAGGCCGCCGATGAAGCCAGCGTGGCCGTCGGCAATATCGGCGAGCCGCCGGTGAACGAGATCGACGGCCGCGCACACAATGAGTGGTTTGTGGCCGAGCTGTCGAGTTATCAGATTGCTACGACCGCCGAGCTTCATCCTCGCGTGGCGGTGCTGCTCAACATCACGCCCGACCACCTGGGCTGGCACAAGAGCCACAAGAACTATGCGCTTGCCAAGATCAAGTTGTTCGAGAATATGGTCGACGACGACCTCGTGGTTATCGACGTCGAGGATGCCGGCATCCATGAGTTCGATGAGTACATCTACACACCGGGTCGCCGTATCTGCAAGGTCGCTTTTGACGAGCCCGAGGGTGCAGACGCCGCCTTTGTGCGCGACGGCAAGATGGTCGTTCGCCTGAAGGGCGTCGAGACTCAGCTTGTCGCCACGTCTGAGCTCAAGATCTCGGGCCATCACAATGTCATCAATGCCTTATGTGCCGCCACGGCTGCTCTGGCCGTCGGTGCCGATCCCGAGGGCATTTGCCGTGGTTTGGCATCGTTCCAGCCGCTGGAGCACCGCGTTGAGCCTTGTGGCGAGATCGATGGCGTGCGCTACGTTAACGATTCCAAGGCAACGAACACCGATGCGGTCGAAAAGGCCCTGACGGCGTTTCCCGACGACGATGTGATTTTGCTGCTCGGCGGCCACGATAAGGGTACGCCGCTTGCGGACTTTGCCCGCGTCGTTATGGACAACGTGCGCTCGGTCGTTTGCTTTGGCGATGCGCGCGAGCGCTTTACCGCCGCTATGGACGAGGCCGATGTCGATGGTGACGTGGATATCGCCCAGGCCGATGATCTGCGCGATGCCGTTGACGTTGCCCGCTCGCTCTCGAGCCGCGGCGACGTGATCCTGCTTTCGCCCGCCTGCTCTTCGTTCGACGAGTTCTCGGGCTACGAGGAGCGCGGTCGCGTGTTTAAGGACTACGTGGCCCAGCTTGCCGCGGCAGCGAAATCGCAAACGGAATAGGGGTTGCCGGTGAGAGAGGAGAGCCCCCGAAGTGATATGAGGAGGCCCGACTCGGACCGTGCTTCCTCGCTGCGTAGCACGCCGCGTTCCGGACGCGGCGGGCAGACGTTCGGTGAGCGCTATATTGCCGGCGTCCCCGCCCGCATCATGCGTCCCCGTTTGATATTTATGGCTTGCCTGTTTAGCTTGGTTTGCTTTGGCTTGCTGATGGTGTACTCGGCATCTTCGGTCGAGGCACTGCACGAGAATGGTTCGGCGACGTTTTTCCTGTTTCGACAGGCCGCGTTTGCCGGAGTTGGCGTGCTGGCTATGGTTGCCATCGTGCGCATCTTGCCGGACAGTTGGTTTGGGGAAGACGTACTCAGGATCTTTCTCATGGGCATGATAGGGCTACTGGTTCTGGTGTTCTTTATGGGTAGCGGCAGTCGTGGCGCCACGCGTTGGCTCAACATCGCCGGTATTCAGTTCCAGCCGTCTGAGTTTTTAAAGCCGTTCGCCATCGCGTATTCGGCCATCATGCTCGACCGCATCTTTTCGCCCGGCGGCAACATCAACGAGTTTCTTCGCAAGATGGGTGTCTACCTGGGCATTTCGCTCTTTCTGATTTTTGTTCAGCCCGATTTTGGCACCGTTCTGATCATCTTGCTGACCCTCATGTGCATGGCGTTGTTTGCGGGATTGGACCCCAAATATATCGTTTGGACGGTCGTTGCCGGCATCGCCGTCATTGCGATCGCCCTTATCGCCGAGCCGTATCGTATGACGCGTGTCGAGGTTGCTTGGAATCCTTGGGCAGACGAATATGGTGATGGCTATCAGGCCACGCTTGCCATTATGGCGTTTGCCTCGGGCGGCCTGTTCGGTCGCGGTATCGGTAACTCCACCATGAAGTACTCGTATTTGCCCGAGGCGCATAACGACTACATCTTGGCTATTATCGGCGAGGAAGTTGGCTTTATCGGAACCGTGCTGTTCTTCTTGGTGTTCGCGATGCTGATCTACTCGGCGTTTCGTATTGCCGAGCAGGCGACCGACCGTCGCGGAGCACTTATGGCATCGGGTTCCGCGGTCATCCTTGCGGTGCAGTTTTTGATCAACGCGCTGGGCATTCTCAATGTGTTTCCCATGACGGGCAAGCCGCTGCCGTTTATTAGCTACGGCGGCTCGTCGATTATTGTGTCGCTTATGCTCGCCGGTCTGATCCTGCGCGTTTCGTATGAGAGCGCCCGTCGCGATGAATACGACCGTCGCCGCGAGAGCTTTGCCGTTATGGATGAGAGTACCGCCGGCGTGCCCCACGTGCGCGGCGAGCGATCTTCGCGTAACGGCTTTACCGTCCTGGATGGCTCTGCGACCGAGCCGGCAGCCCGTCCGCGTCAGCGAATGGCGCCGCAAGGTCGTCCGCAGCGCCCCACTCCTCGTAATGCGGGCGGTGGATATAATCGAATCGATTTGAATTCGGACCCGTCGGCGCGTTTGCGCACCGATGACCAGGGACCGCGTGTACGAAGGGATTACCATGACCGATAAGATGACCGTTGCTATTGCAGCTGGCGGCACGGCAGGACATATCAACCCCGCGCTCGCCTTGGCCGAGGAACTGCGTGACCGCGGTCATCACGTTGTGTTCGTGGGCCAGTCGCGCAAGCTCGAGGGTCGTCTGGTTCCCGAGGCCGGATTCGATTTTGTGCCCATCACGGTCACGGGTTTCGATCGCTCCCGTCCCTGGACGGCGCTGACCTCGCTGTGGCGCGTCAACAAGGCGAAGCGTGCGCTTGCCCGTCACTTCTCGAAGGTCGGTAAGCCCGATGCCGCTATCGGCTTTGGTGCTTACGTTGAGGTCCCGCTGCTGGGTTGGTGCAAGGGCGCCGGCGTTCCGTATCTGCTGCACGAGCAGAACTCTGTTCCGGGTCTGGCCAATAAGATGATGAGCTCACATGCCGCCCGCGTGTGCATTTCGGTACCTGCGGCCCGTGCGGTCTTTGAGCGCGAGGGCGACCCCGACCATGTGCTCATGACGGGCAATCCTGTGCGTCGTTCGGTGATCGAGGGCGATCGCGCCCGCGGTCGTAAGACGCTCGGTGTGCCCGAGGACGCGACGCTCCTGCTCGTCTTTGGTGGTTCGCTCGGTGCTCAGCATCTCAACGAGCGCGTTGCCTCGCTCAAGAGTGAGCTGCTGACCCGCGAGAATCTCTACATTTTGCATTCGACGGGTGCCGACGGGTTTGAGGAGACCGAGCGCGCTTTGGCGCTGACGCCCGAGGAGGCGAAGCGCTATCGTGTCCAGCCCTACATCGACAACATGGGCGATATGCTGGCTGCGGCCGATTTGGTGCTCTCGCGTTCCGGTGCCTCGAGCGTGGCCGAGATCGCCGCGCTTGCCGTGCCCTCGGTACTCGTGCCGTATCCGCACGCGACGGCCGACCACCAGACCACGAATGCGCGCTACCTGGTCGATGCCGGTGCCGGCGTGCTTTGCGCCGATGCCGATATCGATGCCCCTGCCTTTGCCGACGAGTTTCTGCACCTGATCGATGACGCTGCGGCGCGTGATGCCATGCGTCAGGCGGCGCGCGGCTTGGCCCAGGACCGTGCCGCCGCACTTTTGGCCGACGCGGTAGAGGGATTGCGTTAGTTAGACGGGATATCGCCGGTCGCCCTCGCGCGGATGCGGTAGGTGCGGTACAGTTAACGGGTTACAGGCAGTGTTTACGCAAGGAGTACACGAGCACATGGCTGATTCCCAGACTGCAACCTCCGCGCCCGAGTTCAAGAGCGCCCACTTTATCGGTATCGGTGGCGCCGGCATGAGCGGCATCGCCCTCGTCCTGCACGAGCGCGGTTATACCGTTACCGGCTCCGACCTTAAGACGTCGCGCTATATTCGCCAGCTTACCCGCGCCGGCGTGAAGGTCCACGTGGGCCATGAGGCTGCGACGATCGACGAGGTCAAGCCCGACGTGGTTGTGGTCTCCACCGCTATTCCCGAGTCCAACCCCGAGCTCGTGCGTGCACGCGAGCTGGGTATTCCCGTGTGGCCCCGCGCCAAGATGCTCTCGGCTCTGGGCCACGGCTACACCACCGTCGCCGTTGCCGGCACGCACGGCAAGACCACGACGTCTTCGATGTGCGCCACGATGCTCGATCGCATGGGTCTGGACCCCAGCTTTTTGATCGGCGGCATCGTCGAGGGCTACGACACCAACGGCAAGAACGGCTCGGGTGACTACTTTGTCGCCGAGGCCGACGAGTCCGATAGCTCGTTCCTGTTCCTGAACCCCAACGTGGTCATCGTGACCAACGTCGAGGCCGACCATCTCGATCACTACTCGGGCATCGAGGAGATCGAGGCCACCTTTGCCAAGTTTATGGGTCTGGTGGGCGAGGACGGCACCGTCATTGTTTGCGGCGAGGACCCGCATCTGGTCGAGCTCGCCAAGTCGACGGGCCGTCATGTGCTTTCCTATGGCTTTGCCGAGAACAACGACATCGTCTGCGTACATCCGGATGTCAAGGGCATCCAGAGCGACTTTATCGTTCGCTTTGAGGACGGCACCGAGCACGCTGTCGAGATCAAGAGCAACCCCGGTCGTCACAACATGCTCAACGCCACGGCCGTCTTGACCGTCGCCCATGTCCTTGGCCTCGATATCGACGCCGCCGCTAAGGCACTTTCGAGTTTTGAGGGCGTCCGCCGTCGCTTTACCCACGTGGGCGATATCGACGGCATCACGGTGGTTGACGATTACGGCCATCATCCCACCGAGATCAAGGCGACGCTCGCTGCTGCCTCTTCGCTGGCCTACAAACATGTCGACGTCGTGTTCCAGCCGCACCGCTATTCGCGCCTGCAGGCTCTGTGCGATGACTTTGCCGATGCCTTTGCCAACGCCGACAAGCTGCTGCTGATCGATGTATTCTCCGCCGGCGAGATGCCGATCCCGGGCGTTACCTCCAAGATGCTCGCAGATACCGTTCGCGCTAAGCACCCCGGCAAGGAGGTCGTGTACTGCTCCAGTCGTCTTGAGCTCAACCAGGAGCTTGAGAAGCTCGTGGGCGAGGGCGACCTGCTGCTCACCATGGGTGCCGGTGACGTTACGACCGTCGGCCCCGAGTTCATCGAGTATCTGACTGCCAAGAAAGACGCTTAAACCCCATGGGTCTGTTTAACGCCGTCATGGCGCTTTCGGGCATGATCGACACGGACGTGGTCGAGGACGAACGTCTTGCACGCCATACAAGCTATCGTATCGGCGGCAAGGCCGACCTCTTTGTGACGTGCCATAGCTACCATGCCCTGCGTCGCGCCGTGGCGGTGCTTGACCGCGAGCGGGTGCCGTGGGTGATTATCGGCAAGGGATCCAACCTGTTGGTTGCCGATGCCGGTTATCGCGGCGCCGTTATTTCGCTGGGACGTGAGTTTCAGCGCACGGTTGTTGCCGAGGACGGCTGCACGCTGACCGTTGGTGCGGGCGTGATGTTCGCGCGTTTGGTCAACGACGCTTTGTCGCGCGGGCTTTCGGGCCTTGAGTTCGCGGTCGGTATTCCCGGTTCGGTCGGTGGTGCCGTGTCCATGAACGCAGGTACGCGGACCGAGTGGATCGGCTCCCTTATCGAGGACGTGGTCACGTTTGATCCGGCGTCCGGTATTAAGCACTATGCAGGGTCCGAGATCGCTTGGGGGTATCGCGAGTGCAGCTTGCCGCGTAACGAGATCATTCTCGAGTGCGTGCTTAAACTCAAGCCCGCGCCCAAGGCAGACATTCGCGAGCGTATGGAGCGGTACCTGACGCGCCGCAAGCGCACGCAGCCCATGGGCCGTGCATCCTGCGGATCGGTCTTTCGCAACCCGCCCGACGCAAGCGTGGGCAAGTTGATTGAGGATTGTGGATTAAAGGGTTTTTCGGTTGGCGGTGCGGAAGTTTCGCCCGTACACGCTAATTTTATCGTTAATAACGGAACCGCCTCGGCCGATGACGTGGCCGCGGTTATCAGGCATGTGCACGGAAAGGTGAGGGAGGCGTATGGCATCGAGCTCAGACCGGAAGTTAAATTCCTCGGCTTCTAGAGCATCGAAACCAACCTTCCGCCGCGCCGGAGGGCGTTCCGGCGCACCTGCCCAGCCTCAACATAAGCCCGCCATGCCCTCCAAGTCTGTTGGGTCCGTTCGTCCTGCCAAGCGCCCGGTCGTCGGCTCGCAGCTGGGAGGACGCCCCACTTCTAAAAAGACGAGCCGTCCGGCTCCGCGTCCTTCGGTGACGCCCAAACCGGCGATGGGCACCAAGACCTCCCGACCCATGGCGACGCCCAAGCCTTCGCTGGGAACTCGTGCGCCGCATGCCGGCCGTACGTTGGCTGGCGCTAAGCCGCGTTCACTGACATCGGTACCCGCCGCCAAGGCGTCTTCGGCAAAAAAGGGCATCAATCCTCTGTCATCGCTGGGTGCCATGGCAAGCAAGACGACCGACGCCGCTTCTGCCCTTAAGGGTAAGGGCAAGATCGCGGGCGGCATCTTGGCGGCCGTGGCCGTACTTGCCATTATTGCCATCGTCGTCATCAACTCTGGCCTGTTCTCCGCCACCGATATTCAGATTCATGGCAGCGAGCATGTGACCAAGCACGACGCCATGCAGCTCATCAGTCTTCCCGAGAACACGTCGCTCTTTAACGTGGATCCCGATCAGATCACCGAGGGCCTCAAGCAAAACCCATGGGTCTCGGGCGTGGATGTCCAGCGCCAGTTTCCCCATACGCTTATCATCACGCCGACGGAGCGTAAAGTTACCGCCATTGCGTATATCAGCTCCGACGACCTTGCCTGGGCTATCGGAGACGATGACACCTGGATCGCTCCGCTGTCGACGTCTGTCGAGGTGGACGACCAGGGGAACGTCATTACATCGGGGGAGGGTGCCAACACCCTGACCGGCATCGATGCGGCCCTGGCGCTTGCCAAGCACTACGGCGCCGTGCTGTTGACTGACGTCTCGGCCGATGTCGCACCGGTTTCGGGTCGGGCGGTGAGCTCCAAGGCCGTCAAGGCCGGCCTGGATTACGCACGCGGTTTTTCGAGCGAGTTCTTGGACCAGGTGAAGGATATTTCCACACCTTCCGTTGAGGCTATCTCGGCAAATCTCGACAACGGCGTTGAGGTGTCGCTGGGCGATTCGGACGATATCGCCAAGAAAGAACGCATCGTGACCAAGCTGCTTTCGCAGGTAGAGGGCGTGACCTATATCAATGTGCGCTCTCCGGGCAACTACACGTTTAGGAACGCACCGACCGCCTAGTATCCTAAACGGCTTTGTTGAGGGGCCATACCACGCCGTTTATCTGGTTTGTTTGGTTTTCACGGTCAATTATTTGACTGAAACGCTCATAATGTGCAAACATAATACGGCTTACCTTTGCATTTACTTTCAACCTGAAGGTTAATGTGCGCAGGGGTCAACCCATGCTATGGCTATAACCTTTGTTCGGAGGACCGACATGCACGAGACAGAGATCAACAACTACCTTGCCGTCATTAAGGTGGTCGGCGTCGGCGGCGGCGGTACCAACGCGGTCAATCGAATGATCGAAGAGGGCATCCGCGGCGTCGAGTTTGTTGCCATCAACACCGATGCTCAGGCGCTCGCGATCTCTGATGCCGATATCAAGGTGCACATCGGCACCGACCTTACCCGCGGCCTGGGCGCCGGCGCCAACCCCGAGGTTGGCCGCAAGGCTGCCGATGAGTCCCGCGACGATATCGCCGAGGCGCTCGCTGGCGCCGACATGGTGTTCATCACCTGCGGCGAGGGCGGTGGTACCGGTACCGGCGCTGCCCCCATCGTTGCCGATATCGCGATGAACGAGGTCGGCGCGCTGACCGTCGCCGTCGTGACCAAGCCCTTTACCTTCGAGGGTCGCAAGCGCAAGAAGAGCGCCGAGGAGGGCATCAAGACCCTCTCCGATTGCGTCGACACCATGATCGTTATCCCTAACGACAAGCTGCTCGACATCGCCGAGAAGAAGACCACTATGCTCGAGGCGTTCGCGATTGCCGATGGCGTCCTTTCCCAGGGCACCCAGGGCATCACCGACCTCATCACCGTCCCGGGTATCATCAACCTGGACTTCGCCGATGTTAAGACCATCATGAAGCAGGCCGGTACCGCCATGATGGGTATCGGTACCGCTTCTGGGGACACCCGTGCCGTCGACGCTGCCCAGCAGGCTATCTCCAGTCCGCTGCTCGAGAGCTCCATCGATGGCGCCACGCGCGTCCTGCTTTCCATCGCCGGCTCCAAGGACCTGGGCATCCAGGAGATCAGCGACGCCGCCGACGTTGTCGCCAATGCTGTCGACCCCGAGGCCAACATCATCTTCGGTACCGTTGTTGACGAGTCCCTGGGCGACCAGGTGCGCATCACCGTTATCGCTACGGGCTTCTCCGACTCCAACGTCAACCGTCAGGACGAGCTCTTCGCTGCCCAGCAGTCCCAGAGCAAGGCTGCTGCTTCCGCTGAGCCGCAGCGCACTGCTCCGGCTGCCAGCCCCGCTCAGGCTGCCCCGACTCGCAACGTCGGTGGTACCGAGCTGCCCAACTTTGGCAACGATCAGTTTGAGCTTCCCGACTTCCTCAAGCGCGGCAGCTTCTAAGTCGTTCTTCGCATTGTTTTGCACAGGGGCGCGTCCGTATGGATGCGCCCTTTTTGTTTCTCGTTTGTAAACGAAAGCCTCCAATCTCCTTACGTTCCCTTTACGTTTGGTCCCTACCGCTGCGGGTATCCTTTTAAAGAAGTATGACAGCCGTATAAACACGGACTGCGCGGCGACGCCGCGGTACTTGTTGTAATAGGAGGCTTTAGTATGGCAGCACGTGCGGACAACGTTTCGCGTGTCGACCATGATGGAGTTACGTTGGTAGAGGGCGCGACGCTCGATGTTCGCTTTGCCTTTACCGAGCGCACCGGTGGCGTTTCCGAAGATGCGTACTCCTCGCTCAACCTGGGCTCGCATGTAGGCGATGACCCCTTTGCTGTTCAAGAAAATCGTCGTCGAGCGCTCGAAGCCATGGGCGCCGCTGAGTGCGAGCATAATCTGCTTGTTCCCAATCAGGTGCACGGCGACCATGTCGTGACGGTGACCTCGAACGGCGCCGACGATCTCGAGAACATTCGCGAACAGATTGCAGAGGGCTGCGATGCCATCGTCTGTACGGCCCATGAGGTGCCCGTGATGCTCTGCTTTGCCGATTGTGTTCCCGTGGTGCTGGTGGCTCCCAACGGCTTTGCCGTGGTGCATTC
This sequence comes from Collinsella sp., assembly GCA_048250755.1. Lineage (GTDB taxonomy): Bacteria > Actinomycetota > Coriobacteriia > Coriobacteriales > Coriobacteriaceae > Collinsella. The sequence continues at coordinate 16,258 of DBEZMF010000091.1, forward strand.
TGGCTGGAAGGGCACGATTGCGCGCATTTCCGCCAAGGCCAGCCAAGCACTCTGCGAGGCGGCTGACTGCACGCCGGAGGACATCTCTGCCTATATTGGGCCCCATATCCTGGGTGACGAGTATGAGGTGTCCCAAGAACTTATGGATCGCTTTGCCGCCGAGTTCGCGTGCATCGATGCTACCGCTTCCCGTATGCTCGATCTTTCCGCCGCCATTCGCGAGGCGCTGGTGGATGCCGGTGTCGATGTGAATGGCATTGTGGACACCCAACTTTCCACCGTGCGTCAAAACGACCGCTTTTATTCCTATCGCAACGAGGGCGGGACCTGTGGGCGCCATGCTGCGATCGGCGTGATGCTATGAGAAAGATCGCATCGGTCCTGAGCGCGGCAGTGCTCACGCTCACGCTGTGCGCCTGCTCCTCGGGATCTTCTACCTCTTCCATCACCGTTGCCGGCTCTACGACGTGCCTTCCCATTGCCGAGATCGCGGCCGAGGGCTTTAAAGAGGAGACCGGCACCGACGTGCTCGTCTCCGGCCTTGGCTCATCTGCTGGCATCGAAGCTGTTAGCGCCGGCACCGCCGATATCGCCAGCTCCTCTCGTGGCCTCAACGCCGATGAGCAAGACCTGGGTCTGACGCCTATCGTTATCGCGCACGACGGCATTGCAGTCATCGTGAACGACGACAACCCGGTCGATAATCTCTCGACCGAGCAGCTCCGCGATATTTACGCCGGCAAGATCACCAACTGGAAAGAAGTCGGCGGAGAGGACCTGAAGATTCAGGTTATCAACCGCGACGAGGCGTCCGGTACGCGCGAGGCCTTCCGCACTATCGTGATGGACGGCACGCCATTCGATCGCCGCTCGGCTGTTCTTTCGGGCACGGGCCAGGTGCGCGATGTCGTGTCTCGCTCGCGTGGCGCCATTGGCTACATCTCGCTGGGTTTTGTCGAGAGCCTCAACGCCAAGACCTCGGTCAAGGCCGTTTCGGTCAACCATGTCGAGGCATCCGAGAAGACGGTCGCAAGTGGCGGCTATCCCATCTCGCGTGACCTTTACTTCTTTGTGAAGGGGACGCCTTCGCAGCAGGCGCAGGATTACATCGACTATGTGACGTCCGAAAAGATGGACAAGCAGATTCGCGAGGCGGGCTTTATTCCCGTCACCAACGACGGAAAGGGGAGTGAGTAGCGTGGAAGCACAGGAAACCCCCCAGATTGAGCAGGAGACCCGGGTGCCCAAAAAGCGTGAGTTGGCGTTGGTGTCGCGCAGCACCTATCTTAAGGAGAAGGCGCTGCAGTGGATCTTCTTTGCCTGCGCGTTCTTGGCGGTCGTCACCGTCATCCTGATTTTTGTCTTTACCACGTACTCGGCGCTGCCGGTCTTTACCGACATCGGCCTGGCGGACTTCTTTAGCTTTACATGGGCACCCTCTGAGGGCCACTACGGCATTATGTCGCTGCTGGCGGGTTCTGGTCTGGTGACTGTCGGTGCGCTCGCCATGGGTGTGCCCCTGGGTGTGGGCACGGCTGTGTATCTGGTCGAGATCGCCAGCAAGCGCGTGCGCAGGCTCATCAGCCCCGCCGTCGACCTGCTGGCGGGCATCCCCTCCATCATCTACGGCTTCTTTGGCATGGTCATCATCCGTCCGTTTATCGCGCAGCTGACCGGCGGTCTTGGCTTTGGCGCGCTGACGGCGTGGTTCGTGCTCGCCATCATGATCGTTCCCACCATCACCACGCTCACCATCGATGCCCTCAATTCCATTCCCATGGGCATTCGCGAGGCATCCTATGCCATGGGTGCCACCAAGTGGCAGACCATCTACAAAGTCGTGCTGCCGGCCGCCAAGCTGGGCATTGTGGACGCCATCGTTTTGGGTATGGGTCGCGCCATCGGTGAGACCATGGCCGTACTGATGGTCGTGGGCAACGCCCCGGTCATTCCGGATAGCATCTCGAGCCCTATCTCAACGCTCACGAGTCAGATCGCGCTCGATATGAGTTATTCCTCGGGCCTGCACCGCTCGGCTCTGTTTGGCATGGGCGTTGTCCTGTTTATCATCTCCGCTGCACTGGTGGGTATCGTCCGCCTGATTTCCAAGAAGAGGGGGTAGGCTATGTTCGATTCCGTTGACACGACGGTCGATACGACCTCGTCGCGCGAGCGCATCAAGCGTGCCCTTTCCCATGGCAAGAAGGGCCGCATCAACAAGGACCTCTCCAACAAGATCATGCTCGGCGTGTTTCGCGCCGCGGCCTATATCACCACGCTGGTGCTGATCGCCATCATCGCCTACGTGGTCATCAACGGCCTGCCGCATATCTCGCTCGACTTTATCTTCGGCTGGCCGCAGGGCGTCAACGCCGAGGGCGGCATTTGGCCCACGATCGTCTCGACCATCTACGTGACGGCGCTCGCCATGCTCATCTGCACGCCGGTTGCCGTCCTGGCTGCGGTCTATCTGGCCGAGTACGCCAAACAGGGCAAAGTCGTCGGCATCATTCGCTATGCTGCCGATGCCCTGGCCTCGGTGCCCTCCATTGTTATGGGCCTCTTTGGCTATGCCTTGTTTGTCGAGGCTATGGGCCTGGGTCTTTCGATGGTTTCGGCAGCCCTGGCGCTGGCGCTTCTGATGCTGCCTATTGTCATGCGTACCACCGAGGAGGCAATCCGCGCCGTTCCGCGCTATATCCGTTGGGGTGCATATGGCCTGGGCGCCACCAAGTGGCAGGTCGTCTCCAAGATCGTGCTTCCTTCGGCTTTTGGCCGCATCGCCACCGGCATCGTGCTTGCCATCGGCCGCGCCATCGGCGAGACCGCCGTGGTGCTCTACACCATGGGTCAGGCCATCAACCTGCCTATTTCGCCGCTCGATTCCGGTCGTCCCATGACCGTTCACCTTTATCTGCTTGCCAATGACGGCATCAACATGAACGCAGCCTACGGCACTGCGCTTTTGCTGATGGCGATTATTCTGGCCTTCAACCTGTTTGCGCGTTATCTGTCGCGCAAACGCCGCTAGTTAAGGAGTCCCATGTCCGTCTATCAGTCCGCTCCCACGCCGGAGCAAGCGGCCATCACGGCCAAGGATTTCAACTTTTGGTACGGTGACTTTCATGCGCTGACGGGGCTCGACCTCAACATCGCCAAAAACGCCATCACCTCGTTTATCGGTCCTTCGGGCTGCGGCAAATCGACGTTTTTGCGCTGCATCAACCGTATGAACGACCTGATCGAGGGCACCCGCGTCGAGGGCACCATGACGCTCGACGGCAACGATATCTATGCCGAGGGCGTCGACCCGGTCGACCTTCGCCGTCGCGTGGGCATGATTTTTCAGCAGCCCAACCCGTTCCCCAAATCCATCTACGAGAATGTCGCTTTTGGCCCTCGTCTGCAGGGCGTGACTAGCAAAAGCGACCTCGATGACATCGTGGAAGAATCGCTCAAGCGCGCCAACCTCTGGAAAGAGGTATCCAATCAGCTCAACAAGGACGGTTTGGCGCTCTCGGGCGGTCAGCAGCAGCGTCTGTGCATTGCGCGTGTGCTTGCGGTGCAGCCCGATGTCCTTCTGATGGACGAGCCCTGCTCCGCCATCGACCCCACGTCCGTCTCCAAGGTCGAGGATCTGATGGCCGAGCTGGCGCCCGAGATGACGATCATCATCGTCACGCATTCTATGCAGCAGGCCGCTCGTATTAGCGACTACACCGCATTTTTCTTGCAGGAAGTTGCCGGCGAGCCCGCCACGCTCATCGAGTATGGTCAAACCGACGCGATCTTCACCAGCCCGGTGGATTCACGGACGGAAGACTATATCACCGGCCGCTTTGGCTGATCGGTGCGACTAGTCCCAAGCCGATCGGACCTGGTCCGGTGCGTATTCACTGTGCGGGCGGCATGACCGCACCCAACTGATTGGAGTGAACCATGCGCAAACTGTTTTCCCGTCAGCTCATCGAAGCCCGTCACGAGATGCTGAGCATCTACGAGGCTGTAGACCTGGCGCTTCACGACGCCGTGAAGGCCTATGTGACCGACGATCGCAAGCTCGCCACCAAGACCAAGAAGCGCACGCTCTCGATCGATGCGCGCTGCGCCAACTTGGAGGCCGTGTGCTACAACCTGATCGCTACGCAGTCGCCGGTCGCCTCCGACTTCCGCTTGCTGCAGACGATCATCTACGTCGACTTTAACCTGCAGCGCATGACCGATAAGGTTCGCCAGATCTGCCGCGCCACGCGTCACATGGTCAAGGCCGACATCTCGCTGCCCCAGGAGCTCGTCGCTACGGTCGAGGCCGAGGCCGAGGCTGTTTACCAGGTGCTGGGTTCGTCACTTTCTGCGCTCGTCACCAACGACATGTCCATCATCTGCAACCTGGCCGGCGAGGACGAGCCGGTGCATGCGGCGTACGAGAAGTTCTTCCGCACCTTTAACCGCATGGACACGGGCGATTTTATGGACGACGACAGCAACTATGACGACCTGCGCCGCGCCATCATGGTTTCGCGCTACCTCGATCGTATCGCCTCGATTTCGATCGATGCCGCCTGCCGTCTGACCTTCCTTTTGACCGGACAGCGTTTGACTGCCGGCGATATCGCCCGTACGGACGAGGATGAGCTTGAGAGCATGCGTGTGCCTTCGGGCGAGGGTGTCATCATGAGGCCTGCCGTCGATGCACACTATGTTGCCAAAGTGCCCGCTAACGAGGTGAGCGAGGGTCTCCGCTACCTGCTCGAGCACCTCGAGGACGAGGACGACGCCGAGGACGACGAGGAGTAGGGCGGCCCCGTTCGTCGAAAGATTGTAAATACCTAAGTGAGCGCGGCCTTGCACATGCGAGGCCGCGCTCTTGCGTTAGCATGGGACTACTTGTTTGGCTGTCTGCGGAGGCGATTGGCAATGGATAACTATTTGGACTTGATACGCGCTCGCCGCGAGCAGATTCTCGAACGTTTTTATGCAGCACTCGATCGCGCGGGCCGTCCCCACGATGCCGCGCGCCTGATTGCCGTCTCCAAGACTGTTGGCGTTGATGAGACCGTTGCCGCTATTCAGGCGGGGTATCGCCATTTTGCCGAGAACCGCCCGCAGGAGCTCGTTCGCAAGCTTGCGGGCCTCGTAGAGCATCCGGAGCTACCCGAGGTGCGCTTCGATATGATCGGCAACCTGCAGACCAACAAGATCAATGCGGTTCTGGGCTCGGTCGAGCTGATTCATTCGGTAAGCTCGCTGCATTTGGCTCAGGCCATCTCGATCCGTGCGGTCCGCAAGATTGAGGCGGGCGAGCTCTCCGGCCCCCAGCGCGTGCTGCTCGAGGTTAATGTGAGCGGCGAGGAGTCCAAGGGCGGCTTTTCGCCCGACGAGGTTCGCGCTGCCGCAAGTGAGCTTGCAGAGCTTGAGGGAATTTGTATGCAGGGCCTTATGACTATGGCACCCCGGGGGAATAAGGATGTGGCGCGCCGCACTTTTGCCGGACTTCGCGAGCTAAGGGATGAGCTTGAGGCGACGCACTCCGACCTGAGCCTGCCCGAACTTTCCTGCGGCATGAGCGAGGACTTTGAGCCTGCCCTTGAGGAAGGCTCTACGCTCGTTCGCCTGGGCAGGGTAGTATTTAGCCCGGAGTTTGCAGTAAAATAAGGCTCTGAAGTGCGCACTGATTATCGGAGCGCCTGCACTAAACCGCGAGAGGACACAACCATGGGCTTCCTTGACGAGATTAAAAATAAGATGCACCTGGGCGGCCAGCAGGGTTACGACCAGGGTTATGGTCAGGACGACGACTACGGCTACGATGACGGCTATGACGATGGCTACCAGAACAACGGTTACAGCGGTGCCTCGGGCGAGGGCTTCTACACCCAGGATGAGCCGAGCAACGGCCTGTTGGGTCAGACGCGCCGCGGCGAGGCCGAGTCGGTGGCCGTGTACACGCGCTCCGGTCAGCTGGTCGGCGACGATTCTCGCCACGCTACGACCTACAACCCGCCGTCGCGCTCGCAGGAGACGGTTGCGGGCGGTTATCGTCCCGGTGCCTACGACACGCCGTCGAGCTACGCCGAGAGCACGCGTGCCCGCGCTGCTGCCCCCGCACCTGCTCCCTCACCGAGCGATGCCTCGGCGTATGCGAGCAACATCATCAACGCTACGCCGCAGCTGCCGGCCTATGTCCTGCGCCCCGAGAGCTATGACGACGTAGAGACCGTCGTGCGTCGCGTGCGCACCAAGCAGCCTGTCGCGCTGATTTTTGTGGGCGTTCGTACCGAGGTCGCCAAGCGCGTCCTGGACTTCTCTTACGGCTTTGCCTGCGGCCTGGGCGCCACAGTCAAAGAGGTGGGCGATCGCGTGTTTATGGTGCTGCCCGCCGGTTGCGAGGTCAAGGATTCAGACCTCAAAAAGCTCCGTGCCGACGGCTACCTTAAGTAAAGACAAGACGAGGAGATTCTCATCAACATCTACACCATTGTCCAGCTGGTCAATACGCTGTTCAACTTTTACTCCACGCTCATCGTGGTCTACTGCCTTATGACGTGGATTCCCATGAAGCAGGGTGGATTGCTACAGGATATCGCCGCTGTTCTCGATAGCGTGTGCGGCCCGTGGCTCAATTTGTTCCGCCGGTTTATCCCGCCCATGGGCGGCGTCGATTTTTCACCGGTCGTTGCGATTATTGCGTTGCAGTTGGTGCAGAAGCTGGTTCTGCAACTTCTTATAGGTATACTCATATAAAACTGGCTTAGTAACTCACGTCGGGCGCACGGCGCCAAGGCGAAGATAAAGGAGAACTTGTTATGGCTATTACCCCTGCTGACATTCAGGCTCAGACCTTCTCTGAGGCCAAGCGCGGCTACGATCCCGCCGAGGTCGACGTCTTCCTGGAGACCCTGTCCTCTGAGGTCGACGCCATGCTCGCCAAGATCGTCGATCTTAAGGGTCGTCTGACTGCTACCGAGCAGCAGCTTGCCGATACGCAGGCCCAGCTTGCTCAGGCTCAGGATGCTGCCGCACAGGCCGTTCCCGCCGCCCCCGTGGCCGCTCCTGCACCCGACTTCTCCGCTCAGGAGCGTCAGATTTCCGCTGCCCTGATTGCTGCCCAGCAGACCGCCGAGGGCATTGTCAACGACGCCAACGAGAACGCTGACCGTATCCGCAACGAGGCCGACGCCAAGGCCCGCGAGGTCATCCGTCAGGCCCTGACCGAGAAGCAGGCCGAGCTTGAGGAGATCGACCGTCTTAAGGCTTCCCGTGAGGAGTTTAAGGCCGAGTACCTCAAGCTCATCCAGCACTTCATGGACGATGCTCAGAACTCCTTCCCGTCCGATCTCATGGCTTCCACGCCGGTCGGTTCCGCCGCTTCTCCGGCTGTGACCGTTCCTGCTGCCGAGCCGCTGCCCGTCGCCGAGCCGGTTATCCCCGTTGCCGATCCCTTCGCACCGATCGACAACTTCGCCGCCGACGACCTGGACTAATATCCAGCTATCATTTAGCGCCTAGAAAGGGCCCGCAGCTTGCGGGTCCTTTTTTGTGGCTGCATGCAGTCTGCAAAACAAAACGCCGAGTCCTGCGTTTGAGGGCACAGGACTCGGCGAAGGGCGCGTGGTCAAAGGTGGATTTTAAGGCCTGTCCCAAAAATCTACTTGAGGAGGAAGTCGGGGAGGGGAATGGTGCGGGCCTCGCGCTGCTCGGGGTCGGCGATATGGTCGGCAGGATAGCCGCAGACGAGCATGTGATAGGGATAGATGCCCTCGGGCAGGCAGAACTGCTCACAGGCCACCTCGGGCTTAAAATGGCACACCCAGCACGTATCCAGGCCCTGCTCCTCGGCCTCCATCATCATCTGATCGCAGACGATCGAGGTGTCGATGGCACTGGAGTTCATCTGGTCATAAGGGCGCACCCAAGCATCGTCAGTAACGCTGCAAATAAGAAAGATAAGCGGAGCCCCAAAGATAGACCCCTCACGAGCAAAGCGCGGCTGACAAGCAGCAGCCTTTTCCAACAACTCCGGAGTATCAAGCACCATCACACGGGTTGGATGATTATTACAAGCAGAAGGAGCAATGCGCCCCGCCTCAACAATGGCATCCACCACCGACTGCTCAACAGGCCGATCCTCAAAAGAACGACAAGAATACCGAGTCCGAGCCAAATCCAAATACCCCATACGAGCCTCCAAAGCTAATAAAACAACCCAAAACTAAGCAAAAGGGTACCCAAAGCAACATTCAGCCAAACGTTTAAGGCGGTCCCAAAGTTTCCAATCGGGCCCCAAGGCCCTGCCAACAAAAGCCTCATCGCTTTCAAAGTATCAGCCAAAGTTTCCAATGGTGGTACGTAAGGGAGCGGGCCCGACCACTAATACCCTTTTGAACGACTCTGCTTGCAGCCGGAGTGAAAAAGGTTATCAGTGGTCGGGCCCGCGACCGCCGGGACACGTACCCCCAATTAACTGTTCTTCATGACAATCGAATCCACGACATCAGCTACATTTTCACAGCAGTCGGCGCAGTACTCCAGGAATGCGTACACGTCACGCCAGGCGATGACCTCGAGTGGATCCTTGCCGTTGACATGCAGGTTGCGCATAGCGTTGATGTAGAGCTCGTCGGCCTCGGACTCGATCGTGTTGATCTGGATGACGAGTTCGCGCAGGGTCTTGGACTTGCGGTAGTTGGGCAGCTCGACCATCAGGTCCTTCATGGCGCGACAGGCGTCGGTCACCTTGTGGGCGATCACGATGGCATCGGGATGGATGCTCTGGATGTTGGTGAAGTAGACGCGCTGCACGACGCCCTCGATACGGTCGAGCACGGTGTCGAGCGAGCAGCTCATCAGGTCCAGGTCCTCGCGCTCAAGCGGGGTGATAAAGGCCGTGAGCAGGGCGTCTTCAAGCTCATGGTGCTTCTTGTCGGCCGCGTGCTCAATCGCGTGCATTTTGTCGAGCATATCGTGAATCTTCGCGGGATCGAAGTTCTCAAAAATCTTGGTGAGCAGCTCGGCAGCCTGTACGGCAAGATCGGCGCAAGCGACGTAGTTGTCAAAGTAGAACGAATCGGGTTTCTTTGCCATGGGTGGGTCCTTTCGAGGCGAAGACGGGTGGGCGAAGTATTGCGGTCCAGATGGACGCTCGGTTTGACTAGATGAACATCATGAACAGCTTGGCCATGACAAAGCTGATGAGTCCGCAGGCAGGGAAGGTGAAGAACCAGGTGAACATCATGTCCTTGACCACGCCGAAGTTGATGGCCGAAAGGCGCTTGACGGCGCCGACGCCCATGATGGCGCAGGTCTTGATGTGGGTGGAGGACACGGGGATGCCGGTAAGGGTGGCAAGCAGCAGGTTTGCGGCGCCTGCGAGGTCGGCGGAGAAGCCCTGATACTTCTCCAGCTTGACCATGCTCTGGCCGACGGACTTGATGATGCGCTCGCCGCCCACGCTGGTGCCGACACCCATGGTGGCCGAGCACAGCAGCATGATCCAGATGGGGATGCCGGCATCGCCGACGCTCGTCTGGCCGTTGGCGAAGGCGACACCTAAAAAGAGCACGCCGATGAACTTCTGTCCATCCTGCGCGCCGTGCATAAAGCTCATGGCCGCAGCGCTCGCGATTTGAGCGTATTTAAAGAAGACGTTGGCACGTCGCCTGTTGGCGGCGGCAAACAGAATCGAGACGAGTTTGCACAGGATCCAGCCCATGACAAAGCCCAGACCGATGGAGAGCGCCAGGCCGTAGATGACCTTCATCCATTCGTGGACGTTGACGCTGTTCGCGCCGCCGAGGGCGATGGCGGCGCCGGTCAGGCCGGCGATAAGGCTGTGGCTTTGCGAGGTGGGGATGCCAAAACGCGACGCGGTGGCGCCGTAGACGACGATGGAGAACAGCGCCGCGCACAGGCAGGCGAGCGCCATGGTGCTGTTTCCGCCAAAGTCGACGATATGTGAAATGGTGTTGGCGACGCTCGCGTTAAAGTGCGTCATGATGAGCACGCCCAAGAAGTTGAATGCGGCGCTCATGAGAATGGCGGCGCGGGCGGGCATGCAACGCGTGGTGACGCAGGTCGCGATGGCGTTGGGTGCGTCGGTCCATCCATTGACGAAGATGGCGCCGAGCGCGAGGATCACGGTGACGGCAAGGACTGGGTTCGACACAAGTTGGCCGAGGAAGGTTGAGAACGTTACGTCCATATATGGGCTTTCTCGAAGTTTGCAGACACGTTACAAAAACATGATAAATCGTATCACCTCCTGCTGGTTTCCTTACCGAGTTCTGATGGGAGAAGTGAATTTTTTGGCACTAAAATTGAATATAAGCCCTGTTGACCGCGGGTATTCTTTTTGCTAACACGCCATGAGGACACGCGTGCGCGCCCCAACACCCCAAAACCACAGTCTGTTCGCTTTACAACATGCAAACATGCGTTCGATAATAGAGGGCATGGAATATCGACAGACAGACGGCAAAACTCGGCGCGTGCACAAGCAGTATGTGGACGTCGTGGCTCGCATCCTCGCGGGCGGACAGGTCGTGCCGGTCACCGTCTGCTGGGTCGACGGCCGTTGTTTTACGATCGACGAAATTATCTCGACCACTGGGTTTGGCCTGATGGTCCACGGCATCCGTACGGCAACATATAAGGTGCGTTTTGGCGGGCACGCGACCGAGTTGTATCTGGAGGACCAGACGCGCGAGCGGGCGGACGGCTCGCAAGCGCACGTGATGCGTTGGTGGGTCTGGGCCTTTGATCGTACGCTTGAGGGCGAGCGCCGTAGGTAAGGACGTGCGGCATTCGGGTACAATGGCAGGAATCTTGTCACCTACGGCGCTGTCGTGCGCTTTTTGAAAGGACGAAGTATGAACGATATCCAGGGCTATCAGAACGGCCCCATCGAGACCGGCGCAAGTCGCGCCAAGGAGATGTCGCCGCGCGCGTACAATCTCGCCATGTCTGCTCTCATCTTCTTGGGCTTTTGCGCCATGGGCGCCGGTGCTTACTTTACGAGCACCATGGCGTTTGCCCGCATGATGATGAGCGGCGCCGCTTTGCCGCTGGTCTTTGGCTCGTTTATCCTGACTATTGTCGGTATCGTCATGATGTCGGCTGCTGCGGGCAAGCAGTCCGTGGGCCTGTCGCTCGTGGGTTACGTGATCTTTGCGAGCACCTTTGGCCTGACCGCGTCGTTTGGCCTTGCCAACTATGACCTGCCCACTATCAACACTGCCTTTATCGCCACGGCCGCCATCACCTTTGTCTTTGGTGCCTTGGGCGTGACGTTCCCCAAGTTTTTCCAGCGCGTATATGGCATCGGCTTTGGCATTCTGCTCGCCACGATTCTGGTCGAGATCGTGCTGATGTTCATGGGCGTCTCGCAGTCCATCACCGATCTGATCGTGATCGTGGTGTTCGCCGGGTTTATTGGCTACGACACCTATGTTGCCACGACGGTGCCGCCCACGCTGCCCAATGCGGTGCTCATGGCGTCCAACCTGTTCGTGGACATTATCAACGTGTTCCTGCGCATCCTGAACATTCTCGGTCGTCGCGACTAGTGGCGAATTGCGGCGGTGCTTGCCGTGCGTGCAAATCGATGCGAAAGGCGGTCCTTCGGGGCCGTCTTTTTTGTACGCGGCGGGGTATCATGGATGGGAAAAGCCGATAGCGGCAGCGACAGGAAAGGTGGCCACGTATGGCAGATGTCGACAACAGGAACCGTAACCGCAGGTCTAACCGAGCGGGTCAGCCCAATCCCAAGCGCGAGGCGCGTGCCAAGGCCGCCGAGCGCCATGTGGCGGCTGTGTCCGAGGCCTGCGCCAAGGACATCGAGCGTTCGCTTGCCGGCGTGCGCGAATTCGACGGTATGCCTGCCGGCTTTGTCGCGGCGATGAAGGCCAAGGCCCAGAAGGCGGCGGCTGCTGAGGAGCAGGCCGCCGAGGCTGTGGAGGCTGACGCTGCCGAGGTGGAGACCGCGGTCGAGCCCGAGGTGGCGCTCGAGTCCGCCGAGTCGGCCGACGAGGCTGAGTCCGAGCCCGCCGAGGAGCCTGCTCCGGCCCTGCCCGAGGTCACTGTGCTTGATGCTTCCGCCACGCAGGCAATCCTCGATAACGGCCGCGGCTATGCGCAGTTCTGCGATATGGCCGTGCTTGCCTTTGCCTCGTTTACCAATCCGGGCGGCGGCTATATCCAGGGCTACCTGGGCCAGGAGGCGACGCTCTGCGCAGATTCGTACCTGTACAACGTACTCGACAAGCAGCGTAAGTGGTACGGTGAGAACCGTCGCCGCAACATCAACTGCGAGCTGTACCGCAACCGTGCGCTGGTGGTGCCCGCGGTGCGCTTCGACCGCAACCATGTGCACGCCTATGCCGACGTAATCGTGGCCGCCGCGCCCAACGCCAAGCGTGCTCGCCAGGAGTATCGCGTGAGCGACGATGCCTTGCTTGACGCTCTGCGCGATCGCATCCGCTTTGTGCTTGCCATCTGCGACGAGCTGGGTCGCGAGAAGCTCGTACTGGGTGCTTGGGGCTGCGACAACAACGGCTTTGACGCCGAGGCCGTGGCAGAGCTCTTCCGCGAGGAGCTCGCATCGGGCGACTTTAAGGTCAAGCAGGTGTTCTTTGCCGTGCCTTCTACGCGCTGGGATGAGGACTTCGCCAAGTTCGAGCACGTGCTGGCAAGCTTCCCCGAGCGTAACGAGGAGTCCTATGCCCAGGTTGCCGCACGCGCTGCGGCTGCTCGCGCCGCCGAGCAGGCCCAGGCTGCCGCCGAGGACGATGAGGACGATGACGATTGGCGCAAGTACCTGTAATCGGTACGTGCCGACAGATAGGTCGAGCCGGCGGGAGGGCTACTCCCGTCGGCTTTTTACTAAAGGAGGGGCTTACGATGAAAAACGTTCTGTGCTTTGGTGACAGCAATACCTATGGCTATGATCCGGCTGGTATGCGCGATGGCACCGCGGTGCGCTATGCGCAGGATGTGCGCTGGTGCGGCGTGGCGCAGCGTGACCTGGGCGAGGGCTGGCATGTGATTGAGGAGGGGCTCAACGGCCGCACGACGGTGCGCGACGATATGTGTCATCTGGACACTAACCTCAACGGCATTCGCGCGCTTCCGATGCTGCTCGAGGCCCATAAGCCGCTGGATGCGATCGTGATCATGCTGGGCACCAACGACTGTAAGACGGTCTTTAACGTGACAGCTTCTGATATTGCCCGCGGTGCCATGGCGCTGATTCGCGGCGTCCGAGCGTTTCCGTGGACCGACGCTGCGCCTTGTCCGCGCATTCTGCTGATGGCTCCTATCAAGATCAAGCCGCAGATCGCCGATGTATATATGACCGATTTTGACAAGCATTCCGTCGAGGCCTCGGAGCATTTTGCCGAGTACTACGCGCACGTGGCCGAGCAGTTTGGCTGCGACTTTTTGAATGCCGCCGATTTTGCCGAGCCGGGCGATATCGATTATCTGCACATGATGTCCGAAAGCCACGAGAGCCTGGGCCACGCCGTGGCAACCAAGCTCCAGGACATGCTCGGTGAGTAGCGCGACCCCAAGCCACCACAAAGGCACCTTTGCGGTGGCTTGATTCGTCTGTTTGTCTTGATCTGTAACAGTTTTAAGGTCGAAAACGGGCTAGATGTTACAGATTGAGATTATTTAGGTCGATATCGGTCGTTTGTCTCGATCTGTAACATCTAGGGTCGATTTTGCCGAGTTACTGTTACAGATCGAGATTATCTTCTCAGCGGAATTTGAATATCTCGATCTGTAACAGGTGGGCCGAAAAATGGGCTCTAACTGTTACAGATCGAGATGTTTGTGGGAACCACCGCAAAGGTGCCTGTCCCCTTTGGGGTGGTTTTGGGCTGCGGGCTTTAATACTGCCACATGTGGTTGACGGGGCCGGAACCTTTGCCCATGTCAAAGCCGGCGGCGAGGGCGCCGGTTAGGTAGGCCTTGCCGGCGTTGACGGCGTCGGCAAGATCCATGCCCTGTGCCAGCGCGCAGGCGATGGCGGACGAAAGCGTGCAGCCAGTGCCATGTGTGTTGCCGGTCTCGATGCGCTTGTGGCGGAACCACGTGGTGAGCGGATCGCCCAGATGGTTGCCCTCGTCATCGAGCGGCGCGGGCTCTGCTAGTACATCGTTGGCTTCGTTGACAAAATGCCCACCCTTAACGAGGGACGCGCAGCCAAAGCGGCGGGTGAGGAGCATGGCAGCGTTTTGCTGTGTGCGCTCGGAATCGACCTCGTAGTCGAGCAGCGCCATGGCCTCGGGAATGTTGGGCGTGATGACGGTCGCTAGCGGGAACAGGCGACGCGTGAGCGCCTCAGCGGCATCCTCGGCAATGAGGCGAGCGCCCGACGTGGCGACCATAACGGGGTCTACGACCACGTTCGTTGCGTTCCAGGCGCTCAGGCGGTCGGCGATGACTTCGATAATCTCGACAGAAGAAACCATGCCGATCTTGACGGCGCTCGGGCGGATGTCGTCAAAGACAGCGTCGATTTGCGCGGCTACGATATCTGGCGAGATATCCTGCACGGCGGTGACGCCCAGGGTGTTCTGTGCGGTGATGGCTGTAATGGCCGTCTCGGAATACAGGCGGTGCGCCGTGATGGTCTTAATGTCTGCCTGAATGCCAGCGCCACCGCTGGAATCGGATCCTGCGATGGATAGAACGGCGGGTACCTTACTGCGATCCATGTTCGCTCCCTTGTCCGGTCGGATTCAAATGGGTCTTTTACCCCGCATTATAAAGATGCCCGGGCCGGCTGTATGCCGATCCCGGGCGGGCGATGCAATCTTTACGCAAATGTAAGCAATTGTTCACAAGTCAACAATTGACGGGTGCTGCGGTGAGCTTATAGGCGATCGCGGCGATAGGGCTAGTCCTCCATGCCCAGGTCGATCGTGGTGCCCTCGAAGATCTTGTTGACGGTACGGACGGCGCACATCTTACCGCACATGGTACAAGTACCCTCAGTGGCGGCAGGGGATTCCTCGTAGCGCTTCTTGCCGGTGACCGGGTCGAGAGCACACTTCCACATGGCATCCCAGTCGAGTTTGCGGCGTGCCTGGCCCATCTTGTCGTCCATGTCGCGGGCGTGCGGCACCTTCTTGGCGATATCGGCGGCATGTGCGGCGATCTTAGTGGCCATGAGGCCGTCGAGCACATCCTGGGCGTTAGGCAGGCATAGGTGCTCTGCCGGCGTCACGTAGCACAGGAAGTCGGCGCCGGAGCTTGCGGAGATGGCGCCGCCGATGGCTGCGGTGATGTGGTCGTAACCCACGCCGATATCGGTCACCAGCGGCCCCAGCACATAGAACGGGGCGTTGTGGCACAGGCGCTTCTGCAGCTTCATGTTGGCGGCGATCTCGTCGAGCGCCATGTGGCCCGGTCCCTCGACCATAACCTGGACGCCGGCGGCCCATGCGCGCTTGCACAGCTTGCCCAGCTCGATCATCTCGGCGGTCTCGGTGGCGTCGTTGGAATCGTAGAGGCAGCCCGGGCGGCAGGAATCGCCGAGCGAAATCGTCACGTCGTACTCGTGGCAAATCTCGAGCAACTCATCGTAGAACTCATAGAACGGGTTCTCGTTGCCGGTGACCTCCATCCAGCCAAACAGCAGCGAGCCACCGCGGCTGACGATGTTCATGAGGCGGCCGGTCTCCTTAAAGGTTTTGATGACCGATTTGTTGATGCCGCAGTGGATGGTCATAAAGTCCACGCCGTCCTCGGCGTGCGCGCGCACGACTTCGAGCAAATCGTCCTTGGTGAGCTTGACCAGCGGTTTTTCCATGTAGCCGATGGCGTCGTACATCGGCACCGTGCCCACCATGAGCGGCGTCTCGTCGATGAGCTGCTGGCGGAACTGGCGCGTCTTGCCCGAGTTGGAGAGGTCCATGATGGCGTCGGCGCCAAAGTCCTCGGCGATCTTGACCTTCTTCCACTCCTCGGCGGCATCGGCCTTGTCGCCCGAGATGCCCAGGTTCACATTGACCTTGGTGGACAGGCCTTCGCCGACACCAAAGGCGCGCATGCCTTTTTTGATGTGCACGATGTTGGCGGGAATGGCGATGCGGCCGTCGGCCACACGCTCGCGGATGTACTCGGGGTCGCGATGCTCGCGCTCGGCGACTTCCTTCATCTGCGGCGTGATCTGCCCGGCGCGGGCGAAGTCGATTTGCGTGACGAGCTTGGGCTCGGTCTGTGCGCTCATTGGCACGGCTCCCTTCGTTGGCATTACCCATATCAGGTTTGCGGGTCAGGGCGGGCGCGCCCAATCTCAGCCTGCCGTCCTGTCCTGCAAGCTCCCCGTTACGTCATGGGCTCAAGTATAGCCTGAATGGGTACGATTGGGCCAACGAGCGTGCCTGTGGGGAGGCGAACATGGAAGACAAGCATCTATATCGGGAGACGCAATGGGATGCATCGGCCGAGGAAAGCCGCGCGCACCATGGCCTTGTCGCGATTGGTTTTGCGGTGCTTGCCGTGCTGGTGATTGCCTTTTGTATCTGGACGTTTGGCGGTCGCGGCGGCGCTGCCTGGGAGTTTGAGGCCGACGAGGCCCTGCCGATCATGACGGTGAAGGTCGCGGGCGGCAATACCGTTGCCGCGCCGGGCGACTATTGGTATCCGCGCGATGAGTTTATGCAACTGCAGCTGAGCGGCGGGTCTATTCCTGGCGAGGAAATCGAACGCGTGACGTTTGATGCGGCGCTCAAAACACTCACGGTTAAACTCAAAGATCAAGGGGATGTGCCCACGACGATGGATATCGCGCTGACGGAATGGCGCCTGGAGCCCCCGTCGGGCGTCAAGGTATCCGAGGTGGAGCATGTCAAGATTACCTATCAGGACGGCTCGACAAATGAAATTGCCAAAGCCGACGGCTTGGCGAAATAGACGCCGTGCCTAGGCAGCACATTCAAAAGTAGCAGTGGTCCTACAAGGCCTGTTCGTTCAGGAAGACCAAAGTGTTTTTATTTGAAAGCTCGGGAAAGTGTCGATAACCAACGTCGAACGCGGTGAGCTCGCTTGCATCCTCGAGCTTGTTTTCTGCCATCCAGCGCACCATGGAGCCGCGCGCCTTTTTGCTGGCGGTCGACCGTTGGATGGGTTTTCCGTTGCGGATGCCTTCGCCAAAGAGGCACGTGACGGCTGTGGCGTCGCCCGCGAGGCGGGGCAGAACGGCCTTGGCGTACTCCACACTGGCAAGGTTGACGATCGTGGTGTTTGAGCCTGCCGGAGCGATGGCCCGTGCGAGCTTGTCGCCCCAAAATGCATAGAGGTCTCGGGCACCGTCGACGACAAGCTTCGCGCCCATCTCCAGCCGATACGGTTCAATGGCATGGAAGGGGCGTACGCATCCGTAGGGCCCCGAGAGGATCCAGAGATGGTTTTGCAGCCAGTCGAGCTGCGCGGAATCCATCACCTCGGGCGCCATACTCTGGTATTGAATGCCGTGATAGGACATGACGGCAGGGGAGAGGTGACGGGCGATATCGGGGTCGGTGAGGTCGGCATCGCTCAGGACGGGCATAAATTCGTGAAGCGTATCCTGGCACGTTGTAAACAGCCTGTCGCTCACGTTCCAAAGGGCCTGCAGGCCGCCGCTGACTTCATTCCGCTCGATATCTAGCAGTGCGCGGTGGAGGCAAGCTGTCTCGCGCACAAAGGGTGGAATGCCCAGGACTTCAAAAGCATCTTGGGCCGCGCGCATTTGCTTGGCGGGCGAAATGATGACCTGCAACATGGAACCGTTCTTTCGCTAAAAAAGTTGCGGTGGAATACGGTCTGTTTGTGCCATTGAAAGGCCAAATCAATCCGTATTCCACCGCAAGTTATGGGTGGGGTGGATTAGGCGCGCTCGATGAAGGCCTTGTAGCCGCGGTAGGCCTCGTAGATATCGGCCTTGTTGGCGACCTCCCACAGGGCATGCATGGACAGGACGGCAACGCCGGAGTCGATGACGTTCATGCCGTACTTGGCCATGATGTAGGCGATGGTGCCGCCGCCGCCCGCGTTGACGCGGCCGAGCTCGCAGGTCTGGAAGTCCACGCCGGCCTCGTCCATGATGTCGCGGACGAGGGCCACGTACTCGGCGTCGGCGTCGTTTGAACCGCCCTTGCCGCGGCTGCCCGTGTACTTGTTAAAGCACAGGCCGCGACCCATGAAGGCTGCGTTCTTGGTTTCGAACTTGCCGGCGTAGCCCGGGTCGAAGCCGGCGGACACGTCGGAGGAAAGCATGCGGCTGCGGGCGAGCGCGCGGCGCAGGGCCAGCGGGCTATCCTCGCCGGCGAGCGTCATGATCTCGGCGACGGTGTTCTCGAAGAAGCGGCTTGTCATGCCAGTGGCACCCACGGAACCGATCTCCTCTTTGTCGACGATGAGTGTGATGCTCGTGCGCTCCACGTTGGCGACGTTGATCTGGGCGAGCATGGACGGATAGGCGCAGACACGGTCGTCGTGGCCATAGCCCAGAATCATGGAGCGGTCGAGGCCCATGTCGCGGGCGGGACCGGCGGGCACGACCTCGATCTCGGCGGAGAGGAAGTCCTCCTCCTCGACGTCATACTGCTCCTTGAGGATGTCCAGGAACATCTGCTTGACGGGCTCCTTGGGAGCGTCCTTGTCGTCCTCGTCAAACTTGACAGGGCGGCCGCCCACGATCACGTCGAGGATCTCGGCGTCGACGGCGTCCTTGGCGGGCTTGGCCATCTGCTCGCTCGAGAGGTGAATCAGCAGGTCGGAGATGGTAAAGACCGGGTCGTCGGCCTTGTCGCCGATGTTGATGTCGACGGTGGTGCCGTCCTTTTTGCAGATGACGCCCACGAGTGCAAGCGGGGAGGCCACCCAGTGGTAGCTCTTGACGCCGCCATAATAGTGCGTGTCGAGATAGGCCATGTCGCCGGCCTCGAAAGCGGGGTTCTGCTTAAGGTCCAGGCGCGGCGAGTCCACGTGGGCGCCCAGGATGTTAAAGCCCTGCTCGAGCGGGGCGGTGCCCAGGTTGACGAGCATAAGGTCCTTGCCGTGGTTGGCGGCGTACACCTTGTCGCCTGCCTTGAGCGCACGGCCCTCGGCGATCACGGTCTCCAGATTGACGTAGCCCGCCTCCTCGGCCATCTTGATGCCGGTCTTGACGCACAGGCGCTCGGTCTTGTTCTCGCTCAAAAACTGCTTATAGCCGCGGCAAAGCTCCTCGAGCTCCTCGATTTGCTGTGGCGTGTACTTTTTCCATGCGCAGGGACGCTCCATGACGCAGGCTCCTTTCGGATCGATCGTGCTGGTTGATGTACCGTGAGCCATCGTATCACGCGCGGGCGCGCGGTGGCGGGGGAGCTTGATGTGCGGTGGCCGCGGGGCGGGGAGCGTGTAAACTGGAGTGAGCAAACCGTGCCCAGCCCAAAGCGAGGTATTCAATATGTCTGACAAGCGCCGTACCTTTGCCGTCATCGACGGCAACTCGCTCATGCATCGCGCCTTCCACGCCGTGCCGCCCACCATGAACGCGCCGGACGGTCGCCCCACCAACGCGATCTTTGGCTTTTTGAATATGTTCCTCAAGATGATTGACGCCTTTAACCCCGACGGTGTGGTCGTGGCGTTTGACAAGGGCAAGCCGCGTGTGCGCATGGAGATGCTGCCGCAGTACAAGGCCCAGCGTCCGCCCATGGACCCCGATCTGCACGCGCAGTTTCCCATGATTAAGGAGCTGCTCGCCGCGCTCAACGTGCCGATCTTGCAGTCCGAGGGCTGGGAAGGCGATGACATCCTGGGCACTATGGCGCGCCTGGGCGAGCAAGCCGGCTGTGACATGCTGCTGGTGACCGGTGATCGCGATATGTATCAGCTCGTGACCGAGCACGTCAACGTGGTCTCGACCCGCAAGGGCCTGTCCGACGTGGCGATTATGACGCCCGAGAGCGTGGACGATCTGTATCACGGCATCACGCCGGCGCTCGTGCCCGATTTTTACGGTCTGAAGGGCGACACGTCCGATAACATCCCCGGCGTGCCGGGCATCGGCCCCAAAAAGGCGAGCGCGCTCATTGCGCAGTACGGTAGCCTGGACGAGGTCATCGCACATGCCGACGAGGTCAAGGGCAAGATGGGCGAAAACCTGCGTGCGCACATCGACGATGCCCTGTTGAGCCGCAAGGTCGCGACCATCCGCACCGATGCGCCCGTTGAGCTCGATTTTGAGGCGACGTCCTTCCCGGCGTATTCTGCCGATGAGGTTTCCGCGGCGCTGGGCACGCTTGGTATCACCGCCATGCAGAACCGTTTCTTGGCGCTGATCGGTGGCGAGGGCGGGGCTGCTGCTGCCTCCAGTGTGTTTGAGATGCCTGCGATGGTTCGCGCAGCCGCGGGCGATGCCGACGCGCTTGGTGCCGTTGCGTCTGAAATCTCCCGCGCGATTGATGCCGGCGAGTGGGTCGCCGCCGTGGTGGACGACGACAAGGAAGAGGGCGCGCTCTTTGGGCTGACGCGCACGCTGTGGCTGGCGACGTCCAAGGGCCTGTTCGCCCTCGAGGAGGGCGACGGCGGTGCGGCGGCTGAGGTTGAGGGCTTTAACTTCGTCCACGGCGTGATTACCGGCGTGCTCGCGCGCCTGTTTATGGAGGGCCGCGTGGCGAGCCCGGATATGAAGGCGCTGCTGCACGAGCTTTCGCCTATCGATTCCTCTGAGCCCGAGCTCATGGACCCGCTGTCTGCCGATTCCACGCGCATCTTCGATACCGTGGTCGCCGCCTACCTGCTGGATTCCGACCGCTCCGAGTTCGATGAGGCGTATCTGGCCGATACCTATCTGCAGATGTCGCTGCCTGCGGCGCGCGGTGCAGAGGGTGCCGGCGAGGACGCTCCTGCACCCGCCGCTCGCACGGCGGACTTGACGCTGGCGCTGGTCGCACCGCTGCGCGACCGCATGGCACGCGAGAACGCCGCCAACGTGTTCGATGGCATCGAGATGCCACTCGTGCCGGTGCTTGCCAAGATGGAGCGCGCGGGCATGCTCGTGGATCCCGATCGGCTGCGCAGTCTGTCCGAGGGCCTGGCGACCCAGATCACCGAGGTCGAGCGAAGCATTCGCGACCTGGCGGGTGACGAGACCTTTAACATTGGCAGTCCCATGCAACTGTCGCACGTGCTCTTCGATGTGATGGGCCTTCCGACCAAGGGCCTCAAGAAGACCAAGCGCGGTTACTATTCGACCAATGCCAAGGTACTGAGCGATCTTGCCCGCGACCACGAGATCGTGCGCCTGATTTTGGACTGGCGTGAGAAGTCCAAGATTAAGTCAACCTATCTGGACACGCTAGGTCCGCTGCGCCGTGGTGACGGTCGTGTGCACACCACGTACAACCAGACCATCACCGCGACGGGGCGTCTGTCCTCGAGCGACCCGAACTTGCAGAACATCCCGACGCGCTCTGAGCTGGGCCGCACCGTCAAGACGGCGTTTTCGGCAGGCGAGGGCAGTGTCTTTTTGGCGGTGGACTACTCGCAGATCGAGCTGCGTCTGCTGGCGCATCTTTCGGGTGACGAGCATCTGGTACGTGCCTTTAACGAGGGCGAAGACTTCCACGCCGAGACGGCCGCGCGCGTGTTTGGCGTTCCCGTGTCCGAGGTAACGCCCGACTTGCGCAGTCGCGCCAAGGCCGTGAACTTTGGCATCGTGTACGGCCAGCAGGCCTACGGTCTGTCGCAGTCGCTGCATATCTCGATGGCCGAGGCGCGCGATATGATCGACCGCTACTACGAGGCCTACCCGGGCGTGCGAACGTTCCTCGACAATGTGGTGGCGCGCGCCAAGCAGACGGGCTACGCCGAGACCATGTACGGTCGCCGGCGTCATATTCCGGAGCTCAAGGCCAAAAACCCACAGCTCCGCGGCTTTGGCGAGCGCACGGCTATGAACCACCCCATGCAGGGCACCGCGGCCGACATCATCAAGATCGCCATGGCCCGCGTAAGCCGCCGCCTGGAAGAAGAGGGCTTTGCTGCCCACATGATTCTGCAGGTACACGACGAACTGGACTTTGAGTGCCCCGTCGACGAAGTCGAGCGCCTGACCGCCATGGTCCGCGACGCCATGGAGCACGTAGTAGACCTCCGCGTACCGTTGATCGCCGAAGCCAGCACCGGCATAACCTGGGCCGACGCAAAATAAAGACGCACCAACAACCCCAAAGTAACCAAAAGCAGAAGGGGGCTCCTTGCCAACAAGGAGCCCCCTTCATTCCAAAAAATTCAGCCAAGTATCTAGACGCCAAGACGCCATCTAGGCGGCAGGTAAGTAAACCTAGGGCCTGGCCGGGCGGCACGGGATAACTTTTCGTAGATTCCGCACGCAAAGAAAGCCACTTAATGTGGCTTTCGTCTTGCGCAGGACCTGACCGAGCGAAAAGTTATCCCGTGCCGCCCGGCCAGGCCCGATGGGACGGCTACCGAGCCGCCAAGATGGCGTCGATGAGCGTCAGTACGCCCCCGTCGTTGTTGCTCGGAATGCGCCACTTGGCGTGCGCGTTCATGTGCTCCTCGGCATTGTCCACGATAAAGCTGTGGCCGACGCGCTCGAGCATGGGGATGTCGTTGTAGGTATCGCCCACGGCAGCGGCGTCGGCAATATCGATGCCCAGGTGCTCGCACAGGTGCGCGACGCCGGCGCCCTTGTCGACGCCCAGGTTCATAAAGTCGATCCACTCGCGCCCGGCGTTGGTGACGTAGAGCTTGTCCGAGAACTCGGGACTATAGGTCTCGCGGAATGCGGGCTCGGCATCATAGGCGGGGAAGAAGATCGAGATCTTGTTGGACTCGATATCAATGCCCTCAAAGCTGTCGACGTAGTTGATCGTGTTGTAGTACACGCTGATCTCGTCGTGGTACTGATGGTCGCGGGCGAGCACATAGAACTCGTCGTAGCAGCACAGGACGGGAACGGCGCGCGGGTCCTCTGAGGCGCGGCTCAAAACCTGCTGGTACAGCTCCACGTCGATATTGCTCTTATAGATATAGTTGCCGTGATAGATGACGCAGGCTCCGTTGTCGGGACAAAAAGCAAGGCGGCTCTTAATGCTCTCGAACATTTCCTCGAGTTTGGGGGCAGGGCGTCCACTGGCGGGGCAGAATACGATGCCGGCGTCGGCGAGCTTGTCCAGGCGCTCATCAAGACCCTGCGGCAACACGCGCTCGTCGGTGAGAAGCGTCTTGTCCATGTCGACGGCGATGAGTTTAATGTTGCCGATGTTAGCGTCTGATTCATAAGTCTGCATAAATGCGCCTTTCCGTTTCCAGATTGTTTCGGGCGTAATGACCCTCTGCTATGTAATCGAGCGTATTTTCGCAGGAATGGTGCGTATTTGCACTGCAATTCACAAACTAATGAAAAAACTTTTCAGAAATTTGAATTTGTCGCTTGTGCTGCGGGCACTTTAGCGTAATATAGCGATCATCGAAAACGGAGACGGAAAAACAACCGCTTACCGAGGAAAAGGTACCGTTTGCGATATTAGAATTGCGCCCGGCGATAGGTGAAAGGAGAGGCAGATGCAGTTCGTAAAAATCATCACTACTGCAGACAATGCCATCCGACGCCAGCGCGCAATTTCCCGACGACGATAACAATCGTCTCTGTCCTTATGGGGCGTAACGCCTCAACAGAGTCATTTTGAGGTCGTTGGGTTTTATGCACGACATAGTTGCATGTTTCTAGGGCATGCCTGTGATGCATTCTGCTGAATAACCTGATATTGCACGGTTTTTGACCTCGAAATGACTTGCAACTGACCGATGTTCTAACTAGCTACCAAGGGCGAAAGGAAACAGCCATGAGCAAGGAAAAAGTCGTTCTCGCATATTCCGGTGGTCTTGATACATCCGTATGTGTCAAGTGGCTCCAGGACGAAAAGAATCTCGATGTCGTTTGCGTCTGCGGCAACGTGGGCCAGGAGGAGACCGGCCTGGATGCCAAGAAGCAGAAAGCGCTCGACCTGGGCGTTCTCGATTGCCAGGTGCTCGACCTGCGCGACGAGTTCTCCGATGAGTTCCTGACTAAGGCCATCGCCGCAAACTCCATGTACGAGAACAAGTACCCGTTGCTCTCCGCTCTTTCCCGTCCGCTGCTCGCCAAGAAGCTTGTCGAGGTCGCTCACGAGTTTGGCGCTACCTACGTTGCCCACGGCTGCACCGGCAAGGGTAACGACCAGGTTCGTTTTGAGGCTGCCGTCAAGGCCCTCGACCCCGAGCTCAAGGTTATCGCCCCGGTTCGCGAGTGGGATCTGAAGTGCCGTCCCGACGAGGTCGCCTATGCCCACGCCCACAACGTGCCGGTTCCCGAGGGTGCCAACGACAACCCCTATTCCATCGACGACAACCTGTGGGGTCGCGCCATCGAGTGCGGTCACCTGGAGGATCCCTGGAACGAGCCGCTCGACGACGCCTGGGTTATGACCAAGAATCCCGAGGACACGCCCGACACCCCGACGTATACCGAGATTGAGTTTGAGGCCGGCAAGCCCGTCGCCGTCGACGGCAAGAAGATGAAACTCTCCGAGATCGTCATCGCTCTCAACAAGATTTCGGGCGACAACGGCTTTGGCCGTCTCGACCTGGTTGAGGACCGTCTGGTGGGCCTCAAGAGCCGCGAGTGCTACGAGGTTCCCGGCGCCCTGACGCTCATCACCGCCCACAAGGCGCTTGAGGATATCTGTGTCGAGGGCGACCTGCTCAAGACCAAGATTAAGCTCGAGCAGGATTGGGCCACCGCCGTGTACAATGGCCAGTGGTACAGCCCGCTCAAAAACGCGCTCGACGCCTTTATGGCTGATACCCAGAAGTTCGTGACCGGCACCGTCCGCCTGAAGTTCTTTAAGGGTAACTGCCATGTCGTTGGCCGCAAGAGCCCCTTCAGCCTCTACGACTACGGTCTGGCCACCTACGACCGCGACACCACGTTTGACGAGAAGGCCAGCGCCGGCTTTATCGAGATCGATACGCTGTCGCTCAAGACGTGGGCTAAGGTCCAGGGTCCCAGCTCTGCCGCCGCCCAGGCCTAGCGCCTCCTTTCCTCGGTATTCGCGCGGCCCATCCGCGTGATACATAACGGGCGCACGGGGTCCCTACCTTTCGTTATGCTTGCTGACACTTCTTAACATCGGTGGCCCCTACGTTCCGCCCGCATATATGATGCCGCGTCTGCGGCTGAGTCCGAGCCCCGCCGGGGTTGTCCGGCGGGGCTCCTTCTATCAATTTGGCGGCTCTGCGCCTATAT
Organism: Collinsella sp.; assembly: GCA_048250755.1. Lineage (GTDB taxonomy): Bacteria > Actinomycetota > Coriobacteriia > Coriobacteriales > Coriobacteriaceae > Collinsella. The sequence goes on from DBEZMF010000091.1 coordinate 41,549, forward strand.
ATATGAGGAGTATCCATTATGTTCAATGCTATCGCGCATGCTTTACTTGCTCTCGCACCTGAATTTGATGTTGCAAAGGTCGAGGACGTCCCTATGAGCCTGAAGGCCTGGATCGATGGTTCGCAGGGCAACATCCGGAGGGAGACGTTGGGCGCCAAGTGCATGGTGCGTCACTTCCTTGCAAATTAGATACATGGCCCCGCGCACGGCAGGGAGTGTGTAAAACTAGCGGTTGAAAAATCGCTTTAGCGACAGGGCGCATTGCTTTGGGCGCTTGTTTTGGTATTTGATGAAAGGGGACGGTTCCATGGCTCTTTGGGGCGGTCGTTTTGAGGCGGGCGTGGCCGAGGTCACGCAGGAGTTTGGCGCGTCGCTGCCGGTCGACAAACATCTCTATAAGCAGGATATCGCCGGCTCTAAGGCACATGCCAAGATGCTGGCGGCCCAGGGCATCATTAGTGCCGAGGACGAGCAGGCGATTGCCGAGGGCCTGACCGGAATCGAACAGGATATCGATGCCGGCAACTTCACCTTCGACATCAACGACGAGGACATTCATATGTCCATCGAGAGCGAGCTGACACGTCGCATCGGCGAGGCGGGCAAGCGCCTGCATACCGGGCGTTCGCGCAACGACCAGGTTGCGACCGATACGCGTCTGGGTGTCAAGGCACTGGCCAAGGAGCTCATGGAGGCCAATCTTGAGCTGCGCCATGTGCTGGTTGATGCGGCCAAGAAGTATGACAAGGTGATTCTGCCGGGCTACACGCACATGCAGCATGCTCAGCCCGTGCTGCTGTCGCATCATCTGCTGGCGTATTCTTGGATGTTCGCCCGCGACTTTACACGCCTGAAGGCCGCCTTTGATGCTGCCGACAACTGCCCGTTGGGCGCTGCTGCGCTTGCCGGTACGAGCTATCCGCTCGATCGTCAGATGACGGCTGCCGAACTTGGCTTTGCGGGCGTGATTCCCAACTCGCTCGATGCGGTTTCCGACCGTGATTACCTCCTTGACCTGCATTACGCCGGCTCCGTCATGGCGATGCACTTGTCGCGCCTTTCCGAGGAGATCGTGCTGTGGTCGAGCTCCGAATTCGGCTTTATCACGCTTTCCGACTCGTACTCCACCGGCTCGTCCATCATGCCGCAGAAGAAGAACCCCGACTTTGCCGAGCTTATCCGCGGCAAGAGCGGCCGAGTCTATGGCAACCTGGTTCAGCTGCTCGTGACCATGAAGGGCCTGCCGCTTGCTTATAACAAGGACTTGCAGGAGGACAAGGAGGGCGCCCTCGATACCGCCCATACGCTCATGCAGTGCCTGTCCGTTATGGCCGGTATGATATCGACTTGGACCGTCAACGAGGATGCCATGGCGCGCGAGTGCGGCGTGGGGCACCTTGCCGCCACCGATGTTGCCGATTACCTGGCCAAGCGCGGTCTGCCGTTCCGTGAGGCGCATGCCGTGGTGGGCCATTTGGTCCTGATGTGCGAGAAGCGCGGCTGCAATCTTGAGGACCTGCCGTTTGAGGTGTTCCAGGAGGCGAGCCCGCTCTTTGAGCACGACATTACCGAGGCGCTCGACATCCCGTCGATTGTCGCCGCGCGCACGACCGAGGGCGGCACCGCCCCTGCCGCCGTTGCCGTGCAGCTGCAGCGTTCCGAGGCGCAGCTCGTGGCCGACGAGGGCGTGTTTGGATCGCTGACCAAGGTCGTCGAGATGGGCCACGGGGTAAAGTAGGGTTTGGCTGAAGCTGTTTCGGCCATTATTTATTGATAAATCGTTGTTGCTTTACGGACGTCTGCTGATGTGGGTGTCCGTATTTTGTTGCTATGGGGGAGGGGCTTGTCGAGAACTTCTGTAGGACCTTTGGGCAGGTTGTGTAGGGGGCACGTTCACAGACGGCAACCGACCGTCTGCTCGGTTCGATGCGGTTGATGGGCGGTCGGATGGTACTCTAATCGGGCTTCGAAACAGAAGTGACACATATGGAGCGCTTTAATAAATTGTAGCGTTTCAATAAACAGCTTTTTGTTTAACTGCAGCTAAAACTCTGTTACGATGCAGTCCAGGCGGGTGCCGGAATGGGACTTGGGCACGCGCGAACCTACTTGAAAGGCTACCTTATGGCTATCGAGAAGACCTTCATCATGATTAAGCCCGACGCTGTGCGCGATCGTAAGATCGGCGAGATCGTCGCTCGCATTGAGCGTAGCGGCCTTGTCATCGAGCGCATGGAGATGACCACGCTCGAGCGCGCTACCGTCGAGGAGCACTACGCCCATCTGGCCGACAAGCCCTTCTTTGGCGGTCTCTGTGACTTTATGACGAGCGGCCCGGTCGTCAAGATGGTCGTTTCCGGTCTTTCCGCTGTCTCCAAGATGCGCACCCTTATGGGCGCTACCAACCCGCTTGATGCTGCCCCCGGCACCATTCGCGGTGACTTCGCTGTCGATGTCAACGCTAACGTGATTCACGGCTCCGACTGCCTGGAGAACGCCGAGATCGAGATCAAGCGCTTCTTTGGCTAAACCAGCTTTGACTCCTTAAAGCTGTTAGCGTGTGGCTTGGGCGCCGCGGAACTCCATCCGTGGCGCCCTTTATATTCCAAGATCTATGAAGGGGCCCGCTCGGACGTGTGTTCCGAGCGGGCCCCTGCTGTTAGCTTGTGGCGCTGAGTAGTTTAGGCCTCGTCGACGACCTTGAGGCCGCGCGTGTGGTCGATCTCGTTGAGGAGATTGACGCGACGCTCGTGGCGGCCGCCCTCAAACTCGGCGTCGAGCCACTCATCGACAATCATCTTGGCGAGCTCGGAGCCCACGACGCGAGCACCAAAGGCGAGTACGTTGGTGTTGTTGTGCATGCGCGATAGCTTGGCGCTGAAGGGCTCGGAGCACACGACGGCGCGTACGCCCTCCACTTTGTTGGCAGCCAGGCTAATCCCGACGCCGGTGCCACAGATCAGGATGCCCAGGTCGACGTCGCCGTTGGCAACGGCCTTTCCCACCTTGTAGCCGGCGATGGGGTAGTCAAAGCTCTCGGAGGTGTCGGTGCCAAAGTTCACGACCTCGCAGCCGCGCTCCTTCAGGTGCTCGGAGATGATGTTCTTGAGCTCGACGGCGGCGTGGTCGTTACCGATACCGATCTTCATAGATGGTTCCTCTCTGGTCTGTGCGGCGAGATTGCTAAAGGTTTTACCGCGTTCGACTGCATGATAGCGCGATTTTTGTGTAAACGCTTGGGCGTTTTTTGTTCAAACGCTTTAGCATGCAACAAGACCGGCTTCTCATGAATAATGCCTTCAATTTGTGCTCGAGCGCCGTCCGCCGGAACCATGGTTGCGGTTTTTGATGCATTGTTATCAAATAAAGGGGCTAACGAATATTAAGAGCCAAGCCCGTTATGCAAGCAGGAGATACCTATGCCTACCGATTCCCTTCGTGATGCCGCGTTTTGCGATGTTTTGAACCGCGAGCTTGTCTGTGCACTCGGCTGCACCGAGCCCATTGCCGTTGCCTATGCAGCGGCGCTGGCGAGCCAGACGCTCGGTTGCGAACCCGACCATATGGACGTTGCCTGCTCGGGCAACATCATCAAGAACGTTAAGAGTGTGACCGTGCCCAACTCGGGCGGTATGCATGGTATTGAGGCCGCGGCCGTGCTGGGTGCCGTGGGCGGCGACGCCAAGAGCGCGCTCGAGGTGCTCGAGAGCGTTAACGATGAAGACCGCGCTCGCGTGGCCGAGCTCCTCGCCGACGCCGGCTACTGCGATGTGTCGCTTGTCGAGGGCGTGCCCAACCTCTACATCAAGGTGACTGCGACGGCCGGGGGCCATACCGCGGTCGTCGAGATTACCGATCACCACACCAACGTCACGTGCCATACGCTCGACGGTATTCCGGTATGCGGCAAGTCGGCGGGGGAGTGTGCCGCATGCGCCGAGCGCGTGGTGGCTGAGCGGGCGGCGGATAAGGCCGACACGCCCATGTCGATTGAGTCCATCATCGACTTTATCGAGGACGGTGACATTGAGGACGCCCGCGCTGCCGTTGAGCGTCAGATTGAGCTGAATGGCGCGATCAGTGCCGAGGGCCTTGCGCACGCTTGGGGCGCCGAGGTGGGCCGTACGCTGCTGGGCGCTCGCGCCGATGACGTCGCCTGCCGCGCCCGTGCCCGTGCGGCCGCAGGGTCCGACGCCCGCATGAACGGTTGCGCGCTGCCGGTCGCCATTGTGTGCGGCTCGGGCAATCAGGGCATTACCTGCGCATTGCCCGTCATGGAGTATGCCGAGTATCTGCGTTGCGACCACGAGCGCCTGGTGCGCGCCGTGATGCTGTCCGATCTTATTGCCGTGCATATCAAGAGCTATATTGGTGCGCTCTCGGCGTTTTGCGGTGCTATTTGCGCCGCGTGCGGCGCCGGTGCTGCGATTACCTGGCTGTGCGGTGGCACGCGCGAGCAGATTGGCGCGACGGTTTCGAATACGCTCGGTAACGTGGGCGGCATCGTGTGCGATGGCGCCAAGGCGAGCTGTGCCGCCAAGATTTCCGCTGCCGTTGATGCGGCGATTCTGGGCCATGATATGGCCATGCAGGGCCGCGGCTTCCGTGCCGGTGAGGGCCTGATCCAAGATACCGTTGAGCAGACGATCGCCAGCATGGGCTATGTGGGCCGTGTGGGCATGAAAGATACCGACGTCGAGATCCTCAACATCATGATCGGCAAAACGCAGGTGTGCTAGTTACGCGGTTTTACCAAACCGCGTAACCAGTCGACGCTGCAAACGCCCCTAAGCGGCAATCTGCCTTTCAATCGTCGGGCATGGCCAGAAGGCCTATGCCCTCCTCTTTCAAGGCACATTGCTCGCTTAGGGGCGTTTTCGCTGACTCATGCTCAACCTGCGGCGCTATTTTGTTTGGAGCGAGGGGTCCTATGACAGTTCGTCGGCTATTTGGTGCTCGTAGAAGGCTTCGATTACGGCGTTAAAGTCGCGGGCGAAGTCTTCCATGGTTCCGCGCCAGGTGGCTCGGCTGGGCTTGCCCTGGCCCACAAAGGCGGTTTGGATGCCGCAGGCAGGGTTGGGGAAGTCGCGTTTGGGATCGTTGCCTACCATAAGGACCTCGTGCGGCTCGAGTCCCATCACCTGAAGCTGCTCGAGATAGTAGGTGGCATCGGGCTTGCAGCGGGTGGTGTTTCCCATGTGCGTGACGAGCTCAAAGGGGGCGTCGGCCAGGTCGCCCCAGCCCATGCGGCACTCGATGGCCCCCTGCGGAAAGCTGGGGTTGGTAAAGAGCGCGCAGCGCAGCCCTGCGTCCTGTACGGCCTGGAGCGCGGCGTGCGCGCCCGGCATGGCGTGAGCGTTAATGACATCGTCGTTCTTGTATGGAAGAACTTCGCGGTCGTAGTAGGTAAACGCCTCGTAGATGATCGGATCGGAGAGGCAGATGCCGCATCGGCGCTCAACCTCTTCTTGGTAGAACTCAAGATTGGTGCGATTATCCGTGCCGCTTCGGCGATTGGCGTTGAGGTCGACCAAGATGGTGCCGAGGCGTGCCATCGTGCCACCGTGGCTGCGGCGACCGATATCCGCGAGCATCGACGAGACATCCTTAAAATAGCGAAGGATGAACGCGTTGAGGTTGATGCTAAGAAGCGTTTCGTCCATATCGAAAACGACTGCTTTGAGCACGCGGGCACCTTTCTCGATAAATCGTTCCAGAATCGTTGGCTCCGGATACTTTACCTCAAAGGCGTATGGGCAAACTGCTTATCGTCAAGTTGTGGAGACGGCTGTCCATAAGATTACGAAAAAGTCTCCACACGAGTAAAAAAACGCAGTTCACGCTTGAAATCGAACCCATTTCCCCGTAACCTATACGAACGTGATTGCATAAGCGTCACATTAGTATCTGTCGGCTCCCGAGTGTTCCTAAACGTTGTGTGCTTGTCGCACCCTTCTGTAGGTCCTAGCAATCGGGGCCCCGTAGTTCGAAAGGGGTCCACCTTTGAGTGAGATTCAGAACTCGTCCATTTTCTCTCTTGACGACGTCAACGAGGAGGAGATGAACAACCTCATCGACGGTACGATTACCGACTTTGATGAGGGCGATCTCGTTAACGGCACTGTCGTTAAGATCGAGCATGACGAGGTGCTCGTTGACATCGGATTCAAGTCCGAGGGCGTTATCCCGGTCCGCGAGCTGTCCATCCGCAAGGACGCTAACCCTGCAGACATCGTTGCACTCGGTGATCCCATCGAGGCTCTGGTTCTCCAGAAGGAGGACAAGGACGGTCGTCTGGTCCTGTCCAAGAAGCGTGCCGAGTACGAGCGTGCTTGGAACCGCATCGAGGAGAAGTTCAACTCCGGCGAGAACGTCGAGGGCGAGGTTATCGAGGTTGTCAAGGGCGGCCTGATCCTCGACATCGGCCTGCGTGGCTTCCTGCCCGCTTCCCTCGTCGACCTCCGTCGCGTCAAGGACCTCACCTCCTACATGGGCACCCGCATCGAGGCTCGCGTCATCGAGATGGACCGTAACCGCAACAACGTCGTCCTCTCCCGTCGCGTCGTGCTCGAGGAGTCCCGTAAGGCCGAGCGCTCCGAGATCCTGTCCAAGCTCAAGTCTGGCATGCGTCTCCAGGGCACCGTTTCCTCCATCGTCGACTTCGGCGCCTTCGTCGACCTCGGCGGTATCGACGGCCTCATCCACATCTCCGAGCTCTCCTGGAACCACGTCAACCATCCTTCCGAGGTTGTCAAGGTCGGCCAGGAGGTCGAGGTCGAGGTTCTCGACGTCGATCTCAACCGCGAGCGCATCTCCCTGGGTCTCAAGCAGACTACCGAGGATCCGTGGCGTGCACTGGTCAAGAAGTACCCCGTCGGCGCTATCGTCGAGGGCACTGTGACCAAGCTTGTCCCGTTCGGCGCTTTCGTCGACCTGGGCGAGGGCATCGAGGGCCTGGTGCACATCTCCGAGATGGCCAACAAGCACGTCGATCAGCCTTCTCAGGTCACCCACGTGGGCGACAAGGTTCAGGTCAAGGTCATGGAGATCGACCTCGACCGTCGTCGTATCTCCCTGTCCATGAAGTCTGCTGCTGAGACTCTGGGCGTCGAGATCGAGGTTACCCCGCTTCCTTCCGAGAAGAAGGACGAGGAGACCGACGCCGAGTAAATCGGTTTGACGATCACTTGTTTTAAGGGACCCGTTCGTAATGGACGGGTCCCTTTTTGCATTTGGTGCCGAGATGCACGATGCTGCCCATGCCATCCACAGGCTATTTGGTTGTCGGTGCATGAAAAAAATGCCGACATCCCGCCTCGGGGAGGAGGCGGGAACGCACCGAGTAGACGGAGGGGTGCGGAGCGCGGTCGCGTCTCGACTGACGACGTTGCCCATCGACAACCCTATTGTACTGCATGGCGTGGTTCTTGGTTTATCGTGTCGAACGCTTGTGTTGTGCCATTGCCTGCGGCAACGGTGTGCTACACTCTTGCACTGCTGAGTGGGCCAGACGGTCGCGCGATGTGCTGCTTGCAGCACGCGTGAGGAAAGTCCGGGCTCCAGAGGGCGGGATGCCGGCTAACGGCCGGGCGGAGTGATCCGACGGAAAGCGCCGCAGAAAAGAAGACTCCCACCTGCGCCGCAAGGCGTAAAGGGAAAAGCTGAAACGGTGGTGTAAGAGACCACCAGCGTCGTGGCAACACGGCGGCTTGGCAAGCCCCATCCGGAGCAAGCGCGAATAGGAACGCTATGGGCCGGCCCGGTCCGCGTTCGGGTAGCGTGCGTGGAGCTGCATGGTAACGTGCAGACAAGATAAATGACCGTTCACGACAGAACCCGGCTTACAAGCCCACTCGGCACTTTGTTGACGCTGCGAACCCGTCAGCGCGGCAATCTACCTTTCAAGTCTTCGGGCATGACCATAAGGTCAATGCCCTCGTCTTTCAAGGCACCTTGCTCGCGCTGACGGGTTCTCGCTGTTGGTGACGGTATCATTGGCGTTTCCGTTCTTGTTAGAGGGCAACGGTGCTGTCTTTGCCGTATTATTGAGGCTGTTTGTTGCTTTGCTTGTTGTTGAGGGGCTTTGTTGGACAGCTATTTTACTCTGCAATCGAATATTGAGGCTTCGGGCGAGTTTTTGGACCGCAAGAGTCGGTTTATTGCCCAGCTGGTCCATATTGAGTCCGAGGACGAGGCGAATGCCTTTATCGAGACCGTTCGCAAACGTCATTACGACGCTCGACACAATGTTCCCGCGTGGATTTTAGTCGATGGACGTGAGCGCCAGAGCGATGATGGTGAGCCGAGCCGCACGAGCGGTATGCCGACGCTCGAGGTGTTGCGCGGCGCGGAGCTCAAAAATGTTTGCTGCGTAGTGACGCGCTATTTTGGTGGCACGCTGTTAGGGCCTGGTGGCTTGGTACGTGCCTATACTGCGGCGACGCAGGCGGCGGTGGCAGCTGCTCGGGAGGCTGGGCAGATTGTCGAGATGACGAGCGTCGTGCCGGTTGACGTGCACGTGGCCTATCCGCAGTATGAGCAGGCGCTTCGTTTGGCGCAGGATTCGGGTGCCAAGGTTTCGGATACCGATTACGCGGATGCCGTGACACTTCATTTGGTGTTTAAAGCGGGGGAGCAGGAGCCGTTTTGCGCTAAGATGCGCGAGCTTATGGCGGGGCGCGAGGAGATTGAGGTCGGCGCTCCCGCGTTTGCGGAGTTCTAACGGCGACGGCCGGCGTGCTTTTGGATGGATCCCAAGCGCGCCGGCCGTCGTTTTTCTGTTGCTGCCGTTTACTCGGCGAGCTGCTTTAGCACATCACAGGCGATCTCGACGGCATCGTCGATGCAGCCGGGGCAGCTGCGGAGCGGACCCTTGTCCGATCCGATGCCCTTGAGCGTGCCGCAGACGGTCGTCGTGTTCTTCTCGCCAAAACGCTTGGCGATTTCGCGCGACAGCTTGTAGGTCTGGCCCTTGGTCTTGGGGTTTTCCATGCCGTCGCTCATTACAAAGCCCATGATGGTCACGGCTCCCGAGATGGCGCCGCAGGTTTCGGTCATGCCGCCCATGCCGGCACCAAAGCCCTCGGTGAGGGTAAAGACGATCTGGGGGTCGAGCCCGACGGCAGGTGCGAGCGTGCAGGCAACGGCCTGTGCGCAGTTAAAGCCGCGGGCGTGGTATTCGGCAGCCCGAGCCTGGCAGGCGGCGGTGTCGAGCTGGGTGGTATCGATTTGCTTCATCGTTGTCTCCTTGGTCACGGTGTACCCGCCTATGGTACCCGTGACGGAGCATGTAATCATCGAGAGCTTCATGTATGCCTCGTTTTTATCTATCGAGCAGATGCCCAAGGCTTGAGATATATTCTCCTGATCAATTTGTCCATTAACCTATCTTGGCGATGGGTTGAGAGGGGTGCAGGGTAGCGGTATCGTGAACCGAATAAAACTAAAACCCAGGCAAGGGAGCTAGATATGAGCGAGCAGACCATCGGTACGACATGTGTTCAGGGCGGCTATCACCCGGGAGATGCCGAGCCGCGCCAGGTGCCCATCTACCAGTCCACCACGTGGAAGTACGACACGTCCGAGCACATGGGCAAGCTGTTTGACCTGGAGGAGTCGGGCTACTTCTACAGCCGTCTGCAGAACCCCACGTGCGATCTGGTTGCCGCCAAGATCTGCGAGATGGAGGGCGGCACCGCAGCGATGCTCACGAGCTCGGGCATGGCAGCGAATTTCCTCGCGATTTTTAACGTGGCCGGTGCCGGCGATCATGTGGTCGCGAGCTCTGCCATTTACGGCGGTACGTATAACCTGCTCGCCCACACCATGGGTCGCATGGGCGTGACCTGCACGTTCGTCGCCCCCGACTGCACCGATGAGGAGCTGGAGGCTGCCTTTCAGCCCAACACAAAGCTCGTCTTTGGCGAGACGATCGCAAACCCCGCCCTTGCCGTGCTCGATATTGAGCGCTTTGCCAAGGCCGCACATGACCACGGCGTGCCGCTGATGGTCGACAACACCTTCCCGACACCCGTGATGTGCCGTCCCTTTGAGTGGGGCGCTGACATCGTTACGCACTCCACCACCAAGTACATGGATGGACATGCTGCCTACCTGGGCGGCGTGATCGTCGACCACGGCCAGTTTGACTGGATGGCCCACGCAGACAAGTTCCCGGGTCTCACCACGCCCGACGAGAGCTACCACGGCGTGACCTATGCCGAGAAGTTCGGTCGCGAGGGTGCCTTCATTACCAAGGCCACCGCGCAGCTCATGCGCGACCTCGGCCCCATGCAGAACCCGCAGGCGGCGTTTTTCTTGAACAGCTCGCTCGAGAGCCTGCATGTGCGCATGCCGCGTCATTGCGAGAACGGCCTGGCCGTTGCCAAGTTCCTGCAGAGCCATCCCAAGGTGCGCTTCGTGAGCTATCCGGGCCTGGAGGGCGACAAGTACTATGACCTGGCTCAGAAGTACATGCCCAACGGTACCTGCGGCGTCGTGAGCTTTGGCTTTAACGGTGGTCGCGCGGCTGCCGAGACCTTTATGAAGAGCCTTAAGCTCGCCCAGATCGCCACGCATGTGGCCGACGCCCGCACTTGCTGCCTGCATCCCGCTAATGCCACGCACCGCCAGATGAACGATGAGGAGCTCATTGCCTGTGGCATCTCCGCCGACATGGTGCGCCTGTCGTGCGGCCTCGAGGATACGGCCGATCTGATTGCCGACCTTGAGCAGGCACTCGAGCAGTGCTAGGCTAGCGTTCGCATAAGGCGCCGATGCTGGCAGAAAGCTTCGGCGACCTTTCGTTCCGATTCCGTAGGCGGGACCCCAATCGCGGCTGTTTGCAGGCGATTGGGGCCCCGTTTTTGCGTTGCGCCACTCGAAAGGATGGATATGGAGAAAACCGCAGAGCAGCTGCGCCGCGAGCACATTGCCCTTGAGGGCGACACCCATGGCAAGAACAAATGGGCGATTCTGTTTACCGTGCTCATCATGACGTTTATGGTGTGTCTGGATTCGACCGTCGTGACCGTGGCGCTGCCCGTGATGCAAAAGGAGCTGGGCGTGGGCCTCGATCGCATTCAGCTGGTAAGCTCGGTGTATCTGCTTGCGACTTGCGTGGCTATGTTGCCGTTTGGCCGTCTGGGCGACGTGCGCGGCAAGGTGAATGTGTTTCAGCTGGGCGTCATCGTCTTTTCGGTCGGTTCGCTGCTGTGCGGCCTTTCGGCCTCGCTCGAGGTTCTTATCCTGGCACGCATTGTTCAGGGCATCGGTTGCGCGGCGGCCATGGCTAACAACATGGGTATCATCACTGAGTCGTTTCCGGCGCGCGAACGAGGCCGTGCCATGGGTATTCTCGCGACCTTCGTGGCCCTCGGCATGATGTGTGGTCCCGTGCTCGGCGGTATGCTGGTGGCAAGCTTTCCCTGGGAGAGTATCTTCCTCATCAACCTGCCCATTGGCGTGATCTCGTTTATCGTGGGGCTCTACACGCTGCCGCATGTTAGGCCAGAGGCCGGTGAACGCCCCATGTCGCTGGCGGAGGCCGCGCGTCGCTGCTTTGCAAATTCGGCCTTCACTATCAACCTTGCCTGCATGCTCATCGTGTTCGTTGGCATTGGCGCATCCGAGTTTATTCTGCCGTTCTATTTTCAGGACGCCCACGGCTTTGGTTCCGACATTTCCGGACTGCTCTTTTTGGCGCTGCCAATGGTGAATGCCTTTATCGGCCCGCTTTCGGGAACGGTTTCGGACCGTGTTGGCTGCGAGGGTCCCACGGCGGTCGGCCTGGGCGTGTATGTGTGCGGTCTCTTTGCAGTAAGCACGCTCAACGAGCACTCTTCTATCCCTGTGATCGTGTGCTGCGTCGCATTTATGTCGTGCGGTACGTCGATTTTCCAGAGCCCCAACAACTCGCTGTACATGGGCTCGGCTCCGCGCGAGGCACTTGGCTTTGCAGGTAGCTTGGGCAGCTTGGCGCGCTATGCGGGCATGGCGCTGGGTATTACGGCAGGTTCGCATATCCTCTATGGGCAGATGAGCGTGGCGATGGGCGAGGCCGTGACCAGTTTTGTTGCAGGCCGTCCGGATGTATTCCTATTCGGCTTTCGCTCGGTGTTCTACGTGCTTATGGTTGTGGCCGCCGTGGGCTTTGCGCTTGCCATGGTGCGTTTGGTGAAGATGTGCGCCCGCCATTAGCGTGTTGGGAGGCTGTCTGCCACGATTCGCGCCGTCCCAAAAAGACTGGTTTATGGTGCGATGCGGCTTGTGGGGCGGGCGGGGGTCGGTCCGTGGTAGACTATCGAACAACGTTTATTAATCGCGCGGTATCGTTGCCGCGAGAAGGGGTTGCGCCATGCAGGAGCTTGAGGATCGTATTCGCCATGACGGCATCGTAAAGGCCGGTAACGTCCTTAAGGTTGATGCCTTCCTCAACCACCAATGCGACGTTGAGCTGTTCGACCACATGGGCGCCGAATGGGCCCGTCTGTTCGAGGGTGTCGAGATCAACAAGATCCTGACGATCGAGGCTTCGGGCATTGGCATGGCTTGCATTGCAGCCCAGCATTTTGGCGGCGTGCCGGTGGTCTTTGCCAAGAAGGCACAGTCCATCAACCTCGACGGTGAGCAGTATGCCACGACCATCTACTCCTTTACCAAGCAGAAGGAGTACCCGGTCATCGTTGGCAAGCGTTTCCTGTCCGAGGGCGACAAGGTCCTGATCATCGACGACTTCTTGGCCAACGGCTGCGCGCTTGAGGGCCTTATTAAGATCTGCGAGGCTGCGGGCGCCGAAGTTGCCGGGATTGGCATCGCCGTTGAGAAGGGCTTCCAGGGCGGCGGCGATAAGCTCCGTAAGCGCGGCTTCCGCGTTGAGAGCTTGGCCCGTATCGCCGATATGGACTGCGAGAACGGCGAGATCACCTTCGCCTAAGCGCGCAACACAAGCGATTGGTATGCGATGTGACAAAGGGACTTTCCCTTTGTCACATTTTTTGTATGAGGGGAGGTGCTGATATGGATGAGAACAAGATGGAATGGCGCGAGTATGCGCGCTATGCCGAGATGTCGGTCGAGGAGTTGGCGCGCGATTGCGAGGTGCAGGTGTTTCGCGCGACGGGTCCGGGCGGACAGGGCGTGAACACGACGGACTCGGCGGTACGCATGAAACATATCCCTTCGGGGATTGTCGTGACGGCGCGTGAGAGCCGCAGCCAGTTTCAGAATCGCGCGAGCTGTCTGCGTAAGCTGCGCGCTGAGCTTGAGCGTCGCGGGCGTCCACCGCGCCGACGCGTAAAGACCAAGGTGCCTCAGCGCTCTCGCCAGCGCAGGCTCAATGACAAGCACTTCAACGCCATTAAAAAAGCCAACCGACGCAAGCCGGGCAGCGAAGAATAGCCTCCTCATAAGTTGCGGTGAAATAGGGACTGTTTTGCGGCTTTAGATGCATAAACAGTCCCTATTTCACCGCAACTTAGGTGGGGTTAGTGGGTGGGGTGCCAGACGTGGAGGGCGCCGGCGAGGATGTCGACCTCGATGCGCGAGGCGACGATGGGCTCGCCGTCGGCCTGGATGGGATAGTCGGGCTCCTCAAAGGTGAGCTCGACATGGCGGCAGTGGCGCATGCGAACCGGCGGCAACTTGGTATGGTGGCCGTCCTTGGCCGAAAGAAACATAGGCAGGGCAACCGCGCGAGGGACGGGGCCGCAGGCGTAGCAGACGTCGAGTACGCCGTCGCAGGGGTCGGCATCGGGGCAGATGCGATAGCCCGAGCCATAGGTGGGTCCCAGCTGGATGGCCATGATGATCGCCCTCACGCGCTCGGCGGGCGCCTCGTCAAAGCTGACTGTCATGGGGTAGTTGCGATAGCGTAGGCCAAACTGCTCAAGTCCCGAGAGGGTGTAGAGTGGCGCGCCCGTCAAGCCGGTCTTTTTGCGCAGCTCGGTGGTGCCAAGGCCGATGGCGGCATCGATGCCGACCGAAAGCGTTTGGTCGTAGTACTCGACGATCGCCTCGCCGCTGCCGCTTGCGGGGTTCCATGAGTGAATCCGCCCGATGTCCTGACGCTGCAGCTCACAGGTGAGCAGTGCACCAAAATCCTTGCCGGAGAAATCATCGATACCGAGCGTTTGGGCAAAATCGTTGCCGGAGCCCACGGGCAGGACGGCAAGGGCGGGCCGGACCGCCTCATCCTGCGTCATAAGCCCGTTGACGACCTCGTGGATCACGCCATCGCCGCCGAGTGCGATAACGGTGCGATAGCCCGTTGCCTGGGCGGCCAGTTCCTTGGCGTGTCCCATGCGCTCGGTTAGCACAAGGTCAAACTGGGATGCGCGCGCGGTCATATCCAAAAAGCGTTGCAGGCGCTCGGCAACCTCGTGCGCGGCGCCCGACTGGGCGGCTGGGTTGGCGATGATGAGCGTGCGACCAAAATCAGTTGCGTGCATGGGGCGACTCCCGGCGTGTGGCATGACAGTGCGGTCGCGCTCAGGTCGAATTGCCCCCGATTGTGGCTGCACGGCGATTATTACATCTACTCTATCAGGTCGTTGTGGCGCTCGATAGCATCCGCTACCGTACCGCCCTCATCCACAATAAGCGAACGGCGCTTGGGTGAGATGATGCGTTGGGCGGGGTACACGCCGCGGTGTCCGCCGGTTAGGTAGCTGATAAAGGCCACGATGACAAAGAACCCGGCGGCCGTGCCGTGGAACAGGTCGATGGCCATCATGCAGGTGGTGATGGGTACGTTGAGGCCGGCGCAGAACACGCCGAGCATGCCGAGAGCCGCCAGAAAACTGGGGTCGAGCCCGGTAAGGCAACCGATCCAGCCACCGAGTGCCGCACCGATGCCAAACAGGGGCGTGACCTCGCCGCCTTGGAAGCCGGCGCCCAGGGTGAGCGCCGTGACGACCAGCTTGATGGCTGCGTCCGCCAGGGTGGTGTTGCCGGCAAATCCGGCGCCGGAAAGCCATGTGGAAAGCCCGGCATACTTCCAGGCGTCGAGCATCGCGTAGGCTACGAGCACCACGAGTGCGCCTATAAGTGCGCGAACGAGGTAATTGGTGATAAAGCGACCGTACAGGCTCTTGACGGTTCGAACCGACCACGCAAAGAGGCGTGCCGTCAGACCGAAGATGATGGCGCTGATAACAACGATGACGACCGTTTTGGGCGACATGTTGGGAACGCTGGCGATGGCATTCGCTTCGTACTCGGTACCCAGGGCGAGTGATGTAAAGTAGCCGGTAAACGAGGCGACCAGGCAGTAGATGCCCGCGGTGTAGTCGATCTTGCCGATAAAGCACATCTCCATGCCAAAGAAAGCTCCGGCAAGGGGCGAACCGAATACGGCGCCAAAGGCCGACGAGATGCCGGCGAGCATGAGGTCGTGATGGTCATGCTTTTTGAGGTGGGCGAGGCTCGAGATGTTGCTGGCGATGGTGCCGCCAATCTGCACCGCGGCTCCCTCGCGACCGGCCGATCCGCCCGTTAGGTGCGTGAGCGTGGAGCAGACGAAGGTGAGGACGGCCATGCGCATATGGATGAGGCGGGTGCCCAGAGCGGAGTCGATGACCAGGTTGTTGCCACGCTTTGCGGCGAGACCGTGGTTCTTGTAGACCCACGCGGTGGCCATGCCCACAACGGGAAGCAAGGCGTAGACCCACGCATGGCGCTCGCGATAGTCGGTCGCGATATTCAGCGAGGCCAAAAACGCCCAGGCGGCAACGCCCATGGCGAGCGAGACAATGATGACGAGTGCGAGCAACTTGGCGCTCGCGAGTAGGTTGCGGGCGTTGCGGCGCGTATCGGCAGCCAAGAGGTGCTCGGAGCGGGTGAGCTGATGCCTGCCTGCCGTGATGACGTCGTTCAGGGAGAAAAAACCGCCTTCGTCGAGCGGCTGGGAATGATCCTGCGCTTCGTTTGCGCTTTCGGGTTTGTCGTTATGAGCCATACGTTCCTCTTTTAGGTTGCAACGCAAGCATTATAAAACGCGGTAAACGCGACGAGCCGGTGGGTTGGTTTCCATTCTGTTTCGCGGCCTGCAACCGACAGGTGTATTTGCGGATATAGGCCGAGTCGCGGTCGTGCGTCGGGGGATTATACTGAGACAAGCATAAAGAATCGGCGCCCGTGTTGTGCGCCGTGGCATTAAGAGGTGCATATGGCAGAGAAACTCATTCCGCTGGAGGACGCACAGTCGATTATCCTGTCGCATGTTGCTCCGACCGATCTCGTCGAGATTCCCGTGTGGCAGGCCACCGGTCTTCCCTTGGCCGAGGACGCGGTGGCCGACATCGACATCTCGCCGTTTGCCAACAGTGCTATGGACGGATATGCCGTGCGCTCGGCGGACTTGGTGCAGGCATCTGGCGAGGCGCCGGTGACGCTCGACGTTATCGGACACGAGGCCGCGGGCCATGTGTTTGAGGGCGCAATCGGTGCGGGCGAGGCGGTCCGCATCATGACAGGCGCACCGGTGCCCGAGGGTGCCGATGCCGTGGTGAAGTACGAGATCGTCGATGTGCTCGACGGTGACGGCAACGAGGGCTCGCACGTTCGCTTTTCGGCGCCGGCCAAGGTAGGGGAGAACGTTCGCTCTGCTGCCGAGGAGGCCCATGCCGGCGATGTTGTGATGCACGCCGGCGAGGTCGTGGCTCCGGCGGGCGCGGGTCTGCTGGCGAGCGCCGGATACGCGAGCGTGAAGGTGCACGCTGCCCCGCGTGTGGGCATCATCTCGCTGGGCACGGAACTGGTCGCACCGAGTAAGGTACCGGCGCGTGGTCAGATTCGCGATTCCAACTCCTCGGCGCTGATGGCCGAGGCACTCGATGCCGGCGCCGAGCCCGTGTTCTACGGCATCGCGCCCGATGATGAGCAGGCGATTGCCGAGCTGGTACATCGCGCCACGCGAGAGTGCGATTTTGTCATTACGAGCGGTGGCGCCTCGGCGGGCGATTACGACTATGTGACGGCGCTCGTCCGGCGCGAGGGCGAGGTGCTGTTTGACCGCATCTCGATGCGTCCGGGCAAGGCCATCACGTTTGGCTTGCTCGGGGGTAAGCCCTACCTGGGGCTTTCGGGCAACCCGGCCGCGGCGTATGTGGGCTTTGAGATGCTTGCCCGTCCGGCGATTCGCAAGATGCGCGGTTTTGCCGAGGTTGCGCGTCCCGTGCAGCAGGCGACGCTCACGCACGGCGTGAAAAAGCGACAGCATCGCCGCTTCTTCGATCGCGCCACGGTTTTGCGCGACCCCGAGACCGGTGAGTTGTTGGTGACCGAGGCTAAGACACAGAATTCGGCGCTGCTTGGAACTATGCAGCGTGCGAACTGCCTGTTGCGTATTGACGAAGGACCGTGCGAGCTCAAGGCGGGAGATGCCGTGGACGTTGTTCGCGTCGACCTGCCCGAGGGCGCCGTGTTGTAGGGGGAATGCTATGGAGCTGAAGATATCGATCGTGACGTGCTCGGACACACGCGATCTTTTGCAGGATGAGGCCGGAGCCGCACTCGAGGAACTTATCGA
Source organism: Collinsella sp. (assembly GCA_048250755.1). Classification (GTDB taxonomy): domain Bacteria; phylum Actinomycetota; class Coriobacteriia; order Coriobacteriales; family Coriobacteriaceae; genus Collinsella. Next base: position 59,076 of record DBEZMF010000091.1, read on the forward strand.
GGCACAGGGCTGGACGGTCGCCTCACATGTGGTCGTGCGCGACGACGTCAGCGAGATTGGTGATGCCATTGCGGAAGCCGCCGATGAGTGCCACGCCAATGTCGTGCTCACCTGCGGCGGCACGGGGCTTTCGATGCGCGACGTGACGCCCGAGGCGACGCGTGCCGTCTGCGACCGTGATGTGCCGGGTATTGCCGAGGCGATTCGCGCGTACTCGATGACCAAGACGCGCCGCGCAATGCTCTCGCGCGCCGTGTGCATGCAACGAGGTCATACACTTGTCGTAAACTTTCCCGGTTCTACGAAGGCCGCCCGCGAAAGCTGGGAGGCCATAGCGGACCAGCTGGAGCATGCGGCTCAGATGACAGCGGGCGGCGGACATACCAACTAGGTGGTTTACCTGCGGCGGGGCGACCTGAACGGCTGCTCCGCCTTTGTTTTCCGCCGAAGCGACGCCGAGGTGCACGGTAACTTGAAACTATATTCTCTGACGAGAATAATTTCTCACTATCATTATTCTCGCAGAAGTATAATCTGATTGCAGATTAAAGCCCGCGGTGGGGTACCCGGGCACAAGGTCCGAAAGGGTTGAATATGTTCGATATGGTTTCTCGCCGCGGTTTTGTCTCGCTTTCTGCTGCCGCTGCCGCCGGCCTTGGCCTTGCTGGCTGCTCGGGCAACAAGACGTCCGAGCTCGCTGGTTCCGATACCGGCTCCGCCAAGTCTTCCTCTAAGAAGAAAGCTGTCGAGCTGCAGGTCTTTGCCGCCAACTCGCTCGAGAAGGCCCTGCCCGAGGTTCAGGAGTCCTACACCGAGCAGACCGGCACCACGTTTGCCGACACGCAGTTTAAGGCGTCTGGCGACCTTGTCGAGCAGATGCGCGCCGGTGCCGCCGTCGACGTGCTCATCACGGCTTCCAAGGGCACCATGGATGACGCTGAGACCGCCGAGCTCGTCGACGCCGACACGCGTGAGGACATGTTCGTCAACGACCTTGTGATCATTCGCGCCGAGGGCTCCGACACCAAGGTCGAGGCCATCGCCGACGTCGCGAATCTGGACGGCAAGATCGCCATCGGCGACGCCAAGACCGTCCCTGCCGGAAAGTACGCCAACCAGGCGTTGGCCTCCGTGGGCCTCTACACCGGCACCGAGGGCGACGACGGTGAGTATGCTCCCGAGATTGCCGACAAGGTCGCACTGGCCGATAAGGTGGGCACCGCCGCCGCCTATGTGTCCACAGGCGACTGCGTGGCCGGTTTTGTCTACAGCTCCGACATCTTCCGCTACGACGGCATCGAGGAGGCCTTCGTGTGCCCCGAGGATTCGCACAAGCCCATCGTGTACCCGGGTGCTGTTGCCGATGGCTCCGAGCACGCTGACGAGGCCAAGGCGTTCATCGACTTCTGCCTGTCCAACAAGAAGGCGCAGAAGATTTGGGCCAAGTACGGCTTTGAGCTTTCCGCGTAGTGCGGATTGGCGCGATAATTCCATCGTTTTGTGTTTCACTCCGTCCTTGTATTCGCTTGGAGCTTTTCGTGCTTAATAGATTCCGCATGCTTGTCGCCTGTGCTTTGACCTTCGCGCTTTGCTGGGTGCCGGGATTTGCGTTTGCTGGAGACGTTGAGGACGGGGCCCAGGTTGCTGCGACCGCCCATGGGCTTTCCTATGGGATCGAGGGTTTTGAGCGGTTGGCCAGGGGGACCGCTCGTGCCATGGAGGGCCAGCCTGAGGGCTACCGGTTTCCCGTTGACGAGGACGTGGACCTTGTAGTGGCGCCTGCTGCCGATCGCGTTGTGGTGTGGATATCGCCCAAGGCGGTCGAGAAGTATGGATTGGATCCGCAGGATAACGAGTGCGTATCGGGTCTCAAGGCCCTCGTCTGTAAGCTCGACAGCGCAAACTGCATGGGAGGTGCGCAGCTAGGGGACGTGGATCTTCCTTGGTATGTCACGGCGGAAACAACGTTTGATGCCGGCGGGTATACCTATGGCTTTGACGAGCGCGGTGCGGATGGGGACCGCTATGTGGTGATTGCATCAGCCTCGGGTGATGCCAAGGGCGGCGCGCGTTGGCTTGATAGCGCTCAAATGGTAGAAGCATCGTCCGTCGTGTTGCGGGATGAGCAGGGGCCCTTGACCTCTCTGGCCTCCTTTTTGGGCGACATCGACTATCGCCCGCTTTGGGTGTCCATTAAAACGAGCGGCCTTGCCCTGCTGATCTCCTTTGCGCTGGGCCTGTTTGCCGCATGGAAGACCATGGGTACGACGAGTCGCATCAAGGGCCTGCTCGATTCGGTCTTTACGATTCCTATGGTGCTGCCGCCCACGGTCTGCGGCTTTCTGCTCCTTATGCTGTTTGGCCGCTCGACCGGGGTGGGCCAGTGGCTCATCGCGCACGGTATCTCGGTTGTCTTTACCTGGCCGGCGGCGGTGATCTCTGCCGTGGTGGTGTCGTTTCCGCTCGTCTACCGCACGGCGCTCGGAGCCTTCGAGAGCCTCGACACGCAGATGCTCGATGCGGCGCGAACCCTGGGATGGTCCGAGCGCCGCATCTTTACCAGGCTTATGATGCCGCTCGGCTGGCCCTCGATTGCCGCTGGCACGGTGCTCGCCTTTGCCCGTGCGATGGGCGAGTTTGGCTGCACCCTGTTTTTTGCGGGCAACTACGCCGGCGTTACGCAGACCATTCCCATCGCCATCTATTTTGAGTGGATGGGCGGCAATACGTCGGTGGCCCTCTTTTGGGTCGTTGTCGTAATCGCGTTCAGTTTCCTGGTCATTCTGTTCATCAATATGTACACGGCGCATTCGCAAAAGTACCGCGAGCGGGGCCTTTCCCGCGCGGAGCGCAAGCAGGCCAAGCAGCTGGGCGGCCAGACCGATTCGCTCGATCCAGTCGGCGGCGATGCACTGCGTATCGATCGCGAGGCGTTGGCCGAGCTCATGCGCGATGACACGGCCGCAAAGGGAGGTCGATAAGCCATGTCGCTCGTTCTGGATATTAAAAAGCACTACCCCGGGTTTATGCTCGACATGCAGCTTGAGGCCGGCGAGGAGCGCGTGGCGCTGCTGGGCGCCTCGGGTTGCGGCAAGAGCTGTACGCTGCGCTGCATCGCCGGCGTGGAGACGCCCGACGAGGGCAAGATCGTCGTCAACGGCGTGACCTTTTTTGACTCGGCGGCTGGCATCAACCTGTCACCCCAGGAGCGAAAATGCGCCCTGTTGTTCCAAAACTATCAGCTGTTTCCCAACATGACGGTGGCCGATAACGTATGCGCCGGTGTAAAGGATGCTGGCGACGCCGCCGCGCGCAAAAAGCTCGCCGAGCGCTATCTGGGCATTTTCGGTCTAGCCGATTTTGCCGACCGCTATCCCGCTCGCCTCTCGGGCGGTCAGCAGCAACGCGTGGCGCTTGCCCGCATGGTGGCGGCGCATCCGGGTATCTTTATGTTCGACGAGCCCATGAGCGCTCTCGATTCCTATCTTAAGAGCGCACTCGAGCAGAACATGCTCGACCTGTTCGATGTGTGCAACCGCACCGTGCTCTACGTGAGCCACGACATCGACGAAGCGTGCCGCCTGTGCCAGCGCATCTGCGTGATGCACGACGGGCATGTGGAGGAGATCGGCTCCGTCGAGGACGTAGTCCGCCGTCCGCAGACGCTGGCGGCACTGCGCCTGACGGGCTGCAAGAACACAAGCCGGGCGCGCAAGATCGGCGACGAAGAAGTTGAGGCCCTCGACTGGGGCATGACCTTTAACGTGGGCCGTGAGGTTCCCGATAATGCAGCGTACCTGGGCATTCGCGCAAGCTACTTCCATGTTGACAATCGCGCGGAGCGGGGCCGCAACAGCTATGATTTGCACGTGGCCCGTGTGAGCGATTCGCGCTTTGAGCGGCTGGTGCTGCTGGACGTGCCGCGCGTCGATGCGCCCACACGTCTGCAGTGGAAGGTCAACAAGGTGGGCGTGCCTGTCGACGAGCTGCCGCAGGCGGGGGAGACCTTGCGCATGCATTTTGATGCGAGCAGGATTCATCTGGTTTGTCGGTAGGGTAGAGGGCGGGCCGTCGAGGATTCTCGGCAGCCCGCAGTTTCGTCCCCTACCGTTCGCCGAATGTAGAATGGTAATTAATTATCAAGCAAGATAATAATTTATTAAAAGGCAACGGGTGCCTCTGTCGTACGAATGTCAACGGTGTTCGCATGGTCGACGACCGTTGATATAGTTGACCTTAACTTGTAAGGGAGGGTGCGCACATGCCGCAGACGACATACATTCGCCGCGTTGCCGCGCGTGCCCTGTATATGGCTCGGAGTCGCATATGAGCAGGTATGTTCACGGCTCCGGGAGAGACGACGCACAACTAAATAATCAGCTGCAAAGCAGGTTCCCCAAAATTCCGGGTTTGAGCACGGCCGGGCAATCGCCGTCCGTCGTGCATCGATACCGCTGTTATCCGTTTTTGGTTCGAGAGGGGAACCGTTATGGCTGAAGAATTTGATTTCCATCCGATGTGGGAGAGCCTCGGCATGAATCTTGCCGACCACGACATGCTGCTGGGCGCCGTGGGCCAGATGTACGGCGATATGTTCCTGACGCAGAACAATCGCCCCAAGTCCACGTCCTACCTGGACTTTGTGGCAACCAACATCCACAGCGGCCGTATTAAGGAGATGCTCGACAAGAAGGAGGCCGGCGAGGCAACCAAGATCGTCGGCTCGTTCTGCGTGTACGTGCCCGAGGAGATCGTACTTGCCTGTGACGGCATTCCTGTGGGCCTGTGCTCGGGTGCCGACTGGGCGACCGACAAGGTCGAGGAGCATCTGCCGCGCAACACCTGCCCGCTCATCAAGAGCTTTGCCGGCTTTAAGCTGGGCGAGGTCTGCCCCTACATTGAGTCGAGTGACTTGGTGGTAGGCGAGAACACCTGTGATGGCAAGAAGAAAGCCTACGAGTTCTTTGCCACGCAAAAGAACATGTACGTCATGGATATTCCCAACGTACACGACGAGTCGACGCTCGTGACCTGGAAGGCCGAGGTCAAGAAGCTCGCCGCCAAGATCGAGGATGAGTGTGGCGTCAAGATTACGCCCGAGCGTCTGAAGGCCGCCATCCACGCCGTCAATGAGAAGCGTCGCGCCCTGCAGCGTCTGGCTGCGACCCGCGCTGCCGACCCGGCGCCTATTAGCGGCCTCGATAGCCTGCTGACCGTTCAGGCCGCCTTTATGGACGACACGCCGCGTCTGACCGGAGCCATTAACGATATAGCGGCTGAGTGCGAGCAGCGTGTCGAGGCCGGCGAAGGCGTGGCGCCCAAGGGGACCAAGCGCATCCTGTACACCGGTACGCCCATGGCCGTGCCCAACTGGAAGCTGTTCAACCTCATCGAGAAGGCCGGCGGCGTCGTGGTGGGCGAGGAGTCCTGCACGGGCTCGCGCTACTACAAGGACCTGGTCGACGAGTCCGGCGAGACGGTCGACGAGATGCTCGATGCCATCGCGGAGCGCTACTTCAAGATCAACTGCGCCGTCTTTACGCCCAACGACCAGCGTATGAAGGACATTGTCCAGATGGCCAAGGACCTGCATGCCGACGGCATCGTCGACGTGGCCCTGCAGTTCTGCACGCTCTACGAGATGGAGTCGTTTGCCGTGGAGAAGGCTGCCGAGGAGGCCGGCATTCCGTTTATGCACATCACGACCGACTACGCCGGCGAGGATGCCGGTCAGCTCCAGACCCGCATCGAAGCCTTCCTCGAGACGATTTAGCCGCACCTGCGCTAAGCCGTGCCGCCGGGTGTTCCTATCCTCGCGATAGGGATTTCTCTGCTGCCATGCCGGTCGGTGTCCGGATGCACCGCAGGGCGCCGATCGGCTTCGCATAACTGCCGGGGCGGGGGGATTTCCGCCGTCCCGGCAGATTCTATCTGTTTATTCAGACACGAAAGGAACTCAATGAACAACGACCTTTTCAAGGCGGGCGTTTCCCGTCGCGGTTTTCTGACCGGCTCCGCTGCCCTGTGTGTCATGGCGGGCCTCGGCCTTACCGGCTGCGGCGGTTCGGGCGCCGAGAGCGGTAGCGCCGCTGCCTCCGGCCAGGATGTAGAGTATCGCGACGAGCTGCAGATCGCGTTACCGGCGAGCCCGGACGGTCTCGATCCGCACACCACGTCGTCGCTTGTGACCATGGACATCATCTGCAACGTCGTCGAGCCGCTCTTTGGCCTCGATAGCGACTACGAGCCCCAGCCCGTGCTGGCCAAGGGCTATGAGGTCTCCGACGACGGCCTGACCTACACCATCAAGCTGCGCGAGGGCGTCACCTTCCACAACGGCAAGGAGCTTGGCTCCGAGGACGTCGTGGCCTCGATGAACCGCTGGCTCACCGTCAACGACCGCGCCGCGAGCCTGCTGCTCGGCGCCACCTTCGCCGCCTCGGGCGACCACGAGGTCACCTGCACGCTGACCGAGCCCGCCGTCGACTTTCTGATCATCCTGGGCAACCACTCCCAGTATCCGGGTATCTTCCCCTCCGAGGTCATCGAGGCCGCGGGCGATACCGGCGTGACCGAGTACGTGGGTACCGGTGCCTACAAGTTTGTGGAGTGGAAGCAGGACCAGTACGTCCATCTCACCCGCTACGAAGACTATGTCGCCGCTCACGGCAAGGCTTCGGGCTACACCGGCAAGGTCTCCGCGCCCACCAAGGACATCTACTATCAGTTCGTGACCGAGGCCTCCACGCGCGTGAGCGGGTTTGAGACCGGCGAGTACGATATCGCTGGCGAGATCCCCACCGAGAACTACCACGACTTCGACGGCAACGACGACGTCAAGCTCTACACCCATAACGCCGGCGTTCTGACCGCCTTCCTCAACATGAACGAGGGCATCTTCGCCGACGAGGAGATCCGCAAGTGCGCTCTCATGGCTATCGACTGCGAGGCGGCCGCTCTTGCCGCCTATGGCGAGAAAGAGCTCTTTAACATCGATCCCAACCTTGGCAACCCCGAGAACGCTCAGTGGGCGACCGACGCGGGCAAGAAGTACTTCAACCAGGCCGACGCCAAGGCCGCCAAGAAGGCTCTGGCCAAGACCTCCTATGCCGGTGAGACGGTCAAGCTGCTGACCACCCCCGACTACAAGGATATGTACAACGCCACCGTCGCGCTGCAGGAGCAGCTCGAGAAGGCCGGCTTCACCGCCGAGGTCGACAGCTATGAGTTCGCGACCTTCATGGACATCCGCTCCAGCAAGCCCGAGCAGTGGGACCTCTTTGTGGCCTCCACCAACTACAAGCCCATCCCGACCCAGTCCCTCTCGGTCTCCAAGGCCTTCTATGGCCTGTCCGACGAGAAGGCGCTCAAGCTCGTGGCCGAGACCCGCACCGCCAAGGACACCGACACCGCGGCCAAGAAGTGGGCCGAGGCTCAGGAGCGCCTCTATGAGATCGCCGTCATCGAGCCGCTTTGCCACTATGCTTCCATCACGGGCACCCAGGCAGACGTCGAGGACGTCGAGGTGCTCGACGGCGCCATCATCTGGAACGCCAAGCGTCCGGAGTAATGCAATAGATGGTGTGGCGGCTGGAGGGGTCTGGTCCCCTGCGGCCGCCACACCCTGTCCACGTTCAGAGGGGAAATAGACGCCTCGCATGTTGAAGTACACGCTCAAACGTATAGGCGCGATGGTTCCGGTGATGCTCATCATCTCGGTTGTCGTGTTTTTGATTATCTATCTCACGCCGGGCGACCCGGCCTCTTCGATGCTCGGCATGGAGGCTACGGCCGACCAGATCGAGCGCGTCAACGATAGCCTCGGCCTCAACGAGCCGCTGCCCCAGCGCTACGTTGAGTGGATGGGCTGCGTGCTTACCGGTGACCTGGGCGATTCGTATTTTATGCACCAGCCCGTCACGCAGGCGATCGCCGAGCACTTTGGCCCCACGCTATCGCTCGCGCTTCTGGCACAGCTCATCGCGCTGTTGATTGCACTGCCCTGCGGCGTCGTCGCTGCCCTCAAACATGGGTCGCGCACCGACGCGGTCTTGCGTGTCGTTGCTCTTTTGGGCGTGGCGATACCCGGCTTTTTGATGGCGCTCATGCTTATGTGGCTGTTTGCCGTCACGTTGCGTGTGTTCCCGGTGGCCGGCTATGCGCCGCTGTCAGAGGGCTGGTTCAGCCATTTACGCTACCTTGCGTTGCCGGCCATATCGCTTGGATGCGTGCAGGCGGCCCTGCTCATGCGCATGACCCGTTCGAGTGTGATCGAGGCTATGCAGCTCGACTGCGTCAAGACGGCGCGTGCCAAGGGCGTCTCCGAGGTTCGCGTGGTGCTGGCCCATGCCCTGCGCAACGCCGCGCTGCCGATTCTCACCTCGGTCGGCTATTCTTTTGGCGCCCTGATTACGGGCGCCGTGGTGACTGAGGCCATTTTTAACATCCCCGGTTTGGGCCAGCTGGTCACGAGCTCTATCGAGCGTCGTGACTATCCGGTGATTCAGGGCGTGCTGCTGGTCATCGCCTTATTGAATTCGGTGATCAATCTGGTCGTCGACCTTGCCTACGGCGCTTTTGACCCGCGCGCTCGCAAATGGGGCGATGCATGATGGCAAACTTTAAGAAGGCTCTTGCCAACAAGGGGTTTGTGGTCGGCGGCTGCATTTTCCTAGCGATTGCGCTGATCGCGCTCATCGGTCCGCTGGTGTGGACGGTTGATCCCAATGCGCAGGAGATGACGTTGCGACTTTCGGCACCTTCGCCCGCGCATCCCTTTGGCTGCGATGACTTTGGCCGCGACCTGCTTGCCCGCGTCATCGCGGGCGCGCGCGTGTCGCTTGGCGTCGGCATTGCCGTCACGCTTGCGACGAGTGCGCTCGGCTTGGTGATCGGCGCCTATGCGTGCTACAACGAGAGGCTCGATCATATTCTCATGCGCATCTGCGACGGCCTTATGTCCATTCCGGGCGTGCTTTTGGCTATCGCACTCATGGCCATGATGGGGGCGAGCGTGTGGAACGTCATCATCGCGCTCTCCATCGTCTATACGCCCAGCATGGCGCGCATCGTGCGCTCGCGTGCGATGGTGGTCAAAGAGGAGCCCTTTGTGGAAGCCCTGCGCGTACAGGGCGCCTCGACCGCGCGTATCGTGTGGTTGCATATCGTGCCCAACGTTATGGCACCCTTCCTGGTGCAGGCGACCTTCGTCTTTGCCGAGGCCGTGCTCTCGGAGGCCGCCCTCTCGTTTCTGGGCCTGGGTATCAAGGCACCCGACGCCAGCTGGGGAAACACTCTGCAGGCGGGCAAGAACGTTATGCGCAAAGCCTGGTGGATGATCTTCTTCCCGGCTATCGCCATCATCGCGAGCGTGCTTTCGCTGAACCTTGCCGGCGACGGCCTGCGCGACGCCCTCGACCCCAAGACCAAGGAGGACTAGCCCATGAGCGAACATCTTTTGGACGTGCGCGACCTGTGCATCTCGTTTGTGGGCCGCGATGGCAACGCGCTGGAAGCCGTCAACAAACTCAACCTACATATCGATACCGGCGAGATCGTTGGTGTTGTCGGCGAGTCCGGCTGCGGTAAGTCGGTGTTTGCCCAGAGTGTCATGCGCCTATTGGAGCATGAACAGAAGATGGCCTATACCGGTCAGATTCTCTTTGACGGGGAGGACCTGCTCGCGCGCCCGCTCAAGCGCATGCGCGAGGTGCGCGGCTGCGACATTGCCATGATTTTCCAGGACCCGCTGTCCTCACTCAACCCCGTCATGACGGTGGGTGCGCAGGTTATCGAGGCGGTGCGGGCCCACCGTAAGGTGAGCCGACGCGAAGCCCGCAACGAGGCTCTATCGCTGTTGGAGCGTGTGGGAATTCGAGATGCCGCGGCTCGCTTCGACATGTATCCGGGCGATTTTAGCGGCGGTATGCGCCAACGCGTGATGATCGCCATGGCGCTTGCCGGTCATCCGCGATTGCTGATTGCCGATGAGCCCACCACGGCACTCGACACGACGACTCAAAAACAGATTTTGGATCTCCTGCGCGACCTCAACAGTTCTGAGGGCATGGCGGTGCTTTTTATCAGCCATGATTTGGGTGTCGTCACGAGCATCTGCTCGCGCGTGCACGTCATGTATCTGGGCCAAATCGTAGAGGAGATCGACGCCTGCGGCCTTATGGAGCGCCCGAGCCACCCGTATGCCCAGGGGCTCATCGCGAGCATTCCGCCGCTCGAAGGCGAGCGAGTTGACACGCTGGCGGATATTCCGGGCACAGTGCCGCCGCTTACGGCAATACCCTGCGGATGCCGCTTTGCGCCTCGTTGCGCTCGGGCGGACGAGCGTTGCCGCGCGCAGGAGCCTCCGCTGTTTGCCGTGAATGCGTGCGACCGGTCTAAATGCTGGCTTGTCGAGAAAGGGGAGTGCCATGGCTGTTGATAGCGAAGCCCTGCTTAGGGTCTCACATCTGACTAAAGCGTATCCCATGCCGGGCTCAGGTTTTAAGCGTCAGGCCTTTACCGCCGTGGACGACCTTTCGTTTGAGATCGCGCCGGGCGAGGTCTATGGCCTGGTTGGCGAATCCGGATCGGGCAAGTCGACGACTGGACGCCTGATCTGTGGTCTCGAGCGTGCGGATTCCGGCTCGATTGTCTATCGCGGGCACGACCTCGCTACGATGTCGGAGCGCGAACGCAAGCCGTTTCGCCGCGAGATTCAGCTGGTATTCCAGGATAGCTCTACGGCTTTTGACCCGCGCAACCGTGTCGGCCGCATTTTGGAGGAGCCGTTGATTATCGCCGGCGTGCGCGATGCGGATGAGCGCCATGGGCGCGCGCTCTCGGCCCTGGCCTCAGTCGGTCTTCTGGCAGAGCATTATGACCGCTATCCGCATGACCTTTCGGGTGGACAGCGTCAGCGACTCAATCTGGCACGGGCGCTTATTTGCGAGCCGCGCCTTGTGGTATGCGACGAGCCGGTTTCGGCGCTTGACGTGTCCGTTCAGGCCCAAGTGCTCAACTTGCTTCGCGACCTGCAGCGCACGACGGGCGTGGCGCTGCTGTTTATCACGCATGATATGCGTGTGGTTCGGCATATGTCCGACCGGATTGGCGTGCTCTACCGCGGTCGTCTTGTCGAGGAAGGCACGGCCGAGGACGTGATCGCGCACCCGAGCGATCCGTATACGCAGGAGCTTATCGACGCCATTCCCTAGAGGATGCTTCCTTTTGGGTAGGCGTGGGTTTGTTGTTTAATTGTCGGTATATCGGTGCAAGAGAGGGGAACTACTATGGCCGATATCGAGGAACAGCCGCTGCCGCGCACGTTTGAGGAGTTCAACGAGCAACGCAAGGCGGCGTTTATTCGCGTCAAGGATTACAAACAGGCTGGCAATCGCCTGATCGGTTTTCTGTGCAGCTATACGCCGCTCGAGATTATCGATGCTGCGGGCGCCTCGAGCGTTGCCCTATGCGGTACGTCCGACGAGGTGATTCCCGAGGCCGAGAAGGTGCTGCCGGCAAACTTGTGCCCGCTCATCAAGTCGACCTACGGTTTTGCCTACTCGCAAAAGTGCCCGTTTACGTACTTTAGCGACATGATCATTGGCGAGACCACCTGCGACGGCAAGAAGAAGATGTACGAGCTACTCAACGAGCTCAAGCGCACGCACATTCTGCACCTGCCGCAGGGCCGCGACCGCGCCTACGAGCGCGAGGGCTGGTACGAGGAGTGCCGTCTGCTCAAGGAGGAACTCGAGGGCTTCTACGGCATCACGATTACCGACGATGACCTGCGCGCTGCCGTCCGTCGTCGCAACCGCTTGCGTGCGGCCCAGCTCGACATGTTTGCGCTGCAGGCCAACCAGCCGGCGGCCATGAGCGGCGTCGACCTGATGAGCACCATGTTTGCCGGTACGTTCAGCTTTGATATCGAGGCCTATACGCAGCAGCTGGAGCAAAAGGTCGCCAAGCTGCGCGAGGCCTACGACGCGGGCGAGCGCCCGGTTGCGGCGGATGCCAAGCGCATTCTGATCACTGGCTGCCCGGTGGGCGGTGTGATCAACAAGATTGGCCGCACCATCGAGTCCAACGAGGGTGTGGTCGTGTGCATGGACGATTGCTCGGGCGAGCGCACGGCGGCCATGATGATCGACCCGGACGCACCCGACATTCTGCGCGCCATCGCCGACCGCTACCTGGACATCAACTGCTCGGTCATGACGCCCAACGACGATCGTATGGAAAACACGCTGGCCATGTGCGAGAAGTATCATGTCGATGGCGTGGTAGAGAGCGTGCTGCAGGCGTGCCACACCTTTAACGTGGAGAGCGCGCGCATGCAGGAGGCCGTCGAGGGTGCGGGTATTCCGTATATGAAGATCGAGACCGACTACAGCAACGGCGACATGGGCCAGATCGAGACGCGCATCGCCGCCTTCATCGAAACCCTCTAGCTTCCTCAGGCACCGGATCTTGCCCCTCAAACCATCGCTTGCGTACCAAAGTACGCCGCGCTCCTCTTTCGGGACAACCTCCGGCACCTGAGAAACCTAGAGCTAAGGCGCCTGAACGCGCCGCTACCTTTGATGTTTAGATTGGGAGAGAGCCATGATAGGGATCGGGATCGATATCGGGTCTACGGCGGCTAAGGCTGCTGTGGTCGACGGGGAGGGTTCGGTGGCGTGGACGTGCGTGCAGCCAACCGGGTTCTCCTCGGTCGATGCGGCCGAGCGTCTGCGCGGTGAGCTCGCTTCAGCCGGCTATGACGTGACGGCCGAAGATGCTCGCGTGGTCGCGACTGGCTACGGCCGTGTCGCCGTGCCCTATGCGCACAAGGTCGTGACCGAGATTACCTGCCACGGTACCGGTGCCGTGCGCCTGTTTGGCGATCACGGCACGGTGATTGACGTGGGCGGCCAGGACACCAAGGTCATCCAGCTTAAAAGTGGCCGCGTGGCCAAGTTTGCCATGAACGACAAGTGCGCCGCCGGCACGGGGCGCTTTTTGGAGATCATGGCCGACCGCCTAGGTATTTCCCAACAGCAAATGGCCGACCTGGCGCGTTCCGGCGAGCCCACCAAGATCAGCAGCATGTGCACGGTGTTTGCCGAAAGCGAGGTCATCAGCCTGATCGGTCGTGGCGAGCCGCGTGAGAACATTGCGCGCGGCGTGATTGAGAGTGTCGTGTCGCGCGTGGCCACTATGGCCGGGCAGGCAGCGGGCGCCCCGTACTATCTGACCGGTGGTCTGTGCGAAAACGCCTATGTCGTTGAACGGTTGGGCGAGCTACTGGGGTCGCCGGTGACCACCTCGTCCCAGGCTCGCTTTGCCGGAGCGATCGGCGCGGCTGTCCGCGCCGCCACCTTGGCCTAGGGGTGTACCGCGACATGCGCATCCTCAATATCTCGGCACAAAAACCAGATAGCACCGGCAGCGGCACCTACCTTGCCGCGCTCGTGCGCGAACAGATCGAGACGGGGCATCGCGCCGCCGTGCTTTGCGGCGCGGCTCCGGGTGATACCCAAGGCGAGCTGGACCGACGTGCTGCCGTGTTTGCCGTACCGTTCGAGTCGCCCGAGCTGCCGTTTCCCATCTGCGGTATGTCCGATGTCATGCCCTATCCCTCTACACGCTATCGTGATCTGACGCCTTCGATGCTCAAGGCATTTGAGCGGGCATTTGCTGCTGCAATCGATCGGGCGGTGGCTGAGTTTCGGCCCGATCTGGTGCTCTGCCATCACCTGTATCTGGTGACCGCATTGGCGCGCGAGTGTGTCCGGGGCGTGCCAGTTGTTGCAGTGTGCCATTCGACCGACCTGCGCCAGCTGCGTTCGCATGCGCTCGAGCGCGATCGCATCGTAAGTGCGGTTCGTCGGCTCGATGCCGTCTTTGCGCTCCATGCTGAGCAGGCTGAGCAGATTAGCCTGGTGTGCGGCGTCGATACCGATCGCATCCACGTGATTGGGACGGGCTACGACCATCGCGTCTTCTGTCGCGACGCAAGCGTGGCGAGGCAGCCGGGATCGCTTGTGTACGTGGGCAAGATTTGCTTTAAAAAGGGCGTCGAGTCGCTGGTTCGAGCCGTGTCATTGCCGATTGACGATGGCGTCCGCCCATCTGGCTTGGTACTTGTGGGCGGCCGCGGGGACGATGCCGAGTACGCGCGTATCGAGCGCTTGACCGCGGCCTCGGATGTGCCGGTGACGCTGGCGGGGCGCCTGGATAGCGATGAGCTCGTGCGTGCCTACCGCAGTTCCGACGTTTTTGTGCTGCCTTCGTTTTACGAGGGTCTGCCGCTCGTGACGATTGAGGCCCTCGCGTGCGGCTGCAAAGTTGTGGCGACCGATTTGCCCGGCGTTCGTCCCTGGATGGAGGCGATGCTTCCCGGTGCTCCCGTGACGTGGGTGGCGTCGCCGCGTATGACGGATGTCGACACGCCCGTGGCGGCCGACCTTCCGTTGTTTGAGCGCGCACTGGCAGATGCTATCGCGCAGGCGCTTGCGGCTCCGCCTTCGACGTTCGAGCCGTCGGCGGTCTCTTGGGAAGCGTGCCTGGCGCGTATACTTAAAGTCGTTGATTTGTTGGAAGGGAGGTTCGTATGGCTAAGGACACCATGAGGCTCACGTCTATGACGGCCGCGAGCGGTTGAGCCGCTAAGTTGGCTCCTGGAGCCCTCGCCCAGGTCCTGGGCGACTTGCCAAATGTGCATAACGACAACTTGCTCGTGGGGTTCGATACTTCTGACGATGCGAGCGTCTTCCGCGTAGGGGAGAACCTGGGGCTTGTGCAGTCCATCGACTTCTTTCCGCCGATGGTCGACGACCCGTTTCTGTTTGGCCAGATTGCCGCGGCCAACTCGCTGTCGGACATCTACGCCATGGGCGGGCGGCCGAGCCATGCCATGAACCTACTCTGCATACCCAGTTGTCTGGGCATCGAGGTTGCCGGTCAGATTCTGGCGGGCGGCGCCGACAAGTGCGTCGAGGCGGGTTGCTCCATCGCGGGCGGCCATACCATCAACGACGACGAGCCCAAGTACGGCCTGTCCGTGAGCGGCTTTGTCGCGCTCGACCGCATGCTCGCCAACAGCGGCGCACGCGTGGGCGATGTTCTGCTGCTGACCAAGGCGATCGGCTCGGGCATCATCACTACGGCAATTAAGGGCGAGCTCATCGAACAGGATGACGCCAGTCCGATGTTCGACTCGATGCGCACCCTCAACGAGGCGCCGATTCGTCTGGCCGAGGGGCTCGAACTTCACGGCTGCACCGACATTACGGGCTTTGGCCTGATCGGGCACGCGTGCGAGATGGCCGAGGGCTCGGGCGTGCAAGTTGAGCTTGCGTCGGGATCGGTGCCGCTCTTTGATCAGGTGCTCGACATGGCGCGTCTGGGCATTATCCCCGCGGGCTCCTACCGCAACCAGGACTTCTTTGGCCCGCGTGTGGCTGCCGACGAGGATCTGGAGCCGGGCATGCTGGATGCGCTGTACGATCCGCAGACGTCTGGTGGCCTACTCATCGCGGCACCTGCTGCCGATGTTGATGAGCTTGCGTGCCGTCTACATGCTGAAGGACGTATCGCCGCCGTCGTCGGTCGCGTGTGCGTGCCGGTGCCAGGTGGTCCTGCCGTTCGCGTTGTCCGTTAACGACACGTTTATTGAGCTCTGTACCGTTCTAAACCGATTTATTCGAAAGGAAAAACTATGTCTACCAAAATTGAAGTCAATGCCATGGGCGATGCCTGCCCGCTGCCCGTCGTCAAGACGCTTAAGGCACTCAAACAGCTTAATGGCGAGGGCGCCGTCGTGACTGCGGTCGATAACGAGACCGCCGTCAAGAACATCTCCAAGATGGCGCAGGAGAAGGGCTGCACGGCCTCGGTCGAGAAGATCTCGGACGCCGAGTGGCACGTGACTGTCGTGACCGCCGGTGCCGTGGCCGTTGCGGACCCCGAGCAGGACGGTGTTGCTTTTTGCGACGCCAGCGCCGGCAAGGGCAAACTCGTCATTTCCGTCTACACCGATTGCATGGGCCGTGGCGACGACGAGTTGGGCCACAAGCTCATGAAGGCGTTTATCTTTGCCGTGACGCAGCAGGAGGAGCTGCCCGCGACTATGCTGTTCTATAACGGCGGTGCCAAGCTCACCGTCGAGGGCTCGCCGGTGCTCGACGACCTGAAGGGTCTGGCCGAGCAGGGTGTCGAGATTCTTACCTGCGGTACCTGCCTCGATCACTATGGCATTAAGGACCAGCTCGCGGTGGGCGAGGTCACCAACATGTACGTGATCGTAGAGAAGATGGAGCAGGCCGTGCGCGTCGTGCGCCCGTAGCGTATTGGTTGGAGTTGCCATGAGGGAGAAGCGTCCGGCGCTTGTCATCACGTTTCCCACTACGGCGGCCGCCATGGGCTGCGAGTCCCTGTGCATCGAGCGCGGTCTTCCTGGGCGAACGATTCCCGTGCCCGGGGAGGTCGCTGCCGGCTGCGGTTTGGCGTGGAAGGCACAGCCTTCGGATGAGGACCTGCTGCGCGGCGAGCTTGCTGCAGCAGGCGTTCCCACCGAGGGCTTTACGGTGATCGACATGTGGGAGGTCGTGCGATGATCTACCTGGATAACGCGGCGACGACCATGCACAAGCCGCAAACGGTCATCGATGCCGTGGTGCAGGCGATGTGCTCGCTCGGCAATGCCGGACGCGGCGCGACGTCGGGTGCGCTCGATGCGGCCCGTACCATCCACGGCTGTCGCGCCAAGCTTGCGCGCCTGCTGGGCTGCCCGCGGGCCGATCATGTTTGTTTTACGCCCAACTCCACCGCGGCGCTCAACACCGTCATCAATGGCGTGGTGCGCCCCGGCGACCGTGTGGTCACAACGGTGCTCGAGCATAACTCCGTGCTGCGTCCGCTCAATCGCCTGGCGGTAGAGCAGGGCGTGACCGTTGAGCATGCGGGCTGCGACGCGAACGGCGTGCTCGACTACGACGAACTCGAGCAGCTGGTCACGCCGGGCACGCGTGCCGTGGTGGTGACGCACGCCTCCAATGTGACCGGCAACGCGGTCGACATTGCATGCGTGGCCGCCATGGCCCATGCGGCCGGCGCGCTGGGAATCGTCGATGCCTCGCAGTCTGCCGGCACGGCGCATATCGATATGCAGACCATGGGGCTCGACGTAGTGTGCTTTACCGGCCACAAGGGGCTCATGGGTCCGCAGGGGACCGGCGGCCTGGCCGTGGCAGAGGGTATTGACGTGGCCCCTTGGGCCATGGGCGGCACCGGTGTACACAGCTTCGATGAGCTGCAGCCACTGGAGTGGCCCACGCGCCTGGAGGCCGGTACGCTCAACGGCCATGGCATTGCGGGCCTTTCCGCTGGTCTCGACTTTATCGAGGCCCAAGGTGGGGCCGAGGCGATTGCTGCCCACGAGCGTGCGCTCGCTGATCGCTTCCTTGCCGGCGTGCGCGAGATCCCGGGGATTAAGCTCTACGGTGCCTTTGACCAGCCGACGCGCTCGGCGATCGTGTCGCTCAACGTGGGCGATATCGATTCGGCTGAGATCTCGGATGCGCTCATGCAGGGGTGGGGGATTGCGACGCGCCCCGGCGCCCATTGCGCCCCGCTCATGCACCGCGCGCTCGGGACCGAGCGCCAGGGTATCGTTCGCTTCTCGTTTGGGTATTTCAACACGGCCGAGGAAGTCGACACCGCGATTGACGCTTTGCGCGATTTAGCCTGCTAGAGCGTATATACTTGCGGGACGGGTGTTTTTGCCCGTCCCGTTTTTGTTTCGACCCGAAAGGTGTGCCTATGGCCTCATCCGCCCCGCGCGGCCTGCGCTCCGACCATGTCGTTACCGTCGGCATTGCGCTGTTCTCGATGCTCTTTGGCGCTGGTAACCTCATCATTCCGCCGTTGCTGGCACTTCAGGCCGGCACAGCCACGCCGCTTGCCATGATCGGCTTTTTGATTGCCGCTATCGGTCTGCCCGTTATGGGCTTTATCGCCGTCGCGCTCGCCGGAACGGCGCGCGAGCTTGCCGGCCGCGTGCACCCCAAGTTCGGTGAGTTCTTTGTTGCGGCGGTGTATCTGGCCATCGGCCCGTGCCTGGCCATTCCGCGTACGAGCTCCACGGCCTTCGAGATGCTGGTGCCCTTGCTGCCTCAGGGCGTCTCGCTTGGCACGGCTCGCCTGGTGTTTGCCGTCGGTTTCTTTGTCGTCGCGTTTGCACTCACGCTGCGCCCGAGCGTTATCACACGCGTGCTCGGTCGTATTACGGGCCCCGCGCTCATTGCGCTCATCGTGCTGGTCGTGGGTGCTGCTGTGATCTCGCCGCTTGGTCCCGCTGCCGCGCCTCAGGCTCCCTACGATGCAGGCGCCGCCGTGCAGGGCTTTTTGACTGGCTATCAGACCATGGACCTGCTCGCGTCGCTCGCCTTCGGCATCATCATCGCCGAGACCATCCATGAGCTCGGCGTTACCGACGATAGGCGCGTGGCCTTTGAGATCTCGCGCTCCGGTGTGATCGCCGGCGTGCTCATGGCCATCATTTACTGCGGCCTGGCGCTTGCCGGCACGCAGCTCGGCACGGTTATGCCCGACGCCACCAACGGTGCCGCCATCCTTGCCCGTTCTGCCTCCATGCACTTTGGTCTTGTCGGCACGGTCGTGGTCTTTGCGATCTTTTTCCTCGCCTGCATGAACGTGTGCATCGGCCTTATCAGCTGCTGCTCGCGCTACTTCTGCGAGACGTATGTGGTCGAAGGGGGAGCGGAGGCTTCCGAGGAGGCCATGCGCCGCCCCTTCGCGATTCTCGCCTTTGTGTTCGCAGCGTTTTCGTGCGTGCTCTCCAACGTGGGTCTCGACGTGATCCTTATGTTCTCGGTGCCTATGCTCAATGCCCTGTATCCCGTTGCCATTGTGCTGGTACTTATGGGCCTGATGCACGGCTTTTGCGACGCGCATTCGCAGGTTTGGGTTTGGGTCGGCGGCGTGGTCGCGGTGCAGAGCGTGATCACCTCGGTCCGCGACGCGTTCTTTACTGGTGCGTGGCTGCCGTTCGATGCGTTGCCGCTGGCAGATATCGGTGCTGCGTGGGCACCAGTCGCCGTGGTGGCGTTTGTGATCGGTCTGCTTCATAGCCGGTTTGTCGCACATTCGAGGAGCTAGGGTATCGTCGCTTGCACAGGCGGGAAGTCTCCCCTATAATTTCCTTCGCTTTGGGACACGCAAGGTTTATGCCTTAGCTGCTCAACACCTTCGGGACGTGGCGCAGTTTGGTAGCGCGCCTGCTTTGGGAGCAGGATGTCGCAGGTTCAAATCCTGTCGTCCCGACCATATCTTGCGGGCGTAGTTCAATGGTAGAACCCCAGCCTTCCAAGCTGATGACGCGGGTTCGATTCCCGTCGCCCGCTCCATAGGATAGTTTTAACGGCTTTGGCTCCATTTGGTGCCAGGGCCGTTTTCATATATATGCCGGGGACCCCACATCCCCACCTAAGTTGCGGTGAAATAGTTCCTGGATTAGCCGCAAAAGCTGTTATCCAGGAACTATTTCACCGCAACTTATTGAGGCCGAGCGGGTTGGGTCGATGATGGGTTCTGTTGCCGAGAAGATGAGGGCAGCCGGTCAGGAGTCTACGTAGGGTTTTGTGGTTGGTATACCGTAGTCGCGCATCATTGAGCCGAACGCTTTGACATCGTAGGTGTCTGAGAGCTTGAAATGGATGACGTTGTGGCCCATGGCACGCAGGTTCGCATCGCGCATGAGGGCAGCTCGATAGGTTTTTGCCGCAGTATGTTCCGGATCATTTTGGGCATCGTCCTCAAACTTGCCTAGTCCATGCAGCTCAGCCGGCATCCAAGAGCCGTTTGGCATCTGCCAGCCGTAATCTGCCAAATAATAGCCGGCGTTTCCCGGTCGAGTGATTTCAACCTGAAGTTCGGGAGCGGCAACTCCCGCCAGAATCATTGCCGCCCGTGCTTCGGATTCTCCGCCGTTATCCGATCTGCCATCCATGTGTTCAAAAACGTCAAATGCGCGCGCAATGCCGTGCAGTCCGCGGCAGTTCGCTTGTGCATATGCACGCAATTCTTCACGCTCGACACCGTACTCACGAGCCAACCCGTCGACATAGCCTAGTGCATATCGAAAAGCGCTCGTTCGAGCGATGTCGACCACCGTGCGATATGGATCCGTTAACGTAAACGGGCCGAGCTGCCATACGTCGCCCGGCCGCCAGCGTCGGTATTCAACGAATTCGTACATATCGCGTCTGGTGGAACGCGGCAGCAGCACTTGCACCTTGTCGAGAAGCGAATATGCAGAACCGATGCCATAGAGCAGAGCCGCCGTTGCTCCACAAAACACGGCATCCGGTTCAACGACCGCAATAGCGGATGCCAATTGAAAGATGCGATCTTCGACGCCGAGGTCATTCCAATACGCGGGGTCAGCGTAGACATGGTTGTAGAGTCGAATAATCATCTCTTTTTGCATGAGCGCGTAGGCACGGCGTTCATCCCATTTTTTGGTAGCTACAAACAGGTGTCCGCCATGATGAGCCTCGAATAACTGGAAGAACAGCTCTATTTGCGGTTTGGAACAGCGTTTATCATGACTCATTTTCGACCCCATGGTCTCGAGGGGGAGTGAATGACACTACGCTATCCCATATTTGGTCCGCCAGACCTTGCCATGAACTGACCAAAAGCTTGACGGGGCAGGTCAGAGCCATGAGTCAGAGCCAAACATATCGGCAAACGGTTGATTAGTGCCCCTCGGCGGCACTAAAAACCACCCTTACAGAAAGTTGCGGTGAAATAGTTCCTGAAAAGCTCGAATAAGCCTAAATCCAGGAACTATTTCACCGCAACTTAGGAGGGGATGGGGCTGAGGGGCGGGCGATGCCGTTGCCTGTCGGTTAGTGGCGGGGTTGGTGGCGGAGCTTGTCGATGGTGGCGTCGGTGCTGTGACTGCGGGCGTCGGTGCTTCGGCTGCGGGCTTCGGCGGCGCGGTCGCGGGCGTCGGCAACTGTTTGGCGCTGGCGGCGGTAGTCGATCATGCCTTGGATGATGGGCTTGCCAAAGCTCACGACATCATCGTTGTAGATGGCGGTTCGGGCTGCGAGGAGGCAATCGGTAAAGTCCATATGGGTCTTGCCAAAGAGTTTGACAGCAAGGGCGACAACGGTGGGCTCGTCGACCATGACGTCATCGAGCAGCCTTTTCATGGCCGCAGCAATCTCAACGCGGGGAACCTTATAGACGTCGCGCAGCGTGACCACGACGCGCGTGATGATCTCGGGGTAGACGCGAGCGGTGCGCGTGGCGATGACCTTGGCGGCGCGCGGTGACAGAACTTCGTCGTCGTCAAGCAGGTAGCGCAGGATGACGGTCTCGTCGATGATGGTGCTACTCATGGATATCTACTTCCTCGGGACCCAAAATCGAATCGTCGCTTTCCGTGACAAGGTATTCAATCCAGGCATTGCGCTCCTCGGCGCGGCGATTGGGGTCACCATATGCTTTGAGCGATCCATAGGCGGCGGTGCCGTCCTTTGAGCGCACGGCGACCGGCTGAAAGGGGAGCTTGCACATCAAAATGCTCTGCGCGACAAATAGACGGACGGCCTCGGCAAGCGATGTGCCCATGGCGTCGTAGAGGCGCTCGGCATGCTGCTTGTCCTCCTCGCGAATGCGCACCTGCAGGATGGCTCGTTTTTGCGTCGATGACATCACTGCCCTCCCTTAGCTAGCGTGCAATATAGTCGATCAAATGCGGTATATAACGACATCTTAGAATCTTATAACGATTACTTTATTTCACTCAAGCAAATTACCATTAACACGAATACAAACGTATTACATCCAAAATGAGAGCGCGTAAAAATCTCTGGGGCGTACGCATGTAATACACTCACCTTTATAGCTTCTAGAGAATAATTCCAACCTGCCAAAACCCCTGCAATGCACCCGTATTGCAGGGCCTATGCTCAAGTTTGCCCCCTGCAACTGCGTATATTTAACCTGTATATCGTTGGAGGAATTCTATCGAAGTGCCTGTTTCGCCGCATGCACTCGATACGCCGATGCCGGACCACGGGCGGTCCGGGACTACGTCGACAGGGTCTCTCCGGCATGGGATTCAGGAGGGAGTGAACAACATGGGCAATAAACGAGTCGTGGCTGATTCTTCACGCTGCATTGGGTGTCAAACCTGCATGGCGGCGTGTATCGAGGCACACGATATTCCCGGCAACATCGCCGCACCTCGCTTGCGCGTAACGCGCACCTACGAGATTTCCGCGCCGGTGGCATGTCACCACTGCGAGGACGCTCCGTGCGCGAAGGCCTGTCCTACGGGCGCCTTGTTCTTTGATCCAAAGAACCATCGTATCGGCGTCAACGAGGACAACTGCATCGGCTGCAAGAGCTGCGTCATGGCATGCCCCTTTGGCGCCGTGAGCGTGGCGACCACGCAGGTCCCCGTCTTGATGGGCGACGTTCGCGTGGGTTCGCAGACCAAGAGCTTCGTGCTCAAGTGCGACCTGTGCGTGGACCGTCCCGGCGGTCCGGCGTGCGCCGAGGCGTGCCCGACCAAGGGCCTCACCCTGGTAGACGAGGAACGCCTGGCAGAATTGACTGCCGAGCGTGCCCGCGCCACCATCGAAAACGAGGCGTAAGCGTTGGGGCGACAAGCCCAATGATTGTCAAATAAGTACCGATTAATCGGTAGCAGAGAAAGGAAGGAGGGTGTCATGGAGAAGCATAAAGTGATCTGCCCGTACTGCGGCGCCGGTTGCCAGTTTAACCTCTTGGTCCAAAACGGCCAGGTCGTGGGTACCGAACCGCTCAACGGCATCACCAACCAGAGCGAGCTGTGCCTTAAGGGCATGAGCGGCTACGACTTCATCAACGACACCAAGATCTTGACTCCTCGCGTACTGCACCCGATGATCCGCCGCACCAAGGGCGCGGATCTTGAGCGCGTAAGCTGGGACGAGGCACTGGATTTCACCGCATCTAAGATGCAGGCCATAATTGACGAATATGGTCCTAACGCTGTCATGACCACCGGCTCTTCGCGAGGCGGCGGCAATGAGGCGAACTACGTCATGCAGAAGTTTACGCGTGCGTGCATCGGCACCCACAGCGTGGACAACTGCGCCCGTACTTGACACGGCCCTACTGTCCTCGGTCTGATGGACACGGTTGGTTCAGGTTGCATGTCATGCTCCATCCCCGGTATGGAGGATGCGGGCTGCATTTTCCTCTTCGGCTATAACCCTGCCGATTCGCACCCCATCGTCGCAAGGCGTATCGTGCGAGCCAAAGAAAAGGGTTGCAAGATCATCGTCGCCGACCCGCGCCATATCGAAACTGCGCGTATCGCCGATCTCTACCTTCCGATCAAGAACGGTTGCAATGTTGCGTTCCTCAACGCCTTTGCCAACTGTCTGGTCAACGATGGCCTCTACGACAAGGAATTCGTCGCCGAGCATACGAACGGCTTTGACGAATGGTGGGAGACCATCAAGAACTACACTCCCGAATCCGTACAGGACATCACGGGTGTCGAGCCCGCGCTGATCCACCAAGCTGCCGAGATGTACGCCACGGCGAAGCCTTCTGCCATCATTGGCTGGGGCATGGGCGTATGCCAGCAGAAGCAGAACCTGAAGACGGTGCACACCATTGCCTCCATCGCCTGCGTTGCCGGCCAGATCGGCAAACCCAACTCCGGCCTCGCGCCCGTGCGCGGTCAGAATAACGTCCAGGGCTCCTGCGATATGGGCATGCTGCCCAACCTGTACCCTGGCTACCAGAAAGTCACCGACCCCGCCGCTCGCGCCAAGTTTGCCAAGGCTTGGGGCGTGCCCGAGGAAAAGCTCCCGCTCGAGGAGGGCTACAAGCTCACCGACCTGGGCCACCTGGTCGACGAGGGCAAGGTGCACTGCTTCTACAACTACGGCGAGGACCCGGTGCAGACCGAGCCCGATTCGGCCGGTATGCGCAAGACGCTCTCCGAGCTGGATCTGTTCATTTGCCAGGACATCTTTATGACGCAGACGACCATGCTCGCCGACGTCATCCTGCCCGCTACCTCTTGGGGCGAGCACGAGGGTGTCTTTACCGCATCCGACCGTAGCTTCCAGCACTTTGACGCGGCCGTTCCGCCCAAGGGCGAGTGCCGCCACGACTGGGAGATCTTCGCGGACCTGTCCACGCGCATGGGCTATCCCATGCACTACGACAACACCGAGCAGATCTGGAACGAGTGCATTAGCCTGTGCCCTAACTTTGTGGGCGCGACCTACGAGAAGATGGCTCCCGAGGGCGGCTACGCCCAGTGGCCCGTCAAGAGCACCGATGTGAACGACCACGGTACGCCCGACATGTTCGCTGGTGGCAAGTTCACTACCAAGGACGGCCGCGCCAACCTGATGGCGCACGACTGGGAGGCGCCCTCCGAGCTTCCCGACGATGAGTACCCGCTCATCCTGTGCACCGTCCGCGAGGTCGGCCACTACAGCTGCCGCTCGATGACCGGCAACTGCAAGACGCTGGCGCTGCTTGCCGACGAGCCCGGTTTTGTCCGCATGAATCCCGCGGACGCCCAGGCGCGCGGCATCAAGAACGGCGACATCGTCTCGGTTCACAGCCGCCGCGGCCAGGTATACAGCCGCGCCGACGTGAGCGACCGTATCAACAAGGGCACGGTCTATATGACCTACCAGTGGTGGATCGGCAAGTGCAACGAGCTGACCATTCACAAGGTCGACCCGGTCTCGCATACGCCCGAGGACAAGTTCTCAGCCTGCCAGGTCGACGCTATCGCCGACCAGGTCTGGGCCGAGGGCGAGGTCGAGCGTCAGTACACCGAGCTCAAGCAGGCTCTGGTGGACGCCGCCGCTCCCCAGGACGTTGAGCCCGGCGCCGCCAAGTTCGACGACGAGACGCACGTGAATCAAATCGTGTAGTCCCGTTCTCGTTGGCTATTTGGGTCGGGCGTCCCGTACGTTCGGGAGCCCGGCCCGTTATTTTGAAAGGAAGTGGGGATGAACCGCTTCATCGACATCAACCCGGAGAGGTGCATCGGCTGCGGAACATGCCAGTCCGCCTGTGCCGACGCCCACCGGATGCAGGGTCTTCAGGATACGCCGCGTCTGGCGCTCGTGAAGACCGGCGGTATTTCGGCCGCCCTTGCCTGCCACCATTGCGAGGGTGCCCCCTGCGCCGAGGTTTGCCCGGTGAATGCCATCGAGCACGATGGCGACCGCATCCACGTCAAGGAGCAGGAGTGCATCGGGTGCAGGCTGTGCGCCATCGCGTGCCCCTTCGGAGCCATCCATCCCGATGGCACGTCTATCGCCGGTGTCGCAGGCATGTGCGATCCGACGCCTTCGTATCCTAAGTCCCTGAGCAGCCTGCTTACGTGGGCTCCCGGCCAGTACACCTGCGCTGTCAAGTGCGACCTGTGCGCCTTCGATCCGGACGGCCCGCATTGTGTGGCGGCGTGCCCCACCAAGGCGCTGACCGTCATGGGCGGTGCGGCCGATCGCGAGCTCGACGAGGCCAAGCGCCTGCGCTCGATCGAAAACGGTCCGGTCGTCGACGTTACCGCTGTGGCCCAGGGCCTGTCCGAGAAAGCAGAAGGGAGCGTAAACAATGGATAGCATGACGCTGTTTATCGCATCGCTTGCCGTCTCGTGCATCGGTGCGCTCGCCTCGGTTCTGCTGATCAAGGCCGATAACGCCGCCAAGTCTGCCGGCTGCCTTATCGGCGCCGTCGCCGCGGTGCTTTCGTTTGTGGCCGGTATCCAGGCCGTGCTGGGCGATGTCACGTCGGTCGATACCATCGTGTTCTTCCCGTTTGCCCATTTCCAGCTGCTGCTCAATCAGCTGTCCGGCCTGTTCGTGGCGCTCATCTCGGTGCTCGCGTTTGCCGGTTCGATCTACGGTCTCAACTACTTTGATGAGTACCCGGGCAAAAAGGGCCGCGCCGGCTTCTTCTTTAACACCTTCGTGGCGTCCATGATGCTCGTCATCACCGCCGACAACGTGTTTTGGTTCCTGGTCGCCTTTGAGCTCATGTCGCTGACCTCGTACTTCCTGGTCGTGATCGAGGAGAACGAGAACTCCATCCACGGCGGTTGGCTCTACTTTGTGATCGCGCATGTGGGCTTTGTGCTCATCATGGCGAGCTTCCTCACCATGACCAACTTCGCCGGTGGCTCGTTTGCCTTTGCGGATTTCCGCGCCACGCAGTTTAGCCCCGCGGTCGCATCCGTGTGCTTCGTGCTCGCCTTCTTTGGCTTTGGCGCCAAGGCCGGTATCATCCCGCTGCACGGCTGGCTGCCCAAGGCACATCCCGAGGCGCCGTCCAACGTGTCGGCCCTCATGTCCGGCGGCATGATCAAGATCGGTATCTTCGGCATCCTCAAGGTTGGTCTCGACCTGCTCGCCGCCTCGGGCGTTCAGGTCTGGTGGGGCCTTATGGTCATGGTCTTCGGTGCGATCTCGTCGGTCCTCGGCGTGGCCTTCGCCCTGCAGGAGCATGACATCAAGCGCCTGCTGGCCTATCACTCCGTCGAGAACATCGGCATCATTCTGCTCGGCGTCGGCGCTTCCATGGCCGCCATGGCGCTCAACTCTGTCGGCATCGCCGTCCTGGCTCTGATGGCCGCCCTCTACCACACGTTTAACCACGCGATGTTTAAGGGCGAGCTGTTCCTGGGCGCCGGTGCGCTGCTGTACTCCACGGGTACGCGCAATATGGAGAAGATGGGCGGCCTGTTCCGTCGTATGCCGGCAACGGCCATCTGCTTCCTCGTTGGTGCGCTTGCCATCTCGGCCATCCCGCCCTTCAACGGCTTTGTGTCCGAGTGGTTTACCTATCAGTCGCTGTTTAATGCCGCCATGCAGGGTGACAAGGCCGTCATGATCGTGGCCGTGTTCGCTGCCGTCGCGCTTGCCATTACCGGTGCGCTGGCCGTCACGTGCTTCGTCAAGGCCTATGGCGTCTCCTTTGCCTCCGCGCCCCGCTCCGAGGCCGCGGCCAATGCCAAGGAGGTTCCCGCCCCCATGGTGTTTGCGCAGGGCCTGCTCGCGGCCATCTGCGTCGTGCTGGGCATTGGCGCTCCCGTGATCGCGCCCGTGCTGGTCGATGTCGCTGCGTCCGTGCTGCATCCGTACGGTGGCGTGTTTGCCGCCGAGGGCATGGAGCTCATGAACCAGTATTCCGGCGCTGCCACCTCCACGCCCGCGATCGCCATTGCGCTCGTGGTGTTCGTCGGCCTTGCCTGCGGTTATCGCAAGCTCAAGACCGTCGGCAAGGTGCAGAAGTCCCAGCCGTGGGCGTGCGGCTATGCTCCCAACGAGCATATGCCCGTCGTGGCCACGACCTTTGCCTCCGAGGTGTCCTGGTTTATGCAGCCGCTCTACGCGCTGCGCGACCGCTGCACGGCCGTCTGCTGGTCCATCGCGCACTTCTTCCAGAAGCTTACCGGTGTGGCCGAGGCTGTGGAGCCCGTACCCGACAAGGTTCTCGTCGATGCCCCGCATAAGGGTGTCGAGAAGCTCGCCGACCTCGCGACTAAGCTCGAGGGCGGCAACTACAGCATCTATATCTGCTACATCGTCGCGGCGCTCGTGGTGTTCCTCGTGCTCGCCGTGCAAATGGGTTAAGGAGGGGAGAGCATGAACAACATCGTACTTGCCGTTCTGCAGGGCGTGGTCGTTATGGTCGTCGCGCCGTTCTTCTCCGGTCTCGGTCGCGTGATCCGCGCCAAGATGCACAACCGTCGCGGCCCCAGCATCATGCAGGACTATCGCGACCTGGCCAAGCTCTTTGCGCGCCCCGAGTCCCAGAGCGAGGACGCGAGCTTTGCGCTGCGCATCATGCCGCCGCTGTTCTTCGCCGTCGCCTTTATGCTCGCGATGGGTCTGCCGCTCTTTACGGCACAAAGCCCCATCCCGGTCTTTGGTGACGCCATCACCATCATGTACAGCCTGGCGCTCGCCCGCTTCTTCTTCGCTCTCTGCGGTGTGGACTCGTCCAACGCCTACGCCGGTATCGGCGGCGTTCGCGAGCTGCTCATGAGCGTGCTCATCGAGCCGTCCATGCTGCTGGCGCTGTTTGCCGCCGCCCTGGTGTGTGGCTCCACCGACATCGCCACCATGGGTCAGCACATCATGACGGGCGCCATCGACGCGCCAGTCGCCGTGATCCTCGCCGGCATCGCCTTTGCGATTGCCTGCTACATGGAACTCGGCAAGCTGCCGTTTGATCAGGCCGAGGCCGAGCAGGAGCTCCAGGAAGGTCCTCTCGCCGAGCTTTCCGGCCCGTCGCTCGCCATGGCCAAGCTCGCCATGTCCATGAAGCAGGTTCTGGTCGTCGCTTGGTTCTGCGCGATCTTCGTCCCCTGGGGCGAGCCCGCGACCGTGGGCACCGCCGCTGTTCTGGGCGCAGTCATCTTCCTGGTGAAGTGCCTGATCGACTTTGTCGTGTGCGGCGTGATCGAGAACTCTTGTTCGCGTTCGCGTTTTAAGGTGCTTGGCAATCAGACCTGGGCTGTCGTGGGCATCGCCGTTCTGGCGTTTGTCTTCGTGGTCGTCGGCGTGTAGGAGAAGGGAGAAACAATGTCATTTGCAGTCAGTCTGTCCCTTCTCGGCTTGGTCGCTATCGCGGCCCCGATGGTGGCCTCGGTGCTCGTCGCCCTGTTCCCCCGTCCGTACGCCAAGTGGTTCAGCGTTTTGGGTGCCGCCGTCTCGACGGTCTGCACCATCGCCCTCGCCGCGAATTTCGCCGGCGCCGGCATGCCCGACACGCAGGTCCCCCTGATCTCGTTTGGGCAGACCCTCGTCATGGGATTCACCTTCGATCGCATGAGCACGCTGCTCGCGCCTGCCTTTGTGGGTATCGGCCTGCTTGTCGTGATCTATTCGATTCCCTATATGAGCGAGAATAACCGTGAGCATCCCGACGCACCGCGTCGTCGCTTCTACGCGTACCTCGCGACCTTCATCGGCGCCATGGCCGGCCTTGTGTACAGCTCGACCCTTTGGGCCAGCTCGTGTTCTTTGAGATCACGGGTGCGTGCTCTTGGGGCCTCATTAGCTACTACATGACGCCTACGGCCAAGAAGGCCGGCATGAAGGCCCTGATCATTACGCATATCGGTGCACTCGGCCTGTATCTGGGCGCCGCAATCGTGTTTGCCCACACCGGCACCTTCGCCATTACCGCGATTGCCGGCCTCGACGCCAAGCTCAAGGCCATCGTCCTTTTGCTCGTGCTGTTTGCGGCCTGGGCCAAGTCGGCACAGGTTCCCATGTACATGTGGCTGCCTTCGGCCATGGAGGCGCCGACGCCTGTTTCGGCTTACCTGCATGGTGCCTCGATGGTCAAGGTCGGCGTGTGCGTGTTCGCGCGTGCACTCGTCTCTGCCGGCGAGATTCCCGAGATCGTGGGCTGGGTCGCCATTATCGACGCCATGGTCACCATGCTCTTTGGTTTCCTTATGTACCTGCCGCAAAAGGACATGAAGCGCCTGCTGGCCTTCTCTACGATCGCCCAGCTCTCCTATGTGTTCTTTGGTCTGGGCCTTTCGGTCTTTGGCAGCCAGCTGGCCTTTGATGGCGCCGTGTGCCACATCTTTAACCACGCTTTCGCCAAGACGCTGTTCTTCCTGATCGCCGGTTCGTTCTCCTTTACGCTCGGCACGCGTATGCTGCCCAAGCTTCGCGGCATCGTAAAGAAGTACCCGATCTCGGGCGTGGGCTTTGGTGTCGCGGCACTCGCCATTGCCGGCGTGCCGCCCATGAACACGTTCTTCTCGAAGTTCCAGATCATCGCCGGCGGCTTCTCCGTGGGTGCCGGCAACGTCGCGATCCTGGTGCTCGTGTGCATTATGGTCGCCGAGACCGTCGCCACCTTTGCCTGGTTCCTCAAGTGGATGGGCTATTGCCTGCCCGGCGAGCCGAGCGACGAGGTCGCTGCGGGAGCCCCGCTTCCCCGTGCGATGGCGTTCGTGTTCATCGTGCTCATCATCATGGTTATCGTCAGCGGCCCGCTTTCGGCCAGCTGGATCGGTTAGGAGGTAGAACGACATGGGTTATTCGATCGTCAACATCCTTGGCGGCCTTCTGATCGTCACGTCCACCATGGTGGTTGTCTCCAAGAACATCAAGCACGCCATCCGCTGGTATGCGGTGCAGTCGCTGGTGCTCGTGGGACTGCTCGCTACGCTCGGTGCCACTACCGGTGCGCAGGAGCTGCTTATGTGGGCCGTATCCGCCTTTATCACCAAGGTCGTCCTGGTCCCTTATATCCTCAACCGCGCATACAAGAAGATGGGCGAACCGAGCGACGCATCGCTCAAGGCCGGCCTTAAGCCCGCGTGGGCCATCTGCATCATCGCCGTCGAGGTCGCGATCTGCTTTGCCGTCGTGACGCAGATCAGCCTGCCCACGGCCGAGGTCGCAACGCCCGCGCTCGCTATTAGCTTCGCTCACTTCTTTGTGGGCCTCACCTGCATCATCTCGCAGTGCAACATCATGAAGCAGATCTTTGGATACTGCCTTATGGAAAACGGCAGCCACGTGACGCTCGCGCTTTTGGCTCCCACCGCTCCCGAGATCATCGAGATCGGTATCGCCACCGACGCCATCTTTGCCGTCATCATCATGTCCATCGTCGTGCGTCGCATTTGGGACGACTCCCACTCGCTCGATGCGCGCGACCTGTCCGAGCTGAGGGGGTAGTCCATGGAAACGTTGATTCTCGCCCTGCTCGCGACTCCTTTGGTGTTCTCGCTGGTCATGGCGTTTTTGCCCAAGAACACGTCCTATAACGTGTTTGCCGGTCTCAACCTGGTCTCCGTCGCAGCCGTCCTGGTGCTGTCGATTATGACGGCCGGTGACGTCCTTATGAGCGGCGAAACCGCGAGCGCTCTTGGCCTGTGGTTCCACCTCGATTCGCTGGGCGCCATCTTTGTGCTGCTCATCGGCTTTATCGGTTTTCTTACGGGGCTGTTCTCGCTGCCCTATGTAAAGGCCGATATCGAGGAAGGCTCCATGCCCGCCGAGCGCGCCAAGCAGTATTTTGCGCTGTTTAGCCTGTTTGTGTTCACCATGCTGCTCGCGTGCCTGTCCAACAACATGATCCTCACGTGGGCCGCCGTGGAGGCAACCACGCTTTCCACCGTGTTCCTCGTGGGTATCTACAAGAACAAGACGGCCCTCGAGGCTTCTTGGAAGTACGCGATGGTCTGCACCGCCGGCGTGGCCTTTGGCCTGTTCGGTACGCTGCTGATCTACGCCAACGCCGCCGACGTGATTCCCAACGCCCACGAGGCCGCATTCCTGTCGTGCGTGATGCCGTATGCCGACCAGTTCGATCCGACGCTCATGCGCCTCGCCTTTGCGTTTATCGTGATCGGCTTTGGCACCAAGGCCGGCCTGTTCCCCATGCACACTTGGCTGCCCGATGCCCACTCCCAGGCCCCGAGCCCTGTCTCGGCCCTGCTCTCGGGCGTGCTGCTTAAATGCGCCATGCTTGTGATCATGCGCTTCTACGGCTTTACTATCCAGGCCGTGGGCGCCGAGTATCCGCAACTTTTGCTGCTGATCGTCGGCACGCTGTCCATTTTGGTGGCGGCACTTTCGATGTTTCGCCAGGACGACCTCAAGCGCCGCTTTGCGTACTCGTCTGTGGAGAACGTGGGCGTTATCGCCCTGTGCCTGGGTATCGGTGGCCCGCTGGGTATCGCCGCGGCCCTGCTGCACTGCGTGTTCCACGGCTTTACCAAGACGCTTGCCTTCTGCGTGTCCGGCAACATTCAGCACGCCTTTGGCACGCGTAGCCTGGCCAAGATCCAGGGCGTCGTCGAGGTTGCCCCCGCAACCGCCGCGCTCGCCGTCCTGGCGCTGCTCGGTCTTGGTGCCTTCCCGCCCTTCGGCATGTTTATCTCCGAGTTCCTGACTTTTGTCGCTGGTGTTACCGCCGGTCCCATGTGGCTGGTCGTCGTGGTCGCCCTCGGTCTTACCGTGGCCATCTCCGCGCTCACCCGCATCGCACTCAAGTCGGTATTCGGCCATGCGCCCCAGGGTATGGGCAAGCATGAGGCCCCGGCGCTCATGCTTATCCCCGAAATCATCCTGGCCGTCATGATCTTGTGGTTTGGCATCGCCACCCCGCTGCCCCTCGTGCACGGTGTGGAGACCGCGACCGGCATCGTGCTCGAGCAGAGCACCGAGGAACTTCACGCGACGCCGATGTACCGCGCTGTGTTCGGTACCGAGACCGCTCAGAGCGAGGTGGAGTAACGAATGATTGAAACTGAGGACAAGGTGTATGCCCGTCGCTGCGAGAGCCATGTCGAGGCCCTGCGCCGCGCCGTTCCGGGCTGCATCGAGAAGGTCGAGTGGCAGTGCGAGGACCAGCTGACGATTACCGTCAAGCAGGACAAGCTGCCCGAGGCCGTCCACTACCTGTATTACGAGCGTTACGGCTGGATTCCCGTGATCATCGGCAACGACGAGCGCAGTCTGTGCGGCCGTTACGCCGTGTACTACGTCATCTCCATGGAGGGGGAGGACCCCGGCTGGGTGACCGTGCGCACCGAGGTCGATCCCGCCAAGATGACGTTCCCGTCCGTGACGCCGTTCGTCCCCGCCTGCGTGTGGGGCGAGCGCGAGCTTCGCGACATGTTCGGCCTGATCCCCGAGGGTCTGCCCGACCGTCGCCGCCTGGTGCTGCCCGACGATTGGCCCAGCGGCCTGTATCCGCTGCGCAAGGACTCCATGGACTACCGTTTCCGTCCCGCTCCCGCGAGCGACATGGAAAACTACGAGTTCTTGGCCGATACCAAGGGCAAGGAGACGACGCTCGTCCCCATGGGCCCGTTGCACATTACCTCCGACGAGCCCGGCCACTTCCGCCTGTTCGTCGAGGGCGAGACGATCGTCGACGCCGACTACCGTCTGTTCTACGTGCACCGCGGCATGGAGAAGGTCGCCGAGACGCGCCTGAACTATGACGCCGTGACGTTCCTCGCCGACCGCATCTGCGGCATCTGCGGCTGCGCCCACTCGGTGGCCTATGCCGAGGCCGTCGAGCGCGCCCAGGGCATCCATGTCCCGCCGCGCGCCCAGTACATCCGCGCCATCATGCTCGAGGTCGAGCGCCTGCACTCGCACCTGCTCAACATTGGCCTTGCGTCGCACTACACGGGCTTCGATTCGGGCTTCCAGCAGTTCTTCCGCGTCCGCGAGAAGTCCATGGACCTGGCCGAGAAGCTCTCCGGTCACCGCAAGACCTACGGCCTCAACGTGATCGGCGGCGTGCGTCGCGACATTTTGGCCGAGCAGAAGCTCTCCACGCTCACGACCATCCACCAGCTGCGCTCCGAGGTTCAGGAGCTCGTCGACGTGCTGCTCTCCACGCCCAACTTTATTGAGCGTACGAGCGGTATCGGCATCTTGGACCGCAAGATCGCACGTGACTTCTCGCCGGTCGGCCCGCTCATGCGTGGCTCGGGCTATGCCCGCGACGTGCGCTTTGACCATCCCTTCGACGGCTACGCCGATCCGGACGTCCAAAAGATGCACGCCGCTACGGCCGACACCTGCGATGCCTTCGGCCGTACCGCCGTTCGCATCCAGGAGGTCTACGATTCGATCGACATGATCGAGACCATGCTCGAGAACTGCCCGTCGGGCCCCATCCTCACCACGGATTGGGAGTACACCCCGCACAAGTACGCCATCGGCGCCACCGAGGCGCCGCGCGGCGAGGACGTGCACTGGGCCATGCTCGGCAACAACCAGAAGTGCTACCGCTGGCGCGCCAAGGCGGCCACGTACAGCAACTGGCCGGTCCTGCGCTACATGTTCCGCGGCAACACCGTGGGCGACGCGGCGCTGATCGTCGGCTCGCTCGACCCGTGCTACTCCTGCACCGATCGCGTGACGGTGACCGATGTCGCCGCCAAGCGCGACCACGTGCTCGACAAGGAGCAGTTCGAGAACGTCTGGCGCGACAAGTCGCCGCTTGCGGGCGAGGGCACCATGGCCGCTCCGCTCGATGAGGAGGCGCTCTAATATGCTGAAGCTTTGGAAGGTTAACGCCAAGGCCGGCGACGCGACGGTCAAGTACCCGTTTGCGCCGTTCCCCACCAACAAGGACATGCGCGGCAAGCCCGAGCATAATGCCGAGCTCTGCATCGCCTGCGGTGCCTGCGGCGTGGCGTGCCCGGCCGATGCCATTCGCATGGACACCGACCTTGCGGCCGATACCATTACCTGGTCGATTGACTACGGCCGCTGCATCTTCTGCGGCCGCTGCGAGGAAGCCTGCCCCATGGAGGCCATCAAACTCACCGAGGAGTTTGAGCTGGCCGTCATGAGCAAGGACGACCTCACCAGCAAGAGTGTCTACACGCTCGAGCACTGCTCGCGCTGCGGCAAGCCGTTTGCCCCGCATAAGGAGATCGACTACGCCAAGCGCCTGCTGCAAAAGACCGGCGGCATGGAGGCCATCCAGGCCGCCCGTACCGTCGGTATGTGCCAGGAGTGCAAGCGCGAGCTCGACGCCCTGCGCGCCGCCTCGGCCGTAAAGACCGGCAACGCGCACGGCATGGCTGCCAACGAGACGCTTGCGTCCGGTGAGCCCCAGGGCCCCGGCATGGAGTATCTGGGCGGCCACGGCGTGAACCCGGAGTATATCGACCGCGAGCTCAACCCCGATGCGCCCGAGATTCCCGCCGGCCCGGCGCCGGTCGAGGGCATCATCATGGATTTTGATACGAAGGAGGAGTAACCATGGCCGAACCCACGCTTTTGCCCGAGCGGCTTCAGTACCGCCCGACCAAGATCGAGCTCGATGAGAGCATCGAGAAGGCCAAGGCGACCCTTCTTAAGAAGATCAAGCGTTCGGTGTACGTCTACCGTGTTGACTGCGGCGGCTGCAACGGCTGCGAGATCGAGATCTTCGGTTCCATCACGCCTGTCTTCGACGTCGAGCGTTTTGGCATCAAGGTCGTGCCCTCGCCCCGTCACGCCGATGTGCTGCTGTACACCGGCGCCGTGACGCGTGCCATGCGCATGCCGGCCCTGCGCGCCTTTGAGGCCGCACCCGATCCCAAGATCGTGGTGTCCTATGGCGCGTGCGGCTGCACCGGCGGCATTTTCTACGACAACTACTGCGTCTGGGGCGGCACGGACAAGATCTTGCCGGTCGATGTCTATATCCCCGGCTGCCCGCCCAGCCCCGCGCAGACCATCTACGGCTTTGCCATGGCACTTGGCCTGCTGGACCAAAAGCTCCATGCCGAGACCACGGTGGAGGCTGCCGGCGAGCAGGCCGATATCCTGCACCCCGGCGTGCCGTACAAGCTGCGCGTTGCCATCGAGCACGAGGCTCGCGCCATGAGCGGCTACCGTTACGGCCGCGACCTGGCCAACGAGTTTATGGATACGCTCGAGGGCGCGCCCAAGGGCGATATCCGCGGTGCCATGGCGCTGCTCATCGACAAGCAGGACGATCCGCGTCGCGTCGAGGTGTACTCGGCGCTGCAGGATCTAGTGCTGGCCGGAGGTCGCTAGATGGAGCTCACGGACCGCTCTGGTTACTTTGCGGGCCCCGGCATGCTCGGCGGCTCTTTTGGCGATGCCTCGCGCGCAAGCGACGAGGCCGCCGAGGGCGTCGCCGACCCTTGCCTGGGACATGCGCCCGACCAGGTGGTCTTCTACGAGCTCACGCGTAAGTTTGTGGAGACCGAGGAAGACGTTCCCCAGGAGGCCTGCGACGTGCTGTACTACACGCTCGCCGTGGGCCACCACACCGGCGTACTCGATTGCTTTGAGCCGCGCCTGTCGGTGCCGGTGGATGTGTTCTATTCGCTCGTCGACGCGTTGCCGGAGGGGGAGGCCAAGACCAAGTTCGAGGCCATCCGCTCCTTTGGCGAGTGCCAGCTCGACAAGGCGGCGGTGCCGTCGCTGCTCGAGGCCTGCGATGCGCTGCTCGACGAGCGCGGTTTTCGCGGGTCGGCCAAGGCCGGCATCTCGGTGTTCGACGACGACTTTGGCCTGCATGCCCAGCAGGTCGCGTTTCTGATGAAGTTCCGCGATCTGGTTGAGCGCGTGCGCGATGTGTCGGGCGTGTATCTGACGGGGAGGTTGCAGTAATGGGTCGCGTTATGGATGGACGTGTGAACGGCGCCCCGTTTGAGGGTATCGTGCTCACGGCGGGAAGCGTGCTGCGTGCCGACGATGCCGCCGGCCCCGTGCTCTCCAAAAAGATGGAGGACGCACCCATCGCCGGTTGGTACACCATCGACGGAGGCCAAACGCCCGAGGACGACATCATCGAGGTCAAGCGCGAGCTTCCGCCGCGTCTGGTCTTGGTCGATGCCGCCGACATGGCGCTGCCCGTCGGTGCCATTCGCCTGCTCGACAAACGCGATGTGGCCCGCAAGTCGATGTTCACCACGCATTCGCTTCCCTTGTCGATTCTGATCGAAGAGATTGAGCAATCGTGCGAAGATATCGTCTTCATAGGGATTCAGCCGGGCGACACGGAGTTCTACAACCCCATGTCCCCGGAAGTCTTTGACGCCGTCGACGCCGTGTATGACGCCGTGGCCGCCAACGACTTTTCCCACTTTGTCCGCTTGGGGCAAGAGCAATAGGAGCGCTTGTCCCTGCTGATTAGGAAAGAAGTGATTGACATGGCAGATTCCAAGGCAGAATATCCCGCTTCCGATTGCCTGGCGCCCGCCGCGATCGAGGCCAAGACCGAGGCCGCCGGCGTGACCAAGGCCAACCTGCCGGTCGCAAAGGCCTTTCTGTTGGCAATGTTTGCCGGTGCGTTTATTGCCTTCGGTGGCCTGTTCTTTACCGTGTTCTTGAGCGACAGCACGCTGGGCTGGGGTGCCCAGCGCGTCGTGGGCGGCCTATGCTTTTGCCTGGGCCTGGTGCTCGCGCTGGTGTGTGGCGCCGAGTTGTTCACCGGTAATTCGCTTATGGTCTGCGCGCTCAAGAGCAAAAAGATCACCCTGGTCCAGATGCTCAAGGCCTGGGTCGTCGTATGGGTCGGTAACTTTGTCGGTGCCCTGTTCATCGTCTTTTTGGTGTACATGGCCGGCATTTACAAGCTCAACGGCGAGGCGGTCGCCAATTCCATGGTGAGCGTCGCCGCCGGCAAGGTGACGATCGACTGGGTGACGATCTTCTTCCGCGGCATCCTGTGCAACATCTTTGTGTGCCTGGCTGTTTGGATCGGTACCGCCGGCAAGACCGTGGTCGATAAGGTCGTGGGCATTTTGCTGCCCATCGCCGCCTTTGTGGCCTGCGGTTTTGAGCACTGCGTCGCCAACATGTACTTTTTGCCCATGGGTGCCGTGATGCACGCGTGCGGCTATGGTGCCGACGTCGCCGGCGCCGATGCGCTCAACGCCGCGGGCATTGCGTTTAATCTGTCCGCCGCCACGCTGGGCAACATCGTGGGCGGTGCGGTTCTGGTCGCGCTCGGCTACTGGTTTATCTACGCCAAGAAGTCCGAGGCGTAAGGTACCGTCTGTTTGACGTTGGGCCTCCCGCGGGGCGTTGCCGTGCGGGAGGCTTTTTGGGTCTGGGGCTCGTTGCTGGGCTTTCGGCCTGTTGTGTTTGGCTGATGAAAGGGGTATTCGAGATGGCATCTGCTGTGAAGCGTGACGGTCGCGCCGTGGTGACCACATGCGGGGGATGCTATGCCGATTGCGCCTTTGCGGCACGCGTTGAGGACGGCCGTGTAGTTGCCGAGCTGCCAGTGCCGGGACATCCGTGTGCGGCTCGTGCTCTGTGCTCCCGCGGGCGGCATCGCCTGTCCATGCCGTTTGACGAGCGCGACCGGATTTTGCATCCCATGCGCCGCCGAGCTGATGGCTCGGGGTTCGATGCGGTGAGCTGGGACGAAGCACTCGCGCAGATTGCCGAGCGCCTTTTGGGGATTGTTGATGAGCACGGGTCTCGCGCGCTGGGCATGACGCTCGGCGTGCCCTCGTTCGACCGTTACTGGGCGTATCGCTTTATGTATGCGCTGGGCTCGCCCAACGTGTACGGTGCCGACGGCGCCTGCGAGGTAAGCCGTCTCACCGGTTGGGAGCATAGCCTGGGTTATAGTCCCGCCTCCGACCTTGCGCATACCGACTGCATCATGTATTTGGGGCGTTCCATTGTCGATTCGTCGACGATGGGGGCCGTTGATGCGCTCAATGATGCCCGTCGCCGTGGGGCGAAGATTATCGTGGTCGACCCCCGGCGCAGCGGCTCGGCTGCGCTTGCCGACCGCTGGCTTCGCGTGCGCCCGGGCTGCGACTTGGCGCTGCTGCTGGGTATTGCCCACGTGTTGATTGCCGAGGGCCTGTACGACCACGAGTTCGTTGACCGCTATAGCACGGGGTTTGACGAGCTGGCGCAGGCGGCCAGTGCTTGGACGCCCGAGTGGGCCGAGTCGATGTGCGACGTTCCGGCGGACGATATCCGTGCGGTTGCGCGTGATTTGGCTGCCGCCGCGCCTGCCGCTGTGGTGGATGCGGGCTTTCATGGTGGCATCGGTATCGCGTATGCCAATAGCACCCAGACCGCGCGCGCTATCTGCTTGGTCGATGTGCTGCTGGGCTGTATTGGACATGCGGGCGGAGCGCTCAATCCACCCACACCGCTTGCGCTGGGCGACCTCGATCCCATGCGCTTTGCGACGCCGCCGGCGCCGGGTGAGCCCAAGTTGGGGTCCGAGCGCTATCCGCTGGTCGATCCGGTGCGCGGTCTGTGCACGACCATCGGTCAGTCGATTCTTGCCGGCGATTTGCGTGGGCTCATCGTCTATGCCAGTAACCCCGGTGCGGGCTATGGCAATGCGCAGGCTTGGTTGGGCATCTTGCAGCAGCTCGACTTGCTCGTTACGATTGATATTCGCTGGTCCGAGACGGCGCGCGCTTCCGACTTCGTGCTGCCCGATGTGACATATTTGGAGGCTGACCGCGGCGTGGGTACAGTCGTGGGCCGCAACGACGCGTGCGTGTTCTACCGCAACGCCGTGCTGCCGGTCTTGCATGACGACACGCGACCGGGGCGGGAGATCTTTGCCGGGTTGGCTGCTGCCTGCGGCGTGGACGAGTACTTCGACTTTTCGCCGGACGACCTTGCGGCGGCCCAGGTGGCGCCCTTTGGGATCGATCTGGACGAGCTCAAGGAGCGCGGTTGGGCCGATACGGGCGTGGCGCTGCCGTCGCGTACGGGCGAGCCTGTGATCCCCTTGAACGGCGGCAGGATCGCGCTGGCAAGCGACGTATGGGAGCGAGCCGGCATGGGTCGTGTGGCCAACTGGATCGCGCCGATGGTGGAGCCTGGCCCGGGGATGTTTCGCCTCATTAGCGGCAATCGACCCTTTGAGTCGCATACCTCGCGCAGGCTCGCGGCCCAAGGTGCCGCCGAGGCTGGATCGGACCTGGATGCCGTGCAGATGAATGCCGATGTCGCCGCTCGCATGGGTATCGCCGATGGCGAGGTCGTTGAGCTCGTGAGCGACATGGGCCGCGACCGCGTGCGCGTGGAGACGACGCCCTATCTGCATCCGGCGTGCATCTTTACGTCGGCTGCTCCCGGTGGGCGTTCGTTTGGCGCCGAAGCCGGCGGCGCTCATGCCCTGGGCGTGGGCCCGCTCGACCATACGCCGTTGCGTTGGGACCCGTTGACGGGCGCCGCGCTCACCCAGGAAAACGCCGTTCGCGTGGAAAAGATTGTCGCGCGCGGGGATAATGACGAGTAATTGACTCAGCTGATGTATTCGACTGATCCACGTTTCTTTTGAAAGGCCGCACATGAGCGATAGCCAGAACATGTCCGATGAGGTGCGCGCCCGCCTGCGCGCCATCCCCTCCGTCAACGAGCTGCTCGCAGAGTGGCCGGTGGTGAAGGCCGCGGGGGAGACCTGCGACGCGGTGGTGCATGCCGCCGTCACGGCCGAGCTCGACGAGGAGCGCGCTGCCATTCGCGCCGGTGCCGCCCCGCGCTCTAAGCGCGACCTGGCCTCGGCCATCGAGTGGCGTGCGCATCGATCCGCACTGCCGAGCCTGCGTCCTGCCGTCAACGCCACGGGTGTGGTCATCCATACCAACTTGGGCCGCGCCCCGCTTGCGGAGTCGGCCGCCAAGGCCGTGGCCGAGGTCGCGCGCGGCTACAGCACGCTCGAGTACAGCGTCGACACCTGCTCGCGCGGGTCGCGCAAGGAGCATGCCGCGCAGCTGATCCGCTCACTCACCGGTGCCGAGGACGCGCTCGTGGTCAACAACAACGCCGCCGCGGTGCTGCTGGTGCTGGCGACCCATGCCGCGGGCAAAGAGGTTATCGTCAGCCGCGGCGAGCTTGTCGAGATTGGCGGCAGCTTCCGCATCCCCGACGTCATGGCGGCTTCGGGCGCCAAACTCGTCGAGGTCGGCGCCACCAACCGCACGCACCTTGCCGATTACGAGCGCGCCATCACGCCCGATACGGCCATGATCCTGAAGGTCCATCCTTCCAACTATCGCATCGAGGGTTTTCACGAGGAAGTGAGCTCAAGGGAGCTCGCCGCACTGGCCCATAAGCACGGCCTGCTGTTCTATGAAGACCAGGGGTCGGGCGCACTGTTGCCTGACGACATCTTGGTGCGCGGCGGCGAAGAAACCACGCCGGCTTCGGTTTCGGCAGGGCTCGATCTGGTGTCGTGCTCGGGCGATAAATTGCTCGGTGCCGCACAGGCGGGCATTATCATGGGCCGTCGCGATCTGGTCCAGGCTTGCGGGTCGCATCCGCTTATGCGTGCCCTGCGCCCGGGCAAGCTCGCACTGGCGGCGCTCGAGGCTACACTGCGCATCTACATGGATGGGGCGGATGTGGCCCATCGCGAGGTGCCGGTGCTAAACATGCTCACGCTTCCGCAGGCTCATCTGGAGCGCCGCGCACGCAAACTGCGCGAGCTAATGGTGGCGGGCCTCGATAAGGCGGGTTGCCCGCGCGCCGTGCAGGTGGAAATCGTCGAGGAGTCGTCGACTCCCGGCGGCGGCTCGCTTCCTACCGTCGAGCTACCCACGATGTGCGTGGCCGTCTGCCCGGTCGACGGGCGCCTGTCTGTCGACGCGCTCAAGCGCTCGCTCGTCCAAGATTTCGACACGCCGGTCGTCACGCGCGCCTCGCACGATCGCGTCCTGTTTGATGTGCGCACGCTCGTGGGTGACCGCGATATCGAGACGGCGGCGTCGACGCTTGCCGCATGCGTTGAGAAGGCGGTGCGCCGATGAGTGAGGCCGAAGCGTTGGTGGAATGCCCCGTTATCGTTGGCACGGCGGGCCACGTCGACCACGGTAAGTCGGCGCTGATCGAGGCACTGACCGGTAAGAATCCCGACCGTCTGGAGGTTGAGCGTCGTCGCGGCATGACGGTGGAGTTGGGTTTTGGCGAGCTGGCGCTGCCGAGCGGCAAGATCGTCGGCCTGGTCGATGTGCCGGGGCATGCTCATTACCTGCGCGCCATGGTGCAGGGTGCGACAGGCATCGACGTTGCCGTGCTGGTGGTCTCTGCCGTCGAGGGCGTAATGCCGCAGACGCGCGAGCACGTGCACGTGCTGGAGCTGCTGGGCGTCACGCATATGGTGGTGGCGCTGACGATGTGTGACCTGGCCGATGCCGAGATGACCGAGCTTGCCGAGCTCGATGTCGATGATTTTTTGTCGGGTACCGTGTTTGCGGGCGCGCCGATTGTGCCCGTGTCGTCCAAGACCGGCGAGGGGATCGATGGCCTGCTGGCTACGCTCGACGAGCAGGTTGCCGCTTGCTGGGATGCCTGCCGCGACCGTGCCGAGCGCACCGATACCGCGCCGCGCCTGCCGATTGACCGCTGCTTTACGATTAAGGGCGTCGGCACTGTCGTAACGGGAACGCTGCACGATGCGCCGGTTGCGGTGGGCGACGAGCTGATGGCTTTGCCGTCGCGTACGGTCTGTCGCGTGCGCGGGATTCAGGTGCATGGCGATACGCCGCGCGCGCTGCCTGGTCAGCGTGTGGCGCTCAACCTAGTTGGTGACGGTGTCGCGGCGCTTGACCGTGGCGAGATGCTGGGCGTGGCGGACCGCTTTGGCCAGACGTTGCGCTTTATGATGACGTTCACCTACCTGGGCCGCGAGGGCACCAAGCCGCGCGTGCTCGAGTCGGGCGCGCGCGTGCATGTGATGGCCGGCACGGCCGAGGTCGTCGGCCGCATCATGCTTTTGGAGGTTGAGGCCCCCATGGCGGTGGGCGAGACCCGTACCGTGCAGGTGCGCCTGGAGGAGCCGCTGCCGCTGTGTGCCGGAGACCATGCCGTGGTGCTGTCGTATTCGCCCGTTATGCTCATCGGCGGCGGGCGCGTGCTGCTTTCGCGCTGCCGTCGCTCGCGCGAGCTTTCTGCCGGAGAGCGCGCACTGTTTGTGGCGCTTGAGTCCGGCGATACCGCGGGCGGTGTGGGCGCTTGGCTGGCGCTGCAGATGTTGCCGGTTACGGCGGTTGATGTTACCGACGCTTTGGATCTTGGTGTAGGCGAGGTCGATGCCGCACTGCGCGGGTTGGTGTCGCAGGGCTCTGTTCGCAAGCTTGCTGTGGGTGATGCGGACTACTTGGCGGACGCCGTGGTGCTCGACGCCGCGATGGATGCACTGGCGGCGACCCTGTCAGCCATGCACGCGGCGTCTCCCAAGGAGACGGGCTTTACGCCCGGCGCCGTTGCCCATGCTGCGTGGCCTGCCGCTGATGATGGCGTTGCCGCGGCTCTGATTGCCGAGGGCTGCTCGCGTGGCGTGTGTGCCGCCGAGGGTGCCGAGGTATTCGACCCGCACTCCGCTGCCGCCGCGGCGCGTGTGGTGCGCGAGGCCTGCGAACGTATCGTTGCCTTGCTGGACGAAGCCGGCCTCGATGCACCGACGTTGCCCGAAGTGGGCGAGCAGTTGCAGCTCGATCGCGACACCATGACGCGTGCCCTGCGCGAGCTTTCGCTCAATCGCTCGATCGTTAAGGTCGAGCGCGACGTTGCCCTGTCTGCCGCCGCCGAGGTCCATGCGCGTGAGCTCGTCGCCGCCGCCATTGAGGCAGCCGGCGGCGCTGCCACCACGAGCGTGCTGCGTGAGGCTCTGGGCGTGTCGCGCAAACGTGCCATCAGCATCTTGGAGCACCTGGATGCCGTGCGCTTTACGGTGCTCGACAAGGACGCCGACGGCCTGCGCTCCCTGCGCTAGATTGGCTGCTCGGTTTGGTAAAATACCGCCGCACTTGGGAACGGATGGGCTCCGGTGGGCTCCGCGGTCCTCAAAACCGTTGCGAGGCGTGCAAAACGTCTTGGATGTGTTCGATTCACATACGTTCCCGCCATACACTACCAGCGCTTTTGTGCTCGCGGTCTTGCTGCGTGCCGCAAAGGCGCTGTTTTGTTTTTGCACGAGCTTTTCGTAGCGCCGCTATTTCGGCGGCGGTATTTAGCTTCGTGCATAGGGTTTCGAGCATGTCGATGGGGGTGTTTTGCCGTATGACTACCGTAAGACGAGCCGATCTTTCTTGCGTCGTCCAGGCGGGCGGGCTGTCGTCGCGCATGGGTTGCGACAAGGCGCGGATGTTGTTTTGCGGCGAGCTGCTCATCGAGCGCGTGCTGGGTCGGCTGGCGCCAGTTGCCGGCGAGTTAGTCGTGACGACTTCGCGTCCCAGCGAGCTTGTCTATCTTGAGCAGCGCGCGTTTGGCGGTCTGGTGCCGCGAATAGTGTCGGACCTTGAGGGGCCGGCGGGTGCCATGCGCGGCATCGCGAGCTCGTTGGCCGCGGCCCGATTGCCGCTCGTGGCGATCGTCGCCTGCGATATGCCGTTTGTCTCGCCGGAACTCATCGGCGCGCTTGCCGATCATGTTGAGGCCGAGGCGCTCGATGTGTGCGTGCCGCGCGAGGAGCGGGGGATTGAGCCGCTTTGCGCCGTCTGGC
This sequence comes from Collinsella sp., assembly GCA_048250755.1. Classification (GTDB taxonomy): domain Bacteria; phylum Actinomycetota; class Coriobacteriia; order Coriobacteriales; family Coriobacteriaceae; genus Collinsella. The sequence goes on from DBEZMF010000091.1 coordinate 103,087, forward strand.
GCCGTGACGCGTGTGCGCCGGTTGCCCAAGAGCTGCTCTCCTGCGACCGCCAACGCATTCGCTGCCTGATCAATCGCGTTCAGGCTGGTTATATGGATGAACCGCAGATCGTTAAGGCCGCGGGCTCGACGCTCTGCTTCGAGAACGTCAATACGCCCGAGGAGTTTGCGGCGGCCGAGTTACTCGCCTAGACGATTGGAGTTGCCATGTCTCACGATATTTGTCCCGACACGGGAGAGCCTTGCACTTGCGATGGTTCCGAGCCCTGTACCTGCGGCTGCGGTGGCTGTGGACATACTGCGGAAGAGGAAGCGGCCGCTGCGGCGTATCGTGAGGCACACCGCGAAGGCCCGTCCGGTGATGCCCTCGACCACGAGCGCAAGATTATCGTGTCGTTTGACAGCACCTTCGATGTGATGGAATGCGAGCAGCTGTGCCTGGATGCCGGTGTGCCCGGGCGCATCATGCCGCTGCCCGGCTCCATCACCGCCGGCTGCGGCCTGTGCTGGGCCATGCCGTTCTCGGGCGATGCACTCGCCGCCTTCCGCGCTGCCACCGAAGGCCGCATAACCCCCGCCGACTACCATCAGCTCGTCCTCTAACCACCAACATCACCACAAAGGTGCCTGTCCCCAATGTGGTGGTTTGGAACACGTGGACGAAACAGGTTTGAAACACGGGTTTTGCGCGTCAGACATTCAAAAACGCCTCTACCTGCATCGTAATCAAAACGAAACATCTGCTCGTTGGCTTATGCGAAACTTTGCTGCAACAGTGCGATATTATACATACTCGATAAAGTTCGCGGCGCATAGGGTGCCGCGACCAACATTTTCGTTTCCCATCATTGGAGGAAGCATGAGCTACACGCAGAAAGTTCTCGAAGAGCTCAAGGCCCGCTATCCCGAGCAGCCTGAGTTCATCCAGGCCGCGACCGAGATCCTCGGCACCATCCAGCCGGCGCTCGACGCCCACCCCGAGTACGAGGAGGCCGCCCTGCTGGAGCGCCTCGTCGAGCCTGAGCGCATCGTCATGTTCCGTGTCCCCTGGGTCGACGACCAGGGCAAGGTTCAGGTCAACCGCGGCTATCGCGTCGAGTTCAACTCTGCCATTGGACCCTACAAGGGCGGCCTGCGCTTTAACCCGACGGTCACCCTGGGTATGCTCAAGTTCCTGGGTCTGGAGCAGATCCTCAAGAACAGCCTGACCACCCTTCCCATGGGCGGCGGCAAGGGCGGCTCCGACTTTGACCCCAAGGGCAAGTCCAACAACGAGATCATGCACTTCTGCCAGTCCTTCATGACCGAGCTCTATCGCCACATCGGCCCCAACACCGACGTTCCCGCCGGCGACCTGGGCGTTGGCGGCCGCGAGGTTGCCTACCTGTTCGGTCAGTACAAGCGCCTGACCAACGAGTGGACCGGCGTCCTCACCGGCAAGGGCCTCTCCTTTGGCGGCTCGCTCGCCCGTACCGAGGCCACCGGCTACGGCCTGGCCTACTTTGTGGACGAGTACCTCAAGAGCCGCGGCGACTCCTTCGAGGGCAAGAACGTCGTCGTTCATGGCTCCGGCAACGTCGCCATCTACGCCGTCCAGAAAGTCTCCCAGCTCGGCGGCAAGGTGCTGGCCTGCTCCGATACCCACGGCTGGGTCGAGGATCCCGACGGTATCGACTACACCGTGCTCGAGCATGTCTACAACAAGAAGCGCTCCGGCCACGACAAGGGTGTCACGCTCGCCATGTACGTTGACGAGAAGCCCAACGCCGTGTGGCATGAGGGCGACGGCCGCGGCGTGTGGCAGCTGCCCTGCGACATCGCGCTGCCCTGCGCTCGCGAGAACACGCTGCTGCTCGAGGACGCCCAGGCGCTCGTCGCCAACGGCTGCAAGGTGGTCGGCGAGGGCGCGAACATGCCCACGACCATCGAGGCCACGACCTACTTCCAGGAGAACGGCGTCGCCTTTATGCCCGGTAAGGCTGCCAACGCCGGCGGCGTGCTCGTGTCCGGCCTGGAGATGAGCCAGAACGCCGAGCACCTGTCCTGGACCTTCGAGGAGGTCGACGGCAAGCTCGAGCAGCTCATGCGTGGCATGTTCCACAACGTGGACGACACCGCCAAGGAGTATGGCCAGGAGGGCAACTTTGTCATGGGTGCCAACATCGCCGGCTTCCTGAAGGTCGCCGACGCCATGCTCGCCCAGGGCGTCTGCTAAATCTTCGCTCGACATAGCATGTGATGAGGCTCCCAGTCATCTTGGCTGGGAGCCTTTTTCTATGGTGACGATGGCGGCGGCCCCTCGTTTGGTACACTTAAAAGTACTGGACAAGTGAAGAGATGGGGGAGAACGTGCTCAAGTTCGGTACCTACGTCCGTGTTGGAAACGCGGCCGAAGCCTATGAGCTCTTGCAGAAGAACCGCAACAACAAAATTGTGGGCGGCGGCATCTGGATGCGCCTGGGTTCGTGTCGTGTGGCGACGGCGATTGACCTTTCGGCCTGTGGACTCGATCAGATCGAGGAGACCGAGACCGAGTTTCGCATCGGTGCCATGTGTACCCTGCGCCAGCTCGAGCGTCATGCCGGGCTCAACGCGCTTGTCAACAATGTCTTTGAGTTCGCCGTCCATGACATCGTGGGTGTGCAGCTGCGCAACACCGCCACGGTAGGCGGCAGCATCTACGGCCGCTTTGGCTTCTCGGACGTGCTCTCGGCGTTCCTGGCGCTCGATTCGTATGTTGAGCTGACGGGTGCCGGCCGCGTGCCGCTCGCCGAGTTCGTTGACATGGGCTACGTGCGCGACGTGATCGAGCACGTGGTGGTCGTCAAGCACGATTACCGTGCCAGCTATGAGGCCGTGCGCAAGGCCGCGACCGACTTCCCCTCGCTCAATGTCACCGCTGCCTGGTGGGACAACTCCTGGCACGTCACCGTGGGTGCCCGCCCGCTGCGCGCGACCCTGTTGCAGGGCGAGGCGTGCGGTCTGGTGAGCGAGCAGCCTTCCGAGGACGAGCTGCGTGCCCTCGCCGCGTCCGTGCGCGCGCTGAGCTACGGTACCAACCTGTGGGGCTCGGCCGACTACCGCCGCCGCATTTCGGCCCCGCTGGCGATTCAGGCCGTGCGCCGCGCCGCCGGCATCGAGCTTTCGGCCGCGCTTGCGCACGAGCTCGAGGGCGTGCAGATTCCTAAGTTCGCCACGGACGAGTATTCCTGCCGCCGCGTGCCCGGCGTCGATTCTAGCGAGGTGCGCTAATGGCTGCCAAACTCATCGATCTTTCCTTTACGCTCAACGGCCGCAAGGTCAAGGTTCAGATTGCCCCCGACACCATGCTCTTTGCGCTGCTGCGTGAGCAGGGTTGCGCGTCGGTGCGCTGTGCCTGCGAAACCACCAACTGCGGCCTGTGCACGGTGTGGCTCGACGGCGACCCGGTGCTGAGCTGCTCGGTTCCCGCCGCGCGTGTCGAGGGCCGCTCCATTACCACGCTAGAGGGCCTCAAGGCCGAGTCCGAGGCGCTTGCCCGCGCTATGGCTGCCGAAGGTGCCGAGCAGTGCGGTTTTTGCGCCCCCGGCCTCATCATGAACGTGCTGGCGCTCGCCCGCGCCGCCAAGGAGGACCCGAGCCTCGTCGCCACGCGCGAGGAGCTCTCGCGCCAGCTGGCCGGCAACCTCTGCCGTTGCAGCGGCTACGAGAGCCAGCTGCGCGCCATCGTTCGATTCCTCAACGAGTCTGGCGTACAGGTGGGCTTTGAGATGCCCGAGCTGCCGGTCAACGACACCAGCTGCGACGGTGTCTCTTACAAGCAGATCACTCACAAGCAGCCCAAGAAGGACTCGAAGGCTCTGCTCGAGGGCCGTCCCGTCTACACGGGCGATATGGTGCCCGCCGGCGCGCTCATCGTCAAACTCAAGCGCAGCCCGTATGCTCGCGCCAAGATTCGCTCTATCGACACGTCGCGCGCCCTGAAGGTGCCGGGCGTCGTGGGCGTTTACACCTACGAGGACGTGCCCAAGCGCCGCTTTACCATTGCCGGCCAGAGCTATCCGCAGCCGAGTCCCTACGACCGCCTGATTCTCGAGAACCTTGTGCGCTATCAAAACGAGGAGGTGGCGATTGTCGCTGCCGAGACCGAGGAGGCCGCCGACAAGGCGCTCAAGCTCATCAAGGTCGACTACGAGGTGCTCGAGCCGCTGCTCGACTTTACCAAGGCACTCGATAACGACATTGTGGTCCACCCCGAGGGCAACGTGACCTTTATGTTCCCGCAGGGCGGCGACGTTGCTCGCAACCTGGTGTGCAGCGGTACCAGCGATTATGGCGACCTGGACGAGGCCTTCGCCCAGAGCGATATCGTCTTTGAGCGCACCTACACCAGCCAGGCCACGCAGACCGCGCCCATGGAGACCTTCCGCGCCTTCGCGACGACCGACGCGTTTGGGCGCATCTCGGTGACCACCTCTACACAGGTGCCTTTCCACGTGCGTCGCATGGTCGCGCAGTCGCTCGACATTCCGCAGTCGCAGGTGCAGGTTATTAAGCCGCGCATCGGCGGCGGCTTTGGCTCCAAGCAGACGGGCTGCTGCGAGATCTTCGTGGCGTTCGTAACCCAGCAGACCGGCCGTCCGAGCTACTGCTGCTACACCCGTGAGGAGACTATCACCGCGGGCAATTCGCGCCACCAGATGCAGATGACCGTTAAGCTGGGCGCCATGAACGACGGCACCATCACGGCCATCGACCTGCACACGTTGTCCAACGCTGGCTCGTACGGCGAGCACGCCACCACGACGATTGGCCTTTCGGGCCACAAGAGCCTGCCCATCTACAACCATGTGAAGGCGAGCCGCTTTAGGTGGGACGCCGTCTACACCAACACCAACCGCGGCGGCGCGTATCGCGGCTACGGTGCTACCCAGGGCCAGTTTGCCGTGGAGAGCGCCGTCAACGAGCTCGCCGACATGCTGCACATGGACCCCGCCGACCTGCGCCTTAAGAACATCGTGCGCGAGGGCGAGGTCATGCCGCAGTACTACAACGAGAAACTCAACGCCTGCGCGCTCGACCGCTGCCTGCTGCGTGCGATGGACATGATCGGTTGGCGCGACAAGCCGCTGGCCGTGGACCTGGGTGACCGCGTGCGCGCTCTGGGTTGCGCGCTCACCATGCAGGGCTCGGGCATCTCCAACGTGGACATCGCTGGCATCGACATGCGCCTGGAAGAGGACGGCTTTATTACCATCGGCACCGGCGCCACCGATAACGGCATGGGCGTCGACACGATCCTGGCGCAGATTGCCGCCGAGGAGCTGGGCGTTGAGAGCTCGCAGATAGTGGTGCGCGGCGTGGACACCGATGTGTCGCCGTTCGACGCCGGCTCGTACGCGAGCTCGGGTACGTACGTGACGGGCCTTGCCGCCAAGAACGCCGCGACCGAGCTGCGCGAGAAGATTTGCGCCAAGGCCGCCCAGATGTGGGACGTGGACGCCGCCGATGTGGTCTTCGACGGCCAGTACGTGCGCCTGTCCGACGAGCGCGCCGCTCGCGAGCGCGGTCGCTACCTTACGCTGCGCGACTTTGCCAACCTGTGTGTCAAGAACATCGAGGGTGGCGACGCGCTGACCTCGCACGCCTCTGCCTGCCTGCCCGTTTCGCCTCCGCCGTTTATGGCCGGTATTGCCGAGGTTGAGGTCGACAAGGCCACTGGCAAGGTGACCGTGGTGGATTACGCCGCTGCCGTTGACTGCGGCACCGTGATCAACGAGGCGCTCGCGCGCGTCCAGGCCGAGGGCGGCATTGCCCAAGGCATCGGTCACGCGCTCTACGAGATCGTCGAGCACGACGACCGCGGCCGCCTGCGCACCGGCAACTTTATGAGCTACAAGCTGCCCACGCGCCTGGATATCGGCAGCATTCGCGTGGCCTTTGAGCCGAGCTACGAGCCGACGGGCCCGTTTGGCGCCAAATCGATCGGCGAGGTCGTCATCAACACGCCGCTCGCCGCCGTGGCCTCGGCCGTCGCACATGCCACCGGCCACCAGGTCCGCTCGCTGCCGATCACGCCCGAGAAGGCCTTGCTGGGGGAGTAGCGGGTCAGCGAACAAGTCGTAATGGGCGGGGCGGGGCAACTCGTCCCGCCTTTTGCACTCGTGGTGAGGTCGTGAGCCTGTAAAACGTGTGCGTGCGCTTGTCGTTCGTATCTGCTATCATTCCTACTCTGTGCGCTCATGCGGGCGTGGCGGAATTGGTAGACGCGCCAGATTTAGGTTCTGGTGGGATTCCCGTGAAGGTTCGAGTCCTTTCGCCCGCACCAACGCACCTGCGTCGGCTCCCGCCGTCGCGACTCTTTGTTGCATAAAGGTACCAGCACCTCAGATAAGCTGGGCAGTATGAGGAGGAACGTGTTGAACATCACCGCTTCTGACGTCAAGGACGCCAAGCTCACCGCTACGGTCACCATCCCGGCCGCCGACGTCGACGCCGCGATCAAGAAGGCCTACAAGGAGACCGCCAAGAAGTACCGCTTCCCGGGCTTCCGCGCCGGTAAGGCCCCCCGTCCGGTCATCGACTCTGCTCTTGGCGCCGAGGCTACCCTCGCCCAGGCCACCAACGACCTGATCGCCGCCAACGAGCCCGCCGTCCTCAACGAGCTGGACATCGTCCCCACCAAGAATGGTGACTACAAGGACCTCGACCTCGCCAAGGATCACGAGGACTACACCTACACCGTCGAGTTCTCCCTGCGTCCCGCTGCTGAGCTCTCCTCCTTCGACGCTGTCGAGATCGAGATGCCCCCTGCGGAGGTCACCGAGTCCGAGATCAACAACCAGGTTGAGATGCTCCTCAACTACCGTGCCACCTTCGAGGACGTCGAGGGTCGCGCCGTCGAGGCTGACGACTATGTGACTGTCGATCTCAAGGCCGTCGAGAACGCCGACAACTTTGCTGCCGAGGGCCGCATGCTCATCGCCGGTAGCGACAGCAACCCCAAGGAGTTCAACGAGGCCCTGATCGGCGCCAACGTTGACGACGTCAAGACCGTCACCTGGACCGACGAGGTCGAGGAGGGCGAGGAGGCCGAGACCCACACCGTCGAGGTCACCGTCAAGGGCATCAAGGTCCGCAACACCCCCGAGCTCACCGACGAGCTCGTCAAGTCCGACTTTGGCTTCGACAGCATCGACGCCATGCGCGACGCCATCAAGATCGAGATCGAGCAGGACAAGGCTTCCCGCCTCCCGGCCGAGAAGGAGAACCGTTGCGTCGCCGCTCTCGCCGAGCGTCTGCAGCTCGACGAGATGGACGCCGACTACGAGCAGTCCGTCTTTGAGGAGCTTGGCCAGAACTTCCTGTCCAACCTCGCTGCCCGCGGCATGACGCTGGACACCTGGCTGCCCGCTTCCGGTCTGACCATGGAGCAGTTCATCGGCGACCTGCACAAGCAGGCCAACGACGTTGCCCGTGAGTCCCTGGCTCTCGACGCCCTCGCCCGTGAGCTCAAGATCGAGGTCACCGAGGACGACGTCAACGCCGAGTTCGAGAAGGCCGGCGTCAAGGACGTCGAGGCTTCCAAGGCTGAGTTCATCGCCGATGGCCGTATGCCTGCCGTCCGCGAGTCCATCCGTCGCTCCAAGGCCGTCGACCACCTGGTCGAGAACGCCAAGGTGACCGAGGTCGACGAGACCGCCAAGGACGCCGAGTAATTCTCGCCACCTTGCCCGCGAGCGCATGCGTGCGCCCGTGATGGGGTAAAGTTATACACCGGTTATCCGGTAGCTTCGTACGGTGCCAGCCAATGCATAGCATGCGGGCACCGTACGTTTATCTAGAACCAATTTGGTCCGCAAGAGAGAAATGGAGATGCGTATGATCGCTAAGTTCGATTCCGCCCTCGTGCCATACGTTATCGAGCAGACGCCGCGCGGCGAGCGCAGTTACGATATCTATTCGCGCCTGCTCAACGACCGCATCATCTTCTTGGGCGAGGAGATCAACTCCGTCAGCGCCAACCTGGTCGTTGCCCAGCTGCTGCATCTTGAGAGCCAGGATGCCGAGAAGGATATCTCGCTCTATATCAATTCGCCCGGTGGCGAGGTCTACTCCGGCCTGGCAATTCTGGACACCATGAACTTCATTAAGCCGCAGGTCTCCACCATCTGCGTCGGTATGGCCGCGTCTATGGCCGCTGTGCTGCTTTCGGCCGGAGCCAAGGGCAAGCGCTTCTGCCTGCCTCACTCCAAGGTTATGATTCACCAGCCCAGCGGCGGTGCCCAGGGCCAGCAGACCGAGATCGAGATCGTGGCCGAGGAGATCAAGAAGACCCGTCGCGAGCTCAACCAGATCCTGTCCGATGCCTCGGGCCAGCCTATCGAGAAGGTCCAGGCCGATACCGAGCGCGACAACTACCTGACCGCTGCCGAGACCCTCGACTACGGTCTGATCGACCGTATCGTCACCTCGCGCGACCTCGCCGCGAAGGACGCCTAGGATGGCCGGTAACATGCAGGACAACTTCGACGAGAACGGCAACCCCATCCGCTGTTCCTTCTGCGGAAAAGAGCAGGGGCAGGTTCGCCGCCTTGTAAAGGGTCCGACCAACATCTTTATCTGCGACGAGTGCGTTGCCGCCTGCTCCGAGATCCTTGAGGAGTCGCTGGCTTCGGACTTTATGGACGCTGCCCGCAACGGCAAGCTGCCGGGCTTCCTCAACGACCACGGTCAGGCTGCATCTCAGCCCGCCGTGGACCCCGAGGCCGAGGGTTTTGAGCTCGAGGACGACGCCCGTCAGGTCATTACGCATGTGCCGACGCCGCACGAGATTTATGACGAGCTTTCGGCCTATGTCATGGGCCAGGAGGACGCCAAGCGCGCCATGTCGGTTGCCGTGTACAACCATTACCGCCGCGTGATCGAGGGCGGTGCTGCGCTTTCGGCCTTTGACGACGGCTTGGATTCGCAGCTCGACGATGATATGGACGAGGTAGAGCTCGCCAAGTCCAACATTTTGCTGCTCGGTCCCACCGGTACCGGTAAGACGCTGCTCGCCCAGACCCTCGCGCGCATCCTCGAGGTGCCGTTTGCCATCGCCGACGCCACCGCGCTCACCGAGGCCGGTTACGTGGGCGAGGACGTGGAGAATATCCTGCTCAAGCTCATCAACGCCGCCGATGGCGACATCGAGCGCGCGCAGGTGGGCATTATCTACGTGGACGAGATCGACAAGATCGCCCGCAAGGCCGAGAACCTCTCCATTACCCGCGATGTTTCGGGCGAGGGCGTTCAGCAGGCGCTGCTTAAGATTCTTGAGGGCACGGTGGCCAGCGTTCCGCCCACCGGCGGCCGCAAGCATCCCCAGCAGGAGTTGCTGCAGATCGATACGACCAACATCCTGTTTATCTGCGGTGGTGCCTTCGTGGGTCTGGACAAGATCATCGCCGATCGCGTGGGCAACAAGGGCGTGGGCTTTAACTCCGAGATCGCCGGCCCCACCTCGGTCGACGAGAACGACCTGCTGCGTCAGGTGCTCCCGCAGGATCTCAACGCCTTTGGCATGATCCCCGAGTTCGTGGGCCGTACGCCTGTCGTCACCCAGACGCAGGCGCTCGACGAGGACGACCTGGTGTCGATCCTGACGGAGCCCAAGAATGCCGTGGTGCGCCAGTACCGCAAGATGTTCCAGCTCGAGGACGTTGAGCTTGAGTTTGAGGACGCCGCCCTGCACGAGATCGCCCGCATGGCGCTCGCCCGCAAGACCGGCGCCCGCGGCCTGCGCTCCATCTGCGAGGACGTGCTGCAGCAGACGATGTTCGACCTCCCCAGCGAGGAAGGCGTAGCCAAGGTCGTCGTAACCGAAGCGGCCGTAAAGGGCGAAGAACAGCCTCAACGCATCTACGGCTAAAACCTGTCAAAACGTTTTGTCGATAGCCTCCGACCATCCGCGGTCGGAGGCTATTTTATATATACGCAATAACCCCAACTACCTGTGTTATTCTGTGTGTTTGTTTAAGCATCAGCGAAGTCATATCAGACTGAAGTAATCGATACCTAAGGGGAGGAATGTAGGCCCGATTTTCGTAGATTCCGCACGAGCCGAAGACCACTTAATGTGGTCTTCGAGCGAGCTCAGGACCTGACCGAGCGAAAATCGGGCCTACATTCCTCCCCGGCGGGACGGGAGAGATATATGGAAGAGATGCCCAAGAATTACGATCCGTCGACCAACGAACCGGCAATCCTGCAGAAGTGGCTCGACGGCGGCTACTATAAGCGCCGCGAGGGCGTGGGCGACTGCACCGTCACCATTCCGCCTCCCAACGTGACCGGCAAGCTCCACATGGGCCACGCTACCGACGACTCCATCCAGGATGCCATCATCCGTATGGCTCGCATGCGCGGCAAGTCCACGCGCTGGGTGCTCGGCACCGACCACGCCGGTATCGCTACGCAGACCAAGGTCGACAAGAAACTCAAGAGCGAGGGCATCAGCCGCCTGGAGATCGGTCGCGATAAGTTTGTCGACGCCTGCTGGGATTGGACCCACGAGTACGGCGGTATCATCGTCGAGCAGATCAAGCGTATGGGCTGCTCTGTCGACTTCGACAACGAGCGCTTTACCATGGACGAGGACTACGCGCAGGCCGTACGCAAGGTCTTCTGCGACTGGTACCACGACGGCCTGATCTACCGTGGCAAGCGCATCGTCAACTGGTGCCCCAACTGCACCACCGCCATCTCGGACGACGAGGCCGAGTACAAGGACGAGAAGGGCCACCTGTGGCACCTGCGCTACCCGCTGACCGAGCCGGTCAACGGCCAGGACTACATCGTCGTCGCCACCACGCGCCCCGAGACCATGCTCGGCGACACGGGCGTCGCCGTTTCCCCGAAGGACCCCGAGAAGGCCGCCTTTGTGGGTAAGACCGTCAAGCTCCCCATCGTCGACCGCGAGATCCCCATCTTTGAGGATTGGCATGTCGACGCCAACTTCGGTTCCGGCTTCGTTAAGGTCACGCCTGCTCACGACCCCAACGACTACGCCATGGGTCAGGCCCACGACCTGCCGCAGATCAATATCTTCGACGAGCACGCGGTGGTCGTCGAGGGCTACGGCGAGTTCACCGGCATGAACCGCGACGAGTGCCGCGAGGCCGTCATCAAGTGGTTCGAGGAGCACGACCTGCTCGATCACGTCGAGGACCTCGATCACTCCGTCATGCACTGCTACCGTTGCGACGCCGCGCTTGAGCCGTGGCTGTCCGAGCAGTGGTTTGTGGCCGTCGACAAACTCAAGGGGCCGGCGCTCGACGCCGTCAACTCCGGCAAGGTCACCTTCCACCCCGCGCGCTGGACGCAGACCTACACCACCTGGATGGAGAACCTCAAGGATTGGTGCATCAGCCGCCAGCTGTGGTGGGGCCACCGCATTCCCGTGTTCTACTGCGAGGACTGCGGCTGGGAGGACGCCCTGACCGAGGACACCGACGTGTGCCCCAAGTGCGGCGGCCATCACGTGCATCAGGACGAGAACGTGCTGGACACCTGGTTCAGCTCGCAACTGTGGACTTTCGCCACGCAGGGCTGGCCGCAAAAGCCGGAGCTGCTCGAGGGGCATCACCCCACGACGGCGCTCGTCACCGCGCGCGACATCATCGCGCTGTGGGTCGCCCGCATGGTCATGAGCTCGCTGTACTTCCTGGACGAGGTGCCGTTTAAGGACGTCGTCATCTACCCGACGATCCTTGCCAAGGACGGCAGCCGCATGTCCAAGTCCAAGGGCAACGGCGTTGACCCCATGGACCTCATTGGCATGTACGGCGCCGATGCCATGCGCTACAACCTGCTCACGCTGTGCACTAACAATCAGGACGTCAAGTTCGATGCGAACATCGACAAGAAGACCAAGAAGCTTATCGACAGCCCGCGTACCGACCAGGCCAAGTCGTTTGTGACCAAGATCTGGAACGCCAGCCGCTTCCTGCTTATGAACATGGAGGGCTACACGCCCGGCGAGCCCGTCGTTGAGACGCCGGCCGACGCCTGGATGTTCAGCCGCCTGGCCAAGGCCGTGAAGATGGTCACCGATGGTATTGAGAACTACACCTTTGGCGACATGGCCCGCGGCGTGCAGCAGTTCTTCTGGAACGAGGTCTGCGACTGGTATGTCGAGGTCACCAAGGCCCGCCTGAAGGGCGAGGGCCGTCTGCAGGCGCAGCGCAACCTGATCTTTGTGCTCGACACCTCCATTCGCCTGATGCACCCGCTCATGCCGTTTGTCACCGAGGAGATCTGGGACAACATGCCGGCGAGCGTGCTCGATCTGGACGCCGAAGGCAACGTGAACCGCGCCGAGGCGCTCATGATCGCCAAGTGGCCCGAGCCCGCCGACTACGCCAAGTATGTTGACGAGGACGCCGAGCGCGCGTTTGAGCTGTGCCGCGCCGTCGTTTCCGCCGCCCGCGCCACGCGTTCGCGTTACCGCTTGAGCCCCAAGGCCGAGCTCGACGTGGTCGTGCGCGCCGGTGCCGAGGATATCGAGAAGCTCGAGAGCCTGCGCTCGACCATCGAGCCGCTGGCGAACACCGCCTCGCTGGTTATGGGCACCGACGTTGAGAAGCCTGCCGCGAGCATCGCCGTGGTCGACAGCGGCGTCGAGGCCTTTGTGGTGCTCGAGGGCAAGGTCGATCTTTCGGCCGAGAAGGCGCGTCTTGAGAAGGAGATCGCCGCGGCTCAGAAGGAGCTCGCCGGCTGCGAGAAGACGCTTGCCAACGAGGGCTTTGTGGCCAAGGCCGCGCCCGCGGTGGTCCAGAAGAAGAGGGACCGTGCAGCTGAGCTCAAGGAGATCCTGGCGGCGCTGACTGCTCAGGTTGCTGGCTTCTCGTAGGCGGTACTGGGGGACGCGGTTTGGGGCTTTGCTCGCTACTTCGGACAGTCCTGCTCGCACGAAGGCCACATTAAGTGGCCTTCGGCTCGTGCGGAACTTGTATCGAGCAAAGCCCCAAACCGCTCCCATGGCGGTTACGGAGGCGTCCGCTGCCTGCCGGTTAGGGCCACTGGGTTGTGGCCTTGATCTTGCTGCAAGCGGATAAAGGCTGATATTGTCAACGCGAGGGGCTCATTCTTTTTGGTGGGCCTCTTTTTCTGTTATGGGGGACTTTGGGTTATGGCTAAGCGTTCTGGGTCGTATGTCGTTCCTTTCTCGTTTGAGTTGCTTTCGTTTGGTGAGGCTGTTGGACTGGCTGCTGATACGGGGCGGATTTCTGGGGATGCTGGTCCTCTGCTTGAGACGGCTGTCGATATGCTCGATGAGCTGGGGCGTCCGGACGAGTACTTCGATTGCATTCAGGTTGCCGGCACCAATGGAAAGACTTCGACTACGCGTTTTTCGGCTGCCATTCTTCGTGGTGAGGGGCTCAAGACCGCGCTGTATACGTCGCCGCAGCTTGTGCGCTATCCCGAGCGCATGGAGGTTGACGGGCGCGTTGTGAACGACGAGGCCTTTGCCCGTGGCGTTTCTGCCGCTGTTGAGGCGGGACATCGAGTGAATGCCCGTCGTGTGGCGGCGGGGGAGCGCGCTTATTCCATCACGCCGTTTGACTTGCTGACGGCTGCCGCACTTGTGGTGTTTGCCGAGGCCGCGGTGGATGTTGCCGTACTCGAGGTTGGCATGGGCGGTCGTTGGGACGCTACGAGTGCGACCGATCCCGTCGTCGTTGCCATTACGGGCATTGGGCTCGATCATACACGTATTTTGGGCGATACGCTCGAGGCCATTGCGGGGGAGAAGGCTGCGGTCATTAAGCCCGGACGCCTGGTTGTGCTGGGCGAGGGCACGCATGAGGCGAGTGTTCAACGCGTGATGGATGCTCGTTGTCGCGAGTGCGGCGTCGTGCCGCTCGTGGTAAGCCACGCCACGACTAAGGTGCCGGCACACGTGGGCGACACGGTTGAGTTTAGCTGCACCACGCCGCGTGCGATCTATACGTCGAGCATGGTCAAGCCGGCCTATCAGCCGCAGAATGCCGCGTGCGCGATTATGCTGTGCGAGGGCTATCTGGGCCGCGAGCTCGACCATGACAAGCTCGATGCGTCGCTTATGGGCTGCCCCACGCCGGGTCGTTTTGACGTGCTGGGGACCGATCCGCTCAAGCTGATTGACGCCTGTCATAACCCCCAGAGCTGCGAGAACTTTGTAAGCGCGCTGGACGAGATCGATCCGTGCGTGGAGAATCGCCCCACGCTGCTGTGCGCTGCGCTGGCCGATAAGGACGTGGCGGGTATCGTTGACGTTTTGGTTCCGGCGTTCCCCCGCGTGGTCGTGACCCAGACCGATTCCGATCGCGCCCTGCCGGCGGAGGAGCTCGCCGCCCTCGTTGATGCCGATAAGCTCGCGGGCGTATACCCGAGCGTGCCCGAGGCCCTCGCTGCCTTCGATGCTGCGGGCGAGCCTTTCGTAGCCGCCGGCACCATCACCCTAGCCGGCGAAGTAGCCGGCCTGCTGCGCTAACCCATCCCCTCATCAGTTGCGGTGAAATAGGGACTGTTTTACAAGCCAGGAGCCCCAAACAGTCCGTATATCACCGCAACTCAAAAGCAGTCAATTTGGGACGGGGCTTTTTGCTACCCTGTGCCCTGAGTTGACTCGCTTGCCACGAAATGGGCCTATCTACTACGTTTGACCGGTTACCCCCGACCATACGGAACATCGCGAAATTAAAACCGCAGGTAGACGGCTTGCGTATTTTGCGAAAACTCGGTTATGGTCGACCCATGCGGGTTAAACGTAGTAGATGGGCCGTTTTCGTGGCGCGGCGTAATCGCAATGTGACAAAGGGGCTGTCCCTTTGTCACATTGGCTAGTCTAGGCGGACCGGATCGTGGGGGTAGGCGTTGAGAATCTCGACGCCGGACTCGGTAACTAGGGCCAAGTCCTCGATGCGGACTCCGGTGCGGCCGGGGAGGTAGATGCCCGGTTCGATGGAGAACGTCATGCCCGGTTCAACGACCTGCTCGTTGACGAGCGAGACGTCGCCTGGCTCGTGGTCCTGCAGGCCGATCGAGTGGCCCAGGCGATGCGTGAAGTACTTGCCGTAGCCAGCGTCCTCAATCACGTCGCGCGCGGCACGGTCTAGGTCGCACATGCGTGCGCCTGGCGCGATGAGCGCCTCGGCGGCCTCGTTGGCGCGGCGCACGATGTCGTAGATGCGTGCGGTCTCCTCGTCCGGCTCACCCCAAAAGAACGTGCGCGTCATGTCCGAGCAGTAGTTGCGATGACGCCCGCCAATGTCGAACAGCACCACGTCACCGCGCTTGAGTACGGTGTCGTCGGGCTCGTGATGCGGGTCGCCGGCGTTAGCGCCAAAGCTCACGATGGGCGGAAAGCTAAAGCCCTCGCAGTCGTGTTTGCGGTACAGGCCGAGCATCTGGTCGGCAATTTCGCGCTCCGTCACACCCTCGTGAACGAGCTTGATAGCGTCGGCCATTACGGCGTCGTTAGCGGCCGAGGACATGCGCATGAGCTCCTGCTCGGCGGCATCCTTGTGGGTGCGTGCGGCGGTGACGGCAAAGTCGCCCAGGAAGAACTCGCTCGCGGCGTGACGATCCATAAGGGGCATCAAAAAGCCGGAGCGCATAACGGTATCGATGCCGAGGGGCTTGGCAGGATTGACCTCGCGTGCGATGGCGTCGGTCACGACGTCAGTATCGGTGTGATACGCGACGCGGGCATTGTCATACTCGGGCAGCTGATGCAGCTCGTTGACCAAGATCACGGGCTCGCTTCCGCGCGCGAGCAGCACGCCACAAAAACGCTCGAACATATCGGCATAAAAACCGGTCAGATAGTAAATCGACCACGGGTCGTTTACGAGCAGCTGCGCGCCGGGGTGCTGAGCCTCGAGCGCATCGAGCACGCGCGCCACACGATGGTCATCGACATGTGCCATACATCGTCCTTTCGCTAGGGTGCCACCATGGTATCCCCAATGCCAGGGTAGTCAATTTGGGACGGGGCTATTTTAGCTGCGTCAAACATGCGGAATGATTTTTCTGGGACGGGGATTAGGGCAAAGGCAGTCATAAGAGGCCCGTCCCGAATTAGCTGGTTTCAAAAGTATGGCGGATTACGGGGCTGGACCTGTATTCCTTGACCATGGGAAAAATCGCGAAATTAAAACCGCAGGTAGACGGCTTATCAAAAATCGAAAAAAGCCGGTATGAATGGGGGTCTCCGAATCAACCCCGTAATCCGGCATAGTTTTGAAATGGCACTAAAGTAGGCACAAGCTAAAGGCCGATTCCATGGAAAGTTGCGGTGGAATAGTTCCTGGATGCTGGGGTTTTGGCGGAAATCAGGAACTATTTCATCGCAATTGAGGAGGGGCGGGGTGGATGGCGGGGTAGCTAAAAGAGCCCCGTCCCTGATTAGCTACTTAAACTCGGTCGATGTCCATGCTGGCGATGAGGTCGGTACCTGTGTCAAGGAGGTTGGGGAGGACTACATCGCCCATGCGGATGGGGGCTTTGACTACTAAGCCGCGGATGAGGTCCATGGCCTGGGCATGGAGTGCCAGTGGGATGGCTTCGGCCGTGCGCACGGGCAGCAGCGCCTCGTCGCCGCCGGATACGGCCACGGTAGTGGTGAGCACGCACATGGGGCAGGTGAGTTCCTGGTGCGCGAACGTATCGCCGCGCAGGCAGCTGTTGCCGGTCACGGAGCGCACCTCTACCACGGCGCCGTCTGCGTCGCGCTCCACCTTTACAGTCAGGAGGCACTCGGATGGGCAGGTGGTGCAGTTGAAACGCAGTGTCTCGATCGTGTTTGTGCTCATGGCCTTACGCCTCCTCAACGGGGTCGACGGACAGGACAATCTCGCTGGCGCCTAGGTCAAGTGCGCGCTGAATCACCTTTGCGGGCAGCGGGAAGCTGTCCATGACGCTCGGTTTAAACGGGCGGACCTTGCCTGCAAACAGTTCCTCGTCGCCCGCCAGAATGCGCACGCGGGCGGCATTGACCGGTCGGCGCACGCGGAAGTTGAGTTTGGTGAGTGCCACAGCCGTAATGCGTCCCGGCAGTGCGTAGCCTGCAATGCCGGCGGGGGAGACCGTGAGCTGGCAACCCGTGCCCGCAGCGCAGCTTGTGCACGGGGTACCCGCATCGGCCCCAGCACCACGGCTCAGTGCGTACACCGCCGCGGCCGCACCGGCGCGTTCGGACTCGGTCGTCACGTTATCGGCCAGGTCGTGCACGTGCAGCACGTTACCGCAGGCAAATATGCCCGGCACGCCCGTCTGCAGGCTCTGGTCCACCACAGCGCCGCGCGTGCGCGGGTCAAGCTCAACGCCCGCGCCCACCGAAAGCTCGTTCTCGGGAATCAAGCCAACCGAAAGCAGCAGCGTATCGCACGGAACAATGCGCTCGGTCCCTGGAATGGGTGCCAGGTGCTCATCGACCTGACTTACCTCGACGGCTTCAACGCGGTCGTGCCCAATCACACGTGTGACGGTGGTGGACAGGTACAGCGGAATGCCAAAGTCGTCCAGGCAGTTCTTCACATTGCGGCGCAAGCCGTTGGCGTAGGGCATGAGCTCGTACACGCCCTCGACCGAAATCCCCTCGAGCGTGCAGCGGCGCGCCATGATCAGCCCGATGTCACCCGAGCCCAAAATGACGGCGCGCGAGCCGGGCTTGAGGTTCTCGATATTGATGTATCGCTGCGCCAGGCCGGCCGTAAACACGCCTGCGGGTCGGCTGCCGGGGATCTTGATCTCGCTGCGGGTGCGCTCGCGGCAACCCATGGCAAGGACGACGGCGCGCCCGGTGAGCTGCAACATGCCAGTGGGGCTCATGAGCGTGACGGTGTGGACCGCGGCGTTTTCCGTGGACTCGCCCGAATCAATCTCAAGCACCATGCTGTCCAAGAACAGCGCAATGTCGGTCGCGCGTACCTGGTCGATAAAGCGCTGCGCATACTCGGGGCCGGTGAGCTCCTGCTTAAAGTGCGATAGGCCAAAGCCGGGGTGGATGCACTGGCGCAGGATGCCTCCCAGATGCTGCTCGCGCTCCACGATGGCCACGCGCGCGCCGGCCTTGTGCGCGGCAAGCGCGGCCGCCATGCCGGCAGGTCCGCCTCCTATGACGACCACGTCGAAGGCCTGCTTAGGTACTGCCTCAACGGCATCGCTATCAATCGTGCTCGATTTGAATTTCGCCATCCTAGCGCACCCCCTTCAAAGGTCCCTCAACGAGCCACGAGCCAGTGTCCTCCAACAGCACCTCGCTGGGGTCGCAGCCCAGCTCGCGCGCTAGGATTGCCACCACGCGGCTCTGGCAAAAACCACTTTGGCACCGACCCATGCCGGCACGGCAGCGGCGCTTGACGCCCTCGACGGAAACCGCGCCCGGGCGGCGTCGGATCGCGGCAACAATCTCGGCCTCGGGCACCGTCTCGCAGCGGCAGACAATCTGCCCCCATGCAGGGTCGGACTCAATGAGCTCCTCCTTGCGCGCAAGCGGCGCATGGTCGAAGTCGTCCGGCGCGAGGCGAATCGGATCCCAATCGGCCCGCTCGCGCAGGGCAACACCGGCATCGCGTAAGATCTGCTCCATGCGTTCGGCAATGGCCGGTGCGCTCGCCACGCCTGGCGACTGAATGCCCGCCGCCTGGAATAGCCCCGGCACCACGGCGGACTGCCCAATAAAGAAGTCGTTTGTTCCCTTGATGACCGGACGCCCGCCGGCAAACGCGCGCACCACGCGGCGCGTGTCCAGATCGGGAACCAGCTTGCGCGCTCCCGCCAGCAGCGCGTTCACATCGCTTGCATAGGTCTGCGTGTCGCCCGGCTCGCGCACGGCAGCGGTTGCGGTGATCACGGTGTTTCCGTGTACGGTACCTGTGACGATAACGCCTTTGGAAACGGGCGTGGGCACGGGGTAGAGCGGCATCAGCGCGCGCGGCTCTTTGTCCAGCACCACAATGTTGCCCTGGCGCCAGACCATCTGGAACTCCTCGGCGCCGGCCATATGCGAGATGTCTGCGGCACCGTTGCCCGCGGCGTTGATCAGATAGCGGCAGCGCACATCGCCGGCAGGCGTCACCAGCGTAAAGCGCGCAGCACCGTCGGTAGCCTCGCCGCCAGCAACTTCAATGGCTTCCACCGGTGCGGAGCGCATAAACGTCACCCCGTTGGCCACGGCGTTCTCCAGCGCGGCGATGGCCACTTCAAATGGGTCAACGTAACCGGTCGAAGGGCACCACAGCGCGCATGTTGCGTCGGCGCTGGCACGCGGTTCCAGCTCGTGGATACGGTCGGGACCAATGATCGTCAGCTCGGGCACGCCGTTGGCCAAGCCATTCTGGCGCAGCTTCTCCAGGTGTGCACGGTCTTCGTCGTTGAAGCCCAGCACCATCGACCCGGTTCGGCAAAACAAAAAACCCAGCTCCTGGGCCCACGTGCCATACAGCTCGCAACCGCGGGCATTGACCTGCGCCTTTACCGTGCCCGGCGCCGGATCATAGCCGGCGTGCACCAGGCCGCCGTTGGCCTTCGAAGCGCCTAGGGCGATATCGTTGGCCGCCTCGACCACGCAAATGGACAAGTCATAGCGCGCGAGCTGCCGCGCGATGGCACATCCGGTGATGCCCGCGCCCACAATCGCGATATCAAACGTTTCCGTCACAGTGCCTCCCAGACGAGTTGACAGGCTGTCAATAAGAACATCCTACGGTCTACACACCCCCAGCAGGGCGGCAATGCGGCGAACAGCCCCGCAACACCCGCCAACGGCAGGCGAGGGGAGACCCGGCAACGTCGACAACCTCGTCTGCCGACAACTACGGCAACCGTTCGTCTCGATCTGTAACAGTCAGGCGAGGATTTGGGCTCCAGATGTTACAGATCGAGACGTTTGCCAGGCGGGTCCTCCGTTTGTCTTGATGTGTAACAGTAAGAGGGGAAAATCGGTCCTAAGTGTTACAGAGTGAGATTTAAAGTTGGGAGAGATTCTTCTGTCTCGATCTGTAACATCTGGGGACCGTTTTGGGGTCCAGGTGTTACAGATTTAGATGAACCTATCAGTCGGTTTCGAATGTCTAAATCTGTAACGGTTAGACCTGGTTTTGCCGAGTTATTGTTACAGTTTGAGATTTAAGTCGGGGAAAGAATAGTTTGTCTAAATCTGTAACATCTGGGACTGTTTTTGCCGAGTAACTGTTACAGATTGAGACATTTAACGGAGGGTTCACCGTTCATCTTGATATGTAACAGTTAGCTGATGATTTGGGTTCTAGATGTCACAGATTGAGATGTTTGTGTCCGTACCAGCCCCGTACCCAGCCGTGGTCCCATATAAACAAACCCCGTGGTAAACTTGCACGGACTGTTAATATTCCGAAAGGTACACCCCAATGTCCAAGTACATCTCCGAGCTCATGTCGCCGCAGCTTATGGGCGTCGTCTATGCCTTTGTTGGCTTTATCATCGCCCTGTATGTGCTGTCGGTCGTCTATGTGTTCATCGACGCTCGCCGCCGCGGCGCCAGCGCCTACGTGGCATGGGGCATTATCGCCCTCATCCCGTTTGTAGGCCTCATCGCCTACCTGGTTCTGCGCCCGCACTCCTACGCGTCCGACCGCGAGGAGCAGGAGCTGGACATGGCCCTGCGCGAGCGCCAGCTTGCCCAGTACGGCACCTGCCCGCAGTGCGGCGCGCCCATCGAGAAGGACTTCGTCGTCTGCCCCGTGTGCGATACCCAGGTTCGCAACGTGTGCCCCAGCTGCCATCGCCCGCTCGATGCGCACTGGAAGGTCTGCCCCTACTGCCGAACTCGCATCCAGTAACGCATCCATCGCCGGGCCGGCCGCAAGCCACGGGCTCACCGCAAGCCACGCGCGCCCCGCAGCCCCGCCCCACACGATGAAGCATGCGTAGAAAATCGCCCGCCGTGCCATTAAGGTGCGGCGGGCGCTTGTATACCAAGGCAACCTGCCTATAATGATGCAAGTCAAAAACGCCGAGCGCATCGCACGCACTTGCATCAGGCATCCGAGAGGAGAAAACATACCCATGAAGGCACTCTACAATGACGGTTCGGTGGCCGAGCTCCCGCAGGACGAGGTCACGCACGTCATCCGCCACTCCGCCGCGCACATCATGGCACAGGCCATCAAGCGCCTGTACCCCCAGGCCGACTTTGCCTACGGTCCCGCGACCGACAACGGCTTCTACTACGACGTCGACCTGCCCGAGGGCGTCAAGATTAGCGAGGACGACTTCCCCACAATCGAGGCCGAGATGAAGAAGATCGTCAAGGAGAACCTCAAGTTCACCGTCTTTGAGAAGCCCCGCGCCGAGGCCATCGCCCTTATGGAGGAGCGCGGCGAGAAGTACAAGGTCGAGCACATCGGTGACCTGGACGATGACGCCCGCATCACCTTCTACCAGCAGGGCGACTACATCGACATGTGCGTCGGCCCCCACATCTGCTACACCAAGGCGCTCAAGGCCTTTAAGCTCACCGGCGTCTCGGGCGCCTACTGGAAGGGCGACAAGGACAACAAGATGCTCACCCGCATCAACGGCGTCGCCTTTGCCACCAAGGAAGAGCTCGACGAGCACATGCATATGCTGGAGGAGGCCAAGAAGCGCGACCACCGCAAGATCGGCCGCGAGATGGACCTCTTTATGATGCGCGACGAGGCCCCCGGCTTCCCGTTCTTCCTGGCCAACGGCATGATCCTTAAGAACACGCTGCTGGACTACTGGCGCGAGATCCACCACAAGGCCGGCTACGTGGAGATCTCCACGCCGCTCATCATGAACAAGCAGCTGTGGAAGACCTCGGGCCACTGGGATCACTACAAGGACAACATGTACTCCACTGTCATCGACGACGAAGAGTACTGCATTAAGCCCATGAACTGCCCGGGTGGCGTGCTGGTGTACGCCTCCAAGCCGCACTCCTATCGCGAGCTGCCCATCCGCGCCGGCGAGATCGGCCTGGTGCACCGCCACGAGCTGCGCGGCGCCCTGCACGGCCTGTTCCGCGTGCGCTGCTTTAACCAAGACGACGCCCACCTGTTTGTGCGTCCCGACCAACTGACCGACGAGATCGTGGGCGTGGTCAACCTTATCGACTCCGTGTACCAGAAGTTTGGCTTTAAGTACCACGTTGAGCTTTCCACCCGCCCCGAGGACTCCATGGGTTCCGACGAGGATTGGGCTCGCGCCGAGGAGGGCCTGCGCACTGCCCTGGAGAAGCTGGGCATGGACTACGAGGTCAACGAGGGCGACGGCGCCTTCTACGGCCCCAAGATCGACTTCCACCTGGAGGATTCGCTCGGTCGTACCTGGCAGTGCGGTACCGTGCAGCTCGACTTCCAGATGCCGCTCAACTTTGATCTGGAGTACGTGGACGCCGACGGCACCAAGAAGCGCCCCATCATGCTGCATCGCGTATGCTTTGGCTCCATCGAGCGCTTCATCGGTATTCTGATTGAGCACTTTGCGGGCAAGTTCCCCACCTGGCTGGCTCCCGTGCAGGTCAAGGCACTTCCGGTTTCCGAGAAGAGCCGCGACTACGCTCACGAGGTGTGCGCCAAGCTGGAGGAGGCCGGCATCCGCGTGGTCTGCGACGACCGCGACGAGAAGATCGGCTACAAGATTCGTGAGGCCCGCAGCATCGACCGCGTGCCCTACATGCTCATCCTGGGCGAGAAGGAGGTCGAGGCCGGCAACATTTCCGTCCGCGATCGCTCCAACGAGACCGTTCAGATGAGCGTTGACGAGTTTGTTGCCAAGGTGCTCGAGGAGATCAGGACTCGCGCCTAAGGCAAACTTCACAACAATTAAAAAAGGCGACCGTCCACAAAGGGCGGTCGCCTTTTTCATGCCGAAATAAGAAAAGCCGCTGGTTGAGCGGCTTTTTTTGTTGCTCAAAAAGGTACAGGTTTTTATAGAGGGGTATGGAGATGTACCTACTAGCAGTACATTTTGCGTAATCTGGGCAAACGCTGATTAATTGCTCGTATAATGTCGTATGTCGAAAGATACAAAAACCTGTACTTTTGCGACTGCGCCTAGCTGCGAGCGAGAAGCCTGTTCTAAACGCCCCTGCATTTGCGTGCATCGCAAAGCCAAAAGAGGGGGGGCGAGAACATGGAGCAGACGGCACGGCGCCAAGAGCAGCTGCCGGGCGCATTTAACGGCGCCACCACCAACAGCCAGCACGGCCGCGTCCGCTGGTATCTGGTCCACACCCCCAATGGAAAAGAGCGCGAGACCTGCGAAAAGGTCCGCCGCATTATCCCGCACAACCTTATGCAGGACGCTTTTGTGATGCAAAAGGAGTTCTGGTTTAAGCGGGATGGCGCCTGGTCGCTCCAAACCAAACCTATGTACAAGGAATATTTCTTCGTCGCCACGCACGATGCCGCCGCGCTCGATAGGGCCCTGGCCCAGTTGAGCTTTGGCTGTCGCATCGCCGGTAGCAGGGAGCGGGCGTACATGCCCATGCCGGACGATGCGCAGGACTGGTACCGCAGCGTGCTTGACGACGACGGCGTGGTGCGCAACAGCGTTGCGCGCATAGAAGACGGCGTGTTGCACATAGAACAGGGGCCCTTGGTGGGGCAAGAGGCCCGTGTAAAGAAGATTGACCGTCATAAGCGCTGGTGCCTGGTAGACGTGGGCGAGGGTGACTCCACATTTAGGGAGCTGCTGCCACTCGACGTTCCCAGCAAAACGTAAGGGGACGTCGCACTAGCAATTCATTCGCATTTTGATTTCATCGATGGGGGGGTCCCTGGTATCAGGGACGTGGATTTGAACTTGGCTACTAAAGAGATGACTAAATGCAGTGCTTCTGTGGGGGAGTCGCTGTCCGTTCAGAAGATACAACCGAGCGGTACGCTGGCTTACCGTTTTTTAAAGAGGCTGTTTGATTTTGTTTTCAGCCTTTGCGTGAGCGTGGTGCTGGTAATTCCAGTGTCCATTGTCTGTGCGTTCATTTGTCTTGAATCTCCCGGAAACCCGCTGTACGCACAGGAGCGCGTCGGCAAGGGCGGTAAGACTATCAAGATCCTTAAGCTTCGCAGCATGGTCGCCGACGCTGGCAATGTACAGAAGTATCTGAGCTCTGAGCAGCTACATCAGTGGGAAGTCGAACGCAAAGTCGACGATGATCCCCGCATTACCAAGATTGGTCAATTCATTCGTAAATGCTCTATCGATGAGATGCCTCAGTTTCTCAATGTGCTGAACGGCGATCTTTCAGTCATTGGCCCCCGTCCCATTACAAGGGATGAGCTTGAGCAGCATTTTTCGGATGAAGAAAAGGCTGAACTGCTCTCAGTTCAGCCTGGAATTACTGGACTTTGGCAAACGACTGATCGCAATGAAGCGACCTTTGAGAGTGGTCTGAGGCAAAAGATAGAACTTCGCTACGTTCAGAATCGCTGCTTCCGTATGGACTGGAAATGCTTCGCTGGCACTTTTGGTGCCATGTTTGGAAAACGTAAAAGTGGAAGGTAGACAATTGTCGTCACAGAAGGATATTACGGTTGCTGTTGCAGCTCATAAGCCGTATTGCATGCCGAATGATAAGTGTTATCTCCCTCTTCACGTTGGGGCAGATTTGCATCCGGAAGTTTGTTTGGACATGCAGCAGGATAACCTGGGGGATAATATCTCTCAAAAAAACGCTTCTTATTCTGAGCTTACTGG
This sequence comes from Collinsella sp., assembly GCA_048250755.1. Taxonomy (GTDB): domain Bacteria; phylum Actinomycetota; class Coriobacteriia; order Coriobacteriales; family Coriobacteriaceae; genus Collinsella. Next base: position 127,797 of record DBEZMF010000091.1, read on the forward strand.
GATGTACTGGCTTTGGAAGAATTGTAGTTCCTTTTATAAGGGCTTGGTACACTACAGACGGCATTTTAAAACCATTGATCCGTCAAAGGCAAAATCCAAAAATCCTTTTGATCTAATTGCGAGTAGCGAGGATTTTAAGGAAGTATTTGACTCAACAAATTCACAGGTAATCGTTCCCAAAGCTCGTAACTATTATATCGATACCGTTGAGGCGCACTATCGTCATACTCTTCCGGGTGAACAGCTAGATGCAACGCGAGCGGCACTTAATTGTTATTGCCCCAAATATATTCCCGCCTTCGAACGTGAAATGTCTGGCACCAAAGCTCATATGTTTAACATGTTCGTTGCTGAAGGTGCTGTATTTAACGCTTATTGCGAGTGGCTCTTCTTTGTGCTCGAGAAAATAGAAAGTTCTTTGGATTCAACAGAATACGATGCGTTCAATGCTCGATGGCCTGGTCGCATCAGCGAGATGTTACTAGATACCTGGTTGTCGACAAATGACATCAAGTTGGCAGAAATGCCTACCATCAGCCCGGAACCAGTTGACTGGATTGCTAAGGGTAGCGGTTTTTTGGCAGCCAAGTTTTTTGGCAAAAAATATAAACGTAGTTTTTAGGTCGGATAATTAATAATGGGTTTATCAACTTTTGAATTGTTTAAACATATAAAGAACACAAACTCAACAATCGAGCTGACGGGAGATTCACTCTGCTCGCTTCAAAATGTTCTTAAAATGATGCTTCAAGATTTTCAGGTTGCTGCAGATAAAGCTGAAGCTCGATGGACCTTAAGTGGCGGCACCTGCCTCGGGTCTCTTCGCCATCATGGGTTTATTCCATGGGACGATGATATTGACATCAATTTGATTCATGATGATTTGACAAAGTTTGTTGATGCCATCAATTCTTTATTCCCAGGTAAATACACCATTCAAATTCCTGGTTTGACCGATGGTTATGATTTGGGCTTTGCGAGAATGCGTCTTAACGGCACCATTGTCCGAAACAGAGATGATATCGGTCTTCCTAGTTCGAGTTGCGGCGCTTATATCGATATTTTTCTACTTGAAAGTGTTCCAGATAATTTTATTTGCCGCGGAATTCATGGCTTTATATCTATGGCTCTGGGGTTCTGCTATTCGTGTCGTCGCTTTGAGGCGCATGCAGATTTATATAACTCTTTGGTTGCCGGCAACGAATCTGCCTTAAAAGTCTTTAAGCGTAAGGAAATGATCGGGAAGTTGTTTTCTTTCTACACCCCTGAAAAATGGGTGGCGCTTTGGAATCGATGGAATTCCAAGTATCGCAATAGTAGCAGTAAGTACATTTCAATACCGACTGGACGCAAACACTATTTTGGTGAGCTGTATAGTCGCGATGCATTTTTTCCAACAGAGCCGGGTGAGTTTGAAGGACTTCTGCTTCCAGTGCCCAATGATTTCAAGGTTTATATGGAAGCGCTTTATGGGCCCGATTACATGACGCCACCGCCATTAGAGGACCGAGAAGTACATGTTGTCTATGAGTTTGATTTAGGAAAGTACTCAAATATCGAGAGTGAGGATTTGTAAAAATGAACGTTGCAATTGTAATCGCTGGCGGCGTCGGTTCTCGTATGGGCCAGCAAATCCCCAAACAGTTTATTAATGTGCGCGATAAGCCTGTTTTAATATATACACTTGAGGCATTCCAGGCGCATCCGCAGGTCGAGGCTATTGAAGTTGTTTGTATCGATGGCTGGGAAGACATTCTCAAAGCATATGCAAAGCAGTTTGGTATTTCTAAATTAAAATGGGTTGTTAAAGGTGGAAAGACTGGTCAGGAGTCTATTCGCAATGGCGTATATGGGCTCGAGGGGATTCTGTCTAATGATGACATTGCTATTATTCACGATGGTGTGAGACCGATGTTGGATTCGGACGTGATTACCGACGTGATTCGTGTTTGCCAAAAATATGGTAATGCTGTTACAAGCTTGCCTTATAACGAACAAATATTTGTTGTTAATCAAGACGATGAATCAACTACCGACAAATTTATTCCGAGAGAGACTCTTCGTCGTGTTTCTACTCCGCAGGCATATCGCTACGGTAATTTATTGAAATCCTATAAGAAGGCTTTTGCTGAGGGTATTGGTATTTACGGTTCGCATTACACCAATACGATGATGGTTGAGCTTGGTGAAACTCTACATTTTGCTGCTGGTTCGGATAAGAATATTAAGCTAACTACCCCTGAGAACCTCGACACTTTCCGCGCTTATTTAGCCACTTCAGGATGTAGGGATTAAAAGTAGGGTATTTCTAATGAATAGACTCGAATCTAACATATACATCTCAGAGCTAGATTCAATTTGTAGCCAAGATCTCCCATGGGAAAAACTTGCAGGGAAGACCCTTTCTCTTTCTGGCGCTACTGGAATGATAGGCTCATTTCTCATTGACGTTATTATGAGGAAAAATAGAATAAATCACCTTGGTTGTCGCATCCTTGCTATCGGTAGAAGTGAGGAGAAAGCTCGTGCCAGGTTGCCTTATTTTGATAATGCTTTATTTAAATTTGAGGAGATGGATATTACCGAAAGAGGGGTAATGCCGTCAGGTCCTTCAGATTTTGTTATCCACCTTGCTAGCTCTACGCATCCACGTCAATATGCGAGTAACCCTATCGGCACTATTTGCTCAAATGTTGACGGACTTCATAATTTGCTTGAGTATTCCTCAGAACACGGTGCAAGATTGCTTTTCGCCTCTTCTGTTGAGGTGTATGGAGAAAACCGTGGAGATGTTGAACGATTTGACGAGGAGTATTGTGGATATATTGACTGCAATACTCTTCGCGCCTGCTATACAGAGTCGAAACGTCTTGGCGAGACTATGTGCCAGGCTTACCGTTCACAGAAATCTGTTGAAACTGTTATTGCTCGCATAGCCCGAGTATACGGACCAACTCTACTTCCCGATGATTCTAAGGCGCTCTCTCAGTTTATGCATAAGGCGCTTTGTCACCAAAATGTGGTGCTTAAGAGTAGTGGAACTCAACACTTTTCATATTTACATGTTGCAGATGCTGTTTCCGGATTGCTTTACGCGCTGCTACTTGGTGTAGATGGCGAAGCATATAACCTTGCTGACCCTTCATCGGATGTCACCTTACGTGATCTGGCAATGATGGTTGCTTCAGCTGGAAACGTTGAAGTTGTTTTTGATTTGCCAGATGCTGAGGAAGCAGCAGGGTACTCAAAAGCTTCGATTGCGCTCATGGACGGTAGCAAAATGAGAGAACTTGGATGGATTCCATTTAAGGGAATAAAAGATGGTGTGGCTGAGACGCTTTCCGTTCTTCAAAACTTGGAGGCGGAATGAGGAGCGCAAAGCTCGATATACAATCTAATCTAAATGGAGATGACAAAGATCCTCTTGTTTCGATTGTTGTTCCCGTCTTTAACGCCCCGGTTAAAGCGCTTGAGAGATGCCTCTTGTCGTTATTTAATCAAAGTTACTCTAATGTTGAATTCATTATCGTTGATGATGGAAGCGATGATGAGTGTTTAACCGTTGAGCAGAGACTTGTATCGGGGGAGGCTCGTGCGCGAATTGTTAAGGGAGGCCATAAAGGCGTATCACACGCTAGAAATATCGGAATCCACGAAGCTCAGGGTGAATGGGTTGCTTTTTCTGATTCTGACGATGAATTGAATCCTTTGTTTATTAATCAGGCTCTCCAGATTGCATTGGGAGAGAATGTCGATCTTGTCTGTGGTGGTGTTGCCCATCTATTTCTCGGTGATTCTCCGAACGACGGCTGCGATGCAGGCGACTATTGGATTCTTGATGAGTCTCGTGAATTGATGGCGGCAAAATTTCAAATGCTTGGACATGCTAAGTATTGCTTCGACTCTTTGCCTGATTTTAATGGTCGTGGACCTGTTGCAAAACTCTATCGTGCTGATCTTCTTGAGGCCCTGCGTTTTGAAGAGGATATTCCTATCGGTGAAGATACGCTCTTTAATTACCGGTTTATTGAAAAATGTAAAACGATGGCAATCGCTTCTAATGTCTGGTATTGGTATTACCAATACAAGGGGTCTGCTGTTCATTCGATTGAGGTTGATCCATGGGAGCGCTCCATTACGGGAATCATGTCAACATGTTCATTAGAAGATGAACAGGTGCCATTTATTTCACGATGTGCTTTTTTAACCACCCAAGGTATTGAGAATTTTGTTCGAAACTCAGGTCTGATTGGGGCAAAAAAATCGAGTGTGCGGCTTCTTTCCTTTGCTTCCGATCAGGGGTGTTTTTCTGAGCATTGTTTCGAAGGTTACTGTCTTTCTCTCTGGCTTCAAGTATTCACGATTCTTTGTAAAAAAGGTTTCTTTACCTTTGCCTATCTTTTTTGGGGATTAAGAACTGTAGTCAAAGACCACCTAGCGGGGAAAGTTCTAATTGATAAGGACACGCATTAATGAGTGACATTGGAATAAATGGAAAAACAGGCAATGCTGCCTCCGTTATTGGATGCATGAGCATAGGGGAGTTTGTATTCTACCTTGCTTACGCCTTGTATTTTTTCAGCTGCATTCTCGATCGAACGACATTCGTTGAATTTCTCTTTATTCCGGTTTCACTTTTGTCAAATATTCTCAGCCTGGCAATTCTTTGCCTTTTGATTTTTAAATTTATTCTTCAAAAGGCTTCTGTAAATGGCTGGCTAATGGCAGCACTTGTCGTTCTTGTTGGCTTTGTTTCATGGAGGAATTCGCAGGAAGGATGGTTATTTTGGCTTGCTCTCTTTATTGTCTGCTCTGAGGGCGTCAAATTGAATAAACTTGCGTTTATTTCACTTGTCCTGTCGATCATGATTCTAGTCATTGCGCCATTGTTTGCTGTCTCGGGTATTATTGAAAATCTAATTCTAATTCGCTCAGGTATTGCTCGTCAGTCGTTGGGCTTTACTCACCCTAATATTTTCGGCATGTATGTTATTCTCGCGTGCACATCAATTTCTGTTCTGCGATTTGGAAAAACCCCTTTGTTCCAATCAATGCTGCTTATATCTGCTGCCATTCTAATTTTGGTTGTGTCGGATTCAAGATCAACAGCAATTCTTGCTGTTTTTCAAGTTTTACTATTGTTTGTTTTCTACAAAGTGGAAAACAAACGTTTAAGAAGAATCATTTCGATAAGTTTTGTTATCGCCGTTGTTTTGATTGTTTTCATTAGCTTTTATTTTATGGTTAACTATAACCC
>DBEZMF010000092.1:0-6560 GCA_048250755.1 Collinsella sp.
ATTTTTTTTAAATATTTTCGCAGGTAGATACACGTACGTTGCCGTACAACATATGTTCGTATCCATACGACAAAATCAAACGGAGTCAAGGGCGCTTCCCAAACGGGAAGCGCCCTTTTTGCAGACGCCGAGTAGCTGAGGCTACCGCCACGGCCGACCATCGGAGCCCGTGGGGTAGAATCTTGACCGCCGCGAAACCCGTCTGCGGGCAACGCTTCGATCCCCGATTGGAGCGGCCTATGAACTTGTTTCTTGAAATCCTGCGTGCCACGGCCTATCTGCCAGCATCACACGGTCCGTCCTGTACGCGATCTGGTGGTGGAAGGAATATAAGCAGAACGGATAGCGAAGGGAGAAAGAAATAGCCCGGCTGGCACCGGGCTATCAATTCGACTGTACCTGCGTTGCCCGCGTTCCGAAAGTGTGACTACCTGAGGAGCGGGTTTCGCGGCACAACCTGATTTTACCCGGTGGGACGGCTCTTTTGCAGCCGCTCCACCGTTTTTTTACGCCTACGGTGGCCGTCGTACAGCTTCACGCCGTCAAGCTCGATCATGACGGTTCACCTCCAACCCTTCAGGCAGATCGCAGTCGAGATACACGCGGACATACCTGCTCTCGCCGCGGTTGGGGTACTCGCGGGAGCGCTCCAGAACGCATCCCGCCGCCTGCATCGCGTCGGCGATGCGCTGGACTTCCTCGGGCAGACCCTCAAGACGGACCCTGACCATGACAACCTCCTTGGAAAACCTGCGCCGCCCGTCGCGGCGCAGCCTAAGATTACGGCTCCAAAAAAGTCCGAAAAAGTCTAGTCTTTGCAGCTCAGGGGTGCCATCGCGCAGGCGCACCCGCACGCGATATATAGTCGCGCGACCCATCGAAAATATTTTTTCGCCAACCTCCGCGGCGACCGCGGGCGGCGGGATTGCCGCCGCGAACGGTCATGGCCATAGGCCGGCGCCACGGTGCCCCTTGGGCACCGTGGCGCGGCTAGTGCTTGGGCCCGCGGCGCTCCCGCTCGGCCTGCGGCGGCTCGGGCCTGCGCGGCGCGGGGTCCTCCCCCGCGAGCCTCGCCCGCTCGTCCGCGAGCTTGCGGCGCTCGACGCCAAGCGCCGCGGCCTCGCGCAAAGGACCGGACAGCATCGCGGCAGAATTGCCGCCCTGCAGCTGGCGGATCTTGAGGTCGAGCGCGGCGATCTGCTCGTCAAGCTGGGCAAGGAGCTCGGCACGGGTGTCGGTCTGGTCCGCCGCCGCCGCGGTCGCGCGCTGGCGCGCCGCGGTCGCGGCGGCGGCGGTGGCCATGGCCGCGCGGCGGCGCTTGGCGAGCGCGCCCTTGCGTTGGCGCTCGCCCTTGCGGGGGCGCGACTGCCAAGAGTGCTCCGCGGTGCGGCGCTTGCGCTCGAGGTCGGCGATCTCCTGCCGCAGCTGCTCGAGGGCGGCGCCCTCGTTCTGCAGCTCGGAGCGCAGGACGCGCAGGCGGGCGTTGCGCTCGCGTATCTCCCTGTTGAGCTTCACGCGGTCGGCGTGGCCGATCAGCCCAGCACCGCCCTCGTGGACGGTCGGCTGCTCGTCCAGCCCCCTATCCTTATTGGAGCGGTGGTCTATCGGTCGCACCGCGGCCCCAGTCGCGGCGGCATGCGCCGCGAGGTGCCTGTTGGCGATGCTGGCCCAGGCGGCGCGGACCTCGACCAGCTGCTCCCTCTCGACCTCGCGGGCGCTGCGCCCCTCCGTGCGGTGCATCTTCACGGGGCTCTTGCTGACGCGGTCCTTGGTGCCAAGGCCCTCCGCTTTCGCCTGCTTCATGGTGCGGCGCTTGCCGTCCGTGAAGTTGTAGACCTTCTGCCAGCCCGCGGCCTTGGCCGCGGCCCAGCCCGTCGCGGGGACCGCGATGCGCTCGCCGCCGTCGCGCTCGACGAGGTACCAGCTCTGGCCCTTCTGCGATTTGGTGCGCGGGGTGAAACCCTCCGCGCCGAAATCGAGCGCCGACACCAATACATGGGCGTGCGGGTTGCCGCCGCGCCCATCGTCGTGGATCGCCCAGTCGCACGCCTTCGCGGGGAACAGTGCGCAGAAGTCGCGCACGCAGGCGAGCCGCCCGCGCTCGTCCAGCTCGACGGGAAGGGCGAACTCGAAGCGCTTGGCCACGAGCTCCTTGCCCCCGCCCGCCTCGGCCCAGACGCGCTCGGCCTCGTTCCAGAGGGCCCCGCGGTCTACGGGCGGCGCGGCGGCGGGCAGGGCAAGGCCCTGGGCCGTGACGCGCTCCTTGCGTGCATAGTCGCAGAGCCTGCCCGACCGCTCCTCCACGAGCGCCTGCCCAGATTGATAGGCCGCTTTCCTGACCGCGCCCGCGCCAGTGGAGGGCGAGCAGCCGCGGGCGTTGAGATGGTAGATGGCCATGTGGGTTCCTTTCGGGCAAGGGTCGCGGACGCGACCCGCGCAGCGGTGCGTGGCACCGTGAGCCGCGGTCGGCGAACGGTGCCCGCTGAGCGGAGCGCAAGGGAGCGGATGCGACCGCGCAGCCCCGCCGCCGTACACGTGAGCCGCCCAAGGCGAACGGGTGCGACGGTGTGGGCGGAGAGCCGTCCGCAGGACCGCACGCAACGCACCGCTTTTGCCGCGGCAAAAGTGGTGCTAAGTGCGCACTTCTAAAGAAGTGATATACCCCGCCCGCGTAATTTTACCGCGAGGATGGGTATATTTTGCTGCGAGAGTAAACCGCAACGAGCAGGAAGGGCGGTCGTATATGACGGCATCCATCGACGAGCGGATCGCACGGAAGAGGGCAGCGGCGGACAAGCAGGCCGCGAGGGCGGCGGCGCTGAAGAAGGAGCTGCGGGACCTCGAGCGCAAGAAGGCCGCGGCAGAGCGGAAGGCCCGCACGCACCGCCTGGTCGAGGTCGGCGCGATCCTCGAACAGGCCGCGGGCATGGCCTTCGACAGCGAGGACCTGAGGCAAGCCCTGTCCGAGGTCCTTAACGAACAGGCCGCCGCGGACAAGAACGGCAAGAGGCTCACGCTGGGAAGGATGCTCGCGGACGCGTGCCACACGCAGATTGAAAGGGCCCAGCAGCAGGGGCAGGCGAGCCAGCGCCCGAGCGGGGGCGGCATCTGGGCGGCGGAGCCGCCGCGCGGAATCGACCCGATCACAGGGAGACCGATGTAGATGAACGTCAAGGTCTATTACTCCGCGTACCGCAATGCGGACGGCGCGGCCCTCTTCTACACGGACGAAGAAAGGCGCGGGGAGTTCGTCCGCCGCGGGCGAATCGAGAGCTACTACACCCGCGCCGACGGGTCGGCGGCGATCACTATGGAATGTTTCGGCGTGAGCCCGAACGGGCTCAAGGTCGAGCTGTGGTCGAGCTGCGAGAACAGCCCAGACGACGCGGCGGAAAACCGCAAGGCCGCGGTTGACGCCCGCGATGCCGACGGGGACGAGCTCGGGGCGGCGAGGGAGGCCGCGGCTCGCTCGACCGATGACGGGCGCGGACTCGTGCGGACCATCGCCGCGATGCCCGAACGCCTCGCGAACGCGGGCCGCGTCGCGGCGGACCCCTACGAGTTCTTCGAGATCGCGGGGGCGACGCTCGGAATCTACCGCGTCGACGTGGACGGCGAGGTCTACTGGACCCCGAGCGAGGAGTGACGCCATGAAGATCCGAATCGACGGCACGCCCGAGGAAATCGAGCAGGCCGCCCATATTTTCGGCCCCAGCTGCGGCCCGATCAAAATCACGAAGAAGCGCGACGGCGGCAACTTCGGGTACCTCGAGGTCGACGAGTGCCAAAAGATCATCTGCCTCGATTGCGAGACCACGGGGCTCGACCCGACCGAGGACGAAATCCTGAGCCTGAGCATTGTCGACTGGGACGGCAACGTCCTTCTCGACCGAAGGTACAAGCCCGAACACAAAACGGAATGGCCCGACGCGCAGCGCGTCAACGGCATCTCCCCGAGTTCCGTTGCGAAGTGCCGCGACATCTGGGCAGACTCGACCGAAATCTGCCAGATCATCGGCGAGGCCGACGAGATCATCGGCTATAACGTCGGCTTCGACCTCGGGTTCCTCGATGCCGTCCGCATCGCGCCGTACAACTTCGGCCGCAAGCCGCGCGTGACCGACACGATGTACGAGTTCGCCAAACTCCAGGGGGACTGGGATAGCGCCCGCGAAGATTACAAGTGGTACAAGTTGACCGAGGCGGCGCGGATCGCCGAGTACGAGTGGACGGGCGAGGCCCACGGCTCACTCGCCGACGCGCTGGCGTGCCTGGCGGTGCAGAAGTACGTCGATGCCGAGTGGCGTCGGCTGCGGGGGCCCGAGGGCATCCAGATGCTCTACCCGAATTTCAGGTTCTGACGCGACACCGCCGCGCTGGCGCGTCTTTTGGGTCGAGAATCGGTGCGAACCGAATCACGCCCCAAAACCCGCGCCATGCGCCGAGATGGGGCGGGCTGTGAACCGATTCACTGCCGCGACTTGATATAATCGCAGGTAGATTGATATATGAAGGTTCCAATAATAGGCCTTATGTAAACTTGAACTGGAGCTGAGCCGCCATGACCGCATCAAACCGTGACGCGACCGAAACGACCGATGCCGCGACTTTGACCACCATAGCCGAGGTCGCCAAGGCCTGCGGCGTGTCCAAATCGACCGCGGCGCGGCGCCTCAAGGAACTCGATCTGGCCACGGTTTCCGACCCGTCCGACCGCCGCGGCCGACAGCTGCTCCCGCCCGCGACCGCGTCGGCGCTCGCCGCGGCGCTGATGCCGACCGACGGCTCCGCGCCCGAGGACCACGAGACCGCCCGCGACCTGCTCGAGGCGCAGGTCGAGCCGTACCGCGACCAGATCGCCGCGCTCGAGCGCGAGGTCGAGCGGCTGACCGACCAGATCGCCAAGCGCGACGCCGCGTCGGTCGAGTCCGTCGCGCAGGCCGAGCAGCGCATCGAAGACCTGAAGCGCGAGAACGCCCAGCTCCGCGAGGACCTTGCGCTGAGCCGCCGTTTGGAAGGGTTCCACTGGCCCTGGACGCGCGACAGGATTAAAGCCCAGCACCTGCTACCGAAAAGTACCGTTTAACTGCTCGAGCTCTATCCCTAAGTCAACTCGGGCGCCCATTGAAAGCGCGGAAAATCGAAGATTTACCGCGCTTCCAACAAGCGCCATGCACCGCTCCGACGGGCTAAAAACGCCCATGAAAACCGCTCCGCGGTTTCCTACGGGCTACCCGTCTCCGCTGGGGTTTTACGTTTCACTTTTTGGAAGAGTTTCAAGAGGTTATCCAGGACGCGGGTGTATGAGGGGCGCGTAGCCCCTCATCAGAGCGAGCGCAGCGAGCGTGCCGCGGATGCTATGTGCGTTCCCACCGCCCCGCGGGTAGCGGGGACGCCGCCGCAGGTCCAGGAACTCGGTCCGCTCCCTCCCCGCATTGGAGCGGATGGACGGATGGTTGGATGGTCGGCGTATGCCGCAGGTTGGCGGCAGTCGGGACCCTCGCGCCGAAATCTTGCAGGTTTTGACGGGTGGCCGCGAGGTCTGTGGGGCTTTCCGGTTGAACTTTTGCAGTGGTGGTGCAACCACGGAACCCACCCGTGCCGACCCCCCCCTCGCGAAAAAACCAGCATCTAGCTGGAAAAACCTCACCCGCCCCTTGGCTTTTTAGATCTCGTGATTCGCGGGTATCCGCACAGCTTCGCCCCTGCCGTCTACGGCGCTGCGGCGCCGCGCAGGGTATCCCTGCGAAGTGTGCATCCGGACCGTTCGTTTAAGCGCTGGCCGTCCGCGCCAGCGTCCCCCGTACCTCGGCGGGGTGCAGGGTGCACGCATAATCCGCCTGGGCTGTTCGACTACCACCTACCAGTTGCTAGACGTTGGCGCTCCGCAAAGCTCCCAAACCCCGCGTTCGCGCGGCGATGCCGCGCTCCTTGGGGATACTCACACCAGCCAATGCCTAGTAGGTCTATTCAGCAAAATGGCTGTTAGACGCTAGGGTTACCTACGTTCTTGGCACGGGACGGGCCCGTGTTGGCCAACAGGAGGGATCACTAGTCCCGTCGTGATGCCCCCCGTCTAAGGAGGGGTCAGGGGCAGCAGTCCTGTTACAGCTCAGTCCCAGCTATTCGCGCCGTGCGACCTTTTTGAACGGGCATCGGGGCCCGTGCCGACTGGGAACGGCATATGAACGAGCCACAAAAAAGGACCCGCGGTGTGGCCGCGGGTCCCCGTTTTCATATGTTTTACAGTTGCCCATATCGCCTTTGAGCTGGTACTATATAGGCATAAGCGGGCTTGGAAACCCGCGCTGCGGTCTAGAGTCAGTGGGGACTCGACGCCACGGTGTGATCGGTGTTGGTGCACCGCTCACGACTCCAATAATACCAGCCAGCCCGCCCGTTGTCGCGGGCGGGCTGGTATTTTTTTTAAATATTTTCGCAGGTAGATACACGTACGTTGCCGTACAACATATGTTCGTATCCATACGACAAAATCAAACGGAGTCAAGGGCGCTTCCCAAACGGGAAGCGCCCTTTTTGCAGACGCCGAGTAGCTGAGG
>DBEZMF010000093.1:0-3223 GCA_048250755.1 Collinsella sp.
AAAAAGTCGTACTTAGAGGCCTTTTTCCTCGCATAATGCGCGCGCGCGAGGATAGACATAGATAGTCCATGTTTTAAGACAGAGACTTGCTCATACAGGTCGCTTGCGCTCCTACTTTCGGAAAACAAAAGGGAAAAAAAGAAGCTTCGCCCATGCGGTGGCGGACAAGACAACACCCCCTCGGAGGGGGGAGGGGGTGTGCGGTTATTGGAGAGCTTTTTATGCCGTGTACCATTTGGTAGCACCGAAAGTTTTTCTTATCTTTGTTGCGTAAATCTAAAAGCAGTAACATTATGGCAACATTCGATTACACAACAAGAGAATTGAGAACAAAGCAAGCTCTGATTTTGGACAAGGCTGATGCTGGTGAGGATATTGTAATTCATCGTGGCATAAGAAAATCTTATATGATTGTTCCAATCCATGAAGATGATTATACTATCAGTGACGAGTTCAGAGAGAAGATTGCAAAGGCGAGGGAAGATTACAAGGCTGGAAAAGGTGTAACTTGCAAGACTGTTGAGCAGTCCATGGCTTTACTTGAATCGTTGTAGCCCATGTATAGCGTTACATACAGCGATGAAGCCTTGGCCTCCATTGCGAAATTCAAAAGGTCTAATCCTGCATCTTTCAAGAAGATTACGAAATTCATCGAAGAACTGCATGAGCATCCCCGAACGGGAACAGGGCATCCAGAAGCATTGAAAGGGTACGGAGGAAACGTCTATTCAAGGGAAGTGAACAAGAAAGACAGGCTTGTTTACGAAATCTATGAAGAGGTCGTGAATGTGTTTGTGATTTCCGCAGAGGGACATTACAGCGACAAGTAAAAACAGAAAAAGAGTGAGCTATCGTAGTGTAGCCCACTCTTTTTTAGCGTTTGAGCTTCGTTTTCCCTTCGCCTGTACATTTCCCTCTCGCTTTGAGATAAGCTCTCGTACGGCCTTATTTTGGGCTTCTGCGGCCTTTTCTCGTGACCGCTGCTCCCCTTCCTGTCGTTCCTGTTTGGGAGCCTCGGCCAATCGAGGGACTTTCTTTCTTCCCTCTTGTTGTCCCCTCCTCTTGTGTTCCTCCTGTCGTTCCAACACGAAGAGCTTGCTCCTTGCCCAAATCGGTAAGCCTAATTCCCGGTTTGAAAAACCTCTAAGCCTAATTAGTGGTTTGAGAAACCACGATTAGGCCGCCCTCTTCGAGTTCCTTCGGGGAGCAAGCTCGGCGGATGGCTGCGCATGAGAAATTGTTCGCGGATTTTGGTAGCAAGATGTGTTTTTGTGGCCACAAAAACTATCTTGTCGCAGAACGGAAAGGACGCAACTTACTCCTGATCTGCCGCCTGGATCCGCTCCTGGAGCCAAAGGTTGAATGCAGCTTCCAGCCTTGTGTCTTCTTCAAACAAAGCTTCCAGGCGGTCGGAAACTGCCGAATTACAGAACTCGGTAAATTTCCATCGGGGGTTGACAGTCCGCAGGAACTCGACAGCCGCCCAGGATTGTGCGTCGATGCGTAGGGTTACTTTTGTGCCGTCTTTTCGTGGGCGGCCTACCTTCCCCACACCTTCGGCCGTTTTTGCGCTCAGAGAGGCTAAAAACGCATCTACGGCGGCTTTTGAGGTTGCCTCTTTCTCTTCTTGCAACTGCTTTATCTCGGATTGAAGGGCAGCTATCTGATTGATTAGCTCAGCTTCTCGGTCTGAGGAAGGGATATGTGCTGCTGGCTGATTGGGTGTGAGAAGACGATCCATGAGGGCAAACAGTCTTTCATCACGTTCTGCAGCTGCTTTTCTCGCTGCTGTGGCTTCTCTTCTTGCTTCGGCTTGGGCTGCTTCCATTGCCGTAATGCCCAGAGCTTCTTTGATTTTACTTATTAGGCTCATAATCGTACTAATTATTTCCCTCAAAAATACATACTTTATTGTAATATATCAAATAAAAGCCATATTTTATTATAATAAAATGCGTATTATTTGATTTCTTTCAATTTGGTTTTGATAGCCCCAATAACGTAGGCTTTTTCGCTTCTGGCCTCTCTTGCCCCACCTTTCAGACCTGCGAGGAAGTCTATGAAGTTGGGGATTCGGTTCTGACCATCGATGAGCGTTTTCTTGTTCCTGTTGATTTCGTCGGCTTCGAAACCAAATGAGTACTTGAGGTATTTGTACACCTCGTCATCAATCTGAAGTCGTGCCGTTACCTTGGCCATGCGCTTCTGTTCCTGTAGTGCCGGGTCTTCTCGGTTTTCGAAGAAAGTAGGATAGAAAGTCCACCCGATAATCTTTCTCCCCTCTGTTACCTCCTCGGCAACGAAAGAGAATGGAGAGGATTCATCAAGTTCAGCTTTGGCCACATCGATGACTTTTCTACGAAAGTCATTTACTTTTCCGTATTTCCCTTGCAGCCCGAACCTCTCACGAAGTCCATCAGGACCTTCTAATGGTACAAACAGAGGCTTTTTCTGCCCTGTCATTAGTTCGTAGAACCGCATCGAATAGACGCTTTTAAACCTCATAGCCGTTATCAGTTCGTACTTTCGATAGCCTTTGGTAAAGTCAAGGATGCACTTCCAAATCTCATCAAACACGAGAAAAGTAACAGTCCCCTCTTTCTTGGATATTTTGGGCTTCGTAATAATCGGAGTCGCAGTCCAATAGTTCTCGTCTTCGTAGATTATATGCTTTTTACTAAGACTCAGAAATGCCTTTTTGGCGATTGTGTAGTTTTCGTCCTTTTCGTCTCTGAGAATAGACGAAGTCGGCAAGGTAATTTCCCTGCCTAATTGCACAGGTATGATTTTGTGCATGTGGTCTTTGATTTTCAGCCCTGCAATTTCATCTTGCGCACACTCCACCAATCTGTACATGATTCGCTTTTCGTAAGCTGTGAAATCGTACTTGGCAGCGGTGAAGATATACGACTGCATGATGTTTTTGTTCTCGGTTATAACTCGTGCCATGGATGTAGTTTTTGAAGTACTCGGCAAAGATAAAAACTAAATGCGACTTACACAATAGTAAGACGCATACAACATTAAAAAAGTCGTAGTAAAAGGAGTTTTGGAACATTAAAAAAGTCGTCGTAGGACATTAAAAAAGTCGTACTTAGAGGCCTTTTTCCTCGCATAATGCGCGCGCGCGAGGATAGACATAGATAGTCCATGTTTTAAGACAGAGACTTGCTCATACAGGTCGCTTGCGCTCCTACTTTCGGAAAACAAAAGGGAAAAAAAG
>DBEZMF010000094.1:0-3884 GCA_048250755.1 Collinsella sp.
CTTTTTTGCGCAAAGCGAGCGCCGCCGCGAGCTACCCGGATGTTGAGCGCCGCCGCGAGACGAAGGGTCGGCAAGGGCGAAGCCCGCGCAGCAATCACTAGGATTGCGGAGTGCCCCGCAGGGCGCAGGAGAAGTGGACCCCACTTCTCCAATTGCGCTACTTTCGGGAAAGTAGCAAAGCCGATATACTGGGCGAAAAAGGAACCAGCGTGGTCGGTGCCGCCGCCGACCACGCGAACCACGGAAGGTGATTCCCAATGGCGCTCTCGATGTCGGTATCGGCTGGCAAGCACAACGCCCGCCACAACACGGACTTGGCATATCGGGCGAAGCTCCCGAACGTTGACCCGAAATTGAGCAGCCTCAATTTCACGATTAGGGATGAGCCTATCGGGAAAGCCTACGACCGCATTTTCGGAAAATCGCTGAGCGACTACAACGCCAAGCAGCGAGCAAAAGGCCACAGCGAGCGATGCATCGCCGACTACCACGCGAAAGTCGAAGGAGCTTGGAGCACAGATTCCGCAAAGGTCGATAGCCACAAGAAAGGCCGCTCGAACGTCCCGAAGCCGTGCTACGAGTACGTCCTCCAGCTTGGAGACCGTGACACGTTTCGCAAAGAACTCGATTACGAGACGGCGAAGGAGATTTTCGAGGAAGCCGTTTCCGGCATCGAAGAAAAGACCGATGGAGCTATCGACTGGTTCCAAGTCGTGTTGCACTTCGACGAGCCGGACGGAACGTGGCACGGTCACATGGCCGGGATTCCATATGGCGATGGCAACACGCGCGGGCTTGAAAAACAGGTGTCCATGACACAGGCGCTTAAGACGTTGAACCTCAAGCGCCTTCCCGATTTGCAAAACCTGATGATGGGTGAACTGGAAAAGGCCGCAGCCGCACACGGCATCGAGCGAAGGCTCATGGACTGCGACCGCAAGCATCTCGACGTGCCGGAGTACCAGCAGGCGATGCGCAATTACAACGACCTGACAGACAAAATCGAGCAGAAGCTCAGCCGCGTCGCTGAGCTTGACCGCGATATCAAGGGCAAGGAGAGGACGGTCGCGCGTCTCGATCGTTCCATCGAGACGAAGACGAAAAGGCTCAACTCGCTAACCGAGTGGCTCCAAGAAGCCGAGAAGAGACTCGATGAGATACTTCCTAACCTCGCCGAGATTGCGGGCAAGTTCAAGAACTGGCTACCGCTCGAAAAGCCAATCGACATTCTGCGCAGGCTCGCCGACAACCCGCTGATTGCAAGGCGCGAGGTCTTGGCCGCAATCGAGCGCGATAAGGCGGGCAAGGCAGTCCGAGCCGCAAACAAGTCGGTCGGCGATGCGATGAAGTCCGCGTCAAGCGAGATTGACGCTCTGGCAAATGAGGCGCTGGCAATGATGGATGCGAGGAGCGAACTCGAAGACAAGGCGGGCGAACCAGACCACACCGCCGCCAAAAGCTTCCACGGGAGAGATTGATTCTTGCCCGTTTCTCATCGTGATGGTGAAATACGGGAGAAATACGTTTTGAAATACGGGAGAAATACGTGCCAAAGGTTTCTAGAACATATCGAATCGAGCAAGAAACCGCAGATAGAATAGCTGATATTTCCGAATCCGAAGGAAAGACGGCAACCGAAGTCGTTGAAGCTGCAATACGCGCGTATTCCTCCGAGGAATACGCCGGAAATACGGCAAAACAGGCCGATTCGCCAGCGCTCGCCGCCCTCATCGACCAGCTCGCCAAGAAAGACGAGCAGATAGCCAAGCTCATGGAGACGGTCGCCGACAGCACCAAGGCCGTGCAGGGCGCTCAGGTGCTCCACCACGAGACGGCGCAGGCGCTCGCGCTCGAATCCACGGAGCAGAAGCTGAGCCGATGGCAAAGGCTCAAGAGGGCTTGGAGGGGATAGACGTGTCGGAACTCGGCAAGCGCCGCTGGTGCGTCTACTGCTCCGTCGGGTGATTTGGCGCAAATGAACGACTGAGAGCCGTTTTAAGGCTCTGAAATATGGCCGCAGGTGGAAGTCTGCGGCCATTTTCTTTTAAGGCCGATTTTGGGCATCTGGTGGCTTCTCAGATGGGTTCACGCCCCTTTCGTCTTCACTGCTTGGCGCGAAGCGCCTTGGGCGCGCCGGTTGCTTTCTGGCCGATTTGGGTTGTCGCGCCCTCCGGTTCGGCTACGGTCGGCAAGAGCTGGTGTGGAAAAGTTTTCGACAGCGGGCGAGTTTTCAACAGCGAAAAATCCCGACAGAGATATCTACTAATTCTCTTCTAAATCTCTCTTATTCGTAGGTAGTGGCTTTCCCACTACACGTATGCCGTTTGCTGTAGTGGCTTTCCCACTACACCTGTAGTGGCTTTCCCACTACAGACTTTTCAACACTGTAGTGGCTTTCCCACTACAGCTATGGTTCGTTTCAACCCATAGGAAAGCCTAGATTTGACAAAACATTTTGATATGTCTATACTTTCGTGTTACGAGAAAGGAAAGCAAATGGTGGCACCGGAGATACACCCGAACGCGCTGAAGCACCTGACGCGCGACGAGGTGCTGTCCGCGTGGGGAAACGTGGTGAAGAGCATCCAGCGCGAAAGCGATGACGAGCCGCCGCGTTGGCTCTGCGTCGGCTGGCTCCCTGACGGCAGGTCGGTCGAGCTGATAGCGGTCGAGACGATTTTCGGCTGGCTCATCATCCACGCCATGTCCCCGGTTCAACCCAAGTTCGCGAAGGAAATCGCCCAGACGGAAAGGAGAGCGCGATGAGCTACATAGCGGCAAACGGTCAGGAAATCACGGAAGCGATGATTGACAGCTGGTGCGACGCATACGAGCGCGGAGAGTTCCCCGAGGGCGAGCGCACCGTCGGCGAGGTCGTCATGGGCCGTCCCCCTCTGTCAGCAGAAAAGACCGTGACGCTCAACGTAAAGGTTCCCGTCGGCATGAAGGCCACCTTGGCAAAGCGAGCTAAAGAGCACGGCACGACCACGAGCGCCTACGTCCGTGGCATTCTTGCCAACGACATTCTCGCGGCATCGTAGAGCGGCAAAAGAAAAGCCCCCGACGCTGGCCATAGCTCGGGGGCTTTGCAGACGGTTAAACCAGTCCTTTCTGCAAGGAGCAGTATACACCATGGACAACATCAACGACCTCGTAGGCGACGCGGCGAAGCAACTCATGGCTCAGGCCGACGGAATCCAGAACCCGAGATTGAAGGAAAGCGCCAAGAGGGTCGCGCTAACCGTCTCCGCGAAAACGCGCGACGAGACGATAACGAAAGCGAGAAATGCCGCGTTCGCCAGAATCCCGATATGGGCTTTCTTCCTGCCCGTAACGCGAAGGCAGCAAATCGTTTTAGGTCGTATCTACAGCTTCCAGTGCACGACGAACAAGGACGGCTCACCCGCCGAATATCGTATGAGCCTTTCAACCGGAGCGAGCGAACTGGGCATGACAAATCGCGCAGAAATGCAAAAGGATTTGCAAAGGCTTATCTCCCTCGGATTCGTCACAAAGCGCTCGAACGGCACTCGCAAGCCCGCGACGTATCTCGTCGATGAAGTTGTTTGCGTGACCGAAGCCCGCCGCAACGGCTGGGACGGATAGCCGCGAATCGCGCCGGAGCGCTCCGCGAAAGCGGATCGCGGAGGCGTCATTTCGCGGCAGTTGGTTTCACGTGTGCCCAAAACCGTGATTCGGAAAATCGAGAAAACGCCGACGGCAACTCGCCCAGTCGGCGTTTTCTTTTTTGCGCAAAGCGAGCGCCGCCGCGAGCTACCCGGATGTTGAGCGCCGCCGCGAGACGAAGGGTCGGCAAGGGCGAAGCCCGCGCAGCAATCACTAGGATTGCGGAGTGCCCCGCAGGGCGCAGGAGAAGTGGACCC
>DBEZMF010000095.1:0-3128 GCA_048250755.1 Collinsella sp.
AATGAGCCGCCCGATTCTGCAGGTCTCATCCAGTCGAGACACGGGCAAGGAAAGGGTCGATGGAGCAGAGCGTCCATCGACCCTTAATCAAGTCTGGTCTATTCGGTTGGCCGTCGCGTCAATTCCGCAATCCGTGAACGAGTCGGCTTAGATCTGCGCGAGCGCAGACCACGCCGCCCCGTAGTCACGCATTGCTGCATTGACCCGACTACTCTTTGGCACCTGACTGTTCCACGCACTTGCGCTTACGTTCGGCGTTCAGATAGTTCCCGCGACAATAGCGCTCGAGAATCGAGTTGTACCCCACGATGATTTCGCGGTACTGCTCGGGAAACTCCCTCAGCGCCGCAGCCGTGAAATCGTTGATGGTCTCGAACCTCTCGCACATGATGAAGCCGACCAACTCGAAGAGCATGTCCTGCTTGTCCTTAGTCGAGAGCTGTTCGAGCTGACCAATGTCGAAGTTGTTTCCCTCGATGCGTGCTTCGACCGGATACAGCTCCTTGCCCTTCTTGCGACAGGAAGCCGTGTCGTGAATCAGATAGTCATACGCATGCCTGATGTTGTTGATTGGCTCGGCTGACGAACAGCACTTCTTGCCGTCCGCGCTCAATCGGTTCAAGACGTTGATGATTGCCTTGCGTGTCGTGTTGCCGCCCCAGACAACAATGACGTGCGCATGCGTCTTGCGCTGCTTGCTCTTCTGGTCATGGTCTATGTCGTGAACCGCATAAGCGAAAGGCACTTGAAGAATGTCGTCTATCTCGTCCTGCCAGTCATCGCGCATGTTCTCTGGGTAGCAGATGCCCTCCCAGAGCTTCACCTTCGTCTCGCCAGCGTTTGCCGCCATGCTATAATCTCCTTGTCTCGAATGCCCCTGCTGCCACCAAGCTTGCTGGGGCTTTTCTTTTTTATCTGCGCTTGTAAACCTCGCGTCTATGCGCAACATCGACCACGAGAATGACGAGCCTGCCGTCATTGATGTCGCACAGGATTCGGTAGTCACCGACCCTGTATCGCCACACGCCTGCCAAGTTTCCCGTCAATGCCTTGCCCCTGCTTCTTGGGTCTTCGAGCTTCGCTATCTCGTCAAGCTCGTCAAACACCCGCGCGGCAACGCCCTTATCGAGCTTGCGCATCGCCTTGTCGGCGTTCCTCGTGAAATCAATTCGCCAGGCCACAGTGCGCCCTTACCTCGTCGATGCTGTAGGTCTCAAGCCTGCCAGCACGATAGTCCTCGATATCCTTGAGAATCCCGTACTCGTACTCGAAACGGTCGATAGCTTCTTGCAGGGCTTCGTTAACGTAGAAGCTCCTCGACCTGCCAGTCTCCTTCGCAAGACGGCTGTAGCGCTCGTTCAACTCGGTTGGAATCCTCATTGATGTGACCGCGGTAGCCATGTCGCACCTCCTTGTCGTGTATTACAGGTACTACTATAACACATCATCTAGCCCGCCCGCGATACGTCCTCTGCGGTGCAGCGTGGTCGCGGTTCCACGCATCCGCCGCCCGCTGCGCATCGCGCAGCACGTCATTAAGGCTCTGTTGCCTTGGCTGCTCCCTGCGCATCAGATATTCGAGCGGGCGCGATATTCGGCTTCTAAGCTCTTCCACTTTGATTCGCATTCCCGCAACTCCCGCTCTGATGCGGCTCGCGAGTCCATCGCACTTAACAACGATGTTATCGAGGATTGCGCCGCGCTCAGCTTTTCCCGCAGCTTCCCAGCCCCGAACCTCGGTAGCGATGGGTTGAAGCTCTCCAATGTCTCGCGCAACTCCGTCCGCTCGTTGCCGAAGACACTCCAATCGGTCTTGCTCATCTTCGATATCGAGCTTCACATCCTCGAGCTGGCTGTCAAGCTCGGCAAGGTCACCCTCCTTGTCGGCAATCTCGGTCACAAGCTCGGCTTTACGCAATTCGGCATCGTTTAGCAAAGCGGCGGCTTCTTCCCTAGCCGCCGCGACGATTCGCGCCGCTTCGTCCTCGGCAGGTTGCACGACCGCCCTATCGACCGCGCCGCGCACCTTGTCGATATCCACGGACTTGTCCGTGTACACGCGCTGCGCCCGCATCTCCTCGTCAAGCTCGATTGCAGGGCGATAGCCCATGCGCCCCTCTAGGTAATCCCCAAGCTCCTTGTGCATCGACTGATAGAACGAGCGCGGGCACATCTGCTTGTAGTTGAAACGCCCATCGAGGATGGGCGTGAACGGCACGTGCATGTGATCGCGGGCGGGCGTGCCGTCCTTCAGCACCTCGTCCTTGTGGACGTATCCGCCCATCATGTTGTCGATACCGAACTTCTTCGACAGGTACCAGTACGTCAGGCGAAAGAACCTGTCCTCATCGCCCTTGCGCAC
Source organism: Collinsella sp. (assembly GCA_048250755.1). Lineage (GTDB taxonomy): Bacteria > Actinomycetota > Coriobacteriia > Coriobacteriales > Coriobacteriaceae > Collinsella. The sequence goes on from DBEZMF010000095.1 coordinate 2,363, forward strand.
ATTGTCGGGAAGCGTCACGACAACGTCAGCCATAACCACCGCGTCCTTGCGCGTTGCGCGCTTCCCAGCCGCCTTCTGGGCTTCGTTCACGCGCTCGATGCGGCTCTCCACCGTGCCCCAGTTCGGCTCGCCCTCGCGCGGCTCCACGCGCCCCACAACGAGCTTGCCGTCCTTGTTGGTGTAGTGACCGACAACCAAGTCGTTCTTGATGCGCTCGGGGTCGATGTTGTCGCGCTCCAGGCTGCTGCGGTCACGCCTGTAGTGGGCGAGCATGTGCCCGACCGAGGTTGCTTTGTATTTCGCTATGTGTGCCATGTCGGAACCGCCTTGCGTGAGATTTTAGCCGCCTAAAGTCTAGCACGTTAGACCTTAGCTGCGCTAAGGACGTGCCCTGCGGGGCTTCTCCGCAATCCTCCCAGCGGTCGAGATTGCTGCGCGTCATCGGTGGCGGCACCTCTTCCTTGCCCGCTCGGCTCCGCCGAGTTGGAGGGGTAAAACCCCTCCAAACCACCCCGACGTATCGGTATCGGATTCCCATGGGCAAGGTCGTAGTACCTCGCCCCCCTGTGGTCATTTGTCATTTGTCATTTGTCACATTATTTTTCGGACGTAGTTAGCGAAAAATAATGAGCCGCCCGATTCTGCAGGTCTCATCCAGTCGAGACACGGGCAAGGAAAGGGTCGATGGAGCAGAGCGTCCATCGACCCTTAATCAAGTCTGGTCTATTCGGTTGGCCGTCGCGTCAATTCCGCAATCCGTGAACGA